>NZ_JBIDBK010000002.1:0-871071 GCF_043202995.1 Streptomyces sp. NPDC048018
CTCGACCATCCGAAGATGGACGGGGTATCAACTAATCTGGCGTTGATTTTTGGCACGCTGTTGAGTTCTCAAGGTGCGGACGCTTCCTTCGTACTCACCCTCTCGGGCTTTCCTCCGGGCGCTTCCTTCGTTTCCGACTCTATCAGATCTTTCCGACCCGATTTCCTCGGTGCTTTCCGGTCTTGGATTTCCGACTTTCGTCTTCCTTTCCGAGGCCTTCCGGCGTGTCCACTACGTTAGCGGATTTCCCTGGCGACTCATAATCGAGCCACTTGGAACAGATTTCGGAATGCCGAAATAGGCCCCGTCGGGAATCGTTGTAAGTAGTGGATGGCCGCTTCCAGGAGGCTTGAGCAAGCACTTCCCGTCTCAAGCGGCTCGGGCCACATTACGCATCTCCGGGACCCGAGTCAAGCCGAGCCCGAGGCCGCGCGCCTCCTCGGTGTGTGGGCGCGGTAGGGACTCACCGTGGGGTCGCCGTCGATCCAGAAGCGCCAGGGATGGGGGGCGCCGTCGCCGCCCACTCCCGTCCGGGGACCGTTGCGGACCAGGTCGGGGAGCGGCGGCGAGCCGGCGAGCAGGGCCAGGGGGGCGTCCGGGCCGGCGCAGGCGTCGGTGCCGTCGAGGCTGCGGGCGACGTCGAGGGCGGTGGCGAGCCGGGCCGGCCCCTTCGCGAGCTCGTTGTCGTAGCGGGCCGAGCGGCGTCGTTTCCTGGCTTCTTCCGTGCCCGTGAGGATCTCCCCCGCGCGGAGCAGGACTCCGCTCGCCTCGCCCTCGGGACCGCACACCAGGTTCAGGCAGTGCCACATGCCGTAGGTGAAGTAGACGTACGCGTGTCCGGGTGGTCCGAACATGACGGCGTTGCGGGCGGTGCGGCCGCGGAAGGCGTGGGAGCCGGGGTCGACCGCGCCGGCGTAGGCCTCCACCTCGGTGAGGCGGAGTTCCACACGCCCTTCGGGGGCGTTACGTACGAGGATGCGGCCGAGCAGATCGGGGGCGACCTCCAGTACCGGGCGGTCGAAGAAGCTCCGCGGGAGCGGCGTACGGTCGGGGCTCTCGCTCATGGCGTCCGAGGGTACGGGGAACCGGCTACCTTCGTTGCGCGTATGAAGAGGTCAGACCATCAAGGAGAGGACGCAGGACATGGGGTTCAAGAAGCTGCTCGCGAGCCTGGGTGCCGGCGGGGCGTCCGTGGAGACTGTGCTCACCGAGGAGAACGTCGTCCCGGGTGGCGTCGTCCAGGGTGAGGTGCGGATCCAGGGCGGCTCGGTCGCCCAGCAGATCGAGGGGCTTTCCGTCGGTCTGCAGGCGCGCGTCGAGGTCGAGGGCAACGACCAGGAGTACAAGCAGGACGTCGAGTTCGTGAAGGTGCGTCTCGGCGGGGCCTTCGAGGTGCAGGCCGGCGCGGTGCACGTGGTGCCGTTCGGTCTGGAGATCCCCTGGGAGACGCCGGTCACCGCGATCGCGGGCCAGCAGCTGCGCGGGATGCACATCGGGGTGACGACGGAGCTGGAGATCGCCCGCGCGGTGGACTCGGGCGACCTGGACCCGATCAACGTGCACCCGATGCCGGCGCAGCAGGCCATCCTGGACGCCTTCATCCAGCTGGGCTTCCGCTTCAAGAACGCGGACATGGAGCGCGGTCACATCCGCGGGACGCGGCAGAAGCTGCCCTTCTACCAGGAGATCGAGTTCTTCGCGCCGGCGCAGTACCGGGGGCTGAACCAGGTCGAGGTGACCTTCGTCGCGGACGACCGGGAGATGGACGTCGTCCTGGAGATGGACAAGAAGCCGGGCCTCTTCAGCGAGGGCAGTGACTCGTACCGCTCCTTCACGGTCGGCCTGCACGACTTCCACACCACCGACTGGGCGGCGTATCTGAACCAGTGGCTGGCGGAGGTCGGCGGGCGTCGCAACTGGCTCTAGGCTCGGTGCCGTAGGGCAGCTAGCGACAGGAGGTTGAGACGTGGCCGAGGGCAAGAGGGCTCCGCTTCCCCATGACTTCCACCCGCCGGTGGCGTCGTTCACGGTGGTGAGCGACGACGTCGTCGAGGGTGGGGTCCTGAAGGACGCTCAGGTGTACGCGGAGGGGAACACCTCTCCGCAGCTGCGCTGGGAGGGTTTCCCGGCGGAGACGAAGAGCTTCGCGGTGACGTGCTTCGACCCGGACGCGCCGACGGGAAGCGGCTTCTGGCACTGGGTGGTCTTCGACATCCCGGCGTCGGTGACCGAGCTGCCGGCGGGCGCGGGTACGGGCGCGTTCGAGGGGCTGCCGGCGGGTGCCGTGCAGGCCCGGAACGACTACGGCTCCCGGGACTTCGGCGGGGCGGCCCCGCCGCCCGGGGACGGTCCGCACCGTTACGTCTTCACGGTGTACGCGGTGGACCGGGAGAAGCTCGGCCCCGACGCCGACACCTCGCCGGCCGCCGTCGGCTTCCATCTGCGCTTCCACACCCTGGGGCGTGCCCAGCTCGTCGCGGAGTACGAGATTCCCGCGTAGGGAGAGCTTCGCTTCTTGTTTGCCCGCTTCTGGTCTTGGAGAGATCAGAAGCGGGCATCTTTCTTTGCGCGGATATTGCGTTGTCCTACCCGGCGCGCCCGGCCAGAGTTGATCCAAGCCCGGAGCCTCTAGACGGGGGGCTGGGGCCGGCACACGGGAGGTGGGCACAATGCGGGACACGCTGGTACTGAACGCGAGCTTCGAGCCGCTTTCGACGGTGACACTCAACCGTGCGGTGGTGCTTGTCCTGCAGGACAAGGCCGTCGTGGAGCAGGAGCATCCCGGCCTTCGGGTGCGGGCGGCCGCCGTGGACATGCCGGTGCCCCGTGTGATCAGGCTCTGCCGCTACGTACGGGTGCCGTTCCGAAGACAGGCTCCGTGGTCGAGGCGGGGGGTGCTGGTGCGGGACCAGCACCGGTGCGCGTACTGCGGGAAGCGTGCCACGACCGTGGACCATGTGGTGCCGCGGGCGCAGGGGGGCGGGGACCACTGGCTGAACACGGTCGCCTCGTGCGCGGAGGACAACCACCGCAAGGCGGACCGTACTCCGGAGCAGGCGGGGATGCCGCTGCTGCACCAGCCGTTCGTGCCGACGCCGCAGGACGCGATGCTGCTGGCGCTGAGGGCGGCCGAGCGGTCGGAGCTGCCGGACTGGCTGGCCGGGCAGGCCGCGTAGGGCGGGGCGTCGGCTCTGTCGTGCGGCTGTGCCGGTGCGGTGAGTCGCGCGCTTCCGCTGTGTCGGGCGCTGTGCGTACGGCGTGAGGGTCCGCCCCTTCCGGGGCGGGCCCTCCGTCGTTTCCGGGGGGTCACCTCAGGGTGAGTTGGAGGATGGCGACGATGCCGACGGCGATGATGACCCCGCGCAGGACGGTGGGCGGCAGGCGCCGGCCGACCTTGGCGCCGATCTGGCCGCCGATGGTGGAGCCGACGGCGATGAGGAGGACGGCGGTCCAGTCGAAGTCGGCGACGAAGAGGAAGAAGACGGCGGCGACGCCGTTGACGACGGCGCCGAGGATGTTCTTGACGGCGTTGACGCGCTGCAGGGTGTCGTGGAGCAGCAGGCCCATCAGCGAGAGGTACAGGACGCCTTGGGCGGCGCCGAAGTAGCCGCCGTAGATGCTGGCGAGGAAGAGTCCGACGAGGAGGGCGGGGCCGCCGTCGGGGTGGGCCTCGGTGCCCTTGGCCTCGCGGCGGCGCTGGACGGCGGCCGCGATGCGGGGCTGCAGGAGGACGAGGACCAGGGCGATGCCGATGAGGACGGGGACGATCGCGTCGAAGGCGTCGGACGGCAGGGCCAGGAGCAGGACGGCGCCGACGAGTCCGCCGAGGAGGGCGGCGGTGCCGAGGCGGAGGACGCGGGTGGTCTGGCCCTTGAGTTCGCTGCGGTAGCCGATGGCTCCGCTGATGGATCCGGGGACGAGGCCGAGGGCGTTGGAGACGTTCGCGGTGATCGGGGGGAGGCCGGTGGCGAGGAGGACCGGGAACGTGATCAGCGTTCCCGATCCCACGATGGTGTTGATGGTGCCGGCGGCTGTGCCTGCCGCGAAGACCGCGAGCATGTCCCAGATGGACAAAGCCATCTCCTTACGGGTTCGGTGAGTCGCCTCCCCGCTCCGGGGGATCCGGGGTCGAGGGGCTCGCACCGATCATGCACGAGATTACGTGTACGTGTCAGTCAACGGGGGGTTCCTCGCGGCGGGCGGGGATGTCGACGGACGGGGAGCTCTTGGTGTTGAAGCCGGGGACGCCGGGCGCGACGTTGCCGAAGGCGCCGGAGAGGCCCTTCAGGGCGTCGCCGATCTCGCTGGGCACGATCCAGAGCTTGTTGGCGTCGCCTGCGGCGATCTTCGGGAGCATCTGGAGGTACTGGTACGAGAGGAGCTTCTGGTCGGGGTCGCCCGCGTGGATGGCCTCGAAGACCGTGCGGACGGCCTGGGCCTCGCCCTCGGCCTTGAGCGCGGCGGCCTTGGCCTCGCCTTCGGCGCGCAGGATCGCGGACTGCTTCTCGCCCTCGGCGGTGAGGATCTGCGACTGGCGGATGCCCTCGGCGGTGAGGATCGCGGCGCGCTTGTCGCGGTCGGCGCGCATCTGCTTCTCCATCGAGTCCTGGATGGAGGTGGGCGGTTCGATCGCCTTGAGCTCGACGCGGTTGACGCGGATGCCCCACTTGCCGGTGGCCTCGTCGAGGACGCCGCGGAGGGCCGCGTTGATCTCCTCGCGGGAGGTGAGGGTCCGCTCCAGGTCCATGCCGCCGATGATGTTGCGGAGGGTGGTGACGGTGAGCTGCTCGATGGCCTGGATGTAGCTGGCGACCTCGTAGGTGGCGGCGCGGGCGTCGGTCACCTGGTAGTAGATGACGGTGTCGATGTTGACGACCAGGTTGTCCTGCGTGATGACCGGCTGCGGCGGGAAGGGGACGACCTGCTCGCGGAGGTCGATCCGGTTGCGGATGCGGTCGATGAACGGGACGACGATGTTCAGGCCCGCGTTGAGCGTGCGGGTGTAGCGCCCGAAGCGCTCCACGATCGCGGCGCTCGCCTGCGGGATGACCTGGATGGTCTTGATCAGGGCGATGAAGACAAGCACCACCAGAATGATCAGGACGATGATGACTGCTGACATCGTGTTCCCTGTGCCCTTCGCTGCCGGGTAGATGACCAGATGATGATCTCGATGATCGAGTTTCCCAGACCGCGGAGGGTCATGGGCGAGGTTCGGTCACATCACGACGGCCGTGGCTCCGTCGATGTCGACGACGTCGACCTGTTCGCCGGGATCGAAGCTCTGTGCGGAGTCGAGGGTGCGGGCGGACCAGACCTCGCCGGCCAGCTTGATACGTCCTCCGGAGCCGTCGACCCTCTCCAGCACGACGGCTTGACGTCCTTTCAGGGCGTCGATGCCGGTGGCGAGTCCGGGGCGGCCGTCGCGGTGCCGTGCGGCGATGGGGCGGACCGCGGCGATGAGGGCGACGGACACGACGGCGAACACGACGACCTGGGCGACGATGCCGAAGCCGAGGGCCGCGGTGACGGCTCCCGCGACGGCGCCGACGGCCAGCATGCCGAACTCGGGCATCGCGGTGAGAACGAGGGGAATGCCGAGCCCCACCGCGCCGATCAGCCACCAGATCCATGCGTCGATGTCCACATGGTCATGGTAGGGCGGTGGGGCTGTACGGGACAGGGCGCGATTCTGTGCGGTCACCGCGCCCCTGACGTCACTTCAGCGGCAGGCCCTGCGCGGTGTAGCGGTCGCCGACGTGCTCGACGACGAGCGGCAGGCCGAAGCAGAGGGAGAGGTTGCGGGAGGTCAGCTCGGTCTCCATGGGGCCGGCGGCGAGCACCTTGGCCTGACGGATCATCAGGACGTGGGTGAAGCCCGGGGCGATCTCCTCGACGTGGTGGGTCACCATGATCATCGAGGGGGCGATCGGGTCGCGGGCGAGCCGGCCGAGGCGGCGGACGAGGTCCTCGCGGCCGCCCAGGTCGAGACCGGCGGCGGGCTCGTCCAGGAGCAGCAGCTCGGGGTCGGTCATCATCGCGCGGGCGATGAGGGTGCGCTTGCGCTCGCCCTCGGAGAGGGTGCCGAACCTGCGGTCCAGGTAGTCGGTCATGCCGAGGCGGTCGAGGAAGGCCTTGGCGCGCTGCTCGTCGACCGGGTCGTAGTCCTCGTGCCAGGTGGCGGTCATGCCGTAGGCGGCGGTGAGGACGGTCTCGAGGACGGTCTGGCGCTTGGGGAGCTTCTCCGCCATGGCGATGCCGGCCACGCCGATGCGGGGGCGCAGGTCGAAGACGTCGGTGCC
Source organism: Streptomyces sp. NPDC048018 (assembly GCF_043202995.1). Taxonomy (NCBI): domain Bacteria; kingdom Bacillati; phylum Actinomycetota; class Actinomycetes; order Kitasatosporales; family Streptomycetaceae; genus Streptomyces; species Streptomyces sp. NPDC048018. The sequence goes on from NZ_JBIDBK010000002.1 coordinate 6,303, forward strand.
GACGCCGCCGAGGCGCTCGCCGAGGACCGTGGCGGTGCCCTTGGTGGGGAAGAGGTAGCTGGAGGCGATGTTGAGGAGGGTGGTCTTGCCGGCACCGTTGGGGCCGAGGATGACCCAGCGCTCCCCCTCCTTGACCGACCAGGAGACCTCGTCCACCAGAGCGCGTCCGTCGCGGACCACGGATACGTCCACCAGCTCCAGTACATCGCTCATGGTCGTGTTGTCTCCCCTTGGGGTCGAGTCGTGTCACCGCCTTGCGCCTGTGGGCGCGGCGTCCAGGGAAAACCTACGCCACCGGGCGGCCGGGCCGGTCCTTAGGGCTTGCTTTGCGCCTCGGGGCCGGTGGGAGTCCCTACGCTGGGGGGCATGCTTTCGGAACCACGCTCAGGACGTCTGGCCGCTTGGGGCAATGCCCTGCTGGCCGGGGCGGTGTCGCCGGACGACGCGGCGCTCGCCATTGTCGGGGAGGACGCGGTGCACCGCGTGGAGGGGCTGCCGGGCGAGGCGGGGCCGGTGGGCCTGACGCTGGCGCTCGGGCGGCTGCGGCGGCTCGGGGTGACCGGGTGGCGGGTGGCCCTTCCCGCGCCGGGGCATCCGCTCGGGCTGAGCGGCCCGCCGGAGTTCAACGCGCGGGCGCTCGAGGCGGAGGAGGCGGCGGTCGGCTTCGGCGCGCCGTACGGTCTGGTGCCGGCGGTGTCGGAGGCGGGTCCGGTGGGCGATCTGCACGTCGAGGTGGTGTGGCACTGCCTGACGGTGCGGGAGGCTCCACCGGCGGACGTGCCGTCGCTGGGCGAGGCGGAGCGGGAGCTGTCGGACGCGTTGCGCGAGGCGACGACCGTCCTGACCCGGCTCGACGTGGCCGCCGCGGGTCCGGCCGCCGACGCGGCCCGGGACGCCTACCGGGCTCGGGCGGAGGGGGGCGGGGAGGTGCTGGCCCCGGGCTATCCGGCTCGCGCGGTCCGGGTCCTGGAGCTGGCCCGGCGCATCGGGCTCCTCGTGGACCTGGCCTACGACCACGGTCACGGCGGCGCGGTGAGCGCGGCGGAGATGGCGGCGCGGGGGGAGGCGCTGCGGCCCGTGGAGCGGGTGGCGCGGCGGGCGCAGGTGGCGGCGTACAACGCGTATGTGGAGGAGCGGGAGCGGGAGCGGGGCTTCTAGGAGCGCCCCGGCGGCCCGCCCGTGGGGGCCGCGGTCGGCGTGCGCGGCGGCGCGGCGGCGTCGCCCGGCGGCCCGCCCGTGGGGGCCGCGGTCGGCGTGCGCGGCGGCGCGGCGGCGTCCCCGCGGGCGCGGTCGGCGTGCCCGGCGGCGTGGCGGCGTCCCCGCGGGCGCGCCCGTCGGGCGCCGTGACGCGCGGGCGGGCCGGAAACGGGCCCGGCCCCCGGGGGGTCGTCCGGGGGCCGGTGGTCGGGCGGGCGGGTCAGTGGTTGACGGCGCCGTTGCCGAAGGCCGGGTTGAGCAGGCCGATCACGTTGACCGTGTTGCCGGAGACGTTCACCGGGACGTGGACCGGGACCTGCACCAGGTTGCCGGAGGCGACGCCCGGCGAGCCGACGGCCTGCCCGTGGGCGTCGGCACCGCCGTGGGCGGAGGCGACACCGGCACCGGCGGCGACGATGCCACCGGCGACCATGGTGAGGGCAGCGGCCTTCTTGAGCTTGTTCACTTCGGGTTCCTCCTGGTCGTCGCCGCGGCCGGTCCGCCGCGGCACGCCCTGGAGAACGCCGCCGCCCCCGCCGGGTTACGCCGAACGGGGGACATCCACACGACGGTATGAAAAGGCGAACGATCGTCCCTACGTCGTGAGGCCGTGCCGTACGGCCCAGAGCGCGGCCTGGGTCCGGTCGGCGAGGTCCAGCTTCATGAGGATGTTCGAGACGTGCGTCTTGACCGTCTTCTCGGAGAGGACGAGCGCGCGGGCGATCTCCCGGTTGGAGCGCCCGTCGGCGATCAGCCCGAGGACCTCGCGCTCCCGCTCGGTGAGGGTGGAGCCGCGGCCCGAGCCGCCGCTCTGCCCGTGCTCGTCCTGGCTGAGCAGGGCGCCGGCGACCTCGGCCTGGAGCAGCACGTGCCCGGCGTGCACCGAGCGGATGGCACCGGCGAGGGCGTCCGGGTCGATGTCCTTGTAGACGTACCCGTACGCGCCGGCGCGCAGCGCGGGGACGACCGTGCGCTGCTCGGTGAAGCTGGTGACGATCAGGACCCGCGCGGGGTTGCCGAGCTCGCGCAGCCGACGCAGCGCCTCGATGCCGTCGGTCCCGGGCATCTTCACGTCCATGAGGACGACGTCGGGCCGCAGCTCCTCGGTGGCGGTGACGCCCTCGGTGCCGTCGGCGGCCTCCCCCACGACCTCTATGTCGTCCTGTACCTCCAGGAAGGTGCGCAGGCCGCGGCGGACGACCTGGTGGTCGTCGACCAGCAGGACCCGGATCTTCTCAGCCACCGGGGACCTCCATCTCGATCGTGGTGCCCCGCCCGGGGGCCGATGTCACGGTGAGCCTGCCGCCGACTCCGCCGGCCCGGTCGCGCATGGAGACCAGGCCGAGGTGGCGGCCGGCGCTGCGTACGGTCGTGGGGTCGAAGCCCTTGCCGTCGTCGGTGACGGTGAGCCGGGCCCCCTGACCGCTGCGGCCGAGGGAGACGGTGACGTGCTCGGCGCCGGAGTGGCGCAGGGCGTTGTGGAGGGCCTCCTGGGCGACCCGCAGCACGGCTTCCTCCTGGGCGGAGGGCAGGGCGCGGAAGCCGGCGCTCTCGAAGCCGACCCGGGCGGTGTGGGCCCGGTCGAGGACCTGGATCTGGGTGCGCAGGGTGTGGACGAGGCCGTCCTCGTCGAGGGCGGCGGGCCGCAGCTCGACGACGGCGGCGCGCAGCTCGTCGGCGGCCTCGGCGGCGAGCTCGGCCACCTGCTGCAGCTCGTCCTTGGCGCGGGCCGGGTCGCGGTCGACGAGGGCGGCGGCGGCCTGGGCGGTGAGCCGGAGGGAGAAGAGCTTCTGGCTCACCGCGTCGTGCAGTTCGTGGGCGAGGCGGGAGCGCTCCTCGGCGATGGTGAGCTCGCGGCTGCGCTCGTAGAGCCGGGCGTTGGTGAGGGCGATGGCCGCGTGCTGGGCCAGGATCGACAGGAGTGCCTCGTCCTCGGCGGTGAAGCCGCAGCCGCCGCCCGGCTTCGGGCAGCGCTTGTTGGCCAGGAAGAGGGCGGCCAGGATCTCGTCGCCGTCACGGACGGGCAGGCCGAGGAAGTCGGAGAGCTCGGGGTGGGCGTCGGGCCAGCCCTCGAAGCGGGGGTCCTGGCGGACGTCGACGAGGCGCTCGGGCTCGGCCTTGTGGAGCATGGCGGCCAGGATGCCGTGCTGGCGGGGCAGCGGGCCGATGGCGCGCCACTGCTCCTCGCTGACGCCGTCGACGACGAACTGGGCGAAGCCGCCGTGGTCGTCGGGGACGCCGAGCGCCGCGTACTCGGCGTCGAGCAGCTCGCGGGCCGAGGCGACGATCGTCTTGAGGACGTCGCGGACCTCCATCTGGCGGTTCATGGCCAGCAGGGCGCTGCTCACGGCGGCCAGTCCGGAGCTCGGTCGATGGCTCATGCGTTCACCGTACCGGCGGGGTGTGACGGTCCGTATCCGCCCGGGGACGGCGGTGGACCGGGACCGGGGGCCTAGGTCGAAGTTCCCTGGGCGGTCCGGGCCGCCGGACGAGGCGGCGGGGGCGGGGGGCGATGAGGCTGGATTCCGTCGGGGACCACGAGGGACGGATGGGAAGGGGATGGGGCGGATGCCTGTCGCGATCGTCACGGGGGCGTCGAAGGGGCTCGGGCGGGCGCTGGCGGCCGGTCTGGCCGGGCGCGGCTGGGACCTGGTGCTCGACGCCCGTACGGCGAAGGTGCTGGAGGAGAGCGCGGAGGCCGCACGCGCGCGTGGCGCACGGGTGGTGGCGGTCGCGGGCGATGTCACGGACCCGGGGCACCGCGCGGAGCTGGTGGCGGCGGCGCGGGGTCTTGGCGGGCTCGATCTGCTGGTGAGCAACGCGAGCGCGCTGGGCGCGGAGCCGCTGGTGCGGCTGGACGCGCTGCCGCTCGACGGGCTGCGGGCGGCGTTCGAGACGAACGCGGTGGCCGCGCTGGGGCTCGTGCAGGAGGGCCTGCCGCTGCTGCGGGAGAGCGCGGCGGGGACGGTGCTGGTGGTGAGTTCGGACGCGGCGGCGGAGGCGTACGGGACGTGGGGCGGGTACGGGGCCTCGAAGGCGGCGCTGGAGCAGCTGGCGGCGGTCCTGGCGGTGGAGGAGCCGGGACTGCGGGTGTGGGCGGTGGACCCGGGCGACATGGCGACGGATCTGTACGCGGCGGCGGTGCCGGACGATCGCGGCCCGCGTCCGGCACCGGAGACGGTGGTGCCCGGCTTCCTGGCGCTGCTGGAGCGGCGTCCCGCGAGCGGCCGCTACGCGGCGGCGGAGCCGGCGGCGGCGTCCGGGGAGCCCGCGGAGGAGGTGGAGGGGTGAGCGTGGCGCTGGAGGGGCTGCGCGTCCCGGAGGAGCTGTCGGCGCGGGTGCCGGCCGAGCAGCGGGGTCCGGGGCGCGGCCGGGACGACGTACGGCTCCTGGTGTCGCGGGGGACGGAGGTGGCGCACCGGGCGTTCCGTGAGCTGCCGGGGCTGCTGCGGGCCGGGGACGTGCTGGTGGTGAACACCTCCGTGACGCTGGCCGCGGCCGTGGACGGGCGGCTCGGCGCCGAGCCGGGCGGGGTGCCGGTGGTCGTGCACTTCTCGACGCGGGGCGACGACGGCCGGTGGGCGGTGGAGCTGCGGGAGCCGGCCAGGGGGCACCGGACGGGGGCCGGGCGCGGGCCCGGGACGACCCTGCCGCGGCCGGGCGGGCCGGCGGGTGCGGTGGTGCGGCTGCCGGGCGGGGCGCGGCTGGTGCTCGAGGAGCCCCTGGTGCCGGGGACGAGCCGGCTGTGGTGGGCGCGGCCGGACACGGAGGTGCCGGGGCTGCTGGCCCGGTACGGGCGGCCCATCCGTTACGGGTACACGGAGCGGGACCAGCCGCCGGCCGCCTATCAGACGGTGTTCGCGCTGCCCTCGCCGGACGGGGCGGGCTCGGCGGAGATGCCGAGTGCGGGGCGGCCCTTCACGGCGCGGCTGGTGGCGGACCTGGTCCGCCGGGGGGTGCAGTTCGCCCCGGTGGTGCTGCACACGGGCGTGGCGTCGGCGGAGGTGCAGGAGCCGCCGTATCCGGAGCGCTTCTCGGTGCCGGCCACGACGGCCTGGCTGGTGAACGCGGCGCGGGCCGGCGGGGGGCGGGTCCTCGCGGTCGGCACCACGGCCGTGCGGGCGCTGGAGTCGGCCGGGGAGGGAGGGGTGGTGCGGGCCGCCTCCGGGTGGACGGATCTGGTCGTCACGCCACAGCGGGGGGTGCGGGTGGTGGACGGGCTGCTGACCGGGCTGCACGAGCCCGAGGCCTCGCATCTGCTGATGCTGGAGGCGGTGGCGGGGCGGCCCGCACTGCGGCGGGCGTACGCCGCGGCGGTGCAGGAGCGGTACCTCTGGCACGAGTTCGGGGACGTCCACCTCGTCCTCCCGGAGGAGGACCCTCACTGTGCGCATTGCTGACGCAACGTCTGGTGAGACCGTTACCCGCCCGATGTGAGCCCGCACATAGGACCCACATCACTTACGAACCACCCTAGTGGACAGATAAGGGACAGATGGGGCCGTCGGGACTGGTCAGAGACCGGTCCGGCGGCCTCCTCGCGGGCCCCCTGATCCACTACCCGGGATCGTACGTCACACCTTTGCCACGGCATTTTGCTGCCGCTAAGAATTGCGTCCGTCGCCGCCGAGCAGGCGCAGCGCCGCCCCGGCCTGAGCGACCCCCAGCGATTCGAAGAGGTAGTCCTGCATGTCTGCGAACACTCCCGGCCACAGTCGTGGTCTGAAGAAGACCCACAAGGCCACCATCGCCGGCGTCGCCGCTCTGAGCGCCGCGGCGCTCGGCTTCTCTCTCGTCCAGGGCAACGGTGGCTCCACCGAGACCGAGCCCCAGGCCCTCGCGAACACCCAGCAGGTCGCGTGGTCGTACAACGCGAACAGCCCGCAGGCCAAGGCCCTGGCCGCCGGCCTCGCCGAGCAGAGCTCGACCTTCGCCCTCAAGGCGAAGCAGGAGGCCGACGCGAAGGCCAAGGCCGCTGCCGCCGCCGCCAAGGCCAAGGCCGAGGCGAAGGCCAAGGCGGACGCCAAGGCCAAGGCCGCCGCCAAGGCGAAGGCCGCCGCCAAGAAGCGCGCCGCGGCGAAGGCGGCCGCGAGCCGTGCCGCCGCCCGCAAGCCCGTCTTCACGAACAACCTCGACGGCTGGATCCGCGAGGCGCTGTTCATCATGGACAAGCACGACATCCCGGGCACGTACCACGGCATCTACAAGAACGTGATGCGTGAGTCCAGCGGCAACCCGTACGCGATCAACAACTGGGACATCAACGCCATCAACGGCGTCCCGTCCAAGGGTCTGCTGCAGGTCATCTACCCGACCTTCAAGACGTACCACATCGCCGGAACCAAGTTCGACCAGTACGACCCGGTCGCCAACATCGTCGCCGCCTGCAACTACGCGGCCGACCGCTACGGCTCGATCGACAACGTCAACAGCGCGTACTGAGCCACCTCGGACACGCCGAAGGGCGGCACCCCGTGCAGGGGTGCCGCCCTCGGGCGTCGTGCGGCTCGGGGAGCCGTGGCTACTTCCGCATGACCTCCGGCTCGTGGCGGCGCAGCAGCCGCGCCACGAGGACGCAGCAGACCGTGGCCATGAGCAGCTGGACACCGAGGTCGAGGCTCCACTGGCCGACGGTGTGCTCCCACAGCGCGTCGGTGTTGTCGGGGTTCTTGTGGTCCCACGGCGGCATGAGGTGCGCCAGGTCGAGCGTGGTGCCGGCGCCGGCGATGCCCCAGCGGGACGGCATCAGCCAGGCGAACTGCTCCAGGCCGGGCGAGCCGTAGACCTGGAAGAGGATGCCGGTGAACACGACCTGGATGATCGCGAACATGACCAGCAGCGGCATGGTCTTCTCGGCGGTCTTCACCAGGGCGGAGATGACCAGGCCCACCATCATCGAGGTCAGGCCGAGCGCGATGACCTGCACGCAGAGCTCGATCGCCGGCGGCATGAACAGGCCCTCTTCGGGCAGCTCACGGGTGGAGAACCCGATGCCGCAGATGATCACGCCCTGGAAGGCGGTGATCACGCCGAGCACGATGACCTTGGACATCAGGTACGCGGAGCGGGACAGGCCGGTGGCGCGCTCCCGCTCGTAGATGACCCGTTCCTTGATCAGTTCTCGTACGGAGTTGGCGGCACCCGAGAAGCACATGCCGACCGCGAGGATCAGCATGATCGTGCCGGCGTCACCGTTGAAGCGGGACGGCGGCTTCGGGCGGCCGAGGCCGAAGTCCGCGGGGATGACCACCGAGACCGCGCCGAGGACCGCCGGCAGGATCACCATCAGGGCCAGGAAGCCCTTGTCGGAGGCGATCACCGAGACGTAGCGGCGGATCAGCGTCCACAGCTGGGAGCCCCAGCCCTGCGGCTTCGGGGGCTTGGTCATCGCCTGCTGCGCCTGCTGCGGCATCTGCACCGGCTGGGCGGCGACGGCGTCGATCTCCGCCGCGTACATCTGGTAGTGCTGCGAGCCCTTCCAGCGGCCCGCCCAGTCGTAGTCGCGGTAGTTCTCGAAGGCGGAGAAGACGTCGGCCCAGGTGGAGTAGCCGAAGAAGTTCAGCGCCTCGTCCGGCGGACCGAAGTAGGCCACCGAGCCGCCGGGCGCCATCACGAGCAGCTTGTCGCACAGGGCGAGCTCGGCCACCGAGTGGGTGACGACGAGGACGGTGCGCCCGTCGTCGGCGAGGCCGCGCAGCAGCTGCATGACGTCGCGGTCCATGCCCGGGTCGAGGCCGGAGGTCGGCTCGTCCAGGAAGATCAGCGACGGCTTGGTGAGCAGCTCCAGGGCCACGGAGACGCGCTTGCGCTGGCCACCGGAGAGGGAGGTGACCTTCTTCTCCTTGTGGATGTCGAGCTTGAGCTCGCGCAGCACCTCGTCGATCCGGGCCTCGCGCTCGGCCACGGCGGTGTCGCCGGGGAAGCGCAGCTTGGCCGCGTAGCGCAGGGCCTTCTGGACGGTCAGCTCCTTGTGCAGGATGTCGTCCTGCGGGACCAGACCGATGCGCTGGCGCAGCTCGGCGAACTGCTTGTAGAGGCTCCGGTTGTCGTAGAGGACGTCACCCTGGTCGGCGGGCCGGTAGCCGGTGAGCGCCTTGAGCAGGGTGGACTTGCCGGAGCCGGAGGGGCCGATCACACCGATGAGCGACTTCTCGGGGACGCCGAAGGTGACGTCCTTGAGGATCTGCTTGCCGCCCTCGACGGTGACCGTGAGGTGGCGGGCCGAGAAGGAGACCTCGCCGGTGTCGACGAACTCCTCGAGCTGGTTGCCGACGATCCGGAAGGTCGAGTGACCGACACCGACGATGTCGTTGGGGCCGATGAGGACGGTGCCGCCCTTGGGGATCGGCTGACCGTTGACGTACGTGCCGTTGTGCGAGCCGAGGTCGCTGATCTCGAAGCGGCCGTCGGGCGTCGCGTTGAACTTGGCGTGCTGGCGCGAGACCTGGAGGTCCGAGACGACCAGCTCGTTCTCCAGCGCACGACCGATGGTCATGACGCGGCCGAGGTTCAGCTGGTGGAACGTGGTGGGGCTGCGGTCCCCGTGCACCGGGAAGCCGCCCTGCGGGCCGGGCTGCTGGTGCGGGACCTGCGGCGCGGCCTGGTGCGGCTGCTGGTGCGGCACCGGCTGCGGGGCCCGGCCCTGCTGCTGCCAGCCCTGCTGCGGCTGCTGCGGCGGCCCCTGGTGGGTGGCCTCCTGGTGCACCCCGAGGTGGGCGGGCTGCTGGGCGGCCTGCGGCACCTGCTGCTGCGGGACGGCCTGCTGCGCGGCCGGGGCGCCGGCGGCGGCGAGGTTCAGCCGCGGGCCGTCGGTGGCGTTGCCGAGGTGGACGGCCGAGCCCGGACCGATCTCCACCTGGTGGACCCGCTGGCCCTGCACGAACGTGCCGTTGGTGGAGCCGTGGTCCTCGATGACCCAACTCCGGCCGCCCCAGCTGATGGTGGCGTGCCGCCACGAGACCCTGGCGTCGTCGATCACCAGGTCGCCCTGGGGATCACGGCCCAGGGTGTACGACCTGGACGGATCGAGGGTCCAGGTCCTTCCATTCAATTCCAGTACGAGTTCTGGCACTCCATGCCCCACTACTTGTCCCCCGATGCACCCCCGTCGACGGGAGCCCAGGGATGGTGAACATCCTGGGGAACTATTTCAGGCCCCGGCCCGTATCCGAAAGTCGGGCCGCGTGAAGAGCTTGCGCACGCCCGCACCGGACACCCGCCGGGGGCGGCTCCGGGGCCGTGCGGGTGTCCGTCAGGCGGGACGGGGAGTCCGGTGGCACCCGGTGCCCGATACGGTGGAAGCACCATGAGCGCATCGCAGACATCGGACGTTCCCACCGCGGACGTTCCCACTCTTCTCGTCAAGATCTTCGGGAAGGACCGTCCCGGGATCACCGCCGGACTCTTCGACACCCTCGCCGCCTTCTCGGTCGACGTCGTGGACATCGAGCAGGTCGTGTCCCGCGGCCGGCTCGTCCTGTGCGCGCTCGTCACCGAGCCGACCGTCGTCCCGCAGGGCGAGCTGCGCGCGACCGTGCACAGCTGGGCCGAGTCCATGAAGCTGCAGGCCGAGATCATCTCGGGTACGGGCGACAACCGTCCGCGCGGCGAGGGACGCTCGCACGTCACCGTCCTCGGACACCCGCTGACCGCCGAGCAGACGGCGGCCATAGCGGCCAGGATCGCCGGTGCCGGCGGCAACATCGACCGCATCTTCCGGCTGGCCAAGTATCCGGTGACGGCGGTCGAGTTCGCCGTCTCGGGCTGTGAGACCGAACCGCTGCGCACCGCGCTGGCCACCGAGGCGCACTCGGTCGGCGTGGACGTGGCCGTGGTCTCCGCCGGGCTGCACCGGCGGGCCCAGCGGCTCGTCGTCATGGACGTCGACTCGACGCTCATCCAGGACGAGGTCATCGAGCTCTTCGCGGCCCACGCCGGCTGCGAGGACAAGGTCGCCGAGGTGACGGCGGCGGCGATGCGCGGCGAGCTGGACTTCGAGCAGTCGCTGCACGCCCGGGTGGCGCTGCTCGAGGGCCTCGACGCGTCGGTGGTGGACAAGGTCCGCGACGAGGTGCGGCTGACCCCGGGTGCACGCACCCTGATCCGCACGCTCAAGCGGCTCGGCTACCAGGTGGGCGTGGTCTCCGGCGGCTTCACCCAGGTCACCGACGACCTCAAGGAGAAGCTGGGGCTCGACTTCGCCCAGGCGAACACCCTGGAGATCGTGGACGGCAGGCTGACCGGCCGGGTCACCGGGATGATCGTGGACCGCGCGGGCAAGGCGCGGCTGCTGCGCCGCTTCGCCGAGGAGGCCGGGGTCCCGCTGGAGCAGACGGTCGCGATCGGCGACGGCGCCAACGACCTGGACATGCTGAACGCGGCCGGTCTCGGGGTGGCCTTCAACGCCAAGCCGGTGGTGCGGCGGGCCGCGGACACCGCGGTCAACGTGCCGTTCCTGGACACCGTTCTCTACCTCCTGGGCATCACCCGGGAAGAGGTCGAGGCGGCGGACGGCGGCACGGGCGACCTGCTGCACTGAGCCCCTCGTACCCGGGGCCACCGAGCCCCGGGTACCCGGGACGGGTACGAGAAAGGGCCCGGCCGTCGGACGACGGCCGGGCCCTCACCCGTGAAGGGGTCCGGCGGACAGGCGCGGACAGGCGGCCGCGGACGACCGGCCGGGAATCAGCGCGGCGGGCGGCTCGCCCGGGCCCGCGCGGGCGGACCGCTCAGTCGTGCGGGGTCCAGAAGTCGACCAGCGTGCCGGCCATGCCGTGCTCGACCGTCTTCCACGAGCCGTCGAAGGACACCACGGCGAAGGCGGAGGTGGGGAAACCGCTCCCGTTCATCCGCGCGCGCGTGTCGCCCTCGGCCTCGCCGGCGAGGGCGTCGGCGAGCGCGTGCATGCCGGGGTTGTGGCCGATGAGCAGCAGGTTGGTGACGGTGTCCGGGGTCTCGTTGACCAGGGCGATGAGCTCGCCGAGGGAGGCCTCGTACAGGCGGTCCTCGTACCGGGTCTTGGGGCGCTGGGGCAGCTCGTGCACGGCGAGCTTCCAGGTCTCCCGGGTGCGGACGGCGGTCGAGCAGAGGGCCAGGTCGAAGGCGATGCCGGTGTCGGCGAGCTTCCGGCCCGCGACGGGGGCGTCCGTGCGGCCGCGCTCGGCGAGCGGGCGCTCGTGGTCGGAGGTCTGGGGCCAGTCCGCCTTGGCGTGTCGGAGCAGCACGATCCTGCGGGGTGTGTCGACGCTCATGTTCCACAGCTTCGCACGAATCGGGCGGACCCGGCTCAGAGCGACAGCGTTTGCCGGATGTGCTCCAGGAGGGGTCCGAGCCCGGTCCCCCCGCTCAGCGCCCGCGCCTCTCCCGGCCCCGTGATCAGGAGGAAGAGGGCGATGAACGCGGCGACGGGCAGGGTCAGCGCCCACCAGGGAAGCCGGGTGTCGACGCCGGAGGAGATCGTCCGGGCAGCCGGGTCGCCGGTGGGGGTTCGCGCCGTCATGGCCGCCTCCGTGGGATGGGATGACCGCTTCTGCTGCGGTGCTTCCACGCTACGGAGCGCGGGCCTTCCGGCCCATCAGGTGATCCACCCACTTCACCCTGAGACCCGCCCCCTAAGGGATACGGGGGACAGCCCTACCGTGCGGTGCCGGGGGACGGCGGCTGCCGGCGGCGGCACCGGCGGGCCGGCCGCCGGCCGGGCTCACGGGGAGGCGAAGGAGGCGATGACGCCGATGACGACGGTGATGCCGATCATGGCGCCGAAGACGAGGAGGAGCTTCCTCTGGCCGTTCGGGGGATTCGGTTCGAGTACGGGCATGGGATCAGTCTCGCATCTCAGCATTCGTCCTCGACGATGCGGTCCCTGCCCGCGAGGGTGCCCACGATCATCTGGGGGATCATCAGGCCGCCCATGAGGGCGATGGGCAGCCCCCAGCCGCCGCTGTGCTGGTAGAGGACGCCGACGAGGAGCGGGCCGGGGATGGAGATGAGGTAGCCGGTGCTCTGCGCGAAGGCGGAGAGCCTCACCACGCCGGGGCCGCTGCGGGAGCGCATCCCGATCATGGTGAGGGCGAGCGGGAAGGAGCAGTTGGAGATGCCCAGGAGCACGGCCCAGAGCCAGGCGCCGCCGGCGGGGGCGAGGAAGAGGCCGGTGTAGCCGGTGAGGCCGCACAGGCCCAGGGCGACGACGATGGGGCCCTGGTTCTTCATCCGGCCGGCCAGGCCGGGGATGACGAAGGCGAGCGGGACGCCCATGACCATGGTGACGGCGAGGAGCACGCCTGCGGTCGAGGCGGGCACGCCGGCGTCGCGGAAGATCTGCGGCATCCAGCCCATGGTGATGTAGGCGCCGGTCGCCTGGAGCCCGAAGAACACGGCGAGGGCCCAGGCGGTGCGGCTGCGGGTGACCCTGGGCCCGGCGGCGGGCGCCGCACCCCCGGCCGTGCCCCTGCCCGTGCCCGCACCCCCGGCCGCGCCCCTGTCCGTGCCCGCCTTCCCGGCCGCTCCCCCGCCCGTGCCCGCGGTGGCCCCCTCCGTCGTGACGGCGGTGGCGGCGCGGTCGCGGACCAGCGGGAGCCAGGGAAGGACGGCGACGGCGGCCAGGGCCGCCCAGATGCCCAGGCCCAGCCGCCAACCGCCGCCGAGCGCCTCGGTCACGGGAACGGTCGCGGCGGCGGCCACGGAGGTGCCCAGCGCGAGCGCCATGGAGTAGAGGCCGGTCACGCTGCCGATGCGGTGCGGGAAGTACTTCTTGACCAGGACGGGCATGAGGACGTTGCTGAGCGCGATGCCCATGAGGGCGAGGGCGCTCGCGGCGAGGAAGCCCGCGGTGCCGCCCGCGAAGGGGCGCAGCAGCAGACCGGCGAAGATCGCGGCCATGCCCGCGCAGACGACGGCGGCGGGGCCGAAGCGGCGGGCGAGGCGGGGGGCGGCGATGCCGAAGACGGCGAAGCACAGCGGCGGCACGGAGGTGAGGACGCCTGCCACGGTGCCGCTCATGTGCAGGTCCCCGCTGACCTCTTCGAGCAGGGCGCCGAGGCTGGTGATGGCCGGGCGCAGGTTGAGCGCGGCGAGGACGAGTGCGACGACGACGAGCCGGGTGACCCAGCGGGCGGGCCCCGCGGGCGCGGCGGGCGCGGCGGATCCGGCCGCTCTCGTGACGCGACGGGGCTGTTTCGTGGCGGTGTCGAGGGTCTGCGGCTCGTCAGGCATGGAACCATCATAGAATCATGGGATGATTGGTTGTCCAATCTCGAACGATCGCTCTCCACGGCCCCGGCCCCCAGCGGGCCGCCCGGGAGACGACCGACCGGAAGACGAACGAAAGGCGCGGCCATGGCGCTCGGCCATCCCCGGCGTACCGGGCTCTCCGATCAGGTGATCGCCGAGCTGCGGAACCAGATCACCTCCGGCGAGTGGCCGGTGGGGTCGCGGATCCCGACGGAGCCGGAGCTCGTCGAGCAGCTGGGCGTCGCCCGCAACACCGTCCGCGAGGCCGTCCGCGCGCTCGCGCACAACGGGCTGCTGGACATCCGGCAGGGCTCGGGGACGTACGTCGTGGCGACGAGCGAGCTGGCCGGGGTCATGCACCGCCGGTTCGCCGGCTCCGAGCCGCGGGACGTGGCGGAGCTGCGCTCCACGCTGGAGTCCTCGGCGGCACGGCTCGCCGCGCAGCGCCGCACCGACCGGGACCTGAAGCAGCTGGACGCCCTGCTCCTGAAGCGCGAGGAGGCCTGGCGGTCCGGTGACGCCGAGGCCTTCGTGACGGCGGACGCGGTCTTCCACCACGCCGTGGTGGTGGCCTCGCACAACGACGTGCTCACCGAGCTCTACGCGGACCTCGGGCACGTCCTGCGCGCATGGCTGCGCGACGACGTGGGCCGGGAGCTGCGGCCGGAGAACCACATGGACCACGCGCGCCTGGTGGAGGCGATCCGCGCGGGCGACGCCGACCGGGCGGCCGCGGAGGCGGCGAGCTATCCCTTCCTGTGCCTGCGGAGCCCGGAGCCGGCCGCGCCTCAGGAGCCCTGAGCCGCCGGCTCGTGGGTGATCCAGGCCGAGCGCACCTCTTTCCAGCACCGCGCGGTGACCTGGGCGTAGTCGGCGGGGCCCACCTCGACGGGGGCGCTGTCGGTGTCCACGTCCCACCAGCGGTCGCACTCGACGTGGAGGCGGACGCGGTCGGTGCGCGGATACGGGTTCTGGCAGTGGGCGGTGACGAGGGAGCCCTGGACGAGGGTGCGGCAGGAGGCGCCGACGGTGTCGTCCGGCCCGGCCGCGGGGGCGGCGGCGGACACGGTGCCCGCGGTGGCGTCCGCGGCGGGGGCGGGAGCGGCGCGGACCTCGGCGGCGACGGCGAGGCCGGCCAGACCCGCGAGGAGTGCGGCGGTCGAGAGGAACGCGGGGGCCCTGGATCGCGGCACGCGCATACCCGTACCTCCTCCCCGTCAGTAGCCGGAATGTCACGCTCTGACCCAGTCTGCGGGGATTCGGCAGACTTTTCGAGTCGGGGCGGCGGACCCCGGGAACGACAAGGGCCGGGCGCCCGCCGCGGGGGCGGGCACCCGGCCCTTCGCAGGTCCTCCGGAGCCGTCAGGCGCCGATGGCGTGCAGACCGCCGTCCACGTGGACGATCTCGCCGGTCGTCTTCGGGAACCAGTCGGAGAGCAGCGCCACGATGGCGCGGCCGGCCGGGTCCGGGTCGGACAGGTCCCACTCCAGCGGGGAGCGGGAGTCCCAGACGCTCGCCAGCTCGCCGAAGCCCGGGATGGACTTCGCGGCCATCGAGCCGAGCGGACCGGCCGAGACCAGGTTGCAGCGGATGTTCTGCTTGCCCAGGTCACGGGCCATGTAGCGGCTGGTGGCCTCCAGGGCGGCCTTGGCCGGGCCCATCCAGTCGTACTGCGGCCAGGCGAACTTCGCGTCGAAGGTGAGGCCCACGACCGAGCCGCCCTCGCTCATCAGCGGCAGCAGCGCCATGGTCAGGGACTTCAGGGAGAAGGCCGAGACGTGCATGGCGGTCGAGACCGACTCGAACGGCGTGTTCAGGAAGTTGCCGCCGAGCGCGTCCTGCGGCGCGAAGCCGATGGAGTGGACGACGCCGTCGAGGCGGTCGCCCAGCTGCTCGCGGACCTGGCCCTCCAGACGGGCGAGGTGCTCGTCGTTGGAGACGTCGAGCTCCAGGACCTTGACGTTCTCGGGCTTGGGGAGCTTCTTGGCGATGCGCTCGGTCAGCGTGGGGCGCGGCCAGGCGGTGAGGATGATCTCCGCGCCCTGCTCCTGGGCCAGCTTCGCGGCGTGGAAGGCGATGGAGGACTCCATCAGCACACCGGTGATGAGGATCTTCTTGCCCTCGAGGATTCCAGCCATGGTGATCAGTGACCCATTCCCAGTCCGCCGTCAACCGGGATGACGGCTCCAGTGATGTACGAGGCGTCGTCCGAGGCGAGGAACTCCACCGCGGCGGCGATCTCCCCGGGCTGGGCGTAACGGCCCAGCGGCACCTGGGAGACGATCCCGGCGCGCTGCTCGTCGGTCAGCACGGCGGTCATGTCGGTGTCGACGAAACCGGGCGCGACGACGTTGAAGGTGATGTTGCGCGAACCGAGCTCCCGGGCGAGGGACCGCGCGAAACCGACCAGTCCGGCCTTCGAGGCGGCGTAGTTCGCCTGACCCGCCGAGCCGAGCAGACCCACGACCGAGGAGATCAGCACGACGCGGCCCTTCTTGGCGCGCAGCATGCCGCGGTTGGCACGCTTCACGACCCGGAAGGTGCCCGTGAGGTTGGTGTCGAGGACGGACGTGAAGTCGTCCTCGGACATGCGCATGAGGAGCTGGTCCTTGGTCACGCCGGCGTTGGCCACGAGGACCTCCACCGGACCGTGCCTCTCCTCGATCTCCTTGTACGCCTGGTCCACCTGCTCGGCGTCGGTGATGTCGCACTTGACGGCGAGGAAGCCCTGCTTCTCGAGCTCCGCCGGGTCGCCCGAGCGGAACGTGATCGCGACCTTGTCGCCGGCCTCGGCGAACGCGCGGGCGATGGCGAGGCCGATGCCCCGGTTGCCTCCGGTGACGAGAACCGAGCGGCTCAACGGATCACCCTTTCGATAAGCGGTCTGGTACGTCGAAAACCTATCGGTCCCCTCCACGATCCAGAGAATCGGGCCCTGACAGTGGCGTACGGATGTCACTGTCGGGTCCCTACAGAAAGGTCTGGGCATCGCGGCCGAAAGCACGACATGATCGGGGGCGACCGGTCTCACACGACAGGAGACAGCTGTGCAATCTGGGCCGCATTCCCTCGACGAAGCCTTCACCCAGCTCCCGTTGCGGGCCCTGGCCGACGCGGCGCTCGCGCGGGCGCGGGCGCTCGGCGCGGAGCACGCCGACTTCCGCCTGGAGCGGGTGCGCAGCGCCGCGTGGCGGCTGCGGGACGCCAAGCCGTCGGGTTCCTCCGACACCACGGACCTCGGCTACGCGGTGCGCGTCGTGCACGGCGGGGCCTGGGGCTTCGCGTCGGGCGTCGATCTGACCATGGACGCCGCCGCGCGGGTCGCCTCGCAGGCGGTGGCCATGGCGAAGCTGTCGGCGAAGGTGATCGCCGCGGCCGGGTCGGCCGAGCGCGTCGAGCTCGCCGACGAGCCGGTGCACGCGGACAAGGTGTGGATCTCCTCCTACGAGGTCGACCCCTTCACCGTCTCCGCCGAGGAGAAGAGCGGGCTGCTCGCCGACTGGAGCGCGCGGCTGCTGCGGGCGGAGGGTGTGGCGCACGTGGACGCCTCGCTGCTCACCGTCTTCGAGAACAAGTTCTACGCGGACACCGCGGGCACCGTCACCACCCAGCAGCGGGTGCGGCTGCACCCGGAGCTCACGGCGGTCGCCGTGGACGGCACGACCGGCGAGTTCGACTCCATGCGGACGATCGCGCCGCCCGCCGGCCGGGGCTGGGAGTACCTGACCGGCACCGGCTGGGACTGGGACAGCGAGCTGGAGGAGATCCCCGCCCTGCTCGCCGAGAAGATGCGGGCGCCGAGCGTCGAGGCCGGGCGCTACGACCTCGTGGTCGATCCCTCCAACCTGTGGCTGACCATCCACGAGTCGATCGGCCACGCCACCGAGCTGGACCGCGCGCTGGGCTACGAGGCGGCCTACGCGGGCACCTCCTTCGCCACCTTCGACCAGCTGGGCAAGCTGGCGTACGGCTCCTCGGTCATGAACGTGACGGGTGACCGGACCGCCGAGCACGGCCTCGCGACCGTCGGCTACGACGACGAGGGCGTCGAGGCGCAGTCCTGGGACCTGGTCAGGGACGGCACGCTCGTCGGCTACCAGCTGGACCGCCGGATCGCGAAGCTGACCGGTCTCGGACGCTCCAACGGCTGCGCCTTCGCCGACTCCCCCGGCCATGTGCCGGTCCAGCGGATGGCGAACGTGTCGCTGCAGCCGGACCCGGGCGGGCTCTCCACGGAGGACCTGATCGGCGGCGTGGAGCGGGGCATCTACGTGGTCGGCGACCGTTCCTGGTCGATCGACATGCAGCGCTACAACTTCCAGTTCACCGGGCAGCGCTTCTTCCGCATCGAGAACGGGCGCCTGGCCGGGCAGCTGCGGGACGTCGCCTACCAGGCGACGACCACCGACTTCTGGGGCTCCATGGAGCAGGTCGGCGGCCCCCAGACGTACGTCCTCGGCGGCGCGTTCAACTGCGGCAAGGCCCAGCCGGGCCAGGTCGCCGCGGTCTCGCACGGCTGCCCGTCCGCCCTGTTCCGGGGTGTGAACATCCTCAACACCACGCAGGAGGCCGGTCGATGAGCCGCGTCAGCAAGCCGTACGAGATCGTCGAGCGGGCCCTGGAGCTGTCCCGCGCGGACGGGTGCGTCGTCATCGCCGACGAGCAGTCCTCGGCCAACCTGCGCTGGGCGGGCAACGCGCTGACCACCAACGGGGTCACCCGGGGGCGTCAGCTGACCGTGATCGCCACGGTGGACGGCGCCCAGGGCACCGCCTCCGGTGTCGTGTCGCGTTCGGCGGTGACCGCCGGGGACCTGGAGCCGCTGGTGCGCGCCGCCGAGGCCGCGGCGCGGGCCGCGGGCCCCGCCGAGGACGCCCAGCCGCTGGTGACGGGGGTGCCCGCGTCGCCCGACTTCACCGACGCCCCGGCGGAGACCTCGTCCGCCGTCTTCGACGCCTTCGCGCCGGCCCTCGGCGAGGCCTTCGCCCGGGCCCGGGCCGGCGGCCGCGAGTTGTACGGGTTCGCCAACCACGAGCTGACCTCCAGTTACGTGGGCACCTCGACCGGGCTGCGGCTGCGGCACGACCAGCCCAACGGCACCCTGGAGCTCAACGCCAAGTCGCCCGACCGCAGCCGCTCCGCGTGGGCCGGGCGCTCGACCCGGGACTTCAAGGACGTCGACCCGGCGGCGCTGGACGCCGAGCTCGCCACCCGGCTCGGCTGGGCCGAGCGCGGGATCGAGCTGCCCGCCGGACGCTACGAGACGCTGCTCCCGCCGACCGCGGTGGCCGACCTGCTGATCTACCAGATGTGGTCCTCGACGGCCCGGGACGCGGCGGAGGGCCGTACGGTCTTCTCCAAGCCCGGCGGTGGCACCCGGCTCGGCGAGACGCTCTCGCCGCTGCCGCTGACCCTGCGCAGCGACCCGCACGAGCCCGGCCTGGAGTCCTCCCCGTTCGTGATCGCCCACTCCTCGGGCGACGACTCCTCCGTCTTCGACAACGGCCTGCCGATCTCCCCCGTGGACTGGGTGCGGGACGGGAAGCTGGCGCACCTGGTCACCACCCGGCACACCGCGGGACTCACCGGGCTGCCCGTCGCGCCCGGGGCCGGGAACCTGATCCTGGACGGCGGCGGCGAGCGCTCGCTGGAGGAGATGGTCTCCGCCACCGAGCGCGGGCTGCTGCTGACCTGCCTCTGGTACATCCGCGAGGTGGACCCGGCGACGCTGCTGCTCACCGGACTGACCCGGGACGGCGTCTATCTCGTCGAGAACGGGGAGGTGGTCGGCGCGGTGAACAACTTCCGGTTCAACGAGTCCCCGGTCGACCTGCTGTCGCGGGCCACCGAGGCGGGCCGGACCGAGAAGACGCTGCCGCGCGAGTGGGGCGACTGGTTCACCCGGGCCGCCATGCCGGCCCTGCGCGTGCCGGACTTCAACATGAGCTCGGTCAGCCAGGGGGTCTGACCCCCATAGACTGACCGGGACAACTCTTTCCCCCAGGCACCAGTGATCACCACGAGGAGACGGACGACGTGACGGACATCGTCGACGAGCTGAAGTGGCGTGGGCTCTTCGCCCAGTCCACCGACGAAGAGGCCCTGCGCAAGGCGCTCGCGGACGGTCCCGTCACGTTCTATTGCGGTTTCGACCCGACCGCGGCCAGTCTCCACGTCGGCCACCTGGTGCAGGTCCTCACCGTGCGCCGGCTCCAGCAGGCCGGGCACCGGCCGCTGGCGCTGGTCGGCGGGGCCACCGGCCAGATCGGCGACCCGCGGCCGACCGCCGAGCGCACCCTGAACGACCCGGAGACGGTCGCGAACTGGGTGAACCGGCTGCGTTCGCAGATCGAGCCGTTCCTGTCCTTCGAGGGCGAGAACGCCGCGGTCATGGTGAACAACCTGGACTGGACCGCCGGCCTGTCGGCGATCGAGTTCCTGCGGGACATCGGCAAGCACTTCCGGGTCAACAAGATGCTGACCAAGGACTCCGTGGCCCGGCGCCTGGAGTCCGAGCAGGGCATCAGCTACACCGAGTTCAGCTACCAGCTGCTGCAGGGCATGGACTTCCTGGAGCTGTACCGGCGTTACGGCTGCACGCTCCAGCAGGGCGGCTCCGACCAGTGGGGCAACCTGGTGGCGGGCCTCGACCTGATCCACCGGCTGGAGCCGGAGGCGCAGGTCCACGCGCTGGCGACGCCGCTGATGGTGAAGGCGGACGGCACCAAGTTCGGCAAGACCGAGAGCGGTGCCGTGTGGCTGGACCCGGAGATGACCACGCCGTACGCGTTCTACCAGTTCTGGCTGAACGTGGACGACCGGGACATCTCCACCTACATGCGGATCCTCTCCTTCAAGTCCCGCGCGGAGCTGGAGGAGCTGGAGGCCCTGACGGCCGAGCGGCCGCAGGCGCGGACGGCCCAGCGGGCCCTCGCCGAGGAGCTCACGGCCCTGGTGCACGGCGCCGAGCAGTGCCGGGCCGTCATCGACGCCTCCAAGGCGCTGTTCGGTCAGGGCGAGCTGGCGGAGCTGGACCCGGCGACGCTGGCGGCGGCCCTGTCGGAGCTGCCGCACGCGCGCGTGACGGAGCTCGGCCAGGTCGTGGACCTGTTCACCGAGGTCGGTCTCGCGCCGAGCCGGTCGGCGGCCCGCCGCACGGTCAAGGAGGGCGGCGCCTACGTGAACAACGTCAAGGTGACCGCCGAGGACGCCGAGGTGTCGGCGGACGAGCTGCTGCACGGACGCTGGCTGGTGCTGCGCCGCGGAAAGAAGAACCTGGCGGCGATCGAGCTGGTCGCCGGCTGACGCACGGCCGGCCGCGGGGCCCTGCCCCGTACGGACACGACCGGAGGCCCGGTACGCGCGCGGTGCGCCGTACCGGGCCTCCGGTGTGTCCGCGGGCGGGCGGTCAGGCCCGCTGCCTGCTGCCGCGGATCGAGGTCCACAGCATGTCCCCCACCCCGACCACGGCGACGGCGCCGATGAGCTGGAGCAGATGACGGGTCCAGTCGATGCCCTTGGTGTCGTTGACCCCGATCCAGGTCGCGACCGCGTTGCCGAGCACGCTGCCCAGAATGCCGAACACGGTCGTCAGCCAGAGCGGGATCTGCTGCTTGCCCGGGAGGATCGCCTTCGCGATCAGACCCAGGACCAAGCCCACAATGATCGCCCACAACCAACCCATCGTCGCCTCCTCGTGCGCAGGTGTGATCAGTCTTGAGGTATCGGTCATAGGGCGCACGCCGGGCGACTCCATACGTGCCCCGCTCTCCACCACCGGGCAGGACGGGCGTACCGTGGAGTCAGGTACGGACCGGGGAGTCCGGCACGGCTCGTGGGTGGTGGAATGTGATGCGGAAGCGTGGCGGAACCGAGGTCTTCCGGATCACGGGTGCCCGGCAGGGCCTGGCCGCGGACGTCCGCGGCCGGCAGCGGCGGTACGTCGTGTCGATGACGATCCGCACGCTCTCCGTGATCGCGGCGGCGTCACTGTGGAACGTGGAGCGGTACGTGGCCATCGTGGCGCTCGTGGTCGGGGCGGTGCTGCCCTACATCGCGGTGGTGGTCGCCAACGCGGGCCGCGAGTCGGCGCCCTCCCTCCCCTCCAGCTTCCTGCCCCCTCCGGTGCGCCCCGCACTGGAGGCGGAAACGGAACCCCGGGACCAGAAGAATGATCACGCAGCGTGAGCGCGAAGCTCAAGAAATGCTCAGATCAATCATGAAGTTCCGGTGCACCGCACCCCAGTCCCCGTGACATACTGCCTACGCGCTCCGCATCCCCCGTCGGAGCGACGGACCGATGCCGGGCAGCTCCCCCCGTGGCTGCTCGGCATCGCCCTTGCTGGACAATGATCAGGTGAGTGACGAGAAGCCGATCTGTTCCGCGAAGGGGTGCCGGGCCGACGCCGTCTGGGTCCTCGCCTGGAACAACCCCAAGCTGCACACGCCCGAGCGGCGCAAGACCTGGCTCGCGTGCGAGGAGCACCGCGAGCACCTCTCCCAGTTCCTGGGTGTACGGGGATTCCTGAAGGATGTCGTGCTGCTGAGCGAGTGGGACCCGGCCTGAGCCGAGGGGCCCCCGGCCCGGCCGTGGCGGGGAGTCAGCCGCCGATCGCCGACATCGGGCGCTCGGGCTGGAGGAAGCTCGGGTCGTCCAGGCCCGAGCCGGCCTTCTTGCCCCACATCGCCTTCTTCCAGAGATCGGCGATCTCCGCGTCCGAGGCGTCGGAGCGGAGCGCCGCCCGCAGGTCCGTCTCCTCGGTGGCGAAGAGGCAGGTCCGCACCTGGCCGTCGGCCGTGAGGCGGGTGCGGTCGCAGGCCCGGCAGAACGGGCGGGTGACGGAGGCGATGACACCGACCGTGTGCGGGCCGCCGTCGACGACCCAGCGCTCGGCGGGGGCGGAGCCGCGCTCCCCGGAGCCCTCGGGGGTCAGGTCGAAGCGGGTGCGCAGCGAGGCCAGGATGTCGCCGGCGGTGATCATGCCCTCGCGCTTCCAGCCGTGCTGGGCGTCGAGCGGCATCTGCTCGATGAAACGGAGTTCGTAACCCTCCTCGACCGCCCAGGCGAGCAGGTCGGGGGCCTCGTCCGCGTTGAGCCCGGGCATCAGGACCGCGTTGACCTTGACCGGCGTGAGGCCGGCCTCGCGGGCGGCTGTCATGCCGTCGAGGACGTCCCGGTGCCGGTCGCGGCGGGTGAGGGTCTTGAAGACGTCGGGGCGCAGGGTGTCGAGGGAGACGTTGACCCGGTCCAGTCCGGCCGCCTTCAGGGCGGCGGCGGTGCGCTTGAGCCCGATGCCGTTGGTCGTGAGGGACATCCGGGGGCGGGGCGTCAGGGCGGCGCAGCGCTCGACGATGCCGACGAGGCCGGGGCGCAGCAGCGGCTCGCCGCCGGTGAAGCGGACCTCGGTGACGCCGAGGTCGGTGACGGCGACCCGCACCAGGCGGACGATCTCGTCGTCGGTGAGCAGGTCGGGCTTGGCCAGCCACTGCAGGCCTTCCTCCGGCATGCAGTACGTGCAGCGCAGGTTGCACCGGTCGGTCAGGGAGACCCGCAGGTCCGTGGCCACCCGGCCGTAGGTGTCGATGAGCACGAGGACCCCTCCCCTTCTTCCGGTTCGCTTCGTGTTCGAGCCTACGTGACCGCTCCGACACGGGCACGGGCCGATTGTCACGAGGACCGGACCGGCCGCGTCGTAGAACTCTACGACGCGGCCGGTGGTGTGCAGCGGAACGTATACGGCTCAGTGCGCTCCGACGCCGGTGAGGGACTTGACCTCGAGCTCCGCGTACTTGCCCTTGTCCGCCTCCTCCTTGGACAGGAGGGTGCCGAGCCAGCCGAGCAGGAAGCCGAGCGGGATGGAGATGAGGCCGGGGTTCTCCAGCGGGAACCAGTGGAAGTCGACGCCCTTGAACATCGAGGTCTTCGGGTTGCCGGAGACCACGGGCGAGAACAGCACCAGGAAGACGGAGCTGGCCAGGCCGCCGTAGATCGACCAGAGGGCGCCGGTGGTCGTGAAGCGCTTCCAGAAGAGGCTGTAGAGGATCGTCGGGAGGTTCGCGGAGGCGGCGACCGCGAAGGCGAGGGCCACGAGCCCGGCCACGTTCATGTCGCGGGCGAAGGCGCCGAGGACGATGGCGACGGCGCCGATGAACACGGTGGCCCAGCGGGCGGCCCGCATCTCCTCCTTCTCGGTCGCCTTCCCCTTGCGGATGACGTTGGCGTAGATGTCGTGCGCGAAGGAGGACGAGGAGGCGAGGGTGAGGCCCGCGACGACGGCGAGGATGGTGGCGAAGGCGACCGCCGAGATGACCGCGAGCAGGATCGCGCCGCCGGTGGTGCCGACCCCGCCGCCGAGGTACTCGGCGAGCTGCGGTGCGGCCGTGTTGCCCGCCGGGTTCTGGGCCTTGATCGCGGCCGGTCCGACCAGGGCGGCGGCGCCGAAGCCGAGGGCGATCGTCATCAGGTAGAAGGCGCCGATGATGCCGATCGCCCAGTTCACGGACTTACGGGCGGCCTTGGCCGTCGGCACCGTGTAGAAGCGGATCAGGATGTGGGGCAGGCCCGCCGTGCCGAGCACCAGCGCGATGCCGAGCGAGAGGAAGTCGAGCTTGGAGGTGGCGCTGACGCCGTACTTGAGGCCGGGCTCCAGGAAGGCCGCGCCCTTGGGGCTCTGCCCGGCGGCGGCGCCGAGCAGGTCGGAGACGTTGAAGTCGAACTTGAGCAGCACCAGGAAGGTCATCAGCAGCGCGCCCGCGATGAGCAGCACCGCCTTGACCATCTGGACCCAGGTGGTGCCCTTCATGCCGCCGATGGTCACGTAGACGATCATCAGCACGCCGACCAGGGCCACGATGAGGATCTTGCCGGCGCTGCTGGTGATCCCCAGCAGCAGCGAGACGAGGACGCCGGCGCCGGCCATCTGTGCCAGCAGGTAGAAGATCGACACGACGATGGTGGAGGTGCCGGCGGCGGTGCGGACGGGACGCTGCCTCATCCGGTACGCGAGGACGTCGCCCATCGTGTAGCGGCCGGAGTTGCGGAGCGGCTCGGCGACGAGCAGGAGTGCGACCAGCCAGGCGACGAGGAAGCCGATCGAGTAGAGGAAGCCGTCGTAGCCGAAGAGGGCGATGGCGCCCGCGATGCCGAGGAAGGAGGCGGCGGACATGTAGTCGCCGGAGACCGCGAGCCCGTTCTGGAACGCGGTGAACTGGCGTCCGCCCGCGTAGAAGTCGGAGGCGCTCCGGGTCTGCCGGCCGGCCCATACGGTGATGCCGAGGGTGGCCGCGACGAACACCGCGAACAGGGTGATGATCAGGGGCCGGTGCTCGGTGGAGGAGGCGGCGAGCACGGTGTGCGCGAGGGGTGCCGGGCTGCTCATGCGTCGCCCTCCATACGGGACTTGATGGCCTCGGACCTCGGGTCGAGCTTGGCCGCGGCGTGCCGCGAGTAGAGCCAGGCGATGAGGAACGTGGTGGCGAACTGGCCGAGGCCGAGGACGAACGCCACGTTGACGTTGCCGAACAGCTTGGTCCCCATGAAGTCGCCCGCGTAGTTGGAGAGCAGCACGTACAGCAGGTACCAGGCGATGAAGGCGATCGTCAGCGGAAA
This sequence comes from Streptomyces sp. NPDC048018, assembly GCF_043202995.1. NCBI lineage: Bacteria > Bacillati > Actinomycetota > Actinomycetes > Kitasatosporales > Streptomycetaceae > Streptomyces > Streptomyces sp. NPDC048018. The sequence continues at coordinate 31,337 of NZ_JBIDBK010000002.1, forward strand.
GGCGAAGGAACGGTACGTACGGCGCAGTTCGCCGAATTCCTCGCCTTCCTGGACCTCGGTGAACTGCTCCGTCGTGGGCTGGACGGGACCGGGGGCGGTCTCCGCTCCGTCTCTCGGCGGCGGCGGTGCTTCGGTAGCCACGGACTCTCCTCGTGACGCGGGGGCGGACGGCTGGGTCAAGGGGGCCTCACCAGGGGTGCGGGAAACGGAGTCCGGTACGGGGCTCCTCCCCTGCACAACGGCACGGAGGGCGCGGCGAAGCGGTTCACCCGAGTGGATTTCTTCAGGCGGATCTTCATGAAGTCTTCTCAACTCATTGATGAGCGGGGAAGATCGGCGATAGCTTCACTCGTCATGCACCTGTCCACGCGCAATCGGCGTGCGGACAGTACATACGGATGATGTGGAGAACCCATGGCTCATCTGGGATCGAGGCGCGGCCGAGTACTCGCTCTGCCGGCTGGTCTCGCGCTCACGGCCTCGCTCGGATTCCTTCCCTCCGGCGCCGCCTCCGCCGCGGAACTGAGCGACGCTCCGACGGCGACCGTGGCCACCGACGGCCCGAAGCTGTCGTACGTCGTCAACGTCGGCAACGGCCGCTGGACGGCCGCGTCGGTGAAGAAGGCGATAGCCGCCGCCGGCGGCGAGGTGGTCGTGTCCTACGACCGGATAGGCGTCATCGTCGTCCACTCGCAGAACCCGGACTTCGCGAAGACGATCCGTACCGCGCGCGGGGTGATCTCGGCCGGCGCGACCCGCACGGCCCCGCTGAGCGTGCAGTCCGAGGACTCCGTCGGCGAGAGCGCCCAGGCGCTGACGCCGGCCGAGATCAAGGCCGCCGCGGCCGCCGCCACGGACGAGCAGGACCCGCTGGAGCCCCTGCAGTGGGACCTCCCGGCGATCAAGGCCGACAAGGCCCACCAGAAGACGCTCGGCAGCAAGCGGGTGACCGTCGGCATCATCGACACCGGTGTGGACGACACCCACCCGGACCTCGCGCCGAACTTCGACGCCGCCGCCTCCGCGAACTGCGTGAGCGGCAAGGCCGACACGACCCCCGGCTCGTGGCGCCCCAACCCGGGCGAGAGCGACCACGGCACGCACGTGGCGGGCACCATCGGCGCGGCCAAGAACGGCATCGGCGTCACCGGCGTCGCGCCCGGCGTGAAGCTCGCGGGCATCAAGGTCTCGACCCCGGACGGCTTCTTCTACACCGAGGCCGTGGTCTGCGGCTTCGTGTGGGCGGCCGAGCACGGAATCGACGTCACCAACAACAGCTACTACACCGACCCGTGGATGTTCGCCTGCAAGAACGACGAGGACCAGAAGGCCCTCATCGAGGCGGTCACCCGTGCCACCCGCTACGCGGAGCACAAGGGCACGGTCAACGTGGCGGCGGCCGGCAACTCCTCGTTCGACCTGGCGGCCGACTCGATCCTCGACAACAGCAGCCCGAACGACACCACTCCGGGCGACCGGGTGATCGACCCGAAGGAGTGCTTCGACTACCCGGCCATGCTGCCGGGCGTGGTGACGGTCTCCGCGACCGGCGCCAAGGGCCTGAAGGCCTCGTACTCCAACTACGGTGACGGCGTCATCGACGTGGCGGCGCCCGGCGGCGACCGCACCGAGTACCAGACCCCGGACGCCCCGGCGGTCAACGGCCGCATCCTGTCGACCACGGTCAACGGCGGCTACAACTACAAGGCCGGCACCTCGATGGCCTCGCCGCACGTGGCGGGCGTCCTCGCGCTGCTCAAGTCGACCCACCCGAAGGCGAGCCCGGCGGCCCTGAAGGCGCTGCTGTACGCCCAGGCGGACGACCACGCGTGCACCGACCCGTACGACATCAACGGGGACGGCAAGGTCGACGCGGTCTGCGAGGGCGGCACGAACAAGAACGGCTTCTACGGGGCCGGCATCGTGGACGCGCTCGCCGCGGTCCGCAGGTAACCGATCCTCGAAGGGCCCCGGTGTGGTGCGCCACGGCGGGGCCCTTTCGCATGGCACGCGGTGCCATAGTGCCTGTATGGACAATACCGTTCGTACGGGTACCGCGTTGCTGTGGTCGGCTCTCGGCGGCGATCCCGCCCTGCTCGACCGGGTGGCCTACGGCGGCCCCTCGGGTCTGCTGCCGGCCCGGCTGCCGGTGATGGACCTGGCGCGGGCCACGGTCGCCGTGGCCGGTCTCGCCGCGGCCGAACGGGCCGGCGCGCCGGGGCCGGTCCGGGTGGACGACGGAGCGGTGGCCACCGCCTTCACCAGCGAGCGGCACCTGCGGGTGGACGGCCGGGCGCCGGTGAGCTTCGCGCCCCTGTCGCGCTTCTGGCGGGCCTCCGACGGCTGGGTCCGCACCCACGCCAACTACCCGCACCACAAGGCCGCGTTGCTGAGCGCCCTGGGGACGGCCGACTCCGTGGAGGGAGTGGCCGGGACGATCGCCGAGCGGAGGGCGGTCGAGGTCGAGACGGCGGTCTACGCGGCCGGCGGCCTGGCCGTCGCCCTGCGGACGCCTGGGGAGTGGGCGGCCCACGAGCAGGGCCGGGAGGTCGCCGCGCGCCCGTTGCTGACCCGGGAGCGGCTCGACGACGCGGCGCCGCGCCGGCGGGCGGGCGGGCCGCTGCGGGTGCTGGACCTGACCCGGGTGCTCGCGGGCCCGGTCGCCACCCGGACGCTGGCCCTGCTCGGCGCCGACGTGCTGCGGATCGATCCGCCGGACAACCCGGAGCTGCCGGACCAGCACGCCGACACCGACGTCGGGAAGCGGACGGCGGCGCTGGACCTGGACAGCCCCTCGGGCCGGCGCACCGCCGGCGAGCTCCTCGACGCGGCCGACGTGCTGGTGACCGGCTACCGGCCCGGCGCCCTGGACCGCTTCGACCTGAGCCGGCCGGGTCTGGTGACCGCCCGGCTGTCGGCCTGGGGCGACTACGGCCCCTGGGGCGAGCGGCGCGGCTTCGACAGCCTGGTGCAGGTGGCGACGGGCATCGCGGCCGTGGAGGGCTCGGCGGCGGAGCCGGGCGCGCTGCCGGCCCAGGCCCTCGACCACGGCTCGGGCTATCTGCTGGCGGCGGCCGTCCTGCGGTCGCTGACGGAGCAGGACCGGGAGGGCGGCAGCCGCCTCGTCCGGCTCGCGCTCGCGCAGACCGGGCACTGGCTGACGCACGGCCTGCCGCGCCACGATCCGGAGCGTCACCTGAGTGAGTCGGACGGTCCGCTGGGCCGGCTGCGGTACGCCCGCTCCCCCGTGTCGTACGAGGGCGGCCCGGCGGACTGGTCGCGCCCGCCGGGCGTCGCGGGGGCCGACGCCCCCGCCTGGCTCACGGAGTGACGAGGACCTTCAGGGCGGTGCGCTCGTCCATCGCCCGGTAGCCGCCGGGGACGCCGTCCAGGCCGACCCTCAGGTCGAAGACCGGGGACGGGTCGATCGTCCCGTCGAGGACGTCCGGGAGCAGCTCGGGGATGTAGGCGCGGACGGGGGCGACGCCGCCGCGCAGGGCGATGTTCCGGTCGAACATGACGGACAGGTCGAGGCCGGTGCCGCTGCCGTGCGGGACGCCGACGTAGCCGATGGAGCCGCCGTCGCGGGTGATGTTCACGGCGGTGCGCATGGACTGCTCGGTGCCGACGGCCTCGATGACGGCGTGGGCGCCCTGGCCGCCGGTGAGCTCGCGCACGGCGGCCTCGGCGGCCTCGCCGCGCTCGGCGACGACGTCGGTGGCGCCGAAGGCGCGGGCGATGTCGGTGCGGACGGTGTGCCGGCCGAGCGCGATGATCCGCTCGGCGCCCAGCCGCCTGGCGGCGAGGACGCCGCACAGGCCGACGGCACCGTCGCCGACCACGGCGACCGTGGAGCCCTTGGTCACGCCGGCGCCGAGGGCGGCGTGGTGGCCGGTGCCCATGACGTCGGAGAGCGCGAGCAGCGCGGTGAGCAGGCGGTCGTCGCCGGCGGCCGCGGCGGGCAGCTTGACGAGGGTGCCGTCGGCGTAGGGGACGCGGACGGCCTCGCCCTGGCCGCCGTCGGAGCCGACGGAGCCCCAGAAGCCGCCGTTGGGGCAGGAGGTCTGGAGGCCCTCGGCGCAGTAGTCGCAGCTGCCGTCGGACCAGACGAAGGGCGCCACGACGAGGTCGCCTGCGCGCAAGCCGCGGACGTCGGCGCCCGCCTCCTCCACGATGCCGAGGAACTCGTGGCCGATGCGCTGGCCGGGCTGCCGGGCCGACTCGCCGCGGTAGGCCCACAGGTCGCTGCCGCAGATGCAGGCGCGGAGGACGCGGACCACGACGTCCGTGGGCTCCTGGACCGCGGGGTCGGGCACGTCCTCCACGCGCATGTCGAAGGGGGCGTGGATGGTGGTGGCGCGCATGGGTCCTCGCTGTGCTGTGCTGAGCGGCGCTCAGAGGGTTGTACGACGTTCACCGTACATCGAGCGCGGGGTGCTCCCGGTCAGCGGGTGCCGCGCCGATGTAGGTCAGCATGACCCGGAAGCCGGGGGCCGGCAGCCGGGGACGGCCCGAGGGGGGCCGACCGGGGCTGCCCGAAGGGGGCTGACCGGGTCGGCCCGGAGGAGGAGGCCGGCCGGGGGCCGGACGGTCCCGGGGGCGCGCGCCCGGAGGCCGGACAGTCCCGGGGGCCGTACGGTCCCGGGGGCCGCGGGCTAGATTCCCGCCGCCCCCAGGAGCGACCCGGCCGCGTACGTCACCGCCATGGCGAGCGCGCCTCCGCCGACGTTGCGCAGGACGGCTCGGGCAGCCGGGGCGGCACCGAGGCGGGCGGACCACCAGCCGGTGAGGGCGAGGGCGGCGAGCACCGACAGGACGGTGATCCAGAGGCGGTACGCGGCCGGGGGCAGCACGATCGCGAGGAGCGGGAGCAGGGCGCCGACGGTGAAGGCGAGGAAGCTGGCACCGGCGGCGTGCCAGGGGTTGGTCAGGTCGTCCGGGTCGATGCCGAGCTCCACGCGCGCGTGGGCGCGCAACGCGTCGCGTTCGGTGAGCTGGGCGGCGGCCTCGCCGGCCACGTCGGGGCTGAGGCCGCGGCGGGCGAGGAGCTCGGTGAGTTCGGCGAGTTCGGCCTCGGGCTGCTCGCGCAGTTCGCGGCGTTCCTCCGCGAGCGCGGCCCGCTCGGAGTCGCGCTGGGTGGAGACGGAGACGTACTCCCCCGCCGCCATCGACATCGAGCCGGCGAGCAGGCCGGCGAGGCCCGCGGTGAGCAGGGCGGAACGGGAGTCGGAGGCGCCGGCGACGCCGACGACGAGGCCCGCGGTGGAGACGACTCCGTCGTTGGCTCCGAGCACGGCGGCCCGGAGCCAGTTGAGCCGGGAGCCGAGGCCGCCGTCGTGGGCCTCGTCGTGTGCGGGGACTTCGGTCACCCCAGGAGGGTCGCACCCGGTGCGTCACCACACGCGGACCGACCCGCCCGGCGCGAACGCGGGACTCGTCGCGCCCGCCGGCACCTCCTTCAGGGGTTCGGCGATCTCCTCGACGGTCGGGCCGTGCACGGCGGCCAGGGTGTCCAGGTAGCCGAGGTCGAAGCCGTACACCCGGGCGGCGTTGCCGCCCACCATCGCGGCGACCTCCTCGCGCGGCAGGCCCGCGTAGGCGATGCGGAGGCCTTCGCGGGAGTACGGTGTCGTGCCCTCGTCATGGGGGTAGTCGCTGCCCCACATGATCTTGTCGAGGCCGATCCGCTCGCGCAGCGGCACCTCGTGCGGGCGCATGAAGCTCGCGCCGACGAAGCAGTTCTCCCGCCAGACCTCGCGCGGCCCCCTGCCCATCGACGCGGCGAGCCCCGCGCCGAACCTGGACTCTGCCGTGGCGGCCCTCGTCGCGGCCGAGACGAGCCGCCCGTGGTAGTAGTCCAGCATGTCGAGCACGCCCGGGATCCAGCCCGAGCCCTGCTCGGTGAGGACCAGTTTGAGCCCCGGGTGGCGCCGGAAGGCGCCGCCGAAGATCAGGTGCCAGAGCGCCCGGTGCGAGAACCACGTGGTCTCCACCATGAACACCGCCCGGGCGGCGGGTTCGTCGCCGAGCGGCGGCGAGGCGGAGCCGCCGTGGTGGTTGACCGGCACGTCGAGCTCGGCGCAGACCGCCCAGATCGGGTCGTACGCCTCCGCGTACAGCTCGGGGACCGGCGAGCCGGGCGGGACGCCGGGCAGCAGGATGCCGCCGGTGAGCCCGGCCTCGCGGGTGCGGCGGATCTCCGCGACCGCCGCGTCCACGTCGTTGAGCAGGATCTGCGCCACACCCGCCCGCCGGCCCGGCGCTTCCGCGCAGAAGTCGGCGAGCCAGCGGTTGTGCGCCTGCAGTCCGGCCCAGCGCCGCTCGTACTCGGCCCGGCTCGGCGGCTGGGCCATCAGCGAGGCCTGGGGGAAGAAGGGCGGGATGGTGTTGGGGAAGACGACCTCGGCGACGATGCCGTCCGCCTCCAGCTCGCTGAGCCGCCGCCGCGAGTTCCAGTTGCGGTCGGCGGTGTCGGCGAGCAGGTCCTCGTACGGATTGACGTATCCGGCCGCCCAGGCGTCGAAGTCGTCGTGGTGCTTCTTCTCCAGATAGGGCCGGTAGTCGAGGAGGTCGGCGCCGGCGTGGCAGTCGGCCGAGACGACCGTGTAGCGGTCGGTCACGGGTTCACCCCCAGGACCGGGAAGTCGTGCTCGGTGAGCCAGTGCCGGCCGACCTCGCGCGAGCGGGCCCAGGAGGCCTCGACGGACGCCTGGTCGGCGGGCTGGCCGAGTTCGGCGGGGGTGGGACCGATCCGCCGGGCGATCGGATCCAGTTTCCGGACGTCGAATCCGAAGACCTCCGCGGCCGCCAGCCCCAGCATCCGCCGGGTCTCCGTCACCGGGATGTCGTGGAAGGTGTTCCGCAGCCAGGCGCGCGTGCTGGGCCAGGTGCCCTCCGGGTGCGGGAAGTCGGAGCCCCACAGGATGTTGTCGACGCCGATCTCGTAGCGCTGGGCGAGCTCCCGCCGCTTGGTGTTGGTGGCGCAGACGAAGACCTGCCGGTCCAGGTACTCGCTCGGCGGGCGCTTCAGCTCCGCGAACGGGGAGAGCTTCTTGCCGCCGTGCGCGCCGAGGTAGAGGCGGTCCATGAACCACAGCAGGTTCGGCAGCCACCAGCAGCCCGACTCGGCGACGCCGAAGCGCAGCCCCGGGTGGCGCTCGAAGACCCCGGACCACAGCAGGAACCACAGCGGTCGCGCCGGCCACCAGGTGACCTCGGAGACGTAGATGCCGAGGTGGTCGCCGTACTCCTGGCGCGGCGCGGCACCGGAGTGCGTGACCACCGGCATGCCGGTCTCGGCGGCCGCCGCCCAGACGGGGTCGTAACGCGGGTCGTGGTACGGCTCCCTGTCCACCCACATGGACGGGATCATCAGCGCGCCGAGGCCGGACTCCCTGGCGCGGTGGATCTCCGCGACGACCTCGGCCGGCTCGGCGGTGACGGGCAGCAGGGCGACCCCGCAGTGGCGTTCGGGGTGCCGGCCGACGAACTCGGCGAGCCAGCGGTTGTGTGCCTTCGCGCCCGCCATGCCGAGCTCGGGGTCCTGGTCGCCGGAGAGGCCGAGGCCGACGCCGAAGGGCGCGGCGGTCCGGCTGTCGACGGCGTCCGCGTCGGGGAAGACCACCTCGGCGGCCACTCCGTCGCCGTCGAGCTCCTTGATCCGCTGGGCGGCGTCCCAGCCGCCCCGCAGGCCTTCCTCGTGGTCGCTGAACCACTTGTTCGCGAAGTCCTCGTTGCGGACCCCGAGCCGGGTCATGGCCTCCTGGCGGGCCTCGCGCCCGGCGAGGAACTCGTCGAAGGCGCGGTGGAAGCGGGACTCCAGATAGGGCCGGTACTCCTCGGTGGGCAGCCCGGCGTGACAGTCGGAGGAGATGATCAGATACGGGTCGTCGTGGCTCATGGTGCGTACAGCCCCCTCAGGCCGGTCAGTCGAGGATGAAGCTCTCCAGGTACGACGGGTCGGCGCGGTCGAGCATCGACTGCGAACGCGCCCTGATCTGCCGGTCGCTGTGCTCGCTCGGCGGAAGCATCCAGAACCGGTCGGCCCTGATCCCGTCGACGACCTGCTCGGCGACCTCCTCGACCGGGGTGAAGGCGACCTCGTGCCCGGCCTCCTTCATCGCGGCCTCCCACTGGTCGAGACTGCGGTACGGGGTCCTGCGGGGGCGCTCCTTGGCGTAGCGCCCGGGCCGGTTGCGGTGCGACTCCCACAGGCCGGTGCGCAGCATGTGCGGCCCGGGGAACAGCACGGAGGCGCCGACCCGGGCCCGTTCCGCCTTCAGGTGCGCGTAGAGCGACTCGGTCATGGTGACGACGGCGGACTTGGTGACGGCGTACACGGAGGCCGTGGGCAGCGGGGCGATGCCGCCGTCGGCGGAGGAGGTGTTGACGACGTGGCCGGGCTCGCCGCCCGCGATCATCCGGGGCACGAAGGCCTGGATGCCGTGGAAGACGCCCCACACGTTGACCGCGAAGGCCCACTTCCAGTCGTTGGGCTCGTGCTCCCACATGCGCCCCTCCGCCCCGGAGCCGACCCCGGCGTTGTTGCACAGCACGTGGACGGCGCCGAAGGTCTCGTACGCGGAGTCGGCGAAGCCCCGTACGGAGTCGGGCTCGCTGACGTCGACGATCCGGGCGAGGACCTGGGCCCCGCCCTCCATGAGCTCCTCGGCGGCCCTGGCGAGCGGGCCCTCCTCGACGTCGCCCATGACGACGGCGAGGCCCTCGCCGGCGAAGCGGCGGGCCATGGCGAGGCCGATGCCGCTCGCGGCGCCGGTGACGACGGCGACCTGTCCCTCACCCAGTTCCATCAGGCGTGGCTCCCTTCCGGCGGGGCGTCGAGTGCCTGTCGCGGGTCGTCGTAGCGCTGGTGCAGATAGGGCAGGAGCTCCCGGGCGTCGACGCGTTCGACGACCCGTCCCTTCTGGTCGGTGCTCTTCTCGCCGATGGTGATCTCGACGAGCCGGCGCACCGGGAGGTCGGCGACCGGGTCGTACACCGACTCCCGCAGGACGACGTCGCCGGTGATCCGCTCCAGCCTGCGCACCTTCTCGTGGCGCACGCAGTGGACCAGGACGGGGTCGCCGTCGAAGCCCGAACCGTCCACCGCGGGAAGGAACTTGAAGTAGAAGTCGGTCTTCTCGGTGGGTTCGGGCAGCGGCAGGTCCGACGAGACGGCGCCGCGCACCTCGACGAAGGCGATGCCGTGCCGCGCGAGGGAGGCGGTCACGACGAGACCGTCCCGCTCGACGCGCACCTCGCCGAGCTTCTTCGGCTCGCCGAAGACCTCGCGCCCGCCGGTCAGGGCACGTTCGTGGGTCATCGGCATGACCAGCGGATACCAGCCCTCGCGGTCGCCGTGGGCGGCGGCGACGGCCACGGAGCCGGCGCCGAGCGGATAGCCGGGGAGGTCCACCCTGCTGATGGCGGCCCGGACGAGCGGGCGCCCGGTGGGCTTGAGCGGGGGCGGCAGGACGGCCGCCACGACGTCGGGATCGGTCTCCCAGACGGCGACCACTCCGGTGGACCAGATGTCGGGGATCGCGGCGCTCTTCTCGCGGGTCGCGGCGAGCTCCGCCGCGGTGCGCGCCCCGTACCGTACTCGTGCCATGACGTACCGCCTTCCGGGAACGTATCGGCCTGTAACACAGTTACACCGACCGCCCGGAAGGGTAAAGAGGCGTGACAGACAAGCGAGTTGGGGGATCGATCCGATGGCACGCACCGCGCTGACCCGCGACGAGGTCCTGGACGCCGCCGCGGCGCTGGTCAAGGAGCACGGCCCGGCCGCGCTCACCATGCGCCGCCTCGCGGCCGAACTCGGCACCGCCGTCACGTCGATCTACTGGCACGTCGGCAACCGCGAGTCGCTCCTCGACGCCCTCGTCGAACGCACCGTCGCCGACCTCGGCACCCTCCGCCCCCGCGGCGCCGGCCCCGCCGAGCGGATCGTCTCCGTCGCCCTGCTCCTGCGCCGCGCACTGCGCGAGCGCCCGCACCTCGTCGCGCTGGTCCACGAACGCGGCCTCACGGAACGCATGTTCCTGCCCGCCCAGCGCGCCCTCGTCCACGAGGCCCACGAGGCCGGCCTGCGCGGCGCCCGCGCCGCCGAACTGGTCCGCGCCGTCCAGTTCCACGTCGTCGGCCACGTCCTGGTGGAACGCAACCGCGAGCGCGCCCCGGCGCAGTCGCCGGCGGAGACGGACCTGTGGGCCGCGGAGGCCGCCGCCGGGACGACGGCGGCGGACCCGGCCCTGGCCGGTGCCCTGGCGGCGGCGATCGACACGGAGGCGCTCTTCCACGCCTCCGCACGGGCCCTGGTGACGGGACTGCTCGCCGGTCCGGCGACCCCCGAGACGGTCGCCGGGACGACCGGTTCCGGTCACCGGTCGGGCACCGGGCACCCGGCTGTCGGCGGGGACCCGTATTCTCAGTGACCATGCTCGACGACCGTACGACAGCAGCGACGTGGCCGGCCGCCTACCCGCAGGGGTACGCGGTCGTCGACGTGGAGACCACCGGACTCGCCCGCGACGACCGGATAGTGTCGGCTGCCGTCTACCGGCTGGACGCGCAGGGGAACGTCGAGGACCACTGGTACACGCTGGTCAACCCCGAGCGGGACCCCGGGCCGGTGTGGATCCACGGACTGACGAGCGACGTGCTCGCGGGGGCGCCGCTGTTCCCCGAGATCGCCGAGGAGTTCTCCGCGCGGCTCGACGGCCGGGTGCTCGTCGCGCACAACGCGATGTTCGACTGGCAGATGATCGCCCGCGAGTACGCGCGGGCCGAGAGCGCCGCGCCCGTGCGGCAGCGGCTCTGCACGATCGCGCTGTCCAAGGAGCTGTCGCTGCCGCTGCCGAACCACAAGCTGGAGTCGCTCGCCGCGCACTTCGGCGTGGTGCAGCAGCGCGCGCACAACGCGCTCGACGACGCCCGGGTGCTCGCGGAGGCGTTCCGGCCGAGCCTGCACGCGGCCGCCGAGCGCCAGGTGCGGCTGCCGCTGCTGGAGTGCCGGCCGCTGACCGAGTGGGCCTCGGCCCCGGCGCAGCCGCGGATCGGCCACCAGGCCTCGTACCGGACGAACGGCTGGCGCCCCTCGCGCAAGCGGCCGGCGTGTCCGTACCCGAACCCCGGGCGTTACGAGTCGGACAAACCGCTCAAGCAGGGCATGCGCGTGGCGTTCTCCGGCGACACCTCGGTCGACCGTGAACTCCTGGAGGACCGGACGGTCGAGGCCGGGCTGCACGTCGCGTCGAGTGTGTCGCGGCTCACCAGCCTGCTCGTCACCAACGACCCGGACTCCGCCACCTCCAAGACCGTCAAGGCGAAGGCCTTCGGCACCCCGGTCGTCGACGAGGCCGCCTACACGCAGCTGCTGCGCGACGTGGCCCCGGCCGACGGCTGACGGCGGCAGACGGGTGACGGCCGGGCGCGCCGCCCGGCCTTCGCCCGCGCGCGGCCGCACCCTGTGGCGCATGGCACGTTGTGAGGTCTGCGGAAACGATTACGGCATGTCCTTCGAGGTGCACGCGCAGGGCGCGGTGCACGTCTTCGACTGCTTCGCCTGCGCCATCCACCGCATGGCGCCCATCTGCGAGCACTGCCGGGTCCAGATCATCGGACAGGGCGTCGAGGTCGGGGGCAACTGGTACTGCGGCGGCCACTGCGCCCGCGCGGAGGGGAGGGTGGGCATCGTCGACAAAGTGTGACGAAACGATCCTCTGGTCACTCGCCCCGGTGACCGGAACCCCCGTGCGGTCGCCCCACGGCCTCGCATGTACGGTCGTGGGGTGTACCGCTTCCTGTTGTCCCGGCAGTGGGTGATCCTCACCCTCCTGACCCTCGTCCTCATCCCCGTGATGATCGAGCTGGGCTTCTGGCAGTTCCACCGGCACGAACGCCGGGTGGCCCAGAACACCCTGATCGCGGACAACCTCGCGACGAAGCCCGTCCCGGTCGAGGAGCTCACCTCCCCCGGGCACACCGTCCCCCGCGCCGACTACTGGCGCCACGTGACCGCCACCGGCACCTTCGACACCGCGCACGAGGTCGTCGTGCGCCGCCGCGTCTCGTCCGACGAGCGGGTCGGCGTGCACGTACTGACCCCGCTGGTCCTGAAGGACGGCAAGGTCGTGCTGGTGAACCGCGGCTGGATCGAGGCGGCGGACGACCAGCGCGCCTATCCGCGGGTGCCGCCCGCCCCCCGGGGCGAGGTCACCGTCACCGGCCGGCTGATGGCCGACGAGACCACCGGCGCCAGCGGCATCAAGGACCTCAAGGGCCTGCCGGACCGTCAGGTCATGCTGATCTCCAGCGCGCAGCAGACCCAGCTCATCGGGCGCCCCGTCCTCGGCGGCTATCTGGAGCAGACGGCCCCCGAACCGGCCGGCGGCACCCCCGAGCCGATCCCCGACCCCGACCACGACTCGATCGGCGCGCACATGGCGTACGCCGTGCAGTGGTGGCTCTTCTCGTCCGGCGTTCCGGTCGGCTGGGTGATCCTCGTCCGGCGCGAGAAGCGCGACCGGGAGGCGGCGGCCGGGGAGTCCGGTTCGGCGGCGGGGACCCCCGAGCCCGCCGGGGCGACCGCCTGAAGACCTCCGGTGCGCCCACCCGGAGTTGATTGACCACCGCCACTTGCGGGAACAGGCCGAAGCGTGACGCAACGTATCGACGACTACGCCCTGATCGGCGATCTCCAGACCGCCGCGCTCGTCGGCCGCGACGGGTCGATCGACTGGCTGTGTCTGCCCCGGTTCGACTCGGCCGCCTGCTTCGCCGCGCTCCTCGGCGACGAGAACAACGGCCACTGGCGTATCGCCCCCGAGGGCGCCGTGACCTGCACGAGCCGGCGCTACGCGGAGAACAGCCTGGTCCTGGAGACCGTGTGGGAGACGCGTACCGGCGCGGTCAAGGTGATCGACTTCATGCCGCAGCGCGACAGGGCGCCCGACGTCGTCCGGATCGTCGAGGGCGTCCGCGGGCGCGTGGAGATGAGCTCGGTGCTGCGCCTGCGCTTCGACTACGGCTCGATCGTGCCGTGGGTGCGCCGGACCGACGGACACCGGGTGGCGATCGCCGGACCCGACTCGGTGTGGCTGCGCAGCGAGCCCCCGGTGAAGACCTGGGGCCAGCAGTTCGCGACCTGCTCGGCGTTCACCGTCACCGCCGGCGAGAAGGTGGCGTTCGTCCTCACCTGGCACCCCTCCCACGAGCCGCGCCCCGACCTCGTCGACCCCTTCGCGTCCCTGGAGCAGTCGCTCGCCGACTGGCGGGCGTGGGCGTCCCGCTGCACGTACGAGGGGCCCTTCCGGGAGACGGTCCTGCGCTCCCTGATCACCCTGAAGGCGCTCACCTACGCCCCGACCGGCGGGATCGTGGCCGCGGCCACCACCTCCCTGCCCGAGGAGCTCGGCGGCGTGCGCAACTGGGACTACCGCGCCTGCTGGCTGCGCGACTCCTCTCTCACGCTCAACGCGCTGCTGTCCGCCGGGTACGTCGAGGAGGCGGAGGCCTGGCGCGACTGGCTGCTGCGCGCGGTGGCCGGCGACCCGGCCGACCTGCAGATCATGTACGGCCCCGCCGGGGAGCGCCGACTGCCCGAGACCACCCTGCCCTGGCTGCGCGGCTACGCGGACTCGGCGCCCGTACGGATCGGGAACGCGGCCGTGGAGCAGTTCCAGCTGGACGTGTACGGCGAGGTGATCGACTCGCTCTTCCGGGCCCGGGAGGCCGGGATCCCGGCGCAGCGGCATGCCTGGAACCTGCAGTTGAGCCTGCTCGGGTTCCTGGAGTCGACCTGGCGCGAGCCCGACGAGGGGCTCTGGGAGGTGCGCGGGCCGCGCCGGCACTTCGTGCACTCCAAGGTGATGGCGTGGGTGGCGGCCGACCGGGCGGTACGGACCCTGGAGGACGATCCCTCGCTGCCGGGCGACCCGGTGCGCTGGCGGACGCTGCGGGACGAGATCCACGCGGAGGTGTGCGCGAAGGGCTACGACCCGGAGCGGAACACCTTCACCCAGGCCTACGGTTCGACCGAGCTGGACGCGGCGACCCTGCTGATCCCGCGGGTGGGCTTCCTGCCGCCGGACGATCCCCGGGTGGTGGGCACGGTCGACGCGGTACGGGCGGAGCTGACGCAGCACGGGCTCGTCCGCCGCTACTCGACGGAGGGCGCCTCGGTCGACGGACTGCCGGGCCAGGAGGGCACCTTCCTGGTCTGCTCGTTCTGGCTGGCGGACGCCCTGCGGATGACCGGCCGGGTGAAGGAGGCGCGCGAGCTGTTCGAGCGGCTGACCGGGCTGTGCAACGACGTCGGGCTGCTGGCCGAGGAGTACGACCCGGCGGGCCGGCGTCAGCTCGGGAACTTCCCGCAGGCCTTCAGCCACATCGGCCTCGTGGGCACCGCGATCGAGCTGGCGGCCGAGGAGTCCTGAGCGGGGCGGGGCCGGAGCGGGGCGGGGCCTGGGCGGGCCGGGCCGGAGCGGGCGGGGCCTGAGCGGGCCGGGCCGGAGCGGGGCGGCCCCGGGAGGTTCGGCGCGCGACCCGGGCGGCCCCGGCGGGTCCCCGGCCTCCCCCGGCGACGGCCTGCCCCCGCCCAGCGGCGATGGGGAGGGCCCCGCCCTCACGTACCCGTGTGAGAGCGGGGCCCGGTGGACCGGCGGGTGCCGGGGGTCAGCCCGTGGTGGACCGGCGGCGGCGCATCCACCACACGAGTCCCGCGCCGACGGCGATCACCGCGGCGGCCACGCCCGCGATGGTCCCGATCGGCGTGTCGGAGCCGGTGTGGGCGAGGTCGCCGCCCGGACGGCCGGGAGTGGCGGTGGGGGCCGGCGTGTGCGAGGGCTGGGCCGTCGGGGTCACGGTGGGTTCCCCGGTCGGCTTCGGCGTCGTCGGCTTCGGCGACGGGGTGGGCGTCGGGTTGCCGCCGCCGGTGTCGCCGGAGGAGTCACCGCCGATGTAGAGGATGTCGGTGTCCCGGTAGGAGGTGTCGTCCGACCGCATCGACGTCGTGGTGGTCGTGTCGAGCGTGCGGTTCTCGGTGACGAAGCGGACCTTGCTGATGTTCTTCTTCGGCTGCTTCGAGAAGTCGACACCGCCGACGATGTAGACCCGGACGCCGTGGTCGGTGTCCACGTCGTACGTGAACTCACCGTCGATGAAGATCTTCCGGTAGCGCTTGAAGAGCTCGTCCTTGTCCCAGTTCTCGTGGGGCGCGCGGAGCGGCCAGCGCTTCACGTCATCGCTGCCGATGATCTTCCGGAAGTCGCTCTCCTGCTTCGCGTCCTGCTGCCGGATCCACTCGGCGGCGACCCGGGAGGTGTAGACGCGGCGCAGGTCGGCGTACTGCGGCGCGGTGTTGATGATCTTCTCGACCTCGGGGACGATCAGCGCGTCGACGACCTTCTGCGCCGCCTTGACCTGCTCCGGGCCGGGGTCGCAGATCGGCTCGCCCGGACCGTGCGTGACGGTCTTCTGCGCGGTGGACTTCAGGGCCAGCGGGGCGTCCAGGATGTAGATGCCGCCGTCCTGCTCGCGGACCTGGGCGGGCTTGGGCTCGATCCAGTTCCGCAGGCCGGGCATGCAGGGGTTGCCGTTGTCCTTGGGCAGGGCGGCCCAGTAGCGCTTGCCGAGGTCCGTCTTGGGGTCCATGGCCTTGAAGAAGTCGTGCTTCATCTGGAGGTCGGCCTCCAGCAGCACCCGGCCCGCGTCCGTCGAGGCGAACTTGGCGTCCATGACGCGGTTCGGCTCGTCGGGGTTCAGGTTGACCCAGAACTTGTCCGGCGTGAGCGCCAGCCAGGTGAAGAGTGCGTCGGAGGCGAGCTGCACCTTCTCCTGGCCGCCGAAGCCCGGGTCCTCGTCCGGGTCGGGCATCATGTCGGCCTTCATCGAGTACTGCATGCCCTTGCCCTTGGCGAGGCCGCCGACGTAGCGCAGTTCGAGGGTGGTGAAGTCGATGCCGCCCGGTCCGCCACGCGGCATGGTGCCGCGGGTGTCGAGCCGGCGGGCCTCGGCCTGGATCTGCCGGGCCTCGTTCAGGGTGCGGCCGGAGCCGTTGACCCGGTCGTTGAGCGGTCCCCTGCTGCCGCAGGTGCCGGCACCGGCGGCAGCGAGTCGCGGCTGACCGGCCGGGCCGCCCTGGCAGCCGGGCGCGAACCAGGTGTCGTAGCGCGAGTAGCCGGGGATGGGCTTGGTCTGCGGGATGAGGTTGTACTGCCGCTGGAAGCCGCGGACCTGGTTGGTTCTGCCGGGCCGCATCCGCTCGACGTCACGGTTGAAGTCGTCGACGAGCTTGCGGTGCTTGGCCTCGAAGTTCTTCGCGCCGACGAAGCGGAAGGTGTGATCGGGCATCGACTTCGCGATGACCCGGTCCTTGCGCAGCTGCGACAGCTCCGGCTTGCTGTTGGACTTGAACTCGTTGAACTCCTTGGTGCGCTGGTTGTACGCGTCGTACTTCCGGTACCCGGCCGGCTTTCCGTCCGCGTCGAAGAGGTCGACGTAGACCTCGCACAGCCAGTCCGGCCCGATCAGCCGGAAGTCCCTGACCACCTGCCTCTCGAACGCGTCTCCCTTGGTCCGGTTGCTCTCGTTGGTGACGAGGCCCCGGAAGAAGTGGTCGAAGCCCTTGGGACGCGGCTTCTCCAGGAAGCGGGCGTAGATCTCCATCGCCCGGTCGGCGGGGTCCCCCGTCGCCGCGGCCTGCTTCTTCCACGCCTCGACGTTCTTCGTCCGGTCGCCCGGCACCTTGGAGAGGGCCTTGGCCTCCTCGGCGGCCGTCGGCGCCTTCAGTCCGTCGAACGCCTTGCTCGGCAGCGGGTAGTTGAAGTTCTTCGGATCACCCTTCCACGCGTCGAAGTTGGTTCCCGGGGTCGTGGGGAAACCGGAGTTCCGCGGAGTGGTGCCGTAGGACTTGCCCAGGTGCTTGGAGTCGCACCGCTTCCCGGTGCCCGGCCGCAGCTTGGCCGTGACGGGCGCGGCTTCGGAGTGTTCGACCGGGACACCGGGCAGTCCGGTGAGCGTGACGGCCCCGGCCAGGCCGAGAGCGGCCGCGAAGCGCGCGACCAGCCGCCACCGGTTGGGTATGCGTATCGCCCTGTTCACAATGCTTTGTCTTCCCTCGTCGAGGGGGCGTCAGGGGGTGAGGGGCGGCGCATGGCCCCCGTGACGTGAGCGCCGCCCCCGGCTCACCCTAGACCGCCCCACCGACAGAGATGACAGGGTCATGCCCGCACCGGCGTGTCAATCCGGCGAAGGAACAGTCGAGTTGTCACACATGCGGAAGGAAGAGCTCCTCCATACGGCGCGTGTACGCCTCGGTGTGCCGCACCCGGAACGCTCCGATCCGGGACTCCGCCCACGGCCAGGGGTCGGCGTTCCCGAGGGCGAGGGAGACGAAGGCCCCCCACTCCACCTCCTCCGGCTCGGCCGCCAGATCCACCTCGGCGTCCGCCAGCATCCCGCGCGTGATCCCGAGTGCGGCGGCGACCTCGTGCGGATCGCCGGTGACCTCCCACGGCTCCGTCCCCGGCCAGCCGGAGGCGTGGAACAGCGTGCCGTCCGGCAGCGACACGAGGTCCTCGGTGTGGGAGTCGCCGCAGTCGAACGCCACCCGGCCGAAGATCCGCGCGTCGGTGAACCGCCGCCGGAGCCCGTCCACTTCGCGCCGCAGCGGCTCGTCGTTGCCGTCGTCGGCGAGCGCGGGGTCGCTGATGCCCAGGACGTTCCCCCACGCCCCGGCCAGGACCACGTCGAGGTCCGTCCGCTCGACCGGATACGGCACCTCGTTCGCGCCTCTCGCTCCCAGCTCCTCGACGACCTCCTCCACGGTGCCGAAGGAACGGACCAACTCCCGCGCCCTCGATGGATCGTTGGCCGGAAGGCTCCGGGCGTCCACGTCGAAGGGAGGCAGCAGGATCGTGATGTCACAGCGGCCGAACCCGCCGTGCACCGTACGGTCGGGGGGCGAGGACCAGTAGTCGGTGATGTCGCTCATGCCGCACACCGTACGGGTGTCACCGGCGGGCCCGGGGGCGGCAACCTAGAATCGGGCCATGGATCTTGGGCTGAAGGACCGTGTGTACGTGGTGACCGGCGCGACCCGAGGGCTCGGCCGCGCCTCGGCGGAGGCGCTGCTCGCCGAGGGCGCGAAGGTGCTGCTCACCGGGCGCGAGGAGAAGACCGTCGCCGAGGCGGCGGCCGAACTCGGGCCGAACGCGGCGGGTGTCGCCGCCGACAACGCCGACCCGGAGACCCCGGCCCGGCTGATCGCGGAGGCGCGGTCCCGGTTCGGCGGCTTCGACGGCATCCTCATCAGCGTGGGCGGCCCGGCACCGGGCTTCGGCGCCGACAACACCGACGCCGAGTGGGCGACCGCCTTCGACACCGTCTTCCTGGGCGCCGTGCGGCTGGCCCGCGCGGCGGCGGAGACGCTGACCGAGGGCGGGGTCATCGGCCTGGTGCTGTCCGGCTCGGTGCACGAGCCGATCCAGGGCCTGGCCATCTCCAACGGCCTGCGCCCCGGCCTGGCCGGCTTCGCCAAGTCCCTCTCCAACGACGTCGGCCCGCGCGGCATCCGGGTCGTCGGCCTGCTGCCGAGCCGCATCGACACCGACCGGGTGCGCTACCTGGACGGACTGTCCGGGGACGCGGACGCGACGCGCGTGGCGAACGAGGCGCGGATCCCCCTGCGCCGCTACGGCACCCCGGAGGAGTTCGGCCGCACGGCCGCGTTCCTGCTCTCTCCGGCCGCCTCGTACCTCACGGGCGTGATGCTCCCGGTGGACGGCGGCGCGCGCAGCGGCTTCTGACGCGGGCTCGGGTTCCCCGCGCCGGCGGGCCCAGGACCGGCCGGATCCGCGAGGAGGGCCTAAGCCACCCGCCGGGCCCGGTGTTTGACCGCGCGCAGCCGGGCCTCGGTGGGCAGGGCGGGGATCCCCGTCGCCGTACGGGCATGGGCCAGGGCCTGCTCGGACAGCGCGGTCAGCGCGTCGGCCGGGGAAGCGTACGGCTCCAGCTGCAGGGCGACCCGGGTCCGCGGCGCGGCGCGACGCCCGGTGAGGGCGACCCGGGCCCGGGCCACTCCCTCCTGCGCGGCCGCGTCGGCCTCCAGGACGGCCTCCAGGGCCCGGCCGCGCACCACGGCCTCCTCGCCGTCGCCGCTGTCGACGAGCACCTCCCGGAGCCGGGCCCGCCGGAACTGGGCGATCAGCCACCACAGGGAGAGCAGCACGAGGACCCCGAGCACGGCGATGACCACCGGCCACCACCAGCTCTCGTCGCGCCAGTGCTGACGCTCGGCACGGGTGAGCAGCACGTCGTCCGGCCCCGACCAGGGCCACCAGGGGGGCACGGGCAGATCGAGGCCGGCCGCCAGGACGGCGCCGCCGCCCACCACGAGCAGCAGCCCGACCAGGGCCAGCACGATCCGGTTGACGCGTCGGAGCACGACGGTCACGGCGTCACCCCTTCCTGGGCGGCCGGGCCACCCGTACGGTCAGGGCCGGCGGGTGGGCGAGCCCCAGTTCTTCGATGCCGCCGCCGAGGACGCCCTCCAGGTCGGCGCGGACCACGTCGAGTTCGCGGAAGTGGGAGACGGCCCTCACCTTCACCTTGGACCGGCCCATCCTGACCTGTACGGACTGCACGCCGGACACTTCCACGGCCCGGTCGCGCAGGGCCAGCCCGGCGGCCTTGCGGTCCAGCCCGGCCCGTACGTCGGTGTGCTCGCGCCGCATGGGCAGCACGGCCCGCAGGCCGGGAGTGGCCGCCAGGACGAGCAGCCAGAGTCCGAGCGCCACGGCGAGCGCGGCCCCGGCGAGGACCCAGACGTCGTCGAGGTGCCAGGTGGCCAGGTCGTCGGCGAGGGTGCTGCGCCAGGCCATGGCGGTGTGGTCCGCCCGTACGGCGGCCACGTCGTACAGCAGCAGCCCCGCGCCGCCGAGCAGCACGACGGCGAGGATCGCGGCGGGGATCCGCCGCACGGCCCAGAAGCGCCGCGGGGTGGGCGCGGGGGACGGCGGGTCGTGATCGTCCTGGCGGACGGGGACGGTGTCGGTGGTCACTTCAGGCGCCCCCGTCTGTGGTCATGGGCGGTGTGCACGGAGTGCAGCCGTTCCACGTGGACGGACACCTCGTGCACCTCGATGCCCACCAGGGTCTCGACCCGCTGCCGGACCCGGCCGCGCACGGCGCCGCACTGGCGCCCGATGTCGGCGGGATAGTCGAGTTCGAGAGTGACCGCGACCCGGGCGACGTCACGGTGCACGACGACCGTGGCGTGCGGCGCGGAGCCCTCCTTGGGCAGCGCGTCGAGCGCCTCGCGTGCCGCCTGGGCAGCGATCTTCGCGACGACCCGGTCGGCGATCGTCGTCGCTCCCCGGGTCGCCGCGCCCACCCGGTCCTTCACCAGGTCCGCCACCGGCCGTCACCGCCGCCGGTCGCCGCGCTCGCGGCCCCGGAACAGATCGCCGAACTCCAGGTCGCCCTCCAGGAAGCGCCCGACCACGAAGCCGATCGCGCCGAGGGCCGCGACCAGGACGAACGCGCCGAAGCCACCGAAGTACCCGGCGAAGCCGAGCGCCATGCCGGCCACCAGACCGACCACCGCCATGCTCATGCTGAGCCCTTTCCGCCGTAGGACCGTCGTCTACTGAAGCCGGCTCTCCGGCTCCTCTTCCTCTTCCTCCGGCAGCTTGACGTCGCTGACGGCGATGTTGACCTCGACGACCTCCAGGCTGGTCATACGCTCGACGGCCGCGATGACGTTCTCCCGGACGGCGCCGGCCACCTCGGAGATCGACACGCCGTAGTCGACGACGATCTCCAGGTCGAGTGCGGTCTGCAGCTCTCCGACCTCGGCCTTCACGCCGCGGGTCACACCGGACTTCGTGCCGCCGCCGGGGACGCGGTCACGGACCGCGCCGAGGGTGCGGGAGAACCCGCTGCCCATGGCATGGACGCCGACGACGTCGCGGGCGGCCATGCCGGCGATTTTCTCGACGACGCCGTCGGCGATCGTGGTGCGTCCCCGGGCCGCCGGGTCACCTCCCCCGCGCTTGGTCACGGGGTTGGGGTTCTGCTGCTCGGAACGCGGATTGTCGGCCATCGCCAGCCATCCCTTCTCTCCGCTTTCATCTGGTTTGCCCACATTAAGGCGAGTTACCCGGTCTCGCGCCGGGAATGCGGCAGGCTGGAGCAATGACGACTGCTGAGGTGTGGCGCACGACGGACCGGCTGCTGCCGCTCGGTGAGGCGGCGGACGGTGCGTGGATCGCGGAGCGGACGGTACGGGACCTGCTCGTGACGACGGCGACGGAGGTGCGGGGCGTGGTGCCGGGCCGCCCCCGGTTCCGGCTCGCCCGGGCGGCCGCGACGCCGCTGCCCGTACCGCCGGGGGGTCTCCCGCCCGGGGCACTGGAGGTGTCGCTGGACTTCGCCGCGGTGCCGGGCCGCCCGCTGCCCGTGCTCGCGGACCGGCTCCGGGCCGCGCTGCTGCAGGCGGCGGAGGACGGGCTCGGGCTCCCGGTCGAGTCCGTGAACCTGCGGGTGACGGAGCTGCTGGCCGCCGCCCCCGATCCGACGCCCCCCGTACCGCCACCCGGGCGAACGACGCCGCCCGCCCCCGGCTCCCCCGCGGCGCTCGCCGCCCTGGCGGTCGCGGGCGTCGCGGCCCTGACCGATGTCTTCGGCACTCCGCTGCAGCAGAGGGAGGGGATGCTGCGCGTCGAGCTCGCGGTCACCCGGGGCCGGCGCCCGCTGGACGTGGTGCGCGCGGTCCGGACGGCGGTGACCGCCGCCGCCCCGGAGGCGACGGCGGTCACGGTGCTGGTGTCGGAGCTGCGCTGACGGGCCGGGTACGGCTCAGTCGCCGAGGCCGGCCAGGTCGCGCAGCCGCCGGGCCTGCGCGGCCCGCTCGGCGACGCGCTGCTCCTCGTACGAGCGCCCGGAGACGCCCTGGAGCAGGGCCTTGGTCTCGATGACGGCCGAGCGGGGGGCGGCGAGCAGGGCGGCACCCAGGTCCCGTACGGCGCCGTCGAGTTCGGCGGCGGGCACGGAGAGGTTGGCCAGGCCGATGCGCTCCGCCTCCTCGGCGTGCACGAAACGCCCGGTGGCGCAGATCTCCAGGGCGCGTGCGTAGCCCACCAGGGAGACGAGCGGGTGCGTCCCGGTCAGGTCCGGGACGAGGCCCAGGCTGGTCTCGCGCATGGCGAACTGCACGTCGTCGGCGACGACCCGCAGGTCGCAGGCGAGCGCGAGCTGGAAGCCCGCGCCGATGGCGTGCCCCTGGACGGCCGCGATCGACACGATGTCGCTGCGGCGCCACCAGGTGAACGCCTCCTGGTACTCGGCGATGACCGCGTCGAGGTCCGCGTCGGAACCGCGCGCGAGGTCGAGGAAGGACGGCTCTCCGTCGAAGCCCTCGGGCGTGAAGGCCTGCCGGTCGAGGCCCGCGGAGAAGGACTTGCCCTCACCGCGCAGGACCACGATCCGCACGCTGCCCGGCAGTGACCGGCCGGCCTCCGTCAACGCCCGCCACAGAGCGGGAGACTGGGCGTTGCGCTTCGCCGGTCGGGTCAGGGTCACCGTGGCAACGGCGTCCTCGACGGTGAGTCGTACACCGTCCTTGTCGAAAACGAGCTCTGCGTGCTCAGAGTCGTGGAGCGAAGTCATGGGGCGCCTCCGGTTCCGGTGCAGCACTGCATCCGATGCTAAGTGACTGCACAGTAACCACCCGGTCGACCACACGACCGACCGGGTGGCCACCGGAAGACCCGGTGGGCCGGACAGGCCGCCCCGATGTCAGGCCGAGGCAGCCTTCTTGCCCCGTGTCGCTCCGCCGCGTCCCCGCAGCGTGACTCCGGACTCGCTGAGCATCCGGTGGACGAACCCGTAGGAGCGGCCGGTTTCCTCGGCCAGCGCCCGGATGCTCGCACCGGAGTCGTACTTCTTCTTCAGGTCTGCCGCGAGCTTGTCGCGCGCGGCGCCGGTCACCCGGCTGCCCTTCTTCAGAGTCTCGGCCACCCGTGCCTCCTCATGGGAAGTGCGCTCTGGACTTCTCATGATCACCCCTCTCGGACGTCCTGGCCACCCATTCGACAAGGTCCGTGCCATTCCCTTGGGCCGAGCGCCGCGGACCGCCACGACCGGAATTGATCGTTCCGCTGGGTCGGAAACCCGCCCCTCCTCCCGGTTCACCGGGAAGTGCCAGGTCAGCGCCCCTACGCGAACACGAGTGCGGCGCGGGGCCTGACGGAAGGATTCCGCAGACCCCGCGCCGAAGGTACGAGACTCACTCACTCATATGAAGGATCACCCATGAGCCGAATGATCCAGCCCGGGGTGATCACCCGGCCCGCTCGCCGGACTCAGGCCAGGGCGACCAGGTCCGCGTAGTCGGCGCCCCACAGGTCCTCCACGCCGTCCGGGAGCAGGATGATCCGCTCCGGGTCGAGGGCCTCGACGGCGCCCTCGTCGTGGGTGACGAGCACGACCGCGCCCTTGTACGTGCGCAGCGCGCCGAGGATCTCCTCGCGGCTGGCCGGATCCAGGTTGTTGGTCGGCTCGTCGAGGAGCAGCACGTTCGCGGAGGACACGACCAGGGTCGCGAGCGCGAGGCGGGTCTTCTCACCGCCGGAGAGGACTCCGGCCGGCTTGTCCACGTCGTCGCCGGAGAACAGGAAGGAACCGAGCACCTTGCGGACCTCGACCAGGTCCAGGTCGGGCGCGGCCGAGCGCATGTTCTCCAGGACCGTGCGCTCGGGGTCCAGCGTCTCGTGCTCCTGGGCGTAGTAGCCGAGCTTGAGACCGTGGCCGGGCGTGACCTCGCCGGTGTCCGGCTGCTCGACGCCGCCGAGCAGCCGGAGCAGGGTGGTCTTGCCCGCGCCGTTGAGGCCGAGGATGACCACGCGCGAGCCCTTGTCGATCGCGAGATTCACATCGGTGAAGATTTCGAGGGACCCGTACGACTTGGACAGGCCCTCGGCGGTGAGCGGGGTCTTGCCGCAGGGCGCGGGCTCCGGGAAGCGGAGCTTGGCGACCTTGTCGGAGACGCGGACCGCGTCCAGGCCCGACAGCAGGCGCTCGGCCCGCTTGGCCATGTTCTGCGCGGCCACGGTCTTGGTGGCCTTGGCGCGCATCTTGTCGGCCTGCGAGTTGAGCGCGGCGGCCTTCTTCTCCGCGTTCTGGCGCTCGCGCCTGCGGCGCTTCTCGTCGGCCTCGCGCTGCTGCTGGTAGAGCTTCCAGCCCATGTTGTAGACGTCGATCGTGGAGCGGTTGGCGTCCAGGTAGAACACCTTGTTCACCACGGTCTCGACCAGGTCGACGTCGTGGGAGATCACGATGAACCCGCCGCGGTACGTCTTCAGGTAGTCCCGCAGCCAGACGATCGAGTCGGCGTCGAGGTGGTTGGTGGGCTCGTCGAGGAGCAGGGTGTCCGCGTCGGAGAAGAGGATGCGGGCGAGCTCGATACGGCGGCGCTGACCACCGGAGAGGGTGTGCAGCGGCTGCCCGAGGACCCGATCGGGCAGGCCGAGGGCGGCGGCGATGGTGGCGGCCTCGGCCTCGGCCGCGTAGCCGCCCTTGGTGAGGAACTCGGTCTCCTGGCGCTCGTACTGCCGCAGCGCCTTCTCGCGGGTGGCGCCGGCGCCGGTGGCGATGCGCTCCTCGTTCTGGCGCATCTTGCGGATGAGCACGTCGAGGCCGCGGGCGGAGAGGATGCGGTCGCGAGCGAGCACGTCGAGGTCGCCGGTGCGCGGGTCCTGCGGAAGGTAGCCGACCTCGCCGGAGCGGGCGATGGTGCCGCCGGCCGGCTGCCCCTCGCCCGCGAGGCATTTGGTGAGGGTCGTCTTGCCCGCTCCGTTTCGGCCGACCAGGCCGATGCGGTCGCCCTTGGCGACACGGAAGGAAGCGGACTCGAGGAGGACACGGGCACCGGCGCGCAGCTCGATGCCGGAGGCGGTGATCACGGACAGACTCCAGGGCGATGGGTAACGGCGGAAGGACGGCTGAGCGGGGCTTCGACGCCGCTAATGCACGGGGAGAATGGCCATGCGGCCAGTCTAACGGGCCGCCGCAACTGCTTTTAGGCCACAGATCACAGGTGCCCCATCTCACACCTTTGCCGACATGGGGCACTCTCCTCGCCTCCCTCGCATGCTTCGCAAAAGGGGTGATCCGCGCTCGGCCGATCGATACTCGGCACAGACGCGGAGGGCGGTGGCCATGCAGTTCGACGACGACGCCAACCTGGACACCTCGGAGGTCGACGACGTCCGGGGCAGCCGCATCCCGGGTGGCAGGGCCACGGTCGGCGGCGGGATCATCGGTGTCATCGCCCTGGTCCTGGGCCTGCTCTTCGGCGTGGGGCCCGAGCAGCTGGGCCTGTCCTCCGGCGGCGAGGAGCCGGCCGCGACCTCCTCGTCGGCCGCCCAGGTGAACCGGAGCTGCCGGACCGGCGCGGACGCGAACCGCCGCGAGGACTGCCGGGCCGTGGCGGTCGTCAACAGCCTGCAGGACTTCTGGCGGGCCGAGTACGCCCGCCGCGGCGGGCGGTACGGGGACGCCACGACGGTGCTGTTCAGCGAGCGGGTCCCGACCGCCTGCGGCGCGGCGACCTCGGCGGTCGGCCCGTTCTACTGCCCCGGCGACCGGCGGGTCTATCTGGACCTGGGGTTCTTCGAGGAGCTGCGCACGAAGTTCGGCTCGACCGGCGGGCCCTTCGCCCAGGCGTACGTGGTGGCGCACGAGTACGGCCACCACGTGCAGAACATGATGGGGACGCTGGCCCGCGCCCAGGACGGGCGCACCGGCGCGAACTCCAACGCGGTGAAGGTCGAGCTCCAGGCCGACTGCTACGCCGGCGTCTGGGCCCGGCACGCCACCACCACGCCCGACGACAGGACCGGCCGCCCGCTGCTCACCCGGCTCACCGAGGACGACGTCCGCGACGGCCTCGACGCGGCGGCCGCGGTCGGCGACGACCGGATCCAGGAGCGGTTCCAGGGCCGGGTCACTCCGGAGAGCTGGACGCACGGCTCGGCCGCACAGCGCCGGCAGTGGTTCTCGACCGGCTACGCCACGGGCGACATGGCGCGCTGCAACACCTTCCGCTGACCCGCGGGCGCCCGGCCGGACCCGGCACCGTCGTGCGGCGGCCCCGGACCGGGGCCCGGGCCGGGCCGAGGGCGCGCCCGGAGCACACCCCACCGACACCGCGGGACCACCCGCGGAGGAGAGGAGAGTGATCGGGATGGGCGAGTCCCCCGACATCTGTCCGACGCTCAGGTACGAGGACGCGAAGGCCGCGATCCGGCTGCTCACCGAGGCCTTCGGCTTCACCGCCGACGCCGTGTACGAGGGGGAGGACGGGCGCGTGACGCACGCGGAGCTGTCCTACGGGAACGGGAGGGTGATGCTCGGCAGCAAGGGCACGGAGAGCCGGTTCGACCGCCTGATGAGGGGCGCGGGCCCGGCCGGGGTCTACGTCCGCGTCACGGACGTCGACGACCACCACGCCCGCGCGGTCGCCCGGGGCGCGGAGATCGTGATGCCGCCGACCGACCAGGACTACGGCTCGCGGGACTACATGGCCCGCGACGCCGAGGGCAACGTCTGGAGCTTCGGGACGTACGCCCCCGGCGCCACGGGATAGCTCCGGCCGCTCACCGGCCCCGGCCGGCTCAGGCGCCGCCCGTGTGGACCTGGAAGGCGGCGCGGCGGACCGCCTTCGCGAGGGACGGGTCGGGGTGGGCGGCGGCGAGGGCGACCAGGACCTGGACGGTGCGCGGATGGCCGACGGCCCGGACCTCGTCGAGGAGGGCGGGCACGGTGCCCTGGACGGCGGAGTCCAGGTGACGCACGAGCAGGGCGCTCTCGCCGTGGTCGGCCACGGCCGCCGCGGTGTCCACCCAGAGCCAGGTGGCCTCCTCGCGGGTCAGCACCTCGGGGGCGTCGTCCGGGTCGGTGCCCTCGTACTCGGCGAGCCACAGCAGCGCGTACGGGCGGAGGCAGGGCTCCGCGACGGCGGCGCGCACTTCGGGCTCGGCCGGGGCGCCGACCACCCGCAGGGCCTCGAAGGCGAGACCGCGCAGCAGGGCGTCCTCGCCCCGGGCGACGGCGAGCAGCTCGGCGACCGCGCTGGACAGCGTGCGGGCGGCGAGCCAGGCGCGGTACTCGTCGCGGGCCGGGCCCGGGGTGAGCCGGGCGCAGCCGCGGAGCATGTCCCCGGCCGACTGCTCGATGTTGCCCGCCGGGCTCTGGGCGGCGACGCAGATCTGCTCCAGCTTGACCCAGACCGCCCAGTTGCCGAGCGGGGTCAGGGTGGCCTGCCGGCCGCCCTCCGGGCTCGTGCCGAGGGTGAGCGCGCCGACGGCGGCCAGGCCCTCCAGTGCCCAGTCGAGCAGCGGGGGCAGGCCCTCGGCGGCCGGGGCCGGCTCGACGGCGGCGTCGGGGGCCGGGACCTCGCAGCGTTCCTCGCGCAGCTCGTCGACGCGCTGCCGGAGCAGGTCGAGCAGGCTGGGCACCGCCACCGGCCCGGCGGAGAGCTGGAGCAGCGAGAGGACCTGGGGCACGGCCTCGACGACCTCGGCGACGGCGCCGGGCGCCACGTCCTCGGGCGCCGGGTGGACCAGGGACCAGGCGTCGAAGAGCGCGACCCAGCCGCGCAGCACGGCGGAGTCGTCCCGGTCCCAGGCCTGCAGCCGCCAGCCGGGGCGGGCGGTGTCGCCGTGAAGCTCGACGAGACCGGCGAGCCGGGCGCGGTCCCAGCCGGCCCTGACCTGCCCGGGCGTCAGATCCAGTGCGGCGGCGGCCCGTTCCCCGTCCGGGGGTGCGGTCTCGGCCTGCCGGTCGACGGCCGCCCAGCGGGCGATCCGGACCGCGTCGGCGAGTAGGGCCCGCGCCTGAAGGGCCAGTTCCGCGCGGGGCGGCGTGCCCTCCGGCGGCCGGGGTGCCGGGCGGGTACGCCGGGTCGTCACGGCCTTGCGCGCGGTGGCGAGGGCCCGCGGACGGACGAGTCGGAGTCTGGAGTTGCGCGCCAATGGTTCATCGGGCTTTCGAGACGTCACGGGGGCAGTCTTCCCGCTGACGGCCCGAAAGCCCAATCGGAATCGGCAACGCCGCCGCGCCGCCGGGGGTTCGCCCGCGGCGGCGGCCCGGGTACGGGCGGCACGGGGCCCTCCCGACCCCCGGGGATGCCTCCCGGACCCGAGGGCCTCCCGGCCCCTGAAGGCGCGTCCCGGACCGGTGCCTCCCCGTCCCGGCGGGGCCTGCCGGAGGGGCGCCCCGAGCCGTGCCCGGCCGATCGTCCGGGTCCCGGGGGCCCGGCCCGGTGACCACGCTCGTGATCAGGACACCTAGACGAGCGGGGTCAGGAAGCGGCGGAGGGCCTCCTCGTAGCGGAGGGGGTCGGCGTTCCACATGGCGGCGTGGGGGGCGGCGCGGACCGTGGTGAGGGTGACGAGGTCCGGGCGGAGTTCGGCGAGGCGCTGCGAGGGGGCCCAGGGGGCGATGGTGTCGTCGGGGCCGTGGAAGAGCAGGGTGGGCACGCGCAGCGCCCCGGGGGCGGCGGCCTCCTGGAGGCGGTCGCCGTGGAATCCGGTCCTGCCCTGGGCGGCGCGGACCGCGAGCGGGAGCAGCGGGCCCGGCACGCGGTGGGCGGCGGCCAGGTTGCGCAGGGTGGCCTCCCAGTCGAGGACCGGGGAGTCGAGGACGAGGCCGCGGATGCGGTCGCGGACGCCGGAGCTCGCGGCGGCGTGCAGGGCCATGGCCGCGCCGGAGCCCCAGCCGTGCAGGACGACCTGGGCGGCGCCGCGCCGGACGGCGTAGCGGATGGCGGCGTCGACGTCGCGCCACTCGGAGTCGCCGAGGTGCCCGAGACCGTCGGGGGCGGGAGGCGCTCCGGCGTCGCCCCGGTAGGCGGGGACGAGGACGGGGATCTGCCGGCGGTGGAGGAAGGGGAGCAGATTGAGCGGCTGCTCGCGGGTGGTGCCGAGGCCGTGCAGGGCGATCACCCAGGTGGGACGGGCGCCGGGGACGAGCCAGGTGGGCAGGGCGCCGAGCTCGCCGGGGATCTCGACGTCCTCGTAGGCGATGCCGAGGGCGGTCTCGGGGGTGCCGCAGTGCAGCTGGGGGGTGAAGCGGACCCGGACCCCGGGGCCGAGGGTGCCGAGCTCGACGCGTTCGAGGCGGCGTACGACGGTGTCGGCGGTGTGCGGGACCCGGTCGAGGACCGGTCCGACCACGGCGTGCAGACCGTCGGCCTCGATCCCGTAGGTGCCGGGGCGCAGGGAGGCCAGGCTGCGGGTGAGGGAGATCCTGCCCGGTCCCGTGCTGTGCACGGTGAGCCGGGGATCGCCGGGGAAGGGGCGCCCGGAGGGCACCTTGAGGGCGACGTCGCTGGCGTACCGGCCGGCCGCCACCGCGGCCGCGCCGAGACCGATCACTGTGGTGACGGCCGCTGCCGTCGCTGTAGCCGGGCGCACGCTCCCAGTGTCGGCAGCCCGCCCGCGACGTGCCACCGGGCGGGGGCCTTCCGGAGTGACGTGGGTCTCGTCCCCGGGGTCCTCCGTGGGGCCGGAGCGGTCCACGGGGCGATACGGGGCGAGGGGGGAGGAAGCTACGCGCGTTGCGCCGGGCCCGGAACGGCACGGTTTACCCGGGGTCGCGCGGGGACCACATCGTGGACAGCGAGTCCGTCCGAGCCGTAAACGGAATCCGCGGACCCTGCTTCGGGTCACCACGTCGCCCGACCCAGTTCACCTTCCGTTCACCCAGGTTGCCTACGTTCAACCTGCCACTGACGTCAAACGATTGCCTGGGTAAATGGAACACATCACGCTGCTGCTCGCCATTGTGGTCGTGACAGCTCTCGTGTTCGATTTCACGAACGGTTTCCACGACACCGCCAACGCGATGGCCACGACCATCTCGACCGGTGCCCTCAAGCCCAAGACGGCGGTGGCCATGTCCGCCGTGCTGAACCTCGTCGGTGCGTTCCTCTCCGTGGAGGTCGCCAAGACGATCTCCGGCGGCATCATCAACGAAGAGGGCATTCGCACCGAAGTGATCTTCGCGGCGCTCGTCGGCGCCATCCTGTGGAATCTCCTGACCTGGCTCCTCGGCCTCCCGTCGAGCTCCTCCCACGCGCTCTTCGGCGGCCTCATCGGCGCCGCCGTGATGTCGGCCGGCTGGTCGGCCGTCAACGGTCCGACCATCGTCACCAAGGTCCTCATCCCCGCGGTCGCCGCCCCGATCGTCGCCGGTCTCGCCGCGATGGCCGCCACGAAGCTGACGTACCGCCTCGGCGCCAAGCCCGGGTCGAAGGCCACGGCCAAGGGCTTCCGGGCCGGCCAGATCGCCTCCGCCGGTCTCGTCTCCCTCGCCCACGGCACCAACGACGCCCAGAAGACGATGGGCATCATCACCCTCGCCCTGGTCACCGGCGGCGTCCTCGCCCCCGGCTCCAACCCTCCGCTGTGGGTCATCGTGTCCGCCGGCATGGCGATCGCGCTCGGCACCTACCTCGGCGGCTGGCGCATCATCCGCACCATGGGCAAGGGCCTCACCGACCTCCAGCCGCAGCAGGGCTTCGCCGCCCAGACCAGCGCCGCGACGGTCATCCTGGCCTCGTCCCACCTGGGCTTCTCCCTCTCGACCACCCAGTCCTGCTCGGGTGCCGTGATGGGCGCCGGCCTCGGCCGCAAGGGCGGTGTCGTCCGCTGGTCCACCGCCACCCGGATGTTCGTCGCCTGGGGCCTGACCCTGCCCGCCGCGGGCCTGGTCGGCGCCGCCGCCGAGTTCCTCACCAAGCAGGGCACCTGGGGCATCGCCGCGGTCGCGGTCCTCCTGGTCGCGGGCTCCGGCGTCATCTGGTCGCTGTCCCGCCGCAAGCCGGTCGACCACCACAACGTGACCGCGGACGACCTGGACGACGCCGAGCCCGCGGGCGTCGTCACCACCGCCATCGCGGCCGTCACCCCGCCGCCGGCCGGCGCCGTGGCCGCCGTCGTGGACGAGGACCTGAGGACCACCATCCCCG
The DNA here is from genome assembly GCF_043202995.1 of Streptomyces sp. NPDC048018. Taxonomy (NCBI): domain Bacteria; kingdom Bacillati; phylum Actinomycetota; class Actinomycetes; order Kitasatosporales; family Streptomycetaceae; genus Streptomyces; species Streptomyces sp. NPDC048018. The sequence continues at coordinate 62,373 of NZ_JBIDBK010000002.1, forward strand.
CCCCGGCACCGGCGGACCCCGCCGCTCCCCCGGCCCCCGCCGCCGCGGTCTAAGGAACTGGAAGCAAGCATGAAGATCGACTGGGCAGCTCTCGGCTCCGTCTTCGGAGTCAGCCTCGTGGCCACCGTCGCGCTCGTGGGCCTCTTCACCCTCGGTGTCGTCGGGCTCGGCAAGCAGGAGGAGGCCGCGGCGAACGGCGGCTCCGCCACCCTGGCCCGCACCGGCGCCTACCTCTGCTTCGCCCTGTGCGCGGCGGCCGTGGCGTACGGCATCTACCTGATCGTCGTCTGACGCGCGGCGCACCGTCCGGCCGGGCGGTCCCCACCTTCGGGTGCGGGGCCGCCCGGCCGCCGTGTTTGTGGTGCTTCGCACAGTGACGCGACGCAGGTCAAGGGTGAGTTGACGGCTGTTCGCGGGGCGTGGTGGACTGCCGAGGCCATTACGGCGGCAAGCAGAGGAAGTCCGGTGCGAATCCGGCACGGTCCCGCCACTGTGACCGGTCCCCAGGGGCCGGGAGTCAGGAACTCTCGCCGCCGGTCACGTCGAGCCAGGGCGCGGACCCTGAGTGAGGACACAGTGCCATGCCCGGCCGCGGCCCCCGATCTTCCCGTGCCCGCACGCCCGTTCCCGCCCCCGCCGCGCGCGTCTTCGCGTACGGAGCGGCCGCCGGCCTCGCCGTCGACCTGCTCGTGGGTGACCCGCGCCGCGGCCACCCCGTCGCCGCCTTCGGCCGGGCGGCCGGCGCCGTCGAACGCGTGCTGTGGCGCGACGACCGCGGCCGGGGCGCCCTGCACACCGCCGTCTGCGCCGGCGGCACCGTGGCGCTCGGCGTCCTCGCCGCCCGTACCGCGCGGAACAGCCGCGCCGCCTCCCTCGCCCTGACCGCCGCCTCCGTGTGGGCCGTCGTCGGCGGTACGACCCTCGGCCGCGAGGCCCGCGCGATCGGCGGGGCGCTCCGGGCCGGCGACGTGGAGGTGGCCCGGGAGCGGATGCCGCACCTGGTCGGCCGCGACCCGCAGGCGCTCGACGGACCCGCGATGGCCCGCGCGGTCGTCGAGTCCGTCGCCGAGAACACGTCCGACGCCGTCGTGGGCGCCCTCTTCTGGGGCGCCGTCGCGGGCGTGCCGGGCCTGCTCGGCTTCCGGGCGGTGAACACCCTGGACGCCATGGTCGGCCACCGGTCCCCCCGGTACCGGCGCTTCGGCTGGGCCTCGGCCCGGCTGGACGACCTCGCCGGCTGGCCGGGCGCCCGGCTCACCGCCGTCCTCACCACCGTCGCCGGCGGCGACCCGCGCGGGGCGGTGAAGGCCTGGCGCGAGGACGCCGGGAGGCATCCGAGCCCGAACGCGGGCCCGGTGGAGGCCTCGTTCGCCGGGGCCCTGGGCGTACGGCTCGGCGGGACCCTGTCGTACGGCGGGCGGATCGAGCACCGGCCCGTCCTCAACGCGACCGGGCGCGCCGTCGAGGTGGCCGACATCGACCGGGCGGTCGCGCTGTCCCGCCGGGTGACCTGGCTGACCCTGGCCGCCTGTGCGGGCGGCCGCATGATCGCGAGTGCGCTGAGGAAGCGGAGGAACGTATGAGGGGTGGGGGGCTGCTCGTCGCCGGGACCACGTCAGACGCGGGCAAGAGCGTCGTGACGGCCGGCATCTGCCGGTGGCTGGTCCGGCAGGGCGTGAAGGTCGCGCCGTTCAAGGGACAGAACATGTCCCTCAACTCCTTCGTCACCCGGGACGGCGCGGAGATCGGACGCGCGCAGGCCATGCAGGCACAGGCCGCGCGGGTCGAGCCGAGCGCGCTGATGAACCCGGTGCTGCTGAAGCCCGGCAGCGACCGCTCCAGCCAGGTCGTGCTCATGGGCAGGCCGGTCGGCGAGCTCAGCGCGCGCGGGTTCTTCGGGAACGGGTCGACCTCCGGAAAGGGTCTGACCGGTGGCCGGCGGGAGGAGCTCTTCGAGCCGGTCCTCGCCTGCCTGGAGGAGCTGCGGGGCACGTACGACGCCGTGATCTGCGAGGGCGCGGGCAGTCCGGCGGAGATCAACCTCCGGCGCACGGACATCGTGAACATGGGCGTCGCGCGGGCCGCCCGGCTGCCCGTCGTGGTGGTCGGCGACATCGACCGGGGCGGCGTGTTCGCCCAGTTCTTCGGGACGACGGCGCTGCTCGCGCCCGAGGACCAGGAGCTCGTCGCGGGCTATCTGGTGAACAAGTTCCGCGGTGACGTGAGCCTGCTCGAACCCGGCCTCGACATGCTGCACGGCCTCACCGGGCGCCGGACCTTCGGCGTCCTGCCGTACGCGCACGGTCTCGGCATCGACGAGGAGGACGGCCTGCGGGTGTCCCTGCGCGGTGCGGTGCGCGAGTCGGTCGTGGCGCCGCCGCTGGGCGAGGACGTGCTGCGGGTGGCGGTCTGCGCCGTCCCGCTGATGTCCAACTTCACCGACGTGGACGCGCTCGCCGCCGAACCCGGGGTCGTCGTCCGCTTCGTGGACCGGCCCGAGGAACTCGTCGACGCCGACCTGGTCGTCGTGCCGGGGACCCGGGGCACCGTCAGGGCGCTCGCCTGGCTGCGCGAGCGCGGTCTCGCCGGCGCGCTCGCCCGGCGGGCCGCCGAGGGGCGCCCGGTGCTCGGCATCTGCGGCGGCTTCCAGGCCCTCGGCGAGCGCATCGACGACGAGGTCGAGTCGAAGGCGGGCACCGTCGACGGCCTCGGCCTGCTGCCCGTACGGGTGCGCTTCGCGCAGGAGAAGACCCTGGCCAGGCCGGTGGGCGAGGCGCTCGGCGAGCGGGTCGAGGGCTACGAGATCCACCACGGCGTGGCGGAGGTCCTGGGCGGCGAGCCGTTCCTGGACGGCTGCCGCGTCGGTGCGGTCTGGGGCACCCACTGGCACGGCTCCCTGGAGAGCGACGCCTTCCGCCGCGCCTTCCTCCGCGAGGTCGCGGCGGCGGCCGGGCGCCGCTTCGTCCCGGCTCCCGACACCTCCTTCGGCACCCTCCGCGAGGAGCAGCTCGACCGCCTCGGCGACCTGATCGAGCAGCACGCCGACACGGACGCGCTGCTCCGTCTGATCGAGCGGGGCGCACCGGAGGGGCTGCCGTTCGTGCCGCCGGGGGCTCCGTGACCGCCCCGATCGCACCGCCCGCCCCGACCTCCGCACGACTCGAAGGAGTGACCGCCCGATGAGTACCCGCTTTCCGTTCACCGCCGTCGTCGGCATGGACGACCTGCGGCTCGCGCTGCTGCTGAACGCCGTCAGCCCCGCGGTGGGCGGTGTGCTCGTCCGCGGTGAGAAGGGCACCGCCAAGTCCACGGCGGTCCGCGCGCTCGCGGAGCTCCTGCCGGAGGTCGCGGTGGTCGCGGGCTGCCGCTTCAGCTGCGACCCGGCCTCGCCCGACCCCGGCTGCCCGGACGGCCCGCACGGCGAGGGGGCGCGGGAGGCGCGGCCCGCGCGGATGGTCGAGCTGCCGGTCGGTGCGTCCGAGGACCGGCTGGTCGGCGCGCTGGACATCGAGCGGGCGCTCGCGGAGGGCGTGAAGGCCTTCGAGCCGGGGCTCCTCGCCGCCGCGCACCGGGGCATCCTGTACGTCGACGAGGTCAACCTGCTGCACGACCACCTCATCGACCTGCTGCTCGACGCCGCCGCCATGGGCTCCTCGTACGTCGAGCGCGAGGGGGTCTCCGTCCGGCACGCCGCCCGCTTCCTGCTGGTCGGCACGATGAACCCCGAGGAGGGCGAGCTGCGGCCGCAGCTGCTCGACCGCTTCGGGCTGACCGTGGAGGTCGCGGCCTCCCGGGAGCCCGAGCAGCGGGTGGAGGTCGTGCGCCGGCGGCTCGCCTTCGAGGACGACCCGGCCGCCTTCGCCGCACGCTGGGCCGAGGAGGAGACCGCGCTGCGCGGGCGGATCGTCGCCGCGCGGACGCTGCTGCCGGAGGTGACGCTCGGGGACGCGGTGCTGCTGCAGATCGCGGCGACCTGCGCCGCCTTCGAGGTGGACGGCATGCGCGCCGACATCGTGATGGCCCGGACGGCGACCGCGCTCGCGGCCTGGGCGGGACGCACGGAGGTCACCTCCGACGACGTGCGCCAGGCCGCCCTGCTGGCCCTCCCCCACCGGCGCCGGCGCAATCCCTTCGACGCGCCCGGCCTCGACCAGGACAAGCTCGACGAGACCCTGGAGCGGTTCAGGGGCGACGACGAGCCGGACGACGACCCGGACCCGCAGGGCCCGGGCGACGGGGGTCCCGGCGGTGGCGGCGGGGGTGTTCCGCCGCAGGGGGACGGGCCCGCGCCCGGGGACGCCTCCGACGCCCCCGCGGACGCCCCCGGGAACTCCCCCGCACCCGCGCCCCAAAACGGCGGGGGCGACGCCGGGGAGCGCACCGCCGTCAAGGCGGCCGAGCCCTTCCGTACGAAGATGCTCAGCGTGCCCGGGCTCGGCGAGGGCGCGGCCGGGCGCCGGTCCCGGGCCCGTACCGAGCACGGCCGGACCACCGGCGCGGTCCGCCCGAGGGGCGCGCTGACCAAGCTCCACCTCGCCGCGACGGTGCAGGCCGCAGCCCCGCACCAGAGGGCGCGCGGGCGCTCGGGCCCGGGCCTGGTGGTGCGCCGGGACGACCTGCGGCAGGCGACCAGGGAGGGCCGGGAGGGCAATCTGGTCCTGTTCGTCGTCGACGCCTCCGGCTCGATGGCGGCGCGGCAGCGGATGAGCGCCGTCAAGGGCGCGGTCCTGTCCCTGCTGCTCGACGCCTACCAGCGGCGCGACAAGGTCGGCCTGATCACCTTCCGCGGCCGGGCCGCGGAGGTCGCGCTGCCGCCCACCTCGTCCGTGGACGCGGCCGCGGCCCGGCTCGAACAGCTCCCCACCGGGGGCCGTACGCCGCTCTCCGCCGGCCTGCTCAAGGCGCACGACGTGCTGCGCGTGGAGCGGCTGCGCGACCCCTCGCGCCGCCCGCTGCTGGTCGTCGTGACCGACGGCCGGGCGACCGGCGGCGGAGCCGACCCGGTGGCGCTGGCCGCGCGCGCGGCGCGCCTGCACGCCGCCGACGGCACGGCCGCGGTGGTCGTGGACTGCGAGACGGGACCGGTGCGGCTCGGCCTCGCCGGGAACCTCGCCCGTGAACTGGACGGCACCGCCGTCACCCTGGACGAGCTGCGGGCCGACTCGATCGCCGGGCTCGTCAGGGACGTACAAGGCAACCACTCTGGCGCCAGGAGGGCCGCGTAATGCCTAAGGGACAGCCGACCGTCGTTCCGGACGACGGTCTGACCACCCGTCAGCGTCGCAACCGTGCGCTGGTGATGGTGCACACGGGCGTCGGCAAGGGGAAGTCCACCGCCGCCTTCGGCATGGCGCTGCGCGCCTGGAACCAGGGCTGGCCGATCGGGGTGTTCCAGTTCGTCAAGTCCGCCAAGTGGCGGGTCGGCGAGGAGAACGCCCTGAAGGCGCTCGGTGAGACCGGCAAGGGCGGCACGGTCGTCTGGAACAAGATGGGCGAGGGCTGGTCCTGGATCCAGCGCGAGGTCGCCGAGGGCGAGCAGTCGCACGAGGAGAAGGCGCGCGAGGGCTGGGAGCAGGTCAAGCGGGACCTCGCCGAGGAGAAGTACGCGTTCTACGTCCTCGACGAGTTCGCCTACCTGCTGCACTGGGGCTGGATCGACACCAAGGAGGTGGTCGAGGTGCTGCGGGACCGTCCGGGTCGGCAGCACGTCGTCATCACCGGCCGCAACGCCCCGCAGGAGCTGCTGGACTTCGCGGACCTGGTGACCGACATGTCGAAGGTGAAGCACCCGATGGACGCGGGTCAGAAGGGCCAGCGGGGCATCGAGTGGTAGCACGTCTCGTCATCGCCGCCCCGTCCTCGGGCGCGGGCAAGACCACGGTCGCGACGGGCCTGATGGCCGCGTTCGCCGGCCGTGGTCTGGCGGTCTCCCCGCACAAGGTCGGCCCGGACTACATCGACCCGGGCTACCACGCGCTCGCCACCGGCCGCCCGGGCCGGAACCTCGACGCGTACATGTGCGGCACGGAGCAGATCGCTCCGCTCTTCGCGCACGGCGCGCGGGGCTGCGACCTGGCGGTCGTCGAGGGCGTGATGGGCCTGTACGACGGGGCCGCGGGCCAGGGCGAACTGGCCTCCACGGCGCAGGTGGCGAAGCTGCTGCGGGCGCCGGTGGTGCTCGTCGTGGACGCCTCCTCGCAGTCCCGGTCGGTCGCCGCGCTCGTGCACGGCTTCGCGTCCTGGGACCCGGAGGTGCGGCTGGGCGGGGTGATCCTCAACAAGGTCGCCACCGACCGGCACGAGACGCTGCTGCGGGAGGCGCTGGAGGAGTCGGGGGTGCCGGTGCTCGGCGTCCTGCGGCGCGCGCCCGCCGTCGCCACGCCGTCGCGGCACCTCGGTCTGGTGCCCGTCGCCGAGCGGCAGGCGGCCGCCGTCGAGGCGGTGGCGGCGCAGGCGGAGCAGGTGCGTCAGGGGTGCGACCTGGAGGGGCTGCTGGCGCTCGCACGGAGCGCGCCGGACCTGCACGCCGAACCCTGGGACGCCGCCGCGTCGCGGCACGGCGTTCCGCAGGACGCCGGGGGCCCGGGCGACGCCGGCGCCGCCACCGGGCCGCTGGCCGCGCACGGGCCGGGCCACAGGCCCGTCGTCGCCGTGGCCGGCGGGGCGGCGTTCACGTTCTCGTACGCCGAGCACACGGAGCTGCTCACCGCCGCGGGCGCCGAGGTCGTGGCCTTCGACCCGCTCCGGGACGAGGCCCTTCCGGAGGGGACGCGCGGGCTCGTCATAGGGGGCGGGTTCCCCGAGATGTACGGCGAGGAGCTGTCCGCCAACGAGGCGCTGCGCAAGGCGGTCGCCGAGCTCGCCGCGTCCGGCGCGCCGGTCGCCGCCGAGTGCGCCGGGCTGCTCTACCTCGCGCGGTCGCTGGACGGGCACCCGATGTGCGGGGTGCTCGACGCGGAGGCCCGGATGTCCCCGCGGCTCACGCTCGGGTACCGCGACGCGGTCGCCGTGAGCGACGGCGTGCTCGCGCCCGCCGGGACGCGGCTGCGGGGGCACGAGTTCCACCGCACCGTCATCGAGCCGGGCGCCGGAGCGCAGCCGGCGTGGGGGCTGCGGCAGCCGGAGCCGCGGGTCGAGGGCTTCGTCCAGGGCGGGGTCCACGCCAGCTACGTGCACACCCACTGGGCGGGAGCGCCGGCGGTCGCCGCGCGTTTCGTGGAGCGCTGCGGGTGAGCTCAGCCGCCGGAGAGACCCACCACGAGCCAGATGAAGGCCACGCCCGCCACCGTGCACAGCAGGGTGGTGCGGGCGGGGTGTTCGTGGTGGGCCTCGGGGAGGATCTCCGCGGCGGCGAAGTAGAGCAGGGCACCGCCGAAGAAGCCGAGATAGGCGCCGAGGAGTTCGGCCGGAAGGGTGAACAGGGTCGCGAGGGCGGCACCGGCCACCGGGGCGGCGGCGTCGGCGACGAGCATGGCGACGGCCTTGCGGCGGGCGTTGCCGTAGAGCGTCGTGATCGTGTACGTGTTGAAGCCGTCGGCGAAGTCGTGGGTGATGACGGCGAGCGCGACGGTGACGCCCATGCCGCCGCTGACCTGGAAGGCCGCGCCGAGCGCGATGCCGTCCATGAGGCTGTGGAGGACCATGGCCGCCGCGGCCGTGAGGCCGACCTGCGGGACGCGGTCCCCGGCCTCGACACCGTGGGCCGCGCGGCGGACGGCGAGGAGGCGCTCCACCACATGGGCGAAGAGGAAGCCGCCGACGAAGAGCAGCAGGGCCTCGGGGACGCCGAAGACCTTCTCGCCGGCGGCCTCCAGGGCCTCGGGGAGCAGATCGAGTCCGACCACGCCGAGCATGAGTCCGCCGGCCAGACCGAGGACGAGGTGGCGGCGGTCGGTGACGCGCTGGGCCGTCCAGCCGCCGAACAGCGTCATGAGGAACGCGCCGAGCGCGACGACTACAGCCATGGGCCTTTGCTATCCGATCACGGCTCTCCCGCGCACCTCGGAGCGCCGGTCGTGGTCGGTGTCGGCGCCCGGCCGGGGGTCGGCGCGGACGAGGTGCTCGACCTGGTCGGGGCGGCGCTGCGGGAGGCGGGACCGGCCGCCGGGAGCGTGCTGGCGCTCGCGACGCTCGACGTGCGGGCCGCGGAGCCGGGGATCGCCGGGGCGGCGGCCCGGCTCGGGGTGCCGGTGCGGGCGTTCGGGAGCGCGGAACTCGCGGCGGTGGAGGTGCCGCATCCGGCGGCGCCGGCGCTGGCGGCGACGGGCACTCCGTCGGTGGCGGAGGCGGCGGCGCTGCGCGGGGCCGGGCCGGGTGCGGTGCTGCTGGTGCCGAAGCGGAAGAGCAGGCGTGTGACCTGCGCCATTGCCCGATCCGTACCACTTCGTCCGAACGAAGTCTCCCCAAGCGTACGGTTGTTGCCCGATACTCACGGGTACATCGGTGGCGAGCGCCAGACATCCCCCACACGCGCCATCCCCATCCCCACCCCCCACACGACGGCGGCCATGGACACCCACACTTCTGCTGACGCGCACGATCTCAGACACCACGGCGACGCCGAGGTCCGGGACGAGAAGCTGACCGACCTCGCGGTGAACGTGCGGACGAACACACCGCCGGAGTGGCTGCGGCAGCGCATCGCCGACTCCCTCACGGGCCTCGCGGCATATCCGGACGGCCGGGCGGCGCGGGCGGCCGTAGCCGAACGGCACGATCTGCCGGCCCGCCGGGTGCTGCTCACGGCGGGCGCCGCGGAGGCGTTCGTGCTGCTCGCGCGGGCGCTGCCGGTGCGGCGTCCGGTCGTGGTGCATCCGCAGTTCACCGAGCCGGAGGCCGCACTGCGGGACGCCGGGCACGAGGTGGAGCGGGTGCTGCTGCGCGAGGAGGACGGGTTCCGGCTGGATCCGGCGGCGGTGCCGGAGGACGCGGATCTCGTCGTGATCGGCAATCCGACCAACCCGACCTCCGTGCTGCACCCTGCGGCCGCGATCGCGGCGCTCGCCCGGCCCGGACGGTGGCTGGTGGTGGACGAGGCGTTCATGGACGCGGTACCGGGCGAGCGGGAGTCGCTGGCCTCGCGGACGGACGTGCCGGGTCTGGTGGTGCTGCGCAGTCTGACGAAGACGTGGGGCCTCGCCGGGCTGCGGATCGGTTACGTACTGGCCGAGCCGGAGACCGTCGCCGCCCTGGAGCGGGTCCAGCCGCTGTGGCCGGTGTCGACGCCGGCGCTGGTGGCGGCGGAGGCCTGCATGGCGCCGCTGGCGCTCATGGAGGCGGAGGAGGCGGCGCACCGCATCGGTGTGGAGCGGGCGCACCTGCTCGCGGGCCTCGCGGAGTTCGACGAGGTGCGGGCGGTGGCGGCGGCCGAGGCGCCGTTCGTGCTGGTCCGGATCGAGCGGGCGGACGCGGTGCGGGAGCGGCTGCGGTCGCTGGGCTTCGCGGCGCGGCGCGGGGACACCTTCCCGGGGCTCGACCGGAACTGGCTGCGGCTGGCGGTGCGGGACCGGGTGACGACGAACCGCTTCCTGCAGGCACTGGACCAGGCGTTGTTGCTGCTGGGCTGACCGGAGCTCACCGGCGGGGACGAGGGGCGGTGCCGTCCGCGGCACCGCCCCTCTGCCGTTCCCCTCGACCCCCCGGTCCGTGGTCCCCTCGGGCCGGTCAGCCGCGGGCGCGGGCCCGGCCGCGGGCCAGGACGAGGGCTCCGCCGCCCACCCCGAGCAGGACGATCGCTCCGCCGGCCAGGTAGGGGGTGGTGGAGCTGCCGCCGGTCTCGGCGAGATTCCCGGTGGGTGTGGTGCCGCCGTTGTTCGTGGTCACACCGGTGCCGTGGCTGGGCCGTGTCGTGGGCTGCTGGGTGGGCTGCTGCGTGGGCTGCTCGCTGGGCCGCTGGGTCGGCCTGTTTCCGGCCGGGGTCGCACAGGTGGCCTCGGCGAGCGTGATCCTGCCCTTGACCTCGGCGACGTTGAGCTTGAGCGGGTTGACCTCCACCGACAGTTCGAGCGCCGTGGCGGCGGCGGTGCGGGAGGTGGTGGAGGTGCGGGAGAGGTCGAGCACGACCTCTCCGACGCCGGGCACGGCCACCTTGGTCTGTCCGGCGGTCGACAGGGTGGTCTTCTTGCCGAGGACGGTGACGTGGCCGAGCAGGTTGGATTCGGCGACCGGGTGCCTGCCCGCCTCGCAGACGGCCTTGGAGGTGACCTTCTCCAGCTCGATCAGGGAGAGGAGCGGAAGCCCGGGGACGTGGATACGGGCCTTCGCCAGGTTGACGTAGCCCTTGGCGGTGGTCCCCTCGACGGTCGCCTCGGAGGTGGCGACGTCCGCCTTGAGGATGTCGACGGGCTGTCCTTCCTCGGCTCCCTGCACCTTCACGCTGAGCGCGGTCTTCCCGGCGCTGGCCGGCGCCTCGACCTCGTTGAGGGAGGCGCGCACGGGCACGTCGACCGTCTTGTCGAGCAGGTCGACGTCGAGGGTGGTGCGCAGGACGACCGCGGTGGCGTGGCCTTCGCCGCCGTCGCCCGCGGTGCCGCCCGTGGCGTGGGCGGCCGGGACCGCGAGGGCCAGGGGGCCGACGGCCAGGGCGGCGACGGCGGCCGCGGCGGCGGTGCGGCGTGCGGGCAGGCGGAAGGTGTTGCTGTTCACGACGTGGAACCCCCACGAGAGACATGGCGTCGCCGGCCGCTCGCCACGGGGACTGTGGGTCGGCGCGGCGTCGGCGACTTGAGACACCGGAATCTTTACGCACTGTGGGTGAACCGGCAGACACCCGGCGTGAGTTCACCCCAAAGGGTGGTTTCCGCGCTCATTTTCGAATCTTTCGACACAGGCGTTCTCGCCCGCCCCGTGCGTAGCGGTGCCACCGGAGGTCAGGGCGCCCACCTGCGAAAAGTGAAAACGACAGGCGCTGGGCCGGGGTAACGGACCGTCAACCTGCCGCACCCCGCGCGCCGCCGCCGGCGCGGACCCGGGACCCCGCGGCGGAACAGTCCGGGGCCCACACCCCCCCGTCCGAGGCCGGCGCCCTCCCCGTCCGGGGCCGGCACCCTCCCCGTCCGGGACCAGCGCCCCCCGTCCGGGTCCGGCACCACCCGCAGCGCCCCCCGGACGTCCTGTAGGTTAATTTAGGTCAGCCTAACCTAAGAAACCATGAGCCGATCGGGGCGGTACGCCGTGAGCATCGAGGTCCACCGGGACGCCTGGGGCGTCCCGCATCTGCGCGCCGCCGACCCCCGTGAACTCGCCCGCGCCCAGGGCCTGGTGACCGCCCGGGACCGGGCCTGGCAGCTGGAGGTCGAGCGGCACCGGGCCCGGGGCACGACGGCGGCGTTCCTCGGCGCGGCGGAGACCGGCTGGGACACCTTCGTCCGCCAGGCACGGCTGGCCGACACCGCGCGCCGCTGCCACGACCGGCTGGATCCGGACACGGCGGCGTGGGTCCGTGCCTACGTGGACGGCGTCAACGAGGGCCTGGCGGCCGGCGCCGCCCGCGCGCCGGAATTCGCCCGCACCGGCCTGCGGCCGGGCCGCTGGGAACCCTGGACCCCGCTCGCGGTGTGGCTCTCCACCCACATCCTCTTCGCCGGATTCCCCACCAAGCTATGGCGGGAACAGGTCGCGCGGCGGCTCGGCGAGGAGTGGACGGAGCTCTTCGCCACCGACGGCCCGGGCACCGCCGGCTCCAACGGCTGGGTCGTCTCCGGCAGCCGCACCGCGAGCGGCGCACCGCTCGTCGCCGGCGACCCGCACCGCTTCGTCGAGGCGCCCGGCGTCTACCAGCAGATCCGGCTCGCCTGCCCCGAGTACGACGTCCTCGGCCTGGCCGTCCCCGGCATCCCCGGCCTCGCCCACTTCGGCCACACCGGCCGGGTCGCCTGGGCCATCACCAACGCGATGGCCGACTACCAGGACCTCTACCGCGAGCGGCTGCGCCGCCACCCCGACGGCCGCGTCGAGGCCCTGGGCCCGGAGGGCTGGGAACCGGCCTCCGCACACACCGAGTCGGTGCGCGTGAAGGACGCGGACGCACCGGTCCGTGTCGAGGTGGTCGAGACGGCCCGCGGTCCGGTGATCATCGGTGCCGGGGGCGACGGCCGGGCGGCGGCCGCCGGCCCGGAACCCGCCGGTGCCTCCGCCGGCGAGGCCCTCGGCGACGTCGTCGAGTGGCAGGCGATCAGCCTGCGCCACCCGCCGCGTGTCACCGGCGAACTGGGCTTCTCCGCGCTGCCCGCGCTGCTCGCCGCGCGCACCGTGGCGGACGTGGACCGGGCACAGGACCGCTGGGTCGAACCCGTCAACGTCGTCCAGGCCGCCGATGCCGACGGCGGGCTGCTGCACCGGGTCGCCGGATGGGTGCCCGTGCGCGACCGGGCCAACTCCCTGCGCGTCGTGCCCGCCTGGGACGCGGGGCACGACTGGGCGCCGGAACCCGCGCCGACCCCCCGCGCCGAGGTCGGGGGATACGCGGTGATGGCCAACGCGCGGGGGCTCGCCGCGCCGCTGGGCGTCGAGTTCGCCCCGTCCCACCGGGCCGGGCGGATCGCCGCGCTGCTGGACGCCTCCACGTCCTGGACGCCCGCCGCGACGGCCGCCGTCCACACCGACACCGACAACCCGTCCGCGCGCCGGCTGCTCCGGGCGGTCGAGGAGGCGGACGAGGACGGGCTGTCCGCCGCGGCCCGTGCCGTCCGCGGCACGCTGCTCGCCTGGGACCGGCGGATGGCGGCCGACAGCACGGACGCCGGTCTCTACGCGGCGGTGCGCGGAGCGGTCGTCCGCCGGCTCGCCGCGCACGAGGCGTTCGCCGCCCTGCGCGAACCGGAGCCCTGTCCCGAGGTGTTCCGGCCCTGGCTCGCGCTCGGCGCGCGGGTCGCGTACGCCCTGGAGACGCTGCTCGTCGCCGGACCCGTGCCGCCCGGGGACGTACGCCGGATCGTGCGCGAGGCGCTGGAAGAGGTCGGGGCCGGCGACCCCCCGCCCGCCTGGGGTGTGACGCACCGGCTGGCGCCCTGGCAGGCGCTGCCGGACGCCGACGGCACCGCGGACGCCCGGTGGCCGGGCCTCGCCGGCGACCACGACTGCGTGCTGTCGACGTCCAGCGTCCCCGGCTTCACCGACCGCAGCGCCCGCGCGTCCGCCGCCCGCTACGTGTGGGACCTGGCGGACCGCGAACGGAGCCTGTGGGTCGTGCCGTTCGGCGCCTCCGGGGTGCCGGGCGACCCGCACCACCGCGACCAGCTCCCCCTCTGGCTGCGGGGCGAACTCGCCCCCGTCGTCACCGACTGGAACGACCTCGTGAAGGAAGACCATGAGCAGAACTGAGCACGTCCAGGCCGTCGAGGGCTTCGGAACCGTCCGCGTCGACCGCATCGACCCGGAACGCCACGCCGAACTCGTCCACGGCTGGGTGAACGAGGAGCGCGCCCGCTTCTGGGGCATGCACGGCACGAGCGTCGAGCAGGTGCGGGAGATCTACGCGCACCTCGACTCGCTCACCACCCATCACGGCTTCCTGGTGCACCGGGACGACGAGCCGGTCGGCATCTTCCAGACCTACGACCCCGAGGCCGACCGGGTCTCCGAGTGCTACGAGGCACGGCCGGGCGACATCGGCGTGCACCTGTTCGTCGCGCCCTCGGCCGCCCCTGAGCGGGGCTTCACGGAGGGGCTGCTCACGGCGCTGATCGACTTCGCGCTGACCGGGCGCACCCGGATCGTGGGCGAGCCGGACGCCGCCAACGAGAAGGCGATCGCCCGGCTCGTGCGGGCCGGGTTCGAGCTGGGCCCGGAGGTCGTGCTGCCGGAGGTGGACCTGCCCGAGGTGTTCATCCCGGCGAAGGAGGCGCGGCTGGCCTTCTACAGCAGGGCCTGACCGGAGCCCGGCCGTGGCCCCGGCGGGCTGTGCGCCCGGCGGTGGCCGCCCGGCCCGGGACCACCCGGCCCGGCCCAGGACGCCCGGCCCGGCCCAGGACGCCCGGCGGTGGCCTCACGGCCCAGGACCACATGCCGGCCCAGGACCACATGCCCGGCCCAGGACCAGCCGCCCGGCCACCCATGGCCCCGGGCGCGCCCCGCCCGGCCGCACGGCTCGCCGCCCGCCGGTCACGACCCGGCCGTACAGCCCGCCGCGACCGGCCCGGCTCAGCCGATCACCCGGCCGTTGACGATCACCCGCCGGGGCGCCGCGAGGACCCGGACGTCGGCGCGCGGGTCCTCGCCGTAGACGACGAGGTCGGCCGGGGCGCCCTCCTCCAGACCCGGGCGCCCGAGCCAGGAGCGGGCGCGCCAGGCGGTGGCCGAGAGGGCGTCGAGGGCGGGGATGCCCGCCTTGGTCAGCTCCTCGACCTCGGCGGCGACCAGCCCGTGCGCGAGGGAGCCGCCCGCGTCGGTGCCGACGAAGACCGGGATGCCCGCGTCCCAGGCGGCACGGACCGTGTCGTAACGGCGCTCGTGGAGCCGGCGCATGTGGGCCGACCAGCGCGGGAACTTCTCCTGGCCGCCGTCCGCGAGGTGCGGGAAGGTCGCGATGTTGACGAGCGTGGGGACGATGGCGACCCCGCGCTCGGCGAAGAGCGGGATGGTCTCCTCGGTGAGGCCCGTCGCGTGCTCGATGCAGTCGATGCCCGCCTCGACCAGGTCGCGCAGCGAGTCCTCGGCGAAGCAGTGCGCGGTGACCCGGGCGCCGAGCCGGTGCGCCTCGGCGATGGCCGCCTCGACCTCGGCGCGCGGCCAGGACGGGGCCAGGTCGCCGAGGTCGCGGTCGATCCAGTCGCCGACCAGCTTGACCCAGCCGTCGCCGCGCCGCGCCTCCCGGCCCACGTAGGCGACGAGTTGGTCCGGCTCGATCTCGTGGGCGTAGTTGCGGATGTAGCGGCGGGTGCGGGCGATGTGCCGGCCCGCCCGGATGATCTTCGGCAGGTCCTCCCGCGCGTCGATCCAGCGGGTGTCGGAGGGCGAGCCCGCATCACGGATGAGCAGGGTGCCGGCGTCCCGGTCGGTGAGGGCCTGCTTCTCGGCGGTGGCCTCGTCGACGGGTCCGTGCCGGTCGAGTCCGACGTGGCAGTGGGCGTCGACGAGACCGGGCAGCACCCAGCCCTCGACGGTCAGGACGTCCCGGGCCGGGCCGGGGGGCCGCTCGAAGGTGACGCGCCCGTCCACGCACCACAGTTCGTCCCGGACGTCCTCCGGGCCGACGAGCACCCGCCCCTTCACCCGCAGCACCACGTGATCGCTCATACCCGCACTCTACGAGCCGCCGCCCGGGACCCGGGCGGCGATGTCCGTCACGTTCACGCGGTGCCCGTCCGCTCTCCTACGGGCGCCAGTCGGCCTGCAGGTCGTGCGTGTCGGCCTTGGTGAGCTGGGTGAGCCCGCTGCCGTCGGCCCGGACCAGGAAGAGGTGCTCGGGGTCGGCGTCGTCGGTGCCGCCGCGGGTGAAGACCAGACGCCTGCCGTCCGGCGCCCAGGAGGGGTTCTTGTCGTGGGCGCGGGCCGAGGTGATGCGGTGCGTTCCCGCGCCGTCGGGGCGGACGACGTAGAGGTGGGCGAAGCCGGAGGAGTCCACCCGGCTGAAGACGATCCGGTTGCCGCGCGACCAGTCGGGCGTCCAGTCGTGGGAGCCGGCCAGGGTGACGGGGGTCTGGACGAGGGTGGACAGCTGGATCCGCATCAGTCTGCTGTTCCCCGACGCGTCCGCGCGGCTGTAGGCGAGGGACCCGCCGTCCGGGGACCAGGTCGGGTGGAACTCGTCCGCCGCGGTGTGGGTGAGCCGGGTGGCGGGGGTGCCGTCGACGTCGGCCACGTAGATCTCGCGCTGGCTGCCGGCCGGCCTGGAGTAGGCGATCCGCTTGCCGTCCGGGGACCACGCCGGGTCGGATGCGCCCTCGGTGCCGGGCACGGGCTTCAGGTCGCCGCCGGCGCTCTTCATCGTCCAGATGCCGTCGATCGCGCCGCCGGCCCCGTAGCGGAGGAACGCCACCCGCTTGCCGTCGGGCGACCAGCTCGGCATCACGTCGCTGACGGTGGGGGTGTGGGTGAGCTTGACGGGGGCGCCGCCGGTCGGGGCGATCGCGTACAGGTCCTCGATGGAGGCCGCCGCGCTGTAGCGGGCGAAGACGATCGGGCGGTCCGCGGCCGGCCGCGGCGCTCCGGACCCGGCGGCCGCCCGCACCGCCGCCGGTACGGCGGCCGTCCCCGGCCCGGCCGCGGCTCCGGCGGTGCCCACGGCGCCGAGGGCCAGCGGCCCGGTGACGGCGAGCGCCGCGGCGACCAGGGCCGTCCGGCGCGCCCGGGTCCGGCCGTTCGCGCCGGTACGGCCGGCTCCGTGGGTTCCGCCGGTTCCGCCGGTTCTGCCGTTGCTCCGCACCATGCTGTCCACCCCGTCTCCTCCGGCGGCCCCTGCGGGCCGCTCCGGCCGCAACATCCCACCGACCCGGCGCCGGGGGAAGCGGCGGAGCCCGGCGGTGCGCGCCCTGTGACACGTTCCGGACGGCGCCGTGACGGCGGACGGTCCCGGGACCGGGGCGGGCGGCGGTGCGGGTGTCCCGCCGACCGTGGCGTGCGGCGGTCCGGGCGGCCCGCGGGGCGGCGGGTCCGAGCCCGTACGCTGGCACCAGCCCGATCCCGATGTACGCACCACGCGTTCGACCCCGAAGAAGGCACCGCCGTGACCGTGACACACCCGCTTCTGGACCTGGCCCCGCTGACCGCCGCGCAGTTCGCGTCGATCGAGCGGCGGGTCGCCGCGCTGCTCTCCACCGAGCAGGACGTGGTGATCACCCAGGGCGAGGCGCTGCTGCCGCTGGAGGGCTGCATCCGCAGCGGGGCGCGGGCGGGCTCGACGGCGCTGAACGTCGTCACCGGTCCGTACGGGCAGACCTTCGGCAACTGGCTGCGGGACTGCGGCGCCACGGTCGTGGACCTGGAGGTGCCGTTCCACACCGCGGTGACGGCCGAGCAGGTGGCGCGGGCCTTCGAGCAGCACCCGGAGATCGACTTCGTGTCGCTGGTGCACGCGGAGGCGGCGACGGGCAACACCAATCCGGTCGCGGAGATCGGCGAGGTGGTGCGGGCGCACGACGCGCTGTTCTACCTGGACGCGGTGGCGTCGATCGGCGCCGAGCCGGTGCTGCCGGACGCGTGGGGCGTCGACATGTGCATCATCGGCGCGCAGAAGGCGATGGGCGGCCCGGCGGGCGTCTCCGCGGTGTCGGTGAGCGAGCGGGCCTGGGAGCGCTTCGCCGCCAACCCGGCCGCGCCGCGCCGCTCGTACCTGTCCCTCCTGGACTGGAAGGAGCGCTGGATCGACGGCGGCCGCAAGGCGCTGCTGCACGCGCCGGCGCAGTTGGAGATGCTGGCCCTGGAGGCCTGCATGGAGCGGATCGAGGCCGAGGGTCTGGACGCGCTGATGGCACGGCACGCCTCGGCCGCGGCGGCGACCCGCGCGGGTGCGCTGGCGCTGGGCGGCGGCCTGGAGCCGTACGTGCACGCGGCGGCGGACGCGGCGCCGGTCGCGACGACGCTGCGCGCGCCGGCCGGGGTGGACGCCTCCGAGCTGGTGGCGAGGGCGCTGGCCGCGGACCCGTCGCTGCCGCTGATCGCGGGCGGCGGCACGCTGGCCAAGGAGATGATCCGGGTGAACCACTACGGCGTGGACGCGGCCCCGGGCGTGGTGCGCTCCTCCTTGGCGGCGCTGGGTACGGCGCTCGCGGAGACGGGCCGCACGGTGGACCTGGAGGGCGCGGGCCGGGCGGTCACGGAGGCCTGGTAGCCCCGGCGACCGCCCCGGCGGAGGCTACAGCGACGGGTAGTCGGTGTAGCCGCGGTGGTCGCCGCCGAAGAAGCCGGCGGGGTCGGGGGTGTTGTACGGGCCGCCGGCCAGGAGCCGGGCCGGCAGGTCCGGGTTGGCGAGGAAGAGGGCGCCGTACGCCAGGATGTCGGCGGTGCCGTCCTCGATCAGGGTGAGGGCCTCGGGGCCGGTGGGGCCCTCGGTGTGCGGGTTGAGCACGAAGGTGCCGGAGAACCGCTTGCGCAGGTCCAGGGTCAGTTCGCGGATCGCGGGCACCGCCTCGGTGACGTGCAGGTAGGCGATGCCGAGCGGGTCGATCGCGGTGACGAGGGCCGGGTAGAGCTCGTCGGTGTCGCTCTCGGCGATGTCGTTGTACGGGTTGGCCGGGGAGATGCGCAGCGCGGTGCGCTCGGGGCCGATGGCGTCGGCGACGGCCTTGACGACCTCGACGGCGAAGCGGATGCGGTTCTCGACCGGGCCGCCCCACTCGTCCGTACGGTGGTTGGAGCCGGTGGCGAGGAACTGGTGGACGAGGTAGCCGTTGGCGCCGTGCACCTCGACCCCGTCGAAGCCGGCCTCGACCGCGTTGCGGGCGGCGGCGGCGAAGCCCTCGATCGTCTCGCGCACCTCGTCGGCCGTGAGCTCGCGCGGGGCGACGAAGTCGGTGAGCCCGGTCCCGGTGAAGAGCTGCCCGGCGGGGGCGACGGCGGACGGGCCGACCGGGTGGAGGCCCTCGCCGAGGACGTCGGGGTGGCTGATCCGGCCCGCGTGCATCAGCTGGGCGAAGATCCTTCCGCCGCGCTCGTGGACGGCGTCGGTGACCTCGCGCCAGGCGGCGATCTGCTCGGCGCTGTGCAGTCCGGGGGTGGCGGGGTAGCCCTGGCCCACGGCCGTGGGCTGGACGCCCTCGGTGATGATCAGGCCGGCGGAGGCGCGCTGGGCGTAGTACTCGGCGGTCAGCTGGGTGGGGACACGGCGTGCGGCCTCGGCCCGGCTCCGGGTCATGGGCGCCATGGCGATGCGGTTGACGAGGCGGGTGCCGGCGAGGTCGACGGGGTCGAAGGCGGTGGTCATAGCTGTCCCCTCAGGAAATATGTGGTCGGCCAACTATCTGGCCGCGACGCCACTGTAACCCATTTACTTGGCCAGCCAAGGTAATCTTGGGGAAAGAGCTCGCATGACGAGACCGCGCCCGAGGAGTGAGCCCGCGATGTCCGGAACCGACCCCTTCTGTACCACCCCGGTGGACCATCTGCCCTCAGCCGCCCGCGGCGGGCCGGTGAGCCACGCGCTGTCCCGGGTGGCCCGGCTGCACCGGATCGCGGCGGGTCGGCGACTGAAGGAGCTGGGTCTCTATCCGGGCCAGGAGTTCCTGATGATGGCGCTGTGGGACTGCGGGCCGGTGCGGCAGTCCGTCCTCATCCGGTCGCTCGGACTCGACCCGTCGACGGTGACGAAGATGCTGCAGCGCCTGGAGCAGTGCGGGCACGTACGCCGCCGCCCCGACCCGGCCGACCGGCGGGCCGTGCTCGTCGAGGCGACGGAGGAGGGCGAGGCGCTGCGCGCCCGCGTCGAGGGCGTCTGGCACGACCTGGAGGGGCACTCCCTGACCGGTCTCACCCCCGCCGAACGCGCGGACCTCGCCCGGCTGCTCGCCCGCCTGGAGGAGAACCTCTGCCACGAGGCGGGCGAGTGCGGGACGGAACCGGCCGGGCCGCCGGAGCCGGCGGAGGCACCCCGAGTGGCGACGGCGCTCTAGACGGTCGCGGCACCGGTCGCCCGGCCGGGGGGCGGGTCAGCCGGCCAGGACCTCCAGCGCCCGGTCCACGTCCGCCGAGGAGTTGTAGAGGTGGAACGAGGCCCGCAGCTTGCCGTCGCGGGCCGAGAGCAGGACGCCCGCCTCACCGAGCGCATCGCGGCGGTCGCCGAGGCCGGGGATGCCGACGACCGTCGAGTCGTCCGCGACGGGGACGTGGCCGAGCGCGAGGAGCCCGTCCCGGAAGCGGGCGGCGAGGGCCTTGTTGTGGGCCTCGATGCGCTCGATGCCGATCTCCTCCAGGAGGGCGAGCGAGCGGGCCGCGCCGTGGTACGACATGAAGGCCGGGGGCTCGTCGAACCGCCGTGCGGAGTGGGCCAGTTCGCGCACCGGTCCGTAACTGTTGACCCACAGCTCCTCGCCGGTCACCCAGCCGGCGTGGATGGGCGTCAGCGCGTCCTGCGCCTCCTCCGTGACGGTCAGGAAGGACGCGCCGCGCGGGCAGAGCAGGTACTTGTAGCCGCCGGAGACGGTGAAGTCCCAGTCCCCGGCGAACAGCGGCAGCCAGCCCGCCGACTGGGTGGCGTCGAGCAGGGTGCGGGCGCCGTGGGCGGCCGCGGCGGCGCGGATCGCGGCGAAGTCGGCGGTGCGCCCGTCGGACGACTGCACCGCGGAGAAGGCGACGAGCCCGGTCCCGGGCCGTACGGACTCCGCGAGCCGCTCCAGCGGCACGAAGCGGATCTTCAGGTCGCCGCGGACGGTGAACGGGGTGATGACGGAGGAGAACTCGCCCTCCGGAATGAGGATCTCCGCGCCGGCCGGCATGGACTGCGCCACCATGCCGACGTGCACGGAGACCGAGCTGCCGACCGCGACCCGGTCGGGGGTGACGTGGGCGAGGCGGGCGAAGGCGGCCCGGGCCTCGTCGACGATGCCGAAGCTGCCGGCGCCCTCGGCCCGGCCGGCCGCGGTCTCCTCGGCGAGGAGGACGACCGCCTCGATCGTGCGGCGGGGCAGCAGGCCGCAGGCGGAGGTGTTCAGATACGTCGACGTGGGGGCGAACTCGGCTCCGCCCAGGGGCTCCAGGGAATCCATGCGCCCAGCCTGGATTCCCCGCGATCTTCCGTCAATCGGCGGCGATCACGGGGAGTCCCCGGAGCCGCGTCCTGCGCGGCCGGTCGGGCGGCCGGTTCAGCAGTTGGTGCCGTCGACGTCGCAGGCGGCGGCGTCCCCGCCGACCGGCTGCAGGCTGCGGCCGGCCCAGGCCTGCTCCAGGGCCTGGGTGAAGACCTCGGCGGGCTGCCCGCCCGAGACCCCGTACTTCCGGTCGAGGACGAAGAACGGCACGCCGTTGGCGCCCAGTTCGGCGGCCTCGCGCTCGTCGGCGCGCACGGCGTCCGCGTAGGCGGTCCCGTCGGCGAGCACCGTACGGACCTCGGTCTCGTCGAGACCGGCCTCCACGGCGAGGGTCACCAGGGTCTCGGCGTCGAAGACCGAGCGCTCCTCGGCGAAGTTGGCCCGGTAGGCGAGGTCCAGGAGCTCGTTCTGCCGGCCGCGGTCCTTCGCCAGGTGCAGCAGGCGGTGGATGTCGAAGGTGTTGCCGTGGTCACGGCCCTCCGTGCGGTACTCGAGACCCTCGGAGCGGGCGTTGGAGGCGACGTGGGCCTCCATGGCGCGGGCCTCGTCGAGGGTGCGGCCGTACTTCTTGGCGAGCATCTCCAGGACCGGGCCGGAGTCGCCCTTCGGGCGGTTGGGGTCGAGCTCGAAGGAGCGGTGCACGACCTCGATGTCGTCGCGGTGGGCGAAGGCCGCGAGCCCCTTCTCGAAGCGTGCCTTGCCGATGTAGCACCAGGGGCAGGCGATGTCGCTCCAGATCTCGACGCGCATGGTGTGGCTTCTCTCCTGGACGGGGTGGTGGGCGGGGGTTCCGTGACGGGAACGTCCCGCCCCGCCGGAATCATTCCGCGGCGGACGGCGGTGTGAGGCGGAGCACCACCTGGTTGCCACCGCCCGGGGTGCCGGGGTACGGAATCCGGCTCCGGGCGGCGTGGAGGGCCTCGGCGCGCTCGTTCCCGTCGATCCGCGCTCGTTCGCGTCGATCACCTCCAGGCGGGCGGTGCTCCCCGGCCGCGCGACCGGTCCCGGCAGGGAGCTCGGCGACGGCGTCGAGGCCGGCCGGGGTCGCGGTGCGGAGGCGGAGAGGGGGCCGGTCACGGACTACCGGGACATGGAGGCCACGGGCACGGCTCCCGACGCGGACGGAGACGGGAGAGGGGACGGGGACGGGGACGCGGACAGGGAGGCGGGCAGGGACGGGGGCGGGGACGGGGCCGCGGCTTCCGGTCGGGGCGCCACGGCGGATCCGGGGGTCCCGCCCGCGAGGCGGCTGAAGGTGGCCCGGTAGGCACTCGGGGTGAGTCCCGTCCGGCGCAGCACGTGCTGGCGGAGGGAGTCCGCCGTGCCGAGGCCGGACGCCCGCGCCAGCAGGTCCATCGGCAGCGCGGTGGTCTCCAGCAGTTCCTTGGCCCGCTCGACGCGCTGGTGGAGCAGCCACTGGAGCGGGCTGACCCCCGTCTCGGCGTGGAAGCGGCGCGACAGCGTGCGCACGGACACCCCCGCGTGCCGGGCCAGGTCGCTCAGGGTGAGCGGCTCGTCGAGGTGTTCCATGGCCCACGCGCGCGTCGCGCCGAAGGACGCGCCGCGCTCGGGCGGCAGCGGGGTCAGCGTGAACTGGGCCTGGCCTCCGGGCCGTACGGGCGCGACGAGGGCGAGCCGGGCGACGGTGTTGGCGACGGCGGCGCCGTGGTCGGTACGGATGACGTGCAGGCACAGGTCGATGCCGGCGGCGTAGCCGGAGGAGGTCAGCACCGGGCCGTCCTGGACGAAGAGCACGTCGTCCTGGAGGTCGACGGCGGGGTGCCGTTCGGCGAGGAGTTCGCGGTAGGCCCAGTAGGTGGTGGCCGCGCGGCCGTCGAGGAGTCCGGCGGCCGCGAGCGCGAAGGAGCCGGTGCAGATGGACGCGATCCGTTTGCCCGCCGCGCCGGCCCGGCGCAGCGTGTCGATGATGCGCGGGTCGG
Source organism: Streptomyces sp. NPDC048018 (assembly GCF_043202995.1). Classification (NCBI taxonomy): domain Bacteria; kingdom Bacillati; phylum Actinomycetota; class Actinomycetes; order Kitasatosporales; family Streptomycetaceae; genus Streptomyces; species Streptomyces sp. NPDC048018. Next base: position 84,991 of record NZ_JBIDBK010000002.1, read on the forward strand.
GATCGTGGTAGCTGCCGCTGCCGGCCAGGATCACGGTGTCCGCGTCCTCGACGGCGTCCAGGCCGCGCGGGACGTGCAGGTCGAGACCGCCGCTCGTGGTGACGGGCCCGGGGTCGGGCGCACAGATCACGGTCTCGTAGCCGGGGCCGCCGTCGACCTCGACCTTGCCGAACAGCATCTCCGGGATGGCGAGGTTGAACATCGAGACGGGCGGGGCGGCGATGACGGCGACGCGCCGGACACGGGACATGGCCAGAACCTCCGGGCATATGGCATTCAGGCCACTACTGTACGGCCGGCTCGCTCACGAAGCTGGGCGCATGAGCCCAACCGATCTCGCCCGCACCCCCGTTGACGCGGCCGGCACCGCCGCCCGCTCCCCCGTGCCCTCCGCCGCGCCCTCCCCCGGTCCCGCCCTCGCCGCCGCGATGCTGGGCTTCGCCCTCATCACGCTCGACACCTCGGTCGTGAACGTGGCGCTGCCCGCGATCGGCGCCGACCTGCGGGCCGGCATGTCCGGCCTCCAGTGGGTGGTCGACTCCTACACACTGGCCTTCGCGGCCCTGCTGCTGTCGAGCGGCGCGCTCGCCGACCGGATCGGCGCGAGCCGGGCCTACGGCGCCGGGGTCGTCGTCTTCACCCTGGCCTCAGCCGCCTGCGGCCTGGCCCCGGGCCTCCCCGCCCTCCTCGCGGCCCGTACGGTGCAGGGCGTCGCGGCCGCCGTGATGCTGCCGGCCTCCCTCGCGCTCGTCCGTGAGGCCTACGGGGACCCGGCGCGGCGGGCGCGCGCGGTGTCGCTGTGGGCGGCGGGCGGCACGGTCGCCGTGGCGCTCGGCCCGGTCGCGGGCGGGGCGCTGACCACCGCGTGGAGCTGGCGCGGGATCTTCTTCATCAATCTGCCGCTCGGCCTGCTCGCGCTGGTCCTTCTCACCCGGGTGGCCCGCTCGGCCCGCCGGCCCGCGCCGCTCGACCTGCCGGGCCAGCTGACGGCCGTGGTCGCGCTCGGCGCGCTGACCTTCGCCGCCATCGAGGGCGGGGCGCGCGCGTGGTGGGCGCTGGGCGTCGCGGTGCTCTGCTTCGCCGCCTTCCTCGTCGTGGAGGCGCGGCGGACCCACCCGATGGTGCCGCTGGGGCTCTTCCGCGACCGGACGGTCCTGGTGGCGGTGTCGGCGGGCTCGGCGAACAGCGTGGCGTTCTACGGCATGATCTTCGTCTTCAGCCTCTTCTTCCAGCAGGTCCTGGGCCTGTCGGCACTGGGCGCCGGCCTGATGTTCCTGCCGATGACCGCGCTGCTCGCCGGGGTGAACGTGCTGTCGGCCCGCGTCGCGGCCCGGTACGGTGCCCGGCTGCCGATCGTGGTGGGCCAGGTGGTGGCGGTGGCCGGGCTGCTCGGCCTGCTGACGGTGGACGCGGGCACCCCGCTCGCGGCGCAGGCGCTGCTGCTCGTACCGCTGGCGCTGGGGGCCGGCTTCTCCCTGCCCCCGCTGATCGCCTCGATGCTGGAGGCCGTCCCGGCCGAGCGGGCGGGCACGGCGGCGGGCCTGCTGAACGCGATCCGGCAGACAGCGGGCGCCCTGGCCATCGCCGTCTTCGGCTCCTTCGCCGCCGCCGGCGTGGAGTCGAGCCTGCGCGTCTCGCTGCTGATCAGCGCGGTCCTGCTCGCTCTCACCACGCTCGCCTCGCTGCGCCTGCCGCGCCACCGCTCCCGCGTGTAGGGCCGGTCGTCGGTGCGGAGCGGCCGGCCGGCCGTCGTCATCCGCCGCCAGGTGAGGTACGCGAGCGGGGGCAGGCCCACCAGGGCGGTCGAGCGGCGGGCGGAGGCGGCGCGGGAGAGCCCGCCGAGGGCGCCCAGCTCCTCGACCGTCCAGGGGTGCGCGGGGAGGGCACCGCGGTGCCCTCCGGCCGACTGGACCACCGGCCGAGGTGCCGGTGCAGTGGCCGCTGACCGTGCGCGGCTACGCCGACGGCGCGGTGGTCCGGACCGCCGAGGGGCGCGCCCGGAGGGGCGGTCTCATCGGCTCGGGGCTGCGCGACGGCTCGCCGGCGCCGGTGATCGCGGAGATCGTCGAGCGTCTGGAGTCGCGGCCCGACGCCCACCGGCTGATGGAGTCGAACACGCACACCGGGAGGATCGTGGTGCGGATCCCTCACTGAGGCCGGCGCGGCGGCACGCCCCGCGGGGCGTCGTCCCGGAGTTCCGGGGGGAGCAGGTGCTGCGGGGTCGACTGGTAGGCGACCGGCCGCAGCCAGCGTTCGATCGCGGTGGCGCCGACCGAGGTGAAGGGCGAGGTGGTGGCCGGGTAGGGGCCGCCGTGGTGCTGGGCCTCCGCCACGGCCACGCCGGTCGGCCAGCCGTTGACGAGCACCCGGCCGGCGAGCGGGGTGAGTTCGGCGAGCAGCGAGGCGGCCTCCGGGTCATCGTCTGCCATGTGCAGGGTGGCGGTGAGGTTGCCGGGCAGCGGACCGAGGACGGCGGAGAGCTGCTCGCGCGAGCCGTAGCGCGCGACGATCGTCAGCGGCCCGAAGCACTCCTCCAGGAGCGGCTCCCCCCGCCCCTCGGCGAGCAGCCCCGCGTCGACGGTGAGCACCCCGGCGCTGACCGTGTGTTCGCCGCCGGCTCCGGGGGTGACGGACGCGGTCACACCGGGCAGCGCGGCCCGCTCGCGGACGCCGTCGAGGAAGGCGCCGCGCATCCGCCGGTCGAGCATCACGCCGGGCTCCGTCTCGCTCACGGCGGCCGTGAGGGCCGTGACGAACCGGTCGCCGGCCTCTCCGGCCGGTGCGAGGACGAGGCCGGGCTTCGTGCAGAACTGTCCCTGCCCGAGGGTCATGGAGGCGGCGAGTCCCGCGCCGAGCTCCTCGGCCCGTTCCCCGGCCGCCGCCTCGGTGATCACCACCGGGTTGAGCGAGCCGAGTTCGCCGTGGAAGGGGATGGGGACCGGGCGGGCGGTGGCCGCGTCGAAGAGCGCCCGTCCGCCGCGCACCGAGCCGGTGAAGCCGGCGGCGGCGACCAGCGGGTGGCGGACGAGTCGGACGCCGGCCTCGAAGCCGTGCACCAGGGAGACGACGTCCTCGGGGAGTCCGGTGCTGACGGCGGCCCGGCGCAGCAGGGAGGCGCAGAGCTCGGAGGTGGCCGGGTGGTCGGGGTGCGCCTTGACGACGACGGGACAGCCGGCGGCGAGTGCGCTCGCGGTGTCTCCGCCCGGGACGGAGAAGGCGAGGGGGAAGTTGCTTGCCGCGTAGACCGCGACGACCCCGAGCGGGATCTTCATGCGCCGCAGGTCGGGGGTGGGTGGCGTGGTGGTGGGATCGGCGCGGGAGATCCGCACGTCGAGGAAGGCACCCTCGTCGACGATGTCGGCGAAGAAGCGCAACTGCGCGGTGGTGCGCGCGAGTTCTCCGGTCAGCCGGACCGGTCCGAGAGCGGTCTCGGCATCGGCCGCCTCGACGACGTGATCGCACGCCTCGTCCATCAGGTCGGCCGCGGTGCGCAGCAGCGCGGCACGGGTGGTGCGGTCGGCGAGCGCGGGCCGGGCGGCGTGCGCGGCCCGTACGGCCTGGTCGAGTTCCTCGTCCGTGGCCTCCACCGCGACCTGCTCTCGCGGCTTCCCCGTCCGGGGGTCCACACTCCACACTGGTTCTGCCACGACACGCCCCTCGCCCACGTTGTTCGCTATTCTGAACGCTGTCCCTGTAGGTGAATCCGACATCGGGACTCTAGGGACGGCCGAGCCGTCTCCACAAGAGGCTTCATGGGGCTTCCGGACGGATCGCCCCCGGAGAGGGGCGAGGGCGATGGGGACCAACGACGCGGGCGGGGCCCAGGTCAAGTCCGCGGTGCGGACCGTGGAGTTGCTGGAGTACTTCGCCGGGCGACCCGGCATGCACTCCCTCGCCGCCGTCCAGGAGGCCGTCGGCTACCCCAAGTCCAGCCTGTACATGCTGCTGCGCACCCTCGTCGAGCTCGGCTGGGTCGAGACGGACGCGACCGGCACCCGGTACGGCATCGGGGTGCGCGCACTGCTCGTCGGCACCTCGTACATCGACGGCGACGAGGTGGTGGCCGCCGCCCGGCCCACCCTCGACCGGCTCTCCGACGACACCACCGAGACCATCCACCTCGCCCGGCTCGACGGCACCAGCGTGGTCTACCTGGCGACCCGCCAGTCCCAGCACTACCTGCGCCCGTTCACCAGGGTCGGACGCCGGCTGCCCGCCCACTCGACCTCCCTCGGGAAGGCGCTGCTCGCCACCCACAGCGACGAGCAGGTCCGCAAGCTGCTCCCGGAGACGCTGCCCGCGCTGACCGAGCACACGGTCACCGACCGCGAGCAGCTGATCGAGGAGCTGCGCGCCATCCGCGAACAGGGGTACGCGGTGGACCGCGAGGAGAACACCCTGGGCCTGCGCTGCTTCGGCATCGCGATCCCGTACCGCACCCCGTCGCGCGACGCCGTCAGCTGCTCGGTGCCGGTGGCCCGGCTGACCCCGGGCCACGAACAGCTCATCAAGGACGCCCTGTTCGACGCCCGCGACCGGCTCGCCCTCGCGACCCGCCGGCTCTGATCCGCTACGGGGCGGGGCCCCGGTCCCGCACCCGCCATGCTCCCTCCGTACGGGGCGCCGCCAGGAGACCCTCCCCTCCCCCGCGGCCGGTCACGGCGTGATCCCGCACGGCGGACCGTCTCCCCCGCGCGGCGGAGGGGGTTCGTCGTCAGGCAGGAGGTGCCGGGGCGGACCCCGGCACGAGGGTGGGGGCATGACGACACCGACGCTTCCCGTCCCCACCGCGGCACCCGCCGCTCCCGCGAGCCCGCTCCGCCGGACGCTGGGCGGCCTGGCCGCTCTCGGCTGCCTCCCGTACATCGTCCTCAAGGTCGCCTGGGTGGCCGGCAGCACGGTCGGCATCCCCGAGGGCAGCGTCCTGCTCGACCATCCGACGACGATGCGCGTCGCCAACGGCGCCTCCGTGATCGCCGACGCGGTCGTCGTGCTGCTCGCGTTGCTCCTGACCCGCCCGTGGGGCCTGCGGGTGCGGGCCTGGCTGCTGCTCCTCCCGGTGTGGGCGGCGACCGGCCTGATCGCCCCGATCATGGCGGGCTACCCGGCCCAGCTCGTCGTGTCCCTCTTCGCCACGGCCGACACCAGCCCGGCCGCCGCGCCCGTGCCGGACTTCCTCGACACCTGGGTCTTCCCCGTCGTCTACGGGGGCTTCATCGTCCAGGGCCTGAGCCTCGGCATCCTCTTCGTCCTCTACGCCCGGGACCGCTGGGGCCACGTCTGGGCCGGCCGCCTCGGCGAGCTGCCCGCCGACGTGAGCGGGCCGGCCGTCCGCGCCTGCACGGTCGCGGCCGCCGTGCTCGCCCTGGCACCGGTCACCCTCCACGTCCTGTGGGCCGCCGGCGCGACGTGGGGGCTCGCCCCCGACTACGCCGACGGCTACGACCCCGACAAGGCGGTCGTCGACGTCCTGCGCGCCGTCCTCCTGCTCGTCGCCTGCCTCGCCGGTCTCGCCCTCGCCCTGCGCCGTCCGGCCGGTCTGCGGCTGCGCGCCGCGCTGGCGGCGGCCTGGGTGGGCTCGGGTGCGGCCGGGTGCTGGGGCGCGTACATGACGCTGGTCGCGCTGATGCCGCAGACCGATGGCGGGAAAGAGCCGACGATCCCCATGGTCAGCGCCTACGCTGGCGAAATGATCATCGGGTTCCTGCTGGCCGGCTGCCTGGCCGTGGTCGTGAGCCGGCGGAGCCGGACGGCATGAGACGGCTCGGCGGCGCCCTGTTCGGGCAGCGGGCCCGGCGGCGGTGGCTCCATCTCGTCCTGGGCGGTGCCCTGTTCATGCCGTACTGGCTGGTGGGCACCGTCGCCGTCGGCTCCGTCACCGGCGGTGGGCCGACGTTCGGGGGCAGCCTCGCCGCCCAGTTCGCCGCCTACGCCGTCGGGTTGCCGCTGGCCTCGGTCACGGCGCTCTTCCCGCTGACCCGTCCGATGTCGGTGGCGGCGGCCCGGGCCCTGTGCGGGGTGCCGGGCGAGCGCTTCGCGGCCGGCCCGGCCCGCGGACGTGCGGCGAAGGCCCGTACGGTCGGCTGGTACACGCTGCACCTCGGTGTGGGAGCGCTCGTCAGCGGCGCGTCGCTGGCACTGCCGCCCTTCGCGTTCGCCGTGGCGGCGCTGCCGTTCTCGGCGGAGCTGCGGGCCTCCGACTTCGGCGGCTTCTGGGGCCTGGACCGGCCCTGGCTCAGCTGGGCCGGGCTGCCGCTCGGCGTCCTCATGCTGCTCGGCCTCGCCGCCGCCGCGGCGGCGGCCGGGGCGCTGCTGGCCGGTGCCGCGACCCGGCTGCTCGGGCCGAGCGCGGCCGACCGGCTCGCCGCGGCCGAGCGGCGCGCCGCCGAACTGGCCGTACGCAACCGGCTCGCCCGCGAACTGCACGACTCGGTGGGGCACGCGCTGAGCGCCGTCACCCTCCAGGCGGGAGCGGCCCGGCGGGTCCTGGACGCGAGCGCCCGCCGAGACGGGAGCGCCGACCTCGACTTCGTACGGGAGTCGCTCACGGCCATCGAGGAGACCACCCGCCGCACGGTCGGCGAGCTCGACTCCGTGCTCGGTCTGCTGCGCAGGGGCGAGGACGACGGTGACCTCGGGGCGCCCGGTCTGGACGCGCTCGACGCGCTGGTGAGGGGGGCCGGGCCGCGGGTGGCCCTGACCGTCCGCGGGGATCTGGCGAGGCTGCCGGAGCCGGTGTCGCGCGAGGCCTACCGGATCGTGCAGGAGGGCCTGACCAATGCCGTGCGCCACGCACGGGAGGAGACGGTGACGGCGCGGGTCGCGCTGTCGGGGGACGAACTGGAGATCACGATGGAGAATCCGCTGCCCGGCGCGGTGCCGGTGGCCCGCCCGGACGGGGGCCGCGGGCTGCGCGGCGTCGCCGAGCGGGCCCGGCTGCTCGGCGGTACGGCCCAGGCGGGGCCGGTGGACGGCGTGTGGCGGCTCGCCGCACGGCTGCCCGTGGGAGGTGGGCGGTGATCAGGATCGTGCTCGCGGACGACGAGCGGATGGTGCGGACGGCGCTGCGCGTGATCCTGGACGCGGAGCCCGACCTGGAGGTCGTCGGGGAGGCGGCCACCGGCGCCGGGGCCGTGTCGGTGGTGCGCGAGCTGCGGCCCGACGTGGTGCTGATGGACGTCCGGATGCCGGAGATCGACGGGATCCAGGCGACCCGGCGGATTCTGGCCGGGCCCGGGGCGCCGCGGATCGTCGTCGTCACCACCTTCGAGAACGACGCCTACGTCTACGACGCGCTGCGGGTGGGGGCGGCCGGTTTCCTGCTCAAGCGGGCCGCGCCGGAGGAGCTGGTGAGCGCGGTCCGCCTGGTCGCCGCCGGCGACTCGCTGCTCTATCCGGCGGCGGTCCGCGGGCTGGCCGCCGAGCACGCCCGCCGCAATCCGCCGACGGCCCCCGCGTGGGCGGCCCGGCTCACCGAGCGCGAGGCGGAGGTGCTGCGGCAGATGGCGAAGGGGCTGACGAACGCGGAGATCGCCGCGGGCCTGGGCGTCGGTCCGGCGACGGTGAAGACCCATGTGGCCGCGGTGCTCGCGAAGACGGGCGCCCGGGACCGGACGCAGGCGGTGATCGCGGCGTACGAGTCGGGCTTCGTCCGGCCGAACGCCTGACGGGTTCCCACATGAAGGTTCGCTGAGAAACCGGACACATCCGGAACGCCGCCCGCCGGTCCGTTCGTCCCGCATATGGGATGAACAAGACGATCAGGCGCGCCTCGGTCTTCTCGCTTCTCCTGGTGCTCGCCCTGCTCGGCCGGGCCACCTGGGTGCAGGCGTACGAAGGCAAGGCCCTCGCGAACGACAAGAACAACCGGCGGAAGGTCATCGCGCAGTACGCGCAGCCGCTCGGGAACATCGTCGTGGCCGGTTCGCCGGTCACCGGATCGAAGGAGACGAAGGGCGGCGACCTCGCGTACAAGCGCGACTACACCGACGGCTCGCTGTACGCGGCCGTCACGGGCTACAGCTCGCAGGCCTACGGGGCGACCCAGCTGGAGGGCATCTACGCCGACGTCCTCGACGGCACCGACAGCCGGCTGAAGAACCCGGTGAACGCGCTCACCGGCGAGCAGGCGAAGCCGGGCACGGTCGTGACGACGATCGACCCGGCCGTGCAGAAGGCGGGCTACAAGGCGCTCGGGAAGAAGAAGGGCGCGGCCGTCGCGATCGACCCGAGGACGGGCCGGATCCTCGGGATGGTGTCGACGCCCTCGTACGACCCCTCGAAGATCGCCGGCCTGACGGACGGGGACGAGTGGCAGCGGCTCACCGAGGACGAGGACAAGCCGCTGGTCAACCGGGCGCTGCGACAGCCGCTGCCGCCGGGCTCGACCTTCAAGCTGGTGGTCGCGGCGGCGGCCCTGGAGGACGGGCTCTACGGTTCCGTGGACACGCCGACGGACAGCCCGAACCCGTACACGCTGCCCGGCACGCGGACCGTGCTGAAGAACGAGAACGCCTCCGCGCCCTGCGAGAACGCGACCATCCGCACCGCGCTGCGCTACTCCTGCAACAACGTCTTCGCCAAGATGGCCGTGGACCTGGGCCAGGACAAGGTGAAGGCGACGGCGGAGAAGTTCGGCTTCAACGACCAGGAGCGGGACGTCCCCGTCCGCGCCTACGCGAGTGTGTATCCGTCCGGCATGGACAAGGCGCAGACGGCCCTGACGGGCATCGGCCAGTTCGATGTCACGGCCACCCCGCTCCAGATGGCCATGGTGTCGGCGGCTCTTGCCGACGACGGCCTCATGGCGAGCCCGCACATGGTCTCCCAGGTGGTCGACTCCGACGGCGACGCGCTGCAGAGCTTCCGGGACGGGGACACCCGGCGGATCGTCTCCTCCTCGACGGCGGAGCAGCTGCGCAGCGCCATGCGGACCGTGGTCGACGAGGGCACCGGCACCAACGCGGCGATCGACGGGGTGGAGGTCGGCGGCAAGACCGGCACGGCCCAGCACGGCGAGAACAACAGCAAGACGCCGTACGCCTGGTTCACCTCGTACGCGAAGGATCCGAGCACGGGCAAGGAGGTCGCGGTCGCGGTGATGATCGAGGACTCGGGCGCCGCGCGCTCGGAGGTCAGCGGTAACGGGCTCGCGGCGCCGGTGGCGCAGAAGATGATGAAGGCCGCCCTGAACTAGGCGCGGCCGAAGCGACGTGAAGCGGGGGCCGGTGGGAACGCCGCCCCCGCTTCGCGATATGCAGGGGGCATGCTCTCGAACGCGCGTCTGCCCCGTTCCCCGTCCGGCTGGTCCATGGCCGTCTTCGGCGTCCTCGCCGCCGGCCTGGGCGTGGTGGGGCTGATATCCCCGGACACGATGATCAGCCTCATGGGCCTGACGCCCCTGTCCGGGGCGAGCCGTGCGGATGACGACCACACCCTGCTCTTCCTGACGGCCTCCTCGATGGCCGCCCTCAACATGGGCGTGTACTACGTCCTGGCCGCCCTGGCCGACTGGAAGTCCTTCTTCCGCTGGACGGTCCCCTTCCGTCTCCTCACCTGCACCGTCTTCACGCTCGCCGTCGTCACCGGCCGCGCCCCCTCCGGCTTCGTCGGCGTGGGCCTGTGGGAGGGGATCGGCGCCGTGGTGACGGGGGCGGCGCTGCGGTACGAGTCCCGGCGGGCGTCCCGGGTCAGCGCGTGAGCAGCGCGTCGGTCACCGTGGCCAGATAGGCCTGGTCGGCCGGCAGGAAGCCCGGGACGGCGTGTGCCAGCTGGGCATGACCCACGTAGCCGGTATAGGCGAGGACGCCGCGGCGGCGGGCCTCGGGCGGCGGGAAGCCGAGCAGTTCGAAGAGGTGGGAGAGGTAACCGACCCGGCGCTCCGTGACGCGGGCGAGGGCCGCCGCCACCTCGGGGTGGTCGCTCGCGGCGAGCAGCCGCACCTCCAGCGGGCCCTCGGCGGCGGAGGCGGTCGCGGCGCGCAGGAGCGCGACGAGGCGTGCCCCGGGGTCGGGTTCGGCGACCTCCATGGCGGTGATGATCCGCTCGGTGGACAGCTCCTCCCAGCGTGCGAGGGCCGCCGCGACGAGCGCGTCCCGGTTGGCGAAGTGCCAGTAGAAGCTGCCCTTGGTCGCGCCGAGGCGGGTCGCGAGGGGCTCCACCGCGACCGCCGCGAGACCGCGTTCGGCGAGGGCGGCGAGGGCGGCGTCCGCCCAGTCGTCGGCGGTCAGGCGCCGGCGGGTGCGGCGTTCCTTGGGGTCCGGGGTCTCGCGCATGTTTCCGTACGGTACCGTACGGTCGGAACATACGCTCCCGTATGGAGGTGCGGTTATGCGTCGCACGCGCACGGTTCGCAACGTCCACCAGAGAATCGTTTCGGCCCCGGCCGGCACGGTCGGCGCCCTCCTCGACCGGCTCGCCACGCCGGACGACCCGCTCTTCCCCACCCCGGTCTGGCCCGGGATGGTCCTCGACCGTCCGCTCGGCGTCGGCGCCGACGGCGGGCACGGCCGGGTCCGCTACCGGGTCACCGCCTACGAGCCGGGACGGTCCGTACGCTTCGACACCACCGACCCCGGCATCGGCGAGGGCCACCACCGGTTCGACGTCGAACCCCTCGGCCCGGACCGCTGCCGGGTCACCCACGCCCTGGAACTGACCATGGGGACACGGACGTTCGCCGTGTGGAAGCTGGCGATCCAACCCGTGCACGACACCATGGTCGAGGAGATCCTCGACAACGTGGAGCGGGCCGTCCTCGGCCGCCTGCCCCACCCGCCGGCCCGCCGCACGCCCCGCGCGCTCCTGCTCAACCGCCTCTTCTGGGCGCGGCCGGTCGCCGTCCCCGTCCCCGAGGACGCCCGGCTGCTGCACGACGCCGTCGCACGGCCCGACTTCGCCGACGCCTGGCGCATGCCGCTGCGCCCCGGCATGGAGCGCGACCCCGGAGCCTGGCGGCACGTCCTGCCCGCCCCCGTCCAGGGCCGGGCCGAGCACGAGCTGATGCTCGGCGAGGACGCCTCCCATCTGGACTACCGCGCCTCCCTCCTGCTGGACGACGAGTCGGTCACCCTGGTCAGCGCCGTACGCCTGCACAACACGCGCGGCCGCCTCTACTTCGCCCTGGTCCGCCCCCTCCACCCCTACGCGGCCCGCCTGATGCTCCGGCGCGCCCACCGCCGCGTGGCGCACGCCACCCGCCCCGCCGGGGAACGGAACGCCGGGGCCGGACGGCACTAAGGCATCTGCCCGATCCGGGCGGGCCGCCTCAGGCGCGAGTCTGCGGTCATGCGCGTATCCCTCTATCTGACCGCCGTACTCGTGTCCGGCTTCGGCACGACGGCGATGTGGCTCGTCTCCGGGATCTGGGTCAAGTCCCTGACCGGCTCCGACGGTCTGGCGGCCCTCACCGCCTTCGCCCTGTGGGCACCGGCCCTGCTCGGGCCGGTGCTCGGCGCCCTCGTCGACCGGGTGGGACGCCGCGCCCTGCTCGTGGCGGCGAACCTGGCCATGGCCGGGCTCCTCCCCCTGCTCCTGTGGGTCGACCGGGCGGACCGGGTGTGGCTGCTGTTCGCCGTGCTCGTCGTGTACGGCGCGCAGGGCGCGGCGCACGACGCCGCGGAGGCGGCGCTCGCGGCCGGGGCGCTCGACCCGGACCGGCTCGGCGACCTCAACGGGCTGCGGATGACCGTCGGCGAGGCCGTGAAGCTGGTCGCCCCGCTCGTCGCCGCGGGGCTCTTCGCCCGGTACGGGGGCGGCCCGGTGGCCCTGCTCGACGCGGTCACCTTCGCCGTGGCGGCGGGCGCGTTCGCCCTGCTGCGGGTGCGGGAGGAGCGGCCCGTGCCGGGGGCGCGGCCCCGGGTGGCCGACGGCGTCCGGCTGCTGCGGGAGTCGCCGGTGCTACGGCCGCTGGTCCTCGCGGGCGGCTTCACGATGCTGCTCGCGGGGCTCAACGGCGCCGCGATCTACGCCGTGGTGGACCGGGGCCTCGGCCACTCCCCCGCGTACGCCGGTGTGCTGTACGCGATGCAGGGCGCGGGTTCCGTGGTGGCCGGTCTCACCGCCGGGCCGTTGCTGCGGCGGGTGCCGGAGCGGGGGCTCGCGGCGGCGGGGCTCGGCCTGTTCGCGCTGGGGGCCGCGGCCAGGGCGCTGCCGTACGACCCGGTGGCACTCGCGGCGAGCGTGCTCATCGGGCTGGGGCTGCCGTGGGTGCTGATCGCGACGACGACGGCGGTCCAGCGGCAGGTGCCCGCGGAGGCGGTGGGCCGGGCGGCCGGCACCGCCCACACCCTGGTCTTCGTGCCGAACGCGGTGGCGCTCGCCCTGGGGGCCGCCCTCATGGGGGTGCTGGACGTGCGGGTACTGCTGCCGGTGCTCGGCGTCGCGGGCGCCATGGGGGCGGCGCTCCTGGCCACCACCCGCCCGCCGATCGGCGCGGTGACCGGGCGTGGCGGTCTCAGCGTGTCCTCCCGGCGAGGGCGGCCCGGCCGCGTTCGACGATCGCGGCGAGTTCCTCCAGGTGCTCGGGGCGGGGCTCGCTGAGCGGGGGACGGACCTCGCCGACGTCCAGTCCGGTCATCCGGACCGCGGCCTTGACGAGGGAGACGGCGTAGCCGCGCCCGCGGGAGCGGAGTTCGGCCAGCGGGCGGTAGAAGGCGTCGACGAGGCGGTGCGCGGTGGCGTCGTCGCCGGTGGCGAGGGCCCGGTGGAAGGCCAGGGCGATGTCGGGCGCGAAGCAGAAGACGGCGGAGGAGTAGAGGGTGACGCCGATGCCGCGGTAGGCGGGGGCGGTGAGTTCGGCGGTGGGCAGGCCGTTGAGGTAGCGCAGGTCGAGGCCGGCGGAGCGGACGGCGCTGACGATGCGCTGCATGAGGTCGAGGTCGCCGAGGCCGTCCTTGAGACCGATGACGCCGGGGGTGCGGGCGAGGGCCACGGCGGTCTCGGGGGTGAGGACGGCGTTGTCGCGCTGGTAGACGATGACGTCGAGGGAGGTGGCGGCGGCGAGTGCGGTGTAGTAGCGCAGCAGGCCCGCCTGGTCGGCGACGACGAGGTACGGGGGCATGGCGAGCAGCCCGTCGGCGCCGGCCTCCTCGGCGAGCACCGCGTAGCGGACGGCGAGGGCGGTGCCGTATCCGGCGCCGGCGAGGACGGGGACCCGGCCCCCGGCCTCGGCGACCGCGGCGGCGACGCAGTCGCGGAACTCCTCGGGGGTGAGGGCGTGGAACTCACCGGTGCCGCAGCAGGCGAAGACCGCGCCCGCGCCCGCGTCGATCCCGGCGCGGACGTGGGCGCGGAAGACGTCGAGGTCGAGGCCGCCGTCCGGGCCGAAGGCGGTGACGGGGAAGAAGAGCAGGCCGTCGAGCCGGTTGACGAGCGGGGGCGTGGTCACGGGCACTCCCTGTCGTACGGGGCACTCCCTGGCGGACGAGATCTTGACCATTGTCCATGTTCTTGAACGATCTCACGTCGAGGCGGGGCGGAAGGGACGGTCAGGAAACGAAGTCCCCACGTGGCGCGGGTTCTTGACGCCCCCTGGAGCGGTGCCTAGCGTGACGCCCGCATCCGTGTGCGTGAATGCGGTCTACGGACGGAGACACCTCCTTGAACCCCGCCCCCCGAACCGTCCTGCTCACCGGGGCCGCCGGCGGCGTCGGCACCCTCATGAGGGAACGGCTGCCCGCCTACGGTTACGCGCTCCGCCCGCTCGACGTGGTCCCCGTCCCCGGCGCGCCCGACGCGATCCTCGCCGACCTCGCCGACCGCGACGCGCTGCGGGAGGCGGTGCGGGGCGTCGACGCCGTGGTGCATCTCGCCGGGATCTCCCTGGAGGCCGAGTTCGACCGGATCACGGCCGCCAACATCACCGGCCTGCACCATCTCTACGAGGCGGTGCGCGAGCAGGGCGTGCCGCGGGTCGTCTTCGCCTCCAGCAACCACGCCATCGGCTTCACCCCCCGGCCGCGCCCCGGCGAACCCCCGGTGCCCGTCGACACCCCGCACCGCCCCGACACCTTCTACGGCCTCTCCAAGGCCTTCGGAGAGGACCTGGCCCAGTTCTACTGGGACCGGCACGGCGTCGAGACCGTCTCCGTGCGGATCGGCTCCTGCCGCCCCGAGCCCACCTCGGTGCGGATGCTCTCCCTGTGGCTGAGCCCAGGCGACTGCGCCCGGCTGCTGCACGCGGCGCTCACCGCGCCCGGGGTCGGCCACACCGTCGTCCACGGCTCCTCCGCCAACACCCGCGAGTGGTGGGACCTGTCGACGGCGCGGGCGCTCGGCTACGAGCCGGAGGACGACTCCGAGAGGTACGCCGCGCAGATCATCGCGGAGCGGGGGCTGCCCGCCCCGGGCAGCGCCGACGACGTGCACCTGGGCGGACGGTTCTGCGTGGACCCGCCGCTCTGGCCGCACTGAATCACGGCGCACTGATCACGGCGCACCGATCGCGGACGCGCCGCGACCGGTGCGCCGGAGGGCACAGGGCCCGGCCGGACAATGCGGGGGAGCCGGCCGGGGCCCGGGTCGACGCGTGCGGCATACGACGCACGCGGACGATCCGACGATACGTTTCGGTCAAGATCGTCGCGAGCCGCGGAACGCGACGCCTGTCCACAAAACGCGACGCGTCCACACCACCGGAAGTCAACAGGAGTCAACGCTTCCGCTCCGGGGGAGGATCACCCCCGCAGGGTGCGCGACGGCGACTCCCCGAAGCGGGCCCGGTACTGCGCCGCGAACCTCCCCGGGTGGGTGAACCCCCAGCGCCAGGCCACGTCCCCGACGCTCAGGCCGTCCGGGTCGCCCGTCCGCAGCTCCTCGCGGACCCGCTCCAGACGCACCTCGCGCACGTACGCCATCGGGGACATGCCCACGTACTGGCGGAACGACTCCTGCAGGCGGCGCACGCTCACCCGGGCGAGGGCCGCCAGCTCGCCGCTGGTGAAGGGGTGCTCGGGGCGGGCCCGCACCGCGTCCATGGCCCGCTTGACCGGCGCCGGACGCACCGGCCCGCCCGGGTGCGCCAGCTCGTCCCGCCAGGGGTGCTCGGCGGCCAGGAGCAGGCCGTTCAGCAGCGCCTCCTGGAGCGGGCGCGCCACCAGTTCATGGGTGGCGAAGCCGTCCCCCGCGAGCGCCCCGGCGGCCACCTGCCGGGCGAAGCTCACCCAGCTCAGCCCCGGTCCCCGGGTGATGTCCAGACGGGGACCGAGGGCGAGCCCGCGCCCGGGGGCGCGGCCGAGCAGCTGCTCCAGGCGGTGCCGGAGCGCCGCCGCGTCGATCTTGACCGAGAGCACCCGGCAGTCCCCGCTCCACCGGTCGAGGCTGGTGTCCCCGGCAGGGTCGAGCAGCACCGCCTCCTGCGAGGTGGCCAGCAGCCGGTCCCCGCCACGGCCCTGGCGCAGCTCCATGGTCCCGCTCACGGGCGCGTTGACGTGGAACGCGCCCAGTTCGCCGAAGCGCATCCGCACGTCCGCACCGCAGCTCAGGTCGCCGATCATCAGCGGTCCGAGGCCGACGGTGTCGAAGCGCGCGGCGAACGGGCGGTCCCCCCTCTCGATCACGTCCATGAAGTTGGCGTAATAGCGCGCGTCGATCTCCTCACGCGCCTCGTCCACGTCCCGCGTCCGGAAAGAGCTCCCACCCACGATCCGAAAGAATATTCATATGACGGACGTGACCGGGAACGGCAGGATGCCCGGCATGCCACCACCTCGCGGATTCGTCCACGACCGGCGCCCGGACGGCACGGTCGTCATCACCCACCACGGCCGCACCGCGGCCACCCTGCGCGGCGGCCGCGCGGAGAAGTTCCTCGCGGAGGTCGCCGCCGGGGACCCTCAGCTGGTCATGGCCCGCTGGACCGGCTCGTACAAGTTCGGCAACGAGCGGGCCGCCCGCGACCACCCGCGTAACCGGAGTGGCCGAACCGGACGAAGGTAAGGGAACGGCAAAGGCACCTCGATCGTTACCCCGGGCATGACCGCTATGACCCCCGGCTCGAACATCCCTCTCACCGCCGCGCGCGTGGCGGTGGACGTCGCCGCCCCGGTGCGGCTCGACGTCTCGGGCCTGCTGCTCGGCGCCAACGGCAAGGTGCGCTCCGACGACGACTTCATCTTCTACAACCAGCCCGCGGGACCCGGTGTCACCTACCGGTCCGGCGGCGGGGCCGCGCCCGACGCCATCCTGGTGGACACCGGCGCCGTCCCGGCCGGCATCGAGAAGATCGTGGTGACCGCGAGCCCCGACGCCGCGGGCCAGACCTTCCAGGGCATCGAGCCCACCGCCACCCTGCGCAATGCCGACGACGGCAGCGTGCTCGCCACCTTCACCCCGCCGCAGCTCGGCACCGAGACGGCCCTCGTCGTCATGGAGATCTATCTCCGCAACGGTGCGTGGAAGGCCCGCGCGGTCGGCCAGGGGTACGCGAACGGCCTCGCCGGGATCGCGACCGACTTCGGCGTGAGCGTGGACGAGGAGCCCTCGGCCGCCACGCCCACGGCCGCCCCGGCCGCCACGGCCCCGGTGGCGGCCCCCGCCGCGCCGGCCGCCCCGCCGGCCCCGCCGGCCGCTCCCCCGGTGCCGCCGGCCGGCGGCGGGAAGATCAATCTGGACAAGGGCCGGGTCAGCCTGCAGAAGAACCAGACCGTGTCCCTGGTCAAGGGCGGCCGCCCGCTGCTGTCCCAGGTCAAGATGGGCCTCGGCTGGGAGCCGGCCTTCCGCGGCAAGGACATCGACCTCGACGCCTCCGTGATCGCCTACGGCCCCCAGCGGAACCACATCGACAGCTGCTACTTCGGCAAGCTGTCCATCCTGAACGGCGCCGTCAAGCACTCCGGCGACAACCTCACCGGCGAGGGCGCCGGCGACGACGAGGTCATCGTGGTCGACCTGGGCCGGCTGCCCGCCGACACCACCGGCCTGGTCTTCACCGTCAACTCCTTCTCCGGCCAGAAGTTCACCGAGGTCGCCAAGGCGTACTGCCGGCTCATCGACGCCGCCAGCGGCGAGGAGCTGGTCCGCTTCGACCTGACGACGGCCGAGCCCCAGACGGGCGTGATGATGGCCAAGCTGATCAAGCAGTTCTCCGGCGAGTGGGAGATGACGGCGATGGGCGAGTTCGTGAAGTCCCGGACCGTCCGGGGCATGGTGAAGCCCGCCGCGCAGGCCCTCTGAGCCCCTCCGCGGGCCGGCCCGTCTCCTCTCGGGGGCGCGGGAGAGCCCGAGTCGTTCGGCCGCTTCGGTGTCCCTGACCACGGAAACGGGTGCGAGGTCACCGCGCACGATGGCGTCGCGCAGCGTCTCGTACGCCCGGTCACGCAGCAGGGTCCGGCTCACGGGCCGTAAGACGGCCATGAACTGACATGTCGGATGTCAGTTCATGGACCGCACCAGGTTCAGCGGCGGGGCTGGCGGCGCCAGGGACCGGTGATCGCGACCATGATGCCCGGATCCTGGATGTTGGCGAACAGGGTGTCGCCGTCGGGCGAGAAGACCACGCCGGTGAACTCGCTGTCGTTCAGGTCGTTGCGGGCGATCGGGTAGGTGCGGCCGCTCTCGGTCGCGCCGAAGAGGTGCTGGACGCCCTCGCCGTCCTCGGCGATGACGAGCCCGCCGTAGGGGGAGACGGTGATGTTGTCGGGGCCGTCGAAGGCGCCGTCGTCGTCCGGGGCGGCGTTGACGCCGAGCAGGACCTGGAGGGTGAGGGTCCGGCGGCGCGGGTCGTAGAACCAGACCTGGCCGTCGTGCGGGGTGCCGGGGCTCTCCTCACGGGCGTACGAGGAGACGAGGTAGGCGCCGCCGTCCGCCCACCACATGCCCTCCAGCTTGCGGGCGCGGGTGATCTCGCCCTCGGCGAACTGCTTGCGGACGGAGACCTTGCGGGCGTCACGGTCGGGCACGTCCACCCAGTCCACGCCGTAGACGGTGCCGATCCTCGTCGCGCGGGAGAGGTCGTCGACGTACCGGCCCGCCGAGTCGAAGCACTTGGGGGCCTGCAGCAGGCCGGCGTCGTCGGCGAGCCGGCCGAGCTGCCCGCGGCCGTGCTCGAAGCCCTGCGGCGGGACCCACCGGAAGAAGAGGCCGTTGGGGCCGGAGGCGTCCTCGGTGAGGTAGGCGTGGCCGCGCTTGGGGTCGATGACGACGGCCTCGTGGGCGTAGCGGCCGAAGGCCTTGACCGGCTTCGGGTCGCGGTTGGCCCGGTGGTGCTGCGGGTCGACCTCGAACACGTAGCCGTGGTCCTTGGTCATGCCGTTCTTGCCGGCCAGGTCCTCGGTCTCCTCGCAGGTGAGCCAGGTGCCCCAGGGGGTGCGGCCGCCCGCGCAGTTGGTGGAGGTGCCGGCGATGCCGACCCACTCGGCGACGGTGCCGTCGCGGTGCACCTCGACGACCGTGCAGCCGCCGGCGGCCGCCGGGTCGTAGACCAGGGCCTCGGTGAGCGGGACCGGGTGGGCCCAGTTCGCCCGGGGGCCCTTGAGCTCGTGGTTGTTCACCAGGTACGTGGTGCCGCGCGGGCCGGCGAAGGTGGCCGTGCCGTCGTGGTGCGAGGGGGTGAACTCACCCGACTCCAGGCGGGTGACGCCGCTGTGGGTGATGACGCGGTACGTGAAGCCCTCGGGCAGCGCGAGGACGCCGTCCGGGTCGGGGACCAGTTCGCCGTAGCCGAGGCGGTGGCCGTGCCCGTGCGCGTGCCCGTCCTCGTGGTCCTCGGCGGCCAGCGCCTGCGGCGCGGTCGCCAGCGTGCCGACGGCGCCGGTGAGGGCGAGCGCGGCGCCCGCGGCGGCGGACTGCTTGGTGAACTCTCTGCGGTTGAGGGACATGACGGTCTTCTTCCTGTCGTCACCCGGTGTCCCGGCACACGGTCGCGCCCCCGTATAAACGGCGATTGAACAGAAAGGCGATCTCCCATGAACCTGCCGACCCACGGACGGCGTGTCCTCGTCAGCGGCGCGTCGCGCGGTCTGGGCCGCGCGGTGGCCCGGGCCTTCGCGGCCCGCGGCGACCGCGTCGTCGTCCATTACGGCTCGCGCGCCGACGAGGCGCGCGAGACCCTCGACTCCCTCGACGGCACCGGCCACGCCCTGGTGCCGGGCGACCTGTCGGAGCCCGCCGGCGCGGCCCACGTCGCCGATGCGGCGGCCGAGGCGCTCGGCGGGCTCGACGTGTTGGTCAACAACGCGGCCGTCAACCTGCCGCATCCGCCGGCGACCACGCCCTACGAGGAGTGGGTGGCCCTGTGGCAGCGCCACGTCTCGGTGAACCTGCTGGGCACGGCGTACCTGAGCCACCGGGTCGCCGCCCGGATGATCGAGGCGGGCACGGGCGGACGGATCGTCAACATCGGCTCCCGGGGCGCCTTCCGGGGCGAGCCGGACCACCCGGCCTACGGCGCCACGAAGGCGGCCGTGCACGCACTCGGGCAGTCCCTGGCCGTCGCGCTCGCCCCGCACGGCATCGGGGTGGCCTCGGTCGCCCCCGGCTTCTTCGCCACCGAACGCGTCGCCCCGCGCCTGACCGGCCCGGAGGGCGAGGCCATCCGGGCCCAGAGCCCCTTCGGCCGGGTGGCCGGTCCCGAGGAGATCGCGGCGGCGGTCCTGTGGCTGGCCTCACCCGAGGCGGAATGGTCCTCGGGCACGGTCCTGGACATGAACGGGGCCTCGTATCTGCGGACCTGAGAGGGCGGCGGGCGGGTCCGCCCGCCTCCCCCCGGGACGCCCGCCCGCCGGGTGCCGCGACCGGCCGCCCGGCCTACGGTGCCGGGCTCGGACGGGGTGCCGCAATCAGCCGCCCGGCCCACGGTCCCGGACTCGGCCACCCGCCCACGGCCCCGGACTCGGCCACCCGCCCACGGCCCCGGACTCGCTCCGGGCGCACGGTCCCGGGCTCGGCCGCCGGCGCGGCTCAGCCGCGCCGGGACCGCGCCTTGAAGGCCGCCTTGCGGGCCTCCTTCGCCGAGGGCTTGTCGCGGTGGAGGCGGCCCATCGCCTCCAGGACGTCCGCCGTCGCGGGGTGCTCGACGCGCCAGGCCGCCTCGAAGAAGCCGCCGTGGCGGCCCGTCAGACCCTCGATGAGGTCCTGGAGTTCCTCCAGGTCCCCGTCGGCGTCGAGGTGGGCGGCGATGGTGTCGACGGCCAGCCAGAAGATCATCGACTCCGGCGGTGCGGGCACGTCGGCCGCGCCGCGCTCGGCGAGCCAGACCCGGGCGAGGCCGCCCAGCTCGGCGTCGTCCAGGACCTCGCGGACGGCCGGTTCGGCCTCGGCGCCGACGAGGGACAGGGCCTGCTGGGCGTGCAGCCGGCGCAGCGGGGCGCCGGGGTCGCTGCCGCGCGCGGCGGCGAGCAGCTCGCGGGCGGCGCCGAGGGCGTCCCGGCCGGCGAGCCAGCCGGTGGTCTCGGCGCGCGCCGCGTCCTGCGGGTAGCGGGCGATGCCGTCGAGGAGCACGTCGGCGCCCTTGTCGGCGAGTTCGCCGACGGCGGGGACGACGAGGCCGGCCTCCAGCATCCGGGCGCGGACGCCGTACAGGCCGAGCGGGGTGAGCCGGACCATGCCGTAGCGGCTGACGTCCTCCTCGTCGACCGGCGGTGCGGGCTCCTCGCCCTCCTCGGCCATCAGGGCCTCGTCGACCGGCCGGTACGCCACGAGGCCGATGGACTCCAGGATCCGGAACTGCTCGTCGAGCCGCATCATCGCGTCGGAGACCTGCTCCAGGACGTCGTCCGTGGGCTCGTGCATGTCGTCGGGGACGACCATCGACGCGGCGAGCGCCGGCAGCGGTACGGGCCCCTCGCCGGCCCCGCCCTCGCTGACGGTCAGCAGGTAGAGGTTGCCGAGGACGCCCTCCAGGAACTCGGCCTCGGCCTCCGGGTCCCAGCCGAGCGCCTCGAAGTCGATCTCTCCGTCCGGTCCGACGATCGCGTCGAGGTCGTCGAAGAGGGGCGCGGCGGCGTCGGCGAAGACGGCCTCGAAGCCGTCGAGCCAGATGGCGAGGACGTCCTGGGGCGAACCGCCGGTGAGCAGGGCGAGGTTCTCGCCGGGGGCGGCCCGGCCGGGCTCGTCGTCGCCCGCGCCGTCCTCGACCTCGACGAGGCCGGTGTCGACGGCGAGCCGCCAGGCCTCGCTCGCGTCCACCTCGCCGTCCTCGTCGGCGCTCAGGCCGAGGACCTCGGCGGCGGCGGGCAGCTGCTCGTCGACGAGTTCTCCTCCGGCGCCCACCCGGGTCTCGGGGCCGGCCCAGCGCGCGAGCCGCACGGCGCGCGTGAGGAGGGGGGCGGCCAGGGCGTCCCGCGCCAGTTCCGCGTCCGCGCGCAGCCGAACGGGGGGAAGGGTCGGGCGGTCCGGTGCCATCTGGGGTCTACTCCTCGGCGGGAAGGCTGTGGGTGTGCTTCGAGCGGCCTTCAGCGTAGACGCATTCGGGGAGCGGTCCGGCGGTTCACGGAGGCGTCAGCCTTCGTACACCCGTCGACCCTTGACAAGTGAGCCGCCATGCAACGAAATTGACGCGCGTAGATCCTTCGATCGTTCGTCCAAGCCCCCACGGAGCTCCTTGATGTCTTCCTCCATACCGAGATCGGCCGCCGTCGCCGCCGTCGTCACCGCCGCTCTCGCCGCCGGTCTGCTGGGTGGCGGTGCCGCCTCCGCCGACGAGGCGACCGCCTCCGCGGCCCCCGTCCGGATCCACGACATCCAGGGCAGCACCCGGGTCTCGCCGCTGGTCGGCAAGCAGGTCACCGGAGTGACGGGCATCGTCACCGGTGTGCGCACCTACGGCTCGCGCGGCTTCTGGATCCAGGACCCGGAGGCCGACGCCGACCCGGCCACGAGTGAGGGCATCTTCGTCTTCACCAGCTCCGTCCCGACCGTCGCCGTCGGCGACGCGGTGAGCGTCAACGGCACGGTCACCGAGTACGTCCCGGGCGGTCTGACCTCCGGCAACCAGTCGCTGACGCAGCTCTCCAAGCCGGTCGTCACCGTGCTCTCGAAGGGCAACACGGTGCCGGCCCCGGTCACCGTCTGGGCGGGTTCGGTGCCGGGCGCCTACGCCCCCGCGGGCGACCCGGCCGCCGGCGGTTCGATCAACGGCCTCACCCTGGCCCCGAAGACCTACGCCCTGGACTACTACGAGTCCCTGGAGGGCACCAACATCCGCATCGGCTCCTCGCGGGTGGTCGGCGCGACCGACCCGTACGCGGAGCTCTGGGTGTCGGTGAAGCCGTTCGAGAACTCCAACTTCCGCGGCGGCACGGTCTACGGCTCGTACGACGCGCAGAACACCGGCCGCCTCCAGATCCAGCAGCTGGCCCCGATCGCCCAGCAGCCCTTCCCGAAGGCGAACGTCGGCGACTGGCTGGTCGGCAGCACCGAGGGCCCGCTGGACTTCAACCAGTTCGGCGGCTACACCCTGGTGGCGAACACCCTGGGCGAGCACGTGGACCTCGGGCTGGAGCGCGAGGTGACCGACAAGCAGCACAAGAACGAGCTGGCGGTCGCCACGTACAACGTGGAGAACCTCGACCCGACCGACCCGCAGGAGAAGTTCGACGCGCTCGCCAAGGCGGTCGTCGAGAACCTGGCCTCGCCCGACATCGTCGCTCTGGAGGAGATCCAGGACGACAACGGCGCCAAGAACGACGGCACGGTCACGGCCGGCGAGACGCTGAAGAAGTTCACGGCGGCGATCGCGGCGGCCGGCGGCCCGGCCTACGAGTGGCGCTCGATCGACCCGGAGAACAACAAGGACGGCGGCGAGCCCGGCGGCAACATCCGTCAGGTCTTCCTCTTCAACCCCCAGCGGGTCTCCTTCGTCGACCGCCCGGGCGGCGACGCGACCACCGCGACCACGGTGACCGGCACCAAGGGCGACGCCCACCTGACCGTCTCCCCCGGCCGCATCGACCCGGCGAACACCGCCTGGGAGAACAGCCGCAAGCCGCTCGCCGGCGAGTTCGTCTTCCGCGGCCGTACGGTCCTCGTGGTCGCCAACCACTTCGGTTCCAAGGGCGGCGACGAGTCGATCGTCTCGCACCACCAGCCGCCGGCCCGTTCCTCCGAGGTCAAGCGACTGCTCCAGGCGCAGGCCGTCAACGCCTTCGTCAAGGACGTCGTCGCCGTCGACAAGCAGGCCGACGTCCTGGTCCTCGGCGACATCAACGACTTCGAGTTCTCCGGCACCACCAAGGCGCTGACCGACGGCGGCGCGCTGTTCCCGGCCGTCAAGTCGCTGCCGCTCAGCGAGCGCTACTCGTACGTCTACCAGGGCAACAGCCAGGTCCTCGACCAGATCCTGACCAGCCCCGGCGTGCACCACTTCGAGTACGACAGCGTGCACATCAACGCGGAGTTCGCGGACCAGAACAGCGACCACGACCCGCAGGTGCTGCGCTTCCGCCCCTGACCGGGGGAACGCGCGGGCGTGCGAGACTGCGGCCGTGATCCTGCGTCCCGCCACCCGCGCCGAACTGCCCGCCGTCCTCGCGCTCCTCGCCGACGAGGAGCGCGTGGTCGACCCGGCCTCGGTGACCGTGACCCCCGCGCACGAGCGGGCGTTCGCGGACATCGAGGCCGACGCGCGCAACGAGATGCTGGTGCTCGTCGACGACACCGAGGGCGGGGGCCAGGTCGTCGGCTGCCTGCAGGCCACGTACATCCCGGGCCTGGGCAGGGGCGGCGCCGAGCGGGCCCTGATCGAGGCCGTCCGGATCAGGGCCGACCGGCGCGGCGGCGGACTCGGCCGGGAGCTGCTGGAGCGGTCGGTGGCGCGGGCCCGGGCCCGCGGCTGCGCGCTCGTCCAGCTCACCAGCAGCAAGACCAGGACCGACGCGCACCGCTTCTACGCGTCCCTGGGCTTCGCCCGCAGCCACGACGGCTTCAAGCTGGCCCTCCAGGCCCGGTAGGCCCGGTAGGCCTCCCGCTCGGCCCGGCCGGGCCCGCCGCCGTCCACGGGCAGCATCTCGCCCGTGAGGCACGGGGCGTTCGCCAGGTCGTGGACGGCCTCCGCGATGCCCTCCGGGCGGCCCACCCGGCGCGGCGGCACGACCGGGGCCACGTGCTCCTCGGCGGCGCCGGCGCCCGCCACCCCGTCGAACCAGGAGTGGCGATCAGTCGGCCGATCACCCCGAGGACGCCGTACGGCCCGCCGTCCCGTCTCCGGGGCGGCGGGCCGTACACGGCGCACGGGATCAGTTGTGGCTGTGCAGGATCTCGTTGAGGCCGCCCCAGACCGCGTTGTTCGGGCGGGCCTCGACGGCGCCGGTGACCGAGTTGCGGCGGAAGAGGATGTTCGAGGCGCCGGAGAGGTCACGGGCCTTGACGACCTCGCCGTCGGGCATGGTGACCCGGGTGCCGGCGGTGACGTAGAGACCGGCCTCGACGACGCACTCGTCGCCGAGCGCGATGCCGACGCCCGCCTCGGCGCCGATGAGGCAGCGCTCGCCGATGGAGATGATCACGTTGCCGCCGCCGGACAGGGTGCCCATGGTGGAGGCGCCGCCGCCGATGTCGGAGCCGTCGCCGACGACGACGCCGGCGGAGATGCGGCCCTCGACCATCGAGGTGCCGAGGGTGCCGGCGTTGAAGTTGACGAAGCCCTCGTGCATGACGGTGGTGCCGGCGGCGAGGTGCGCGCCGAGGCGGACGCGGTCGGCGTCGGCGATGCGGACGCCGGCGGGCACGACGTAGTCGGTCATGCGGGGGAACTTGTCGATCGAGGTGACCTGCAGGTGCAGGCCCTCGGCGCGCGCGTTGAGGCGCACCTTCTCGATGTCGTCGACGGCCACCGGGCCGAGCGAGGTCCAGGCGACGTTCGCGAGCAGCCCGAAGAGGCCGTCCAGGCTCTGGCCGTGCGGCTCGACCAGGCGGTGGCTGAGCAGGTGCAGCCGCAGGTACGCGTCGTGGGCGTCGAGCGGCTTGTCGAGGAGCGAGCCGATGACGGTGCGGACGGCGACCACCTCGACACCGCGGCGGGCGTCCACGCCGAGGGCCTTGGCGGCGCCCTCGCCCAGCGCGTTGACGGCCTCGTCGACGCTCAGACGCTCGGTGCCGGCGGGGCCGGGGGCGTCGGTCAGCTCGGGGGCGGGGAACCAGGTGTCGAGAACGGTGCCGTCGCCGGCGATGGTGGCGAGGCCGGCGGCGACGGCGCCGGTGGTGCGAGGAGCAGTGGTCATGAGGGAAAACCTAACGGTCGGGGCCCGGCGCGGGCCAACCGGTCTCAGGTGCCGGTCGGCTCCGTCGGCGCTTCCGCCAAGGGGACGGCGGGGTTTTCGGAGCCTTCGCCGAGCACCCGCGCCAGCATGGTGCGCGCGTGTTCCTCCTGGTAGGGCCGGCCGCCGAGCAGGTACATCAGGCAGAGGCCGTCCGTCATCGCGACGAGCGCGCCGGCGGTGGCGGGGTCGGTGCGGCCGGCGAGCGCGGTGCGGACCTCACCGGCCCACTCCTCGGCGACGGGGCGCAGGGCGGGGCGGCGCAGGGCGGCGAGGTAGAGCTCGTAGGCGAGTTCGAGTTCCGCGCGGTCCTCGCCCAGCCACCGGCCCATGACGCGGGCGAGTGCGGTGGCGAGGTCCAGGTCCGGGTCGGCGAGCTCGGGGCTCTCGCGCAGGGTCCGCCCGAAGACACCGTTGGTCCGGCGCAGGGCGGCGACGAGGAGTTCGTCGAGGGAGCCGAAGTGGTACGTGGTGGAGCCGAGCGGCACATCGGCCTCGGCGGCCGCCGTGCGGTGGCTCAGCCCGGCGATCCCGTCCCGTCCGACGACCCGGAGGGCCGCGTCGACGATCCGCTCGCGCCGGTCGGGGTCGTGGCGGCGGGGCCGCGCCATCAGTGCGCGCCGCCGAGGTTGAGGACGGCGACCCCGGCGATGATCAGCAGGACGCCGGCGATCTTGGCGAGGCCCAGGGACTCGCCGAGGAAGAGGGCGCCGATGGCCGCGACGGCGGCGGTGCCGACTCCGGACCAGATCGCGTAGGCGGTCCCGACCTGGAGGGTCTTGAGCGCCTGGGCGAGGAGGGCGAAGGCGAGGAGGTAGCCGGCGCCGGTGATCAGCGAGGGCGCGAGCCGGGTGAATCCCTCGCTGTACTTCATGGAGGTGGTGGCGACGATCTCGGCCGCTATGGCTCCCGCGAGGAGTCCGTATCCCATGTGTACGAGTGTACGCATGGTGTGTACGCGCGTACACAAAATCTGCCGCTACGGTGTGCGCATGACATACCCCTCGGGGCCGTACGGATACGGCTACGCTCCCCCGCCACCACCGCCCAAGCCCGGCGTCATACCCCTGGCGCCGCTGAGCTTCAGCGACATGCTGACCGGCGCCTTCACCACCTACGGGCGCTACTGGAAGCCGCTGCTCGGCGTCGCCGTGAGCGCCTACGCCGCGGCCGGCGTCCTCGTCGTCGCGGCGCTCCTGGTCGCCTGGGCCGCGGTCGGGGACGACATCCGGCGGCTGAGCGACCTGCCCGCGGGCGAGGACCCGGCCTTCTCCGACTTCCAGCCGCTGATCGTGGCCTTCGTGTGCGTCTGGCTGCTGGCCGTCGTCGTCTACGTGCTGTGCGGCGGACTCGTCGCCGCGGCCGTCCCGGCCGTGCTCCAGCAGGCGGTGCTGGGGCACCCCGTCACCTTCGGCGCCGCCTGGCGCCGCGCCTGGTCACGGCTCGGCGCGGTGATCGGCTCGGTCGCGCTGACCATGCTGGCCACGTTCCTGCCGATGGTCGTCTTCTTCGCCGGCTTCAGCCTGGTGATGGTGGGCGTCGTCACCGGCATGGCCGGCTCCGAGGGCCACGCCGAGGACGGCTCCGGCTTCGCGATCATGGGCCTGTTCTTCTTCCTCGGCGCCCTCGCCCTCGTCCCGCTGGGGCTCTGGATCATGATCAGGTTCAGTCTCGCCCCGACCGTCGCCGTGATCGAGGAGCAGGGTGCGGTGGCCTCCCTGCGCCGCTCCGCCGCCCTGGTGAAGGGCTCCTGGTGGCGGGTCTTCGGCTGCACGATCGGCGCGGGCCTGATGGTGGGCATCGCCAGCAGCGTGCTCCAGCAGGTCATCGCGCAGCTGGGCTCGGCCCCGCTGGCCTCGGTGGACTTCGGCCAGAACCCGACCCCTGCCGAGGTCGTCGCCGCGCTCGGCGGCTTCTTCGTGGCGCTCATGATCGCCCAGCTCCTCGTCCAGGCGATCGCGGCACCGTTCCCGCCGCTCATCTCCGGTCTCGTCTACATCGACCAGCGCATCCGCAGGGAGAACCTGGCCCCGCTGCTGGCGCAGACCGCGGCGGGACCGCCCGTCAGTCGATGAGCGTGGCCTTGGGCCGGAGCACGCAGAACTCGTTGCCCTCGGGATCGGCGAGGACCACCCAGGTGGCGTCCTCGCCCTGACCCACGTCCACCCGGGTCGCCCCGAGCGCGATGATCCGCTCGACCTCGGCGTCCCGGTCGTCGGGCGTCAGGTCGATGTGCAGGCGGTTCTTGACCGTCTTCCTCTCGGACACGGGAAGGAAGCACATGCCCGGCAGCGCGCGCTCGTCGGCGCCGATGACGATCTCGTGCTCGTCCTCGTACAGGATCCGCCAGTCCAGCACCTCGGCCCAGAAGCGGGCCTGGGCGGGCAGGTCGTGGGAGTCGACGACGAGGTGGTACATGCGAACGGACATGGGGGAAGTCTGCCGGATGCCGCGTCCCCCGGCCCCGGGAACGCGCTTTCGGCCCGCGATTCCCCGCGGTCTGGCGATCCCCCGCCGCTCTCGCGCCGCCCCCTTCCGGTCCCCCGGCGGCCGCCCGGCGGGGCCTCCGCGCGGGAGGCCGCCGGTCGCCGGTGGGTGCCCGCCCCTGCCGACGACGCGCGAAGGCCCCCGGTGCGCACACCGGGGGCCTTCGCGTACGCGGGCGGTCTCAGACGTTGAAGCCGAGCGCGCGGAGCTGCTCGCGGCCGTCGTCCGTGATCTTGTCCGGACCCCACGGCGGCATCCAGACCCAGTTGATCTTCAGCTCGCTGGCGATGCCGTCGGTGGCGGCCTTCGCCTGGTCCTCGATCACGTCGGTCAGCGGACAGGCCGCCGACGTCAGGGTCATGTCCAGCGTGACGACGTTGGAGTCGTCGATGTGGATGCCGTAGATCAGGCCGAGGTTGACGACGTCGATGCCCAGCTCGGGGTCGACGACGTCGTACAGCGCCTCGCGGATCTCTTCCTCGGAGGCCGGCTTCATCGTGGCCTCGGCGTTCTCGGTCATACGGACTTCCTCTCCGCGTCGGAGCCCAGCGCCTGGGCCGTCGCGTCCTTCCACGCCATCCAGCTGAGCAGCGCGCACTTCACCCGGGCGGGGTACTTCGAGACACCGGCGAACGCGACCGCGTCCTCCAGGATCTCCTCCATCGCGTCGTCCGGCTCGATCTGGCCCTTGGACTGCATCAGCTCCAGGAAGGTGCCCTGGATCTTCTGCGCCTCGGCCAGCTCCTTGCCGACGAGCAGCTCGTTGAGGACGGAGGCCGACGCCTGGCTGATGGAACAGCCCTGACCCTCGTACGACACGTCCGCGATGCGCTCGCCCTCGTACTTCACGCGGAGGGTGATCTCGTCGCCACAGGTCGGGTTGACGTGGTGCACCTCGGCGTCGCCGTCCCGCAAGCCCCGCCCGTGCGGGTGCTTGTAGTGGTCCAGGATGACGTCCTGGTACATCGAATCCAGCTTCACAGGTCAGCCGCCCTATCCGAAGAAGTTACGGACGTGCTCCAGGCCCGCGACCAGGGCGTCGACCTCGGCCGGAGTGGAGTACAGATAGAACGACGCTCGCGTGGTCGCGGGAATTCCGTACCGCAGGCACACCGGGCGGGCGCAGTGGTGCCCGACCCGGACCGCGATGCCCTCCTCGTCGAGGACCTGGCCCACGTCGTGCGGGTGGATGTCCCCGAGGGTGAACGAGATCGCCGCGCCTCGGTCCTCGGCCGTGGTGGGGCCGATGATCCGCAGGTCCGGCACCTCCAGGAGGCGCTGGACGGCGTACTCGGTGATCGCGTGCTCGTGGCGCTGGATGTTTTCCATGCCGATCGCCGAGAGGTAGTCCACGGCCGCGCCGAGGCCGACGGCCTGGGCGATCGGGGGCGTACCCGCCTCGAACTTGTGCGGGGCCGGCGCGTAGGTGGAGGAGTGCATCGAGACCGTCTCGATCATCTCGCCGCCACCGAGGAACGGCGGCAGGTCCTCCAGGAGCTCCTGCCGTCCCCACAGCACGCCGATGCCGGTCGGGCCGCACATCTTGTGGCCGGTGAAGGCCACGAAGTCGGCCTGCAGTGCCTGCACGTCGAGCACCATGTGCGGCGCCGCCTGGGAGGCGTCGATGCAGACGAGCGCACCGACCTCCTGGGCGCGACGGATGATCGTCTCGACCGGGTTGATCGTGCCCAGCAGGTTCGAGACCAGCGTGAAGGAGACGATCTTGGTCTTCTCGGTGATGACCTCTTCGATGTTCGAGAGGTCGAGACGGCCGTCGTCGGTGAGACCGAACCACTTCAGCTTCGCGCCGGTGCGCTGCGCGAGCAGCTGCCACGGCACGATGTTGGAGTGGTGCTCCATCTCCGTGATGGCGATCTCGGTCTCGTGGTCCACGCGGTAGGGCTCGTCGGCCCAGCCCAGCATGTTGGCCACGAGGTTGAGCGACTCGGAGGCGTTCTTGGTGAAGATCACCTCGTCGCGGCTCGGCGCGTTGATGAAGGCGGCGACCTTGTCGCGGGCACCCTCGTACAGCGCGGTGGCCTCCTCGGCGACCGTGTAGACGCCTCGGTGCACGTTCGCGTTGTGCCGCTCGTAGTACGTGTTGAGCGCGTCGAGGACCTGGCGAGGCTTCTGCGAGGTCGCCGCGGAGTCCAGGTACACGATCTTCTTGCCGTCGTGGACCAGACGATCCAGCAGCGGGAAGTCCTTGCGGATCGCCTCGGTGTCGAGGAGGCCGGTCAGCCCCTGATGGGCGGAAGTCACGCGGATGCGCCACCCTTCACGTACTTGTCGTAGCCCTCGTTCTCCAGCTGGTCGGCGAGCTCGGCACCGCCGGACTCGACGATGCGGCCGTTCGCGAAGACGTGCACGAAGTCGGGCTTGATGTAGCGGAGGATCCGCGTGTAGTGGGTGATCAGCAGGGTGCCGACCTCACCGGTCTCGCGGACGCGGTTGACGCCCTCGGAGACGATGCGCAGCGCGTCGACGTCGAGGCCGGAGTCGGTCTCGTCGAGGATGGCGATCCGCGGCTTGAGCAGTTCGAGCTGGAGGATCTCGTGGCGCTTCTTCTCACCGCCGGAGAAGCCCTCGTTGACGTTGCGCTCGGCGAAGGCCGGGTCCATCTGGAGCTGCTCCATGGCCTCCTTGACCTCCTTCACCCAGGTGCGCAGCTTGGGGGCCTCGCCGCGGACGGCGGTGGCGGAGGTGCGCAGGAAGTTGGAGACCGAGACACCCGGGACCTCGACCGGGTACTGCATGGCCAGGAAGACACCGGCGCGGGCGCGCTCGTCGACCGACATCTCCAGGACGTCCTCACCGTCGAGGGTGACGGTGCCGCCGGTGATCGTGTACTTCGGGTGGCCGGCCAGCGAGTACGCCAGGGTCGACTTGCCGGAGCCGTTCGGGCCCATGACGGCGTGGGTCTCGCCCTGCTTGATGGTCAGGTCGACACCCTTGAGGATCTCACGCGGACCGTTCTCGGCCTCGACGGAGACGTGCAGGTCGTGGATTTCAAGCGTTGCCATGGGTGACTCAGGACTCCTGGGTGACGGAGACGAGCACATCGTCCCCTTCGATGTTTACGGGGTATACGGGGACGGGGCGCGTCGCGGGAAGGCCGGACGGCTTGCCGGTGCGGAGGTCGAAGCTGGAGCCGTGGAGCCAGCACTCGATGGCGCAGTCCTCGACCTCGCCCTCCGACAGGGAGACGTTCGCGTGCGAGCAGATGTCGTTGATCGCGAACACCTCGCCGTCGGTCCGGACGACGGACACCGGCGTGCCGTCGACCTCGACCCGCCTGGGGGTGTCGGTCTCCAGCTCGCTCAGCGCGCAGACGCGGACGAAGGCCATCAGACGGACGCCTCCAGCTCGGCCTCGATCTTGGCGATGAGGCGCTCCTCGACGTCCGGCAGCCCGATCTGCTGGACCAGCTCGGCGAAGAAGCCGCGGACGACGAGGCGGCGGGCCTCGGCGGCCGGGATGCCGCGCGACATCAGGTAGAAGAGCTGCTCGTCGTCGAAGCGGCCGGTGGCGGAGGCGTGGCCGGCGCCGGCGATCTCACCGGTCTCGATCTCCAGGTTGGGCACCGAGTCGACCCGGGCACCGTCGGTGAGGACCAGGTTCCGGTTGAGCTCGTAGGTGTCGGTGCCCTCGGCCTTGGCCTCGATGAGGACGTCGCCGATCCACACGGCGTGCGCGCCCTCGCCCTGCAGCGCGCCCTTGTAGGCCACGTTGGACTTGCAGTGCGGGACGTTGTGGGTGACCAGGAGGCGGTGCTCCTGGTGCTGCCCGGCGTCGGTGAAGTACAGGCCGAAGAGCTCGGCCTCGCCGCCGGGGGCCGCGTAGGTGACGCGCGGGTGGATGCGGACCACGTCGCCGCCGAAGGTCACCACGACGGACTTGAAGGAGGCGTCGCGGCCGACCAGCGCGTTCTGCTGGGCGACGTGGACGGCCTTCTCGTCCCAGTCCTGGACGGAGACCACGGTGAGCTTGGCGCCGTCGCCGAGCACGTAGTCGACGTTGGCGGCGAGCACCGCGTCGCCGGTGTGGTCGATGACCACGACGGCCTCGGCGAAGGCGCCGAGCTCGATCACCTGGTGGCCGAAGGCGACGCCGCCCTCGCCGTGCACGGCGATGCGGATCGGCTCGCTGAGCACGGCCTCCTTGGCGACGGTGACGACCGAGGCCTTCTCGAAGGAGGAGTACGCCTGGGCGGCGACCCGGTCGACCGGCGTGCCGGCCTTGCCGAGGCGCGCGTCGTCACGGCCGACGGTCTCCACGGTGACGCCCTCGGGGGCCTCGACCTCGACGCGGACGCCCTCGCCGGTGGCGACGGCGGTGCCGTCGTGCAGACCGCGGAGCCGCTCCAGCGGGGTGAAGCGCCACTCCTCCTCGCGGCCGTGCGGCACGGGGAAGTCCGCGACGTCGAAGGACGGCGGGGCGCTCATGCGGGTGGCGACGGTGGACTCGGCGGCCACCGCGATCGAGCCGGCGGTGGTGGAGCCCGCCGGGATGTTCTGAGCCTCAGCCATGGCTGTCGTGTTGCTCTCTTCCTGCGTCAAAAGGAGATCAGTCGCTGCGTTCGGGACGGGGTCGGTGCTCAGCCGACCGCGCCTTCCATCTGCAGCTCGATCAGCCGGTTCAGCTCCAGCGCGTACTCCATGGGCAGCTCCTTCGCGATGGGCTCGACGAAGCCGCGGACGATCATGGCCATCGCCTCGAACTCGGTGAGGCCACGGCTCATCAGGTAGAAGAGCTGGTCCTCGGAGACCTTGGAGACGGTGGCCTCGTGGCCCATGGAGACGTCGTCCTCGCGGACGTCCACGTACGGGTACGTGTCCGAGCGGGAGATCGTGTCGACGAGCAGGGCGTCGCAGAGCACGTTGGACTTGGCGCCCGGGGCACCCTCGCCGATCTCGATGAGACCGCGGTAGGAGGTGCGGCCGCCGCCTCGCGCCACCGACTTGGAGACGATGTTGGAGGAGGTGTTCGGGGCCATGTGGACCATCTTGGCGCCCGCGTCCTGGTGCTGACCCTCGCCCGCGAAGGCGATGGAGAGCGTCTCGCCCTTGGCGTGCTCGCCCATCAGGTAGACGGCCGGGTACTTCATGGTGACCTTGGAGCCGATGTTGCCGTCGACCCACTCCATGGTGGCGCCCTCGTACGCGACGGCGCGCTTGGTCACCAGGTTGTAGACGTTGTTCGACCAGTTCTGGATCGTCGTGTAGCGGCAGCGGCCGCCCTTCTTCACGATGATCTCGACGACCGCGGAGTGCAGCGAGTCGGAGGAGTAGATCGGGGCGGTGCAGCCCTCGACGTAGTGGACGTAGGCGTCCTCGTCGACGATGATCAGCGTCCGCTCGAACTGGCCCATGTTCTCCGTGTTGATACGGAAGTAGGCCTGCAGGGGGATCTCGACGTGCACGCCCTTGGGGACGTAGATGAAGGATCCGCCGGACCACACGGCCGTGTTCAGGGAGGCGAACTTGTTGTCGCCGACCGGGATGACGGTGCCGAAGTACTCCTTGAAGAGCTCCTCGTGCTCCTTCAGCGCGGTGTCCGTGTCGACGAAGATGACGCCCTGCTCCTCCAGGTCCTCGCGGATCTGGTGGTAGACGACCTCGGACTCGTACTGGGCCGCGACACCGGCGACGAGGCGCTGCTTCTCCGCCTCCGGGATGCCGAGCTTGTCGTACGTGTTCTTGATGTCCTCCGGCAGGTCCTCCCAGGACTCGGCCTGCTTCTCGGTGGACCGCACGAAGTACTTGATGTTGTCGAAGTCGATGCCGGACAGGTCGGAGCCCCAGGTCGGCATGGGCTTCTTGCCGAAGAGCTTCAGACCCTTGAGCCGCAGCTTCAGCATCCACTCGGGCTCGTTCTTCTTCGAGGAGATGTCGCGGACGACGTCCTCGGAGAGGCCTCGCTTGGCGGCGGAGCCTGCCGCGTCCGAGTCGGCCCAGCCGTACTCGTACCGACCCAGGCCCTCGAGCTCGGGGTGGCTGATCTCGGTGGTCATGCGGGGTTCCTCCCGGCCGTGCTGGCAGATGCTGTGGATGAAGTGGTCTGTGGGGCGCCGTGCGGGATGAAGGTCGTACAGACGCCGTCACCATGCGCGATGGTGGCCAGGCGCTGGACGTGGGTCCCGAGGAGGCGGGAGAAGATCTCCGTCTCCGCCTCGCACAGCTGCGGGTACTGCTCGGCGACGTGGGCGACCGGGCAGTGGTGCTGGCAGAGCTGCTCGCCGACCGGCGCGTTCCGCGCAGTGGCAGCGTACCCGTCGGCGGTCAGCGCCTTGGCGAGGGCCTCGGTGCGCTGGTCCGGGTCGGCGGACTCGACGGCGGCGCGGTACGACTCGGCCTGCGCCTCGATCCGGTCGCGGGCGAAGGCGGCGACGGCCGCCTCTCCGCCGGCGTTGCGCTCGATCCAGCGCAGCGCCTCCACGGCCAGCGTGTCGTACGACTGGTCGAAGGCGTCCCGGCCGCAGTCGGTGAGCGCGAAGACCTTCGCCGGGCGGCCCCGGGTCCGGGCGCCGTAGACCCGCTTCTCGCGCGCTTCCACCACGTTGTCGGCGACCAGCGAGTCGAGGTGGCGGCGGACGGCGGCCTGGGTGAGGCCGAGCCGCTGGGCCAGGTCGGCGACGGTCGAGGGTCCGTGATCCAGGATGGAGCGCGCGACCCGGTTGCGCGTCGATCGCTCACCGGTCGCGAGTTCCTCCGCAGGAGCCTCACCGACGTTTTTCACAACGCCATTGTTGCGTAATTAATCGGGGACTGACAAGCGAGGCCGGCGCGGCGGGCGGTGCGGTACATCACGCAGGTAAGGCTTACCTGACCTGCGGAAACGATCATTCATGGGACGAATGACGCCTCTCTGACCAGCGGTTTCCGGCTACTCGGCGCGACCCGCCGGTGCCACTGCGGTACGCCCGCGGGCTCCCAGGACACGGACGAAAGATTCCGCGCCGCGTACGGCCGCGCCGCCCGTGTCGTTGTTGAAGAACACGAAGACCTCGTCCTGCTCGCGCCAGGTCCCGGCGAGCCGGTCGGCCCAGGTCAGCAGGGCCTGACGGCCGTACGAGGGCAAGGGCCGCGCCCGGCCCCCGTGCAGCCGCAGATACCCCCAGTCGGCCGTCCGCCACAGCGGGGCGACCGGCCGCGAGCCCCGGTCGGCCCAGCACAGCGCGGCACCGTGACCGGACAGCACCTCCGCGGTCCGCTCCGTCCACCACGAGTCGTGCCGCGGCTCGACCGCCACCCGCACCTCCGCCGGGAAGCAGCCGAGCACCGCGTCCAGGAGCCCGGCATCGGCCCGCAGCGTCGGCGGCAGCTGCAGCAGGACGGGGCCCAGCCGGCCGCCGAGGCCGTCCGCGCGGGACATCAGACGGCGGACCGGCTCCCCGGGGTCCTTCAGGCGCTTGACGTGGGTGAGGTACCGGCTGGCCTTGACCGCCATGACGAAGCCCTCCGGCGTCCGCTCCCGCCACGCGGCGAAGGTCGCGCGCTCGGGCAGCCGGTAGAACACGTTGTCGTTCTCGACCGCCGCGAAGCTCCGCGCGTACTCCTCCAGCCACAACCGTTGGGGCACGCCCTCCGGATACAGCACGCCCCGCCAGTCCCGGTACTGCCAGCCGGACGTGCCGACGAACACCGCCATACCGGGCGGATGCCCGCTCCGGCCGGATCCAGCCCCCGTCCGGGGCCGCGCGTCGGGGGGTCCCGGCGGGTCCTTAGACTTCCCGGCATGCGAAACGAGTCCGGCGAGTCCGTGGTCCGGGTCCGGGGCCTGGTCAAGCGGTACGGAACCAAGACCGCCGTCGACGGCCTCGACCTCGACGTCCGCGAGGGCACCGTCACCGCCGTCCTCGGACCCAACGGGGCGGGCAAGACGACCACCATCGAGAGCTGCGAGGGCTACCGGCGGCCGGACGCCGGCACCGTCCGCGTCCTCGGCCTCGACCCCCTCGCCGACGCCGCCGCCCTGCGGCCCCGGATCGGCGTGATGCTCCAGTCGGGCGGCGTCTACTCCGGCGCCCGCGCCGACGAGATGCTCCGCCACATGGCCCGGCTGCACGCCCACCCGCTGGACGTGGACGCGCTGGTCGAGCGCCTCGGCCTCGGCTCCTGCGGCCGCACCACCTACCGGCGCCTGTCCGGCGGCCAGCAGCAGCGCCTCTCGCTCGCCATGGCGGTCGTCGGCCGGCCCGAGCTGGTCTTCCTGGACGAGCCGACCGCCGGACTCGACCCGCAGGCCCGCCGCGCCACCTGGGAGCTGGTCCGCGAGCTGCGCGCCGACGGCGTGTCGGTCGTCCTGACCACCCACTTCATGAACGAGGCGGAGGACCTCGCCGACGACGTCGCCATCGTGGACGGCGGCCGGGTCGTCGCCCAGGGCAGCCCCGAGGAGCTGTGCCGCGGCGGCGCCGAGAACTCCCTGCGCTTCACCGGACGCCCCGGCCTCGACCTCGGTTCGCTGCTGAAGGCGCTGCCCGACGGCAGCTCCGCCGCCGAGCCGCTGCCCGGCAGCTACCGGATCACCGGCGAGGTCGGCCCCCAGCTGCTCGCCACCGTGACCAGCTGGTGCGCCCAGCACGGCGTGATGCCCGACCGGATCTCCGTCGAGCGCCACACCCTCGAAGACGTCTTCCTCGAACTGACCGGCAAGGAGCTGCGCGGATGAGCACGGGTACGTACGCGCCGAGGCCCGGGGCCGCACCGGTGGGGCGGATGATCGCCGCGCAGGCCGCCCTGGAGACCCGGATGCTGCTGCGCAACGGCGAGCAGCTGCTCCTCACGGTGATCATCCCCTCGCTCCTGCTGGTGCTCTTCTCGACGGTGGACATCGTCGACACCGGCGCCGGCGAGGCCGTCGACTTCCTCGCCCCGGGCGTCCTCGCGCTCGCCGTGATGTCCACCGCCTTCACCGGGCAGGCGATCGCCACCGGCTTCGAGCGGCGCTACGGGGTGCTCAAGCGGCTCGCCGCCTCGCCGCTGCCGCGCTGGGCGCTGATGAGCGCCAAGACCCTGGCGGTGCTCGTCACCGAGGTGCTCCAGGTGGCGCTCCTGACCGTGATCGCCCTGGCGCTCGGCTGGTCACCGCACGGCAACCCGCTCTCGGTGGCCGTACTGCTCGTCCTCGGCACGGCGGCGTTCTCCGGGCTCGGTCTGCTGATGGCCGGCACCCTCAGGGCGGAGGCCACGCTGGCCGCCGCCAACCTGGTCTTCCTGCTGCTGCTCGTCGGCGGCGGCGTGATGGTGCCGCTGGAGAAGTTCGGCGCCGCGGGGGACGTGCTCGCGTACCTGCCGATCTCCGCGCTCTCCGGCGGGCTGCGGGACGTGCTGCAGCACGGCGCCGCGATGCCGTGGGGCGACGCGCTGGTCCTCGCGGTCTGGGCGGTGCTCGGCCTCGGCGCGGCGGCGCGGTTCTTCCGCTGGGAGTGACGCCGGGAGTAGCGGACCGGTGACGTTTCGGGGTGACTCGCCCCGTAAGCACCCCCTCGTGAAAGCGTGCACAAGGCCCCGCCTACGATGTGGACCGTGCAGACCCCCCTCGCCTTCATCGCCCAGCGCTGGACCCCCTCCCTCCGGGTCGTCCGGCGTGCCGCGCTCTCCGCCGTCGTGATGAGCGTCGTCATCATCGTCACCGGCGGCGCGGTCCGGCTGACCGGCTCCGGTCTCGGCTGCGACACCTGGCCCAAGTGCACGGACGACAGCCTCATCGTCACCGCCGAGCAGGGCTTCCACGGCCTGGTCGAGTTCGGCAACCGGATGCTGACCTACGTCCTGTCGGCCGCGGTCGGCTGGGCGATCGTCGCCGCCCGGTCCGCCAAGCCCCGCCGCCGCCCGCTCACCCGGCTCGCCTGGGCGCAGTTCTGGATGGTGATGAGCAACGCCGTCATCGGCGGCGTCACCGTCTGGATGGGCCTCAACCCGTGGACCGTGGCCGGCCACTTCCTCGCCGCCAACGCACTGCTCACGGTGGCCGTGATCACCTGGCACCGCACCGCCGAGGCGGACACCGCCCCGAAGCCGCGGGTCCCGGGACCGGTGCGCAAGCTGTCCTGGGCCATCACCGGAGTCTCCGCGCTGCTCATCGCGCTCGGTACGACCGTGACCGGCGCCGGCAAGCACGCCGGCGACAGCAGCGACGTGCCGCGCATGCCCTGGGACTGGACCGACGCGGCACACGTCCACGCCGTCGCCGCCTGGGTGGTCTGCGCCCTGGCCCTCGCGATGTGGCTGGTCCTGCGGGTGGTGGACGCCCCGGACGACACCCGGGCCCGCGCCCGCGAGCTGCTGATCGTGCTGCTCGCGCAGGGTGCCATCGGCTACGTCCAGTACTTCACGGGCGTCCCCGAACTGATGGTCGCCGCGCACATGCTCGGCTCGGCGCTCCTGTGGATCGCCGTGCTGCGCCTCGCCCTGAGCCTGCGCGAGCGCCCGGCGGCCACGGCCGCCGTCCCGGCCCAGCCGGACGCCGCACTCGCCAAGGCCTGAGCGAAAACCGGCCGGGCCCGTCCCGCGCGCCGCGCTGCCGGCCCGGCCCCGGTCCGGCGTCGCGGCGGCCTGGACCGGGGAAGCGCTAGCCGAGCCGGTACACCCGCCGCGCGTTCCCCGCGGCGATCAGGCCGGCGACCCGCTGGGCGTCCGGCCGGGACCAGGAGCCGTCGCCGACCCACTCGCCGAGCACCCGGGCGAGCGCCCCGCGGAAGACGCTGGCCGCCACCACATGGAGCTCGGGCAGGCCGCGGGCGCCGCTGGAGAAGAGCAGCTTGCCGAAGGGGGCCAGCTCCAGGAACTCCGCCAGCACCGCGGCCGCCCTCGCCCCGGTGCGGGCGACGACCGGGCCCAGGTCCGCGTAGACGTGCGGGAAGTGCCCGGCGAGCCGGGCGGCCTGACGGTGGTACGGGTAGGCGTGCAGCAGCACCAGGTCGGCGCCGTGGCCGCCGGTGGCGGCCGCGAAGCCGGCCAGGGTGCCCGGGTCCCGCTCCCCCACGTGCAGCTGGAGCGGGCGACCCGCCCCGACCGCGACCCACAGCAGATGGCGCAGCAGCACCGGGTCGTCCAGTGCCTGGCCGGCCGTGCGCCGGGCCAGCCAGCGCCCCGCCGCGCCGCGCACCTCACCGGGTCCGGGCGGCTCGGGGACGGCCGTGAGCCCGCCCCGTGCCCCCGCCACCGAGGTGAAGGCGACGGCGCCCGCGGCGGCCCCGTGGACGGCCTCGGTGAGGTGGGCGAGGAAGGCGTCGACGGTGCCCGAGGTGTCGGCGACCTGCTGGGCGAGGGGTTCGAGCCGGACGATCTCGTGCGCGGCGGCGCCGCCCGTGGCGGCGAGCTCGGCGGGCCCGGTCAGATCGCCGGGCGGCCCGGTGTCGACCAGGTAGGTGGCGATGCCGGAGGCGCGCAGCAGCCGCCGCCCCGCTTCGAGGACGCCGAGTTCACGGCGCCGCGCGAGATAGCGGGCCGGCGGGCAGTGCGGTTCGAGGCCGAGGAGCGGCGGACACCAGCGGCGGACGGCGAAGCCGGCCTGGGTGTCGAAGAAGGTGGTGCCGGCGGCGGGTGGGGCCTCGGCCGGGGCGAGACGGGTCTCGAAGGTGCCGAGGCCGAGCTCCGTACGGAGCACCCCGTGGCAGTACTGGTCCACCAGGCTCGGAGTGTCGATCATTCGGGGGGCTCCCACGTGAGGACGGGCTTCACCGTTCCTAACGGGTGAGCCCCGCGTGAGGTTGTTGCCTCCGGAGCCCCGGCGGCGTCAGGCGTTGGCCGGGCCGCCGATCTGGATACCGGCCATCCGGGTCCACTCGTACGGGCCGGTGACGACCTTGGCGGCGAACTCGCCGTCGAACTCCTCGTGGAGCGTGAGACCGGCCTTCTCGGCGGCCGCTTCCGCGATCGCGTAGGTCGGGGCCACCAGGTCGCCCCAGCCGCCGTCCTCACCGACGAGGACGATGCGGGTGCCCGCCTGACCGATGTGGGCCAGCTGTCCCTCGGCGCCGCCGTGCTTCCCGGAGAAGGCCCTGATCTCCTTGGCCAGCTTGGCCGCCTTGCGCTCCGCCTGCTTCGTGTCTGCCATGGGAAAGAGCCTACTCGTGGGTAGATCCACTGGCGACGGCCGGGGCACGTGGCGTGGGCCACGCACCCCGGCCGCCGGCAGGGGAAGACGTCGTACGGGGGTCAGCGCAGGAAGGGGTCCACCGCGACCGCCACGAAGAGCAGCGAGACGTAGGTGATGGACCAGTGGAAGAGGCGCATCTCCTTGAGCTTCGCGCCCGTCACCTCGGACTTGGCCCGGTTGAGCAGCCCGTGCGCCTCCCAGAGCCACCAGCCGCCGGTCAGCAGCGCCACGGCGGTGTAGAACCAGCCGGTGTAGCCCAGCGGGGTGAGCAGCAGCGAGACCGCCACCATGACCCAGCTGTAGAGGACGATCTGCTTCGCGACGACCTTGTTGGAGGCGAGCACCGGGAGCATGGGGACGCCCACCCGCGCGTAGTCCTCCTTCACCTTCATCGACAGCGGCCAGTAGTGCGGCGGCGTCCAGAAGAAGATGACGAGGAAGAGGATGACGGCGGCCCAGGACATCGAGTTCGTGACCGCGGACCAGCCGATGAGCACCGGCATGCATCCGGCGATGCCGCCCCAGACGATGTTCTGGCTGGTGCGCCGCTTGAGGATCATCGTGTAGACGACCACGTAGAAGAGCAGCGCGCCGAGCGACAGCCAGGCGGACAGCCAGTTGACGAGCAGCCCGAACCAGAGCGTCGAGACCACCGCGAGGGTGATGCCGAAGACCAGTCCCTCGCGCGGCGAGACCATGCCGGTCACCAGCGGACGCTGGGAGGTGCGGTCCATCAGGGCGTCGATGTCGCGGTCGATGTACATGTTGAGGGCGTTGGCGCCGCCCGCGGACAGATAGCCGCCGAAGCAGGTGGCGAGCACCAGCCACAGGTCGGGCACGCCCTGTTCGGCGAGGAACATCACCGGAACGGTCGTGATGAGCAGCAGCTCGATGATCCGCGGCTTGGTCAGCGCCACGAACGCCTTGACGCGGGCCCCGAACGGCCTACGGCCCCCCGGGCTGGGAGTCAAGACGACCCCTGCGGGTCGGGACTCGACGGCCGTCACGCACACCCCTGACAGAGAATTTCCCAGCAAGCCACCCGGATGAGGACGGGGTGAAGACTTGCGCGTACCACGCCACTGTAGACGTTGCCCATAGCCCGATCTTCGCGGGGGTGGGGTCGTGTTGGCGGGGCTCGCCCGACGCGTGTCCCGAAGGGCGGACACCGGCCCCGCTCGCCTCGGGAGGCGAACTGCCACGCCCGGCGGCAGTCTTGCAGGGAGAGCGCTCATATGAGGGGCATGGACACGAAAAGAGGGGCGAATTCCAGGGGTAGGCTCGACATCGCCGGGACACCCTCAGTCACCGGCTCAAGACATGCGGAGAGGAGCCCTGACTCAGGGTGAGCACTAAGCCGACGACCACAGACCTCGAGTGGACCGAACTGGACCAGCGGGCCGTGGACACCGCCCGCATCCTGGCCGCCGACGCCGTTCAGAAGGTCGGAAACGGCCATCCCGGTACGGCCATGAGCCTCGCGCCCGCCGCCTACACCCTCTTCCAGAAGGTGATGCGGCACGACCCCGCCGACCCGGAGTGGGTGGGCCGCGACCGGTTCGTGCTCTCCGCCGGGCACTCGTCCCTGACCCTCTACACCCAGCTCTACCTGGGCGGCTTCGGTCTCGAGCTCGACGACCTGAAGACCTTCCGCACCTGGGGCTCGAAGACCCCGGGCCACCCGGAGTACGGCCACACGGCGGGTGTCGAGACGACGACCGGTCCGCTCGGCCAGG
The DNA here is from genome assembly GCF_043202995.1 of Streptomyces sp. NPDC048018. Taxonomy (NCBI): domain Bacteria; kingdom Bacillati; phylum Actinomycetota; class Actinomycetes; order Kitasatosporales; family Streptomycetaceae; genus Streptomyces; species Streptomyces sp. NPDC048018. Next base: position 126,509 of record NZ_JBIDBK010000002.1, read on the forward strand.
GCGTCGCGAACGCGGTGGGCATGGCGATGGCCGCCCGCTTCGAGCGCGGTCTGTTCGACCCCGAGGCCGCGCAGGGCACCTCTCCGTTCGACCACCACATCTACGTGATCGCCGGTGACGGCTGCCTCCAGGAGGGCATCTCCGCCGAGGCGTCCTCGCTCGCCGGGCACCAGAAGCTCGGCAACCTGATCCTGCTGTGGGACGACAACCACATCTCGATCGAGGGCGACACCGAGACCGCCGTGTCCGAGGACACGATGAAGCGGTACGAGGCGTACGGCTGGCACGTCCAGCGTGTGGAGCCGCAGGCCAACGGCGACCTGGACCCGGCCGCCCTGTACGCCGCGATCAAGGCCGCCGAGGCCGAGACGGAGCGCCCCTCCTTCATCGCGATGCGCTCGATCATCGCCTGGCCGGCCCCGAACGCCCAGAACACCGAGGCCGCCCACGGCTCGGCGCTCGGTGACGACGAGGTCGCGGCCACCAAGCGGGTGCTCGGCTTCGACCCGGAGCAGTCCTTCGAGGTCTCCGACGAGGTCATCGCGCACACCCGCGCCCTCGGCGACCGCGGCCGCGAGGCCCGCGCCGCGTGGGAGAAGTCGCTGGCCGAGTGGCGCACCGCCAACCCGGAGCGGGCGGCCGAGTTCGACCGCATCGAGGCCAACGAGCTGCCGGCCGGCTGGGCCGAGAAGCTCCCGGTCTTCGAGGCGGGCAAGAGCGTGGCGACCCGTGCCGCCTCCGGCAAGGTGCTGCAGGCGCTCGGCTCGGTGATCCCCGAGCTGTGGGGCGGCTCGGCCGACCTCGCCGGCTCGAACAACACCACGATCGACAAGACGTCCTCCTTCCTCCCGAAGGGCAACCCGCTGCCCGAGGCGGACCCGTACGGCCGGACGATCCACTTCGGCATCCGCGAGCACTCCATGGCCGCGGAGATGAACGGCATCGCCCTGCACGGCAACACCCGCGTGTACGGCGGCACCTTCCTGGTGTTCTCCGACTACATGCGCAACGCGGTGCGCCTCTCCGCGCTGATGCACCTGCCGGTGACGTACGTCTGGACGCACGACTCGATCGGTCTCGGCGAGGACGGCCCGACCCACCAGCCGGTGGAGCACCTGGCCTCCCTGCGCGCGATCCCGGGCCTCACGGTCGTCCGCCCGGCCGACGCCAACGAGACGGCGATCGCCTGGCGCGAGATCACCCAGCGCCACACGAAGGAGTTCGGCAAGGGCACCCCGATCGGTCTGGCGCTCACCCGTCAGGGTGTCCCGACCTACGCGCCGAACGAGGACGCGGCCAAGGGCGGCTACGTGCTGTTCGACGCCGACGGCGACGCGCAGGTGGTGCTGATCGCCACCGGTTCCGAGGTGCACCTGGCCGTCGAGGCCCGGGAGCAGCTGCAGGCGGCCGGCGTCCCGACCCGTGTGGTCTCGATGCCGTCGGTGGAGTGGTTCGAGGAGCAGGGGCAGGAGTACAAGGACGCCGTCCTGCCGCCGTCGGTCAGGGCGCGGGTCGCGGTCGAGGCCGGCATCGGTCTGACCTGGCACAGGTACGTCGGCGACGCGGGCCGGATCGTCTCGCTGGAGCACTTCGGTGCCTCGGCCGACGCCAAGGTCCTGTTCCGCGAGTTCGGGTTCACGCCGGAGGCGATCGTCGCCGCCGCGCGGGAATCCCTCGACGCCGCCGCGCGCTGACGCACATACGTACGACTTAATGGAGATGCAACTCTCATGACAGACGCTCTCAAGCGCCTCTCCGACGAAGGCGTCGCGATCTGGCTGGACGACCTCTCGCGCAAGCGGATCACGTCCGGCAATCTGGCCGAGCTCATCGACCAGAGCCATGTGGTGGGCGTGACCACCAACCCGTCCATCTTCCAGAAGGCGATCTCCTCGGGTGACGGCTACGAGCAGCAGCTCGTCGACCTGGCCGCCCGCAAGGTGACCGTGGACGAGGCCATCCGGATGATCACGACGGCTGACGTGAGGGACGCCGCCGACATCCTGCGTCCCGTCTTCGACGCGACGCAGGGCCAGGACGGCCGGGTCTCCATCGAGGTCGACCCCCGGCTCGCCCACGACACGGCGGCCACCATCGCCGAGGCCAAGCAGCTGGCCTGGCTGGTGGACCGTCCGAACACGCTGATCAAGATCCCGGCCACCAAGGCGGGTCTGCCGGCGATCACCGAGGTCATCGGTCTCGGCATCAGCGTCAACGTGACGCTGATCTTCTCCCTCGAGCGCTACCGCGCGGTGATGGACGCCTACCTGGCCGGTCTGGAGAAGGCGCGCGAGCGCGGCCTGGACCTGTCGAAGATCCACTCCGTCGCGTCCTTCTTCGTGTCCCGCGTGGACACCGAGATCGACAAGCGCCTGGACGCCATCGGGACCGACGAGGCCAAGGCCCTCAAGGGCAAGGCGGCCCTCGCCAACGCGCGCCTGGCCTACCAGGCGTACGAGGAGGTCTTCGGCTCGGAGCGCTGGGCCGCCCTGGACAAGGCGCAGGCCAACAAGCAGCGTCCGCTGTGGGCCTCGACCGGCGTGAAGGACCCGGCCTACAAGGACACCCTGTACGTGGTGGACCTGGTCGCCCCGAACACCGTGAACACCATGCCGGAGGCGACCCTGGACGCCACCGCCGACCACGGCGAGGTCTCCGGCGACACCATCCACGGCACGTACGACGAGTCCCGTTCGCTCCTCGACGACGTGGCCGCGCTGGGCGTGTCGTACGACGACGTCGTCCAGCTCCTGGAGGACGAGGGCGTCGACAAGTTCGAGGCGTCCTGGAACGACCTGCTGAAGTCGACCGAGGCGGAGCTCGCCCGCCGCGCACCCTCGGAGGGTTAGTCACCTTGAGCGCAGTCACCGGAGCCAACCCGCTCCGTGACGCCGCAGACCGACGGCTCCCGCGCATCGCGGGGCCGTCGGGTCTGGTGATCTTCGGTGTCACGGGCGATTTGTCCCGTAAGAAGCTGATGCCTGCCGTCTACGACCTCGCCAACCGGGGTCTGCTGCCGCCGGGCTTCTCGCTGATCGGTTTCGCCCGCCGTGAGTGGCAGGACGAGGACTTCGCGCAGGAGGTCCACGACGCCGTCAAGCAGCACGCCCGCACCCCGTTCCGCGAGGAGGTGTGGCAGCAGCTGATCCAGGGGATGCGCTTCGTCCAGGGCGACTTCGACGACGACGACGCCTTCGAGCAGCTGAAGGCCACCATCGAGGAGCTGGACAAGGCGCAGGGCACCGGCGGCAACTTCGCGTTCTACCTCTCGGTGCCGCCGAAGTTCTTCCCGCTCGTCGTCCAGCAGCTCAAGAAGCACGGCCTGGCCGACCAGAAGAACGGCTCCTGGCGCCGTGCGGTCATCGAGAAGCCCTTCGGCCACAACCTCGCCTCGGCCAAGGAGCTGAACGAGGTCGTCCACGAGGTCTTCCCGCCCGAGGCGGTCTTCCGCATCGACCACTACCTCGGCAAGGAGACCGTCCAGAACATCCTGGCGCTCCGCTTCGCCAACACCCTCTTCGAGCCGATCTGGAACCGGTCGTACGTCGACCACGTGCAGATCACCATGGCCGAGGACATCGGCATCGGCGGCCGCGCCGGCTACTACGACGGCATCGGCGCCGCCCGTGACGTCATCCAGAACCACCTGCTCCAGTTGCTCGCGCTGACCGCGATGGAGGAGCCCGCCTCCTTCGGCGCCGACGCGCTCGCCGCGGAGAAGACCAAGGTGCTCGGCGCGGTGAAGCTGCCGAAGGACCTGGCGAAGTCGACGGTCCGCGGCCAGTACGCGGCCGGGTGGCAGGGCGGCGAGAAGGCCGTCGGCTATCTGCAGGAAGACGGCATCGACCCGCAGTCGAAGACCGACACCTTCGCGGCGATCAAGCTGGAGATCGACAACCGCCGCTGGGCGGGCGTCCCCTTCTACCTGCGCACCGGCAAGCGGCTCGGCCGCCGCGTCACCGAGATCGCGGTGGTCTTCCAGCGCGCGCCCCACTCCCCGTTCGACCACACCGCGACCGAGGAGCTCGGCCGCAACGCCATCGTCATCCGGGTCCAGCCGGACGAGGGCGTCACGGTGCGGTTCGGTTCGAAGGTTCCGGGCACGCAGATGGAGATCCGGGACGTCTCGATGGACTTCGCGTACGGCGAGTCCTTCACCGAGTCCAGCCCCGAGGCGTACGAGCGGCTCATCCTCGACGTCCTGCTCGGCGACTCCAACCTCTTCCCGCGCGTGGAGGAGGTCGAGCTGTCCTGGAAGATCCTCGACCCGATCGAGCAGTTCTGGGACGCGCACGGGAAGCCCGCGCAGTACGAGTCCGGGACCTGGGGTCCGGTCGAGGCGGACGAGATGCTCGCACGAGACGGCAGGAGCTGGCGCCGGCCATGAAGACCGACCTGACGGACACCACGTCCTCCAAGATCAACAAGGCGCTGGTGCTCGGGCGGCGGGCCATCGGCACCCCGGCCGTCGGCATGGTGCTCACCCTCGTCATCGTCACCGACGAGGAGAACGCCTACGACGCGCTCAAGGCGGCCAACGAGGCGTCCCGCGAGCACCCCTCGCGGACCCTCGTCGTCATCAAGCGGGTCTCGCGGACCCCGCGGGACCGCGCCAAGGCGCGGCTCGACGCCGAGGTCCGCCTCGGCGCCGACGCCAGCACCGGCGAGACGGTGGTGCTCCGGCTGTACGGCGAGGTCGTCGACCACGCCCAGTCGGTGGTCCTGCCGCTGCTGCTGCCGGACGCGCCCGTCGTCGTCTGGTGGCCGGTGAACGCGCCGACCGACCCGGCGAACGACCCGCTGGGCGCCCTCGCCCAGCGCCGTGTCACCGACACGTACGCCGCCGAGCAGCCCATCCATGAGCTGACCGCGCGCGCGGACGCGTACACCCCGGGCGACACGGACCTGTCGTGGACCCGGATCACCCCGTGGCGTTCGATGCTGGCCGCCGCGCTCGACCAGGTCGCCTGCGAGGTGACCTCGGCCGAGGTCGAGGGCGAGGAGTTCAACCCGAGCGTCGAGCTGCTCGCGATGTGGCTGGCCGACCGGCTCACCATTCCGGTGCGGCGTTCGAAGTCGGCCGGCCCCGGTCTCACCTCCGTGCGGCTGGAGACCAACACCGGGCCGATCGTGCTCGACCGGCCGGACGGCTCGCTCGCGACGCTCTCGATCATGGGACAGCCGGACCGGGCCGTGGCGCTCAAGCGCCGGGAGACGGCCGAGCTGATCGCGGAGGAGCTGCGCCGGCTCGACCCGGACGACACCTACGCCTCGGCGCTGCGCTTCGGCCTGGAGCGGCTCGACGAGGAGGCGGCCACCACCGCCCCCGCGATGCCCGCGCCGCAGGCCGGGGACGCCACCGAGGCCGGGGACGCCACCGAGGTCGAGGAGGTCGCCGGGGCCGGGGCGGAGGCCGAGGAGGCCCCCAAGCGGGCCGCCAGGAAGGCCCCGGCCAAGAAGGCGGCGGCCAAGTGAGCACCCCTCAGCTGGTCGTCCACCGCGACAAGGAACTGATGGCCGAGGCCGCCGCGGCCCGGCTGATCACCAAGATCGTCGACGCCCAGGCCGCCCGCGGCTCCGCCTCGATCGTGCTCACCGGCGGACGCAACGGCAACGGGCTGCTCGCTGCCCTGCGCGCGGCACCCGCCCGGGACGCGATCGACTGGACGCGGCTGGACCTGTGGTGGGGCGACGAGCGGTATCTGCCGTCCGGTGACCCGGAGCGCAATGTCACCCAGGCCCGCGAGGCGCTGCTCGACAGCGTGCCGCTGGACCCGGCACGGGTGCACGCGATGCCGGCCTCGGACGGTCCGCACGGCTCGGACGTGGACGCCGCGGCCGCGGCCTACGCGGCCGAGCTCGCCGCGGCGGCCGGTCCCGGCGACCATGGCGGGGTGCCGACCTTCGACGTGCTGATGCTGGGCGTCGGCCCGGACACGCACGTGGCCTCGCTCTTCCCGGAGCTCCCGGCGGTCCGCGAGACCGAGCTGACGGTGGTGGGCGTGCACGGCGCGCCGAAGCCGCCGCCGACCCGCGTCTCGCTGACGCTGCCGGCGATCCGCGCCGCGAAGGAGGTCTGGCTGCTCGCGGCCGGCGAGGACAAGGCGAAGGCCGCGGCCATCGCGCTGTCCGGCGCCGGCGAGGTGCAGGCCCCGGCGGCGGGCGCCTACGGGCGTTCGCGCACGCTGTGGCTGCTCGACGCGGCGGCCGCGTCGGAACTGCCGCGGAGCCTGTATCCGCCGGCCTCGGCCTGAGCCTCGGGCTCGTCCGGGAGGCCCGGTTCACCGCTCGGTGGACCGGGCCTCCGGCGTTTCCAGGAAGGGCGCGAGGAGACCCGGCACGGCCTCGGCGGCGAAGGCCAGGCCCTGGCTCTCGCCGGCGTCGTGGACGTCGTACGCGCCGTCTCCGGCGGCCGTCGTCGCGCTGAGCGTGAGCACTCCGGCGCGGCGCTGGAACCAGGACTGCCGCACGGTCCATCCGATGATCCCGTCCCGCCGCAGGGCCACGGTGGAGCGGCGGACGGTCCCCGAACGGGCCACCAGACAGGCACCGCTGATGCCGTGTCCGAGGCTGCGGTAGGCATCGCGGGCGAGCAGCAGGGCGACCGGGGTGAGCACCGCGCCGACACCGGCCGCGACGTACAGCAGCACGGGGGTGAGGCGGAGGCCGAGGACGGCGAGGAGGGCCGCCGGACCGAGCCCGGCCCACAGTGCCCGGCGCACCCGCCGGGCGAGGGCGGCACGGGGATGGGCGGCGAGCGGTGCCCCGAAGGGCGGTTCGGCCTCCTGCAGCACCCGGGCGGCGACCCGCAGGGCGACGGCCCGGGGCGCGGGCGGCAGCAGGTTCTTGAGGTCGCCGTGCCGGTCGTCGTCGTCCTGGGCGAGGCCGGTGGCCACGGCGTCGACGCGGGCGGCGTGCAGGAGGCGTACGCCGAGGGGCTCGACGAGCTCGACGCCGCGCAGCCGGCGTTCCTCCAGGGAGACGGAACGGGCGGTGAGCAGGCCGCGCCGGACCCGGAGCGTGCCGCCGGGTTCGCGCTCCAGGCGGTAGTCCCCCCACATCTCGATCCACAGCCCGAGGGCGCCGATCATCCCGGCGACGACGGCGAGCAGCGCCAGGTCGACGATCATCCACGGCAGGGACACGTCCTCGAACCGGTCGCCTATCCAGTGGATGACCTGCTTCTGCGCGCCGAACCAGTCGCTCACCTGCAGGACGGCACCGGCCGCGGCCCCGCCGAGCAGCGGGGCGACGAAGGAGACCGGGGCGTAGCGGATCCAGCGCGGGTCGAGCAGGGCGAGGACGCCGTCGTGCGCGGGGTCGGCCGACGGGCCGGCGGCGCGGGCGAGCAGGGTGCGGCGGAGGTGCTCACCCTCGGCCCGGGTGACCAGGTCGAGGGCGAGGGTGGACTCGCCGTCGGTGTGCTCGCCGGTGCCGATCCGCACCTTGACCAGGCCGAGGAGGCGTTCCAGCGGGTTCGCGGTGAGGTCGACGCTGCGGATGCGTTCGCGGGCCAGGGAGCGCCGTTTGACGACCAGCAGCCCGGTGTGGAGGTCGACCCGGTCGGGACCCACGCGGTAGCGGGTGCGGCGCAGCCGGACCAGGTCGGCGGCGCAGCCGCCGCCGACGATCAGGACGGCCCCGGCCAGGACCCAGGCGGCGGCCTGCCACAGCGGCCGGGAGCCGGAGGAGAGGCTGAGGAAGGCGGGGACCGCGGCGCCGCCGGCGACGCCGCACAGGACGGCGACGCCGGCGAGCAGGGTGCGCGGGGCGAGCCGCCGCCAGTCCTCCTCCGGCCCGGCGGTGCTCATGTCGCGTCCCCGGGGGTGGCCCGGGTGATCGCGGTGAGCCGTTCGGCGAGTCCGGCGGCGAGCTCGTGGTCGAGGCCCTCGATGCGGATCGCCCCCCTGGAGGAGGCCGTGGTCACCGTGACGGTGGCGAGCCGGAAGGCCCGTTCCAGTGGGCCGCGTACGGTGTCGACGGTCTGGATCCGGGACATGGGGGCGATCCGCCACTCCTGCCGGAGGGCTCCGGTACGGACGTACACGGCGTCGTCCGTGACCTCCCAGCGGTGCACCCGGAACCACCAGGCGGGGAGGAACGCGGTCGCGGCGAGCCCGAGCAGCGCCACCGCGGCGGCGGCACCCAGGAGCCAGGTCCTGGCCGGCCCGATGAAGGCGCCGAGCACCCCCAGGACGCCCGCCGGGACGGCGGTGGCGACCAGCAGCTGCACCCGCCACCAGCCGACGGCCCGCCGGTCGAGGGCGTTCCTGGGCGGGCGCAGCCGGACCGCGTTCTCCCCCGTCACCTCCCTCAGGCCTTTCGGTTCCGGCCACGCAGCGAGCGGTAGGCGGCGACGAGCCCCGCGGTGGAGGAGTCGAGCTGCTCGGCCCCCCGGCCCTCGGTCAGCACCGGCTCGATCTTCTTGGCGAGGACCTTGCCGAGCTCGACGCCCCACTGGTCGAAGGAGTCGATGTTCCAGACGGCGCCCTGGACGAAGACCTTGTGCTCGTACAGCGCGATGAGCTGGCCGAGCACGGACGGCGTCAGCGCGTCGGCCAGGATCGTGGTGGTGGGGTGGTTGCCCTGGAAGGTCTTGTGCGGGACGAGTTCCTCCGGGACGCCCTCGGCGCGGACCTCGTCGGGCGTCTTGCCGAAGGCGAGCGCCTGGGTCTGGGCGAAGAAGTTGGCCATGAGCAGGTCGTGCTGGGCGACCAGGCCGGGCTGCAGATCGGCGACGGGCTCGGCGAAGCCGATGAAGTCTGCCGGGATGACCTTGGTGCCCTGGTGGATCAACTGGTAGTAGGCGTGCTGGCCGTTGGTGCCGGGGGTGCCCCAGACGACGGGTCCGGTCTGCCAGTCGACCGGCTGTCCGTCGCGGGTGACGGACTTGCCGTTCGACTCCATGTCGAGCTGCTGGAGGTACGCGGTGAACTTCGACAGGTAGTGCGAGTACGGGAGCACCGCGTGCGACTGGGCGTCGAAGAAGGCGCCGTACCAGATGCCGAGGAGGCCGAGGAGCAGCGGCGCGTTCTCCTCGGGGGCGGCCGTGCGGAAGTGCTCGTCGACCAGGTGGAATCCGTCGAGCATCTCGCGGAAGGCGGCCGGCCCGACGGCGATCATCAGGGACAGCCCGATGGCGGAGTCGAAGGAGTAGCGGCCGCCGACCCAGTCCCAGAACCCGAACATGTTCGCCGTGTCGATGCCGAAGTCCTCGACCTTCCCGGCGTTGGTCGACAGGGCCACGAAGTGCTTGGCGACGGCCTCCTGACCGGCCCTCAGCTCGGTGAGGAGCCAGTTGCGGGCGGAGGTGGCGTTGGTGATCGTCTCGATGGTGGTGAAGGTCTTCGAGGCGACGACGAAGAGGGTCTCGGCGGCGTCGAGGTCGCGGACGGCCTCGTGCAGGTCGGCGCCGTCGACGTTGGAGACGAAACGGAACGTCAGGTCGCGCCGGGTGAAGGAGCGCAGGACCTCGTAGGCCATGGCGGGGCCGAGATCCGAGCCGCCGATACCGATGTTGACGATGTTCTTGATGGGCTTGCCGGTGTGGCCGGTCCACTCGCCGGCCCGGACCTTGTCGGCGAAGCCGGCCATCTTGTCGAGGACGGCGTGCACCTCGGGGACCACATCGACGCCGTCCACCTCGACGACCGCCCCGCGCGGGGCGCGCAGCGCGGTGTGGAGCACCGCGCGGTGCTCGGTGTTGTTGATCTTCTCGCCGCGGAACATGGCGTCGCGCAGCTCGGCGACCCCGGTGGCGGCCGCGAGTTCGCGCAGCAGCGCCAGGGTCTCGTCCGTCACCAGGTGCTTGGAGTAGTCCAGATACAGGTCGCCGACGCGCAGCGTGTAGTCGGTGCCGCGCCGTGCGTCGGCGGCGAACAGCTCGCGCAGGTGGGTGTCGCCCAGCTGCTCGCGGTGCTTGCCGAGGGCCGCCCACTCGGGCAGCTGGTTGAGCCTGGTACGTCCCGCGTTCGTCATCTCGACTTCGCCCATTTCTTCGTGTTTCTCCGTGTCCTGCGTGTGTGCCCCGCTGCACCTCCAACCTAATTGATGCGGTGTGTGAAACGTGTTCGGCGCCCGCCGCGGTGGCGGGCGGGGACGGCGTGCGGGTGCTCCAGGGAGGTCGGCGCGACGAGCGGATGCCGGGCCCCGGTCACCTTGAGCGCGAGGTCGACGACGGCGGTGCTGACGCCGGAGTGGGGGGATGATGACGAACAGGTCCTGGGACCGGGGCGTGGCGAGGGCGTACAGCCGGTCGGCGAGTCCCGGCGAGCGGGGGCCACGACGGTCGCCCCGTGACCGGGGACCCGCGGTCCCCGGCGGCCCGCACGGCCGGCGTCCACCCGACCTCCACGGCCGCCCCGACCGGCTTCCGGCACGGCGGCTTCGGCACCCGGCACCCGGTGCTGCCGATCCTCGACTGCCTCTACGCGCGCGTGGCGCAGCCGACCTCCTCGCGGGCGACGGCCGCCCTCGCGCTCACCGCGCGCAACGCCGACGGGCACGCGGGCAGCGGGCCGGAACGGCGAACGGGCGCCGCCCGCGAATCCGGTTCGCGGGCGGCGCCCGTTCCTCACGCTCTACGTCGTCACGCCGTGCTCAGATCTCGCCGCGGAGCTTGGCGAGCGCCTCGGCGAGGATCGCCTCGCCGTCCGCGTCGCTGCGCCGCTCCCGTACGTACGCGAGGTGCGTCTTGTAGGGCTCGGTGCGCGGCGGGTCCGGCGGGTTGTCCCGGTCCTGGCCGGCCGGGAAGCCACAGCGCGGGCAGTCCCAGGTGTCCGGAACCTGTGCGTCACTGGCGAAGCTCGGCTGCGTCTCGTGCCCGTTCGAGCACCAGAAGGAGATGCGGAGGCGCGGTGCCGACTCGCCCCGCTCGGCCTCCCCCATCGGCCCCGCTCCGACCCGGCTTCCCCGGATCGCGTTGCCACTTGCCACGGTCGTAACTCCCTGCGTGATGGTGCTCGAAGATGCCCCAGTCTACGTAAGGCCCAACGCGCGTCCAGTGATTGGAGTTACCCGTCCATCTTCATCAGCAGCCCAAGTACGACAATGCACGCGAACCACAGCAGACCGACCACCACGGTGATGCGGTCCAGGTTGCGCTCGGCGACCGAGGAGCCACCGACGGACGACTGCATGCCGCCACCGAACATGTCGGAGAGGCCGCCGCCCTTCCCCTTGTGCATCAGCACGAGCAGCATCAGCAGCGCACTGAAGACGATCAGGGCGATCGAGAACCCCATAACCACGGCTGGACCAACTTCCTCGGACTTATACGGACGGGGGCCGGACAGGGTACCTGCCCGACCCCCGCAAGGGTACGACGGATCGCGTCCGCCGCTCTACATCATCACTGGTCGCGGAAGCGCACGATCTTCACGAACTCGTCCGCGTCCAGCGAGGCACCGCCGACCAGCGCGCCGTCGATGTCGGCCTGGGCCATGATCTCGGCCACGTTGCCGCCCTTGACGGAGCCGCCGTACTGGATGCGGACCTTGTCGGCCAGCTCCTGCGAGTACAGCTCGGCGAGCTTGCCGCGGATCGCCGCGCAGACCTCCTGGGCGTCCTCGGCACCGCAGACCTTGCCGGTGCCGATGGCCCACACCGGCTCGTAGGCGATCACGACGGACTCGGCGTGCTCGGCCGGGACGTCCTTCAGGCCGCCCTCGACCTGGGCCAGGGTGTGCGGGACGGCGTTGCCGGCCTCGCGCACGTCCAGCTCCTCGCCGACGCAGAGGATCGGGGTCAGGCCGTGCTGGAAGGCCGCCTTCACCTTGGCGTTGCAGAGCTCGTCGGTCTCGGCGTGGTACTGGCGGCGCTCCGAGTGGCCGACGGCCACGAAGGCACACTTCAGCTTGGCCAGCATCGGGCCGGAGATCTCGCCGGTGTACGCGCCGGACTCGTGCGCCGAGAGGTCCTGGGCGCCGTACTTGATCTTCAGTTTGTCGCCGTCGACCAGGGTCTGCACGGAGCGCAGGTCGGTGAAGGGCACGAGGACCGCGACCTCCACGGCGTCGTGGTCCTTGTCGGTCAGCGCGAAGGCGAGCTTCTGGACGTGGGCGATGGCCTCGAGGTGGTTGAGGTTCATCTTCCAGTTGCCCGCCATCAGCGGGGTGCGGGTGCTCATAAGGGGGTCAGTCCTCCAGTGCGACGAGGCCGGGGAGCTGCTTGCCCTCGAGGTATTCGAGGGAGGCGCCGCCGCCGGTCGAGATGTGGCCGAATGCATTCTCGTCGAAGCCCAGCAGGCGGACGGCGGCGGCCGAGTCGCCGCCGCCGACCACGGTGAAGGCCGACGAGTCGAGCAGGCCCTGGGCGACGGCCTGGGTGCCGTTCGCGTAGTCGGGGTGCTCGAAGACGCCCATCGGACCGTTCCAGAAGACGGTGCCCGCGTCGGCCAGCTTGGCCGCGTAGAGCTCACGGGTCTTCGGGCCGATGTCCAGGCCCTCCTCGGTGGCCGGGATGGCGTCCGCGGCGACCGTGGTGGGGTGGGCCGGAGCCTTGGTCTTCAGGTCGGGGAACTCGGGCGCGACCAGGACGTCGACCGGGAGCACGAACTCCACGCCGCGCTTCTCGGCGCGGGCCAGGTAGTCCAGGCAGGCCGGGATCTGGTCCGCCTGGAGCAGCGAGATGCCGACCTCGTGCCCCTTGGCCTTGAGGAAGGTGTAGGCCATGCCGCCGCCGACGAGGATGCGGTCGGCCTTCTCCAGCAGGTGGTCGATCACCCCGAGCTTGTCGGACACCTTGGCGCCGCCGAGGACGACGACGTAGGGGCGCTTGACGTCCTCGGTGAGCTTCTTCAGGACGCCGACCTCGGTGGCGATGAGGTAGCCGGCGGAGTGCGGCAGCCTGCCCGGGAGGTCGAAGACCGAGGCGTGCTTGCGGTGCACCGCACCGAAGCCGTCGCCGACGTAGAGGTCGGCGAGCCGGGCGAGCTGGTCCGCGAAGGCGCCGCGCTCGGCGTCGTCCTTGGACGTCTCGCCCGGGTTGAAGCGGAGGTTCTCGATGACGGCCACCTGGCCGTCGTCGAGGCCCGCGACGGTCGCTGTGGCCGACTCGCCGACGGTGTCGGTCGCGAACGCCACGTCGGCGCCCAGCAGTTCGCCGAGCCGCGCGGCGGCCGGGGCGAGCGAGAACGCCGGGTCCGGGGTGCCCTTGGGGCGGCCCAGGTGCGAGGCGACCACCACGCGGGCGCCCGCGTCGGCGAGCGCCTTGACGGTGGGGACGACGGCGCGGATGCGCCCGTCGTCGGTGATGGTCGTGCCGTCGAGGGGCACGTTGAGGTCGGCGCGGACGAACACCCGCTTGCCGGAGACGCCCTCGGCGAGCAGCTCGTCGATCGTCTTCATCTGTTCCTGACTCCTTGGTACACGCGATGGAGCACACGACACAGGGCCCGTACAGCGCGTCTTCGCGCTGCCCGAGCCCTGCTTCATATCGAAAGCCCGCCCTAGAGCTTAGAGCTGACCGCCGACGAAGACGGTGAGGTCGACGAGACGGTTGGAGTAACCCCACTCGTTGTCGTACCAGCCGAGGACCTTGACCGAGTTGCCCTCCTGGACCATCGTCAGCGACGAGTCGAAGGTGCAGGAGGCCGGGTCGCTCACGATGTCCGAGGAGACGATCTCGTCCTCGGTGTAGAACAGGATGCCCTTGAGCTCGCCGTCGGCGGCCTTCTTGAACGCGGCGTTGACCTCGTCCTTGGTGACCTCGCGGGAGAGCTCCACGACCAGGTCGGTGACCGAGCCGGTCGGGACCGGGACGCGCATGGCCATGCCGTCGAGCTTGCCCTTGAGCTGCGGGAGGACCAGCGCGGTGGCCTTGGCGGCACCCGTGGTGGTCGGGATGATGTTCTCCGCGGCGGCGCGGGCGCGGCGCAGGTCCTTGTGCGGGAAGTCCAGGATGCGCTGGTCGTTGGTGTACGCGTGGACCGTGGTCATGAGACCGCGGACGATGCCGAAGTTCTCGTCGAGGACCTTGGCCATCGGGGCGACACAGTTGGTGGTGCACGACGCGTTGGAGATGACGTGGTGGCTGGCCGCGTCGTACTTGTCCTGGTTGACGCCCATCACGATGGTGATGTCCTCGTCCTTGGCCGGAGCCGAGATGAGGACCTTCTTCGCGCCGCCGGCGAGGTGCTTGGCGGCGTCCTCGCGCTTGGTGAAGATGCCGGTGGACTCGATGACGATGTCCACGCCCAGCTCACCCCACGGGATGTCGGCCGGGTTGCGCTCGGAGAGCACCTTGATGGTGTGGCCGTCGACGGTGATCGTGTCGGCGGTGTGGGTCACCTCGGCCTTGAGGCGGCCCAGGATGGTGTCGTACTTCAGCAGGTGGGCCGTGGTCGCGGTGTCACCCAGGTCGTTTACGGCCACGACCTCGATGTCGGCACCCTGCTCAAGGAGCGCGCGGAAGTAGTTGCGACCGATACGGCCAAAGCCGTTGATGCCTACGCGGATCGTCACGAACCGATCTCCTCGTTAGGTACGCCGGGTTTCGACGCCCGGCGAGCTTCTTTTTGGGATGTCCCCGACCGCTTACGACCCTACCTCTCCAGATGGCTACGCGTGACATCTGGTGCGGTCGTACACGCCCGGAAAGTGCTGGAAAAAGGCCTACAGCCCTTGCCTACCAACGGGTACGGACCCTCCGCGCACCCCGGTTTCCGCTACGGAGAGTGACATTTTCCGGTGCTCGCCTGAGCGCCCGATTCAGCGTCGGAGCGAAGTAAGAGCCCTTCCGAGAAGATTCGCCCGATCCGCCGCATTCGGGACGTGCTCGAGCCCGAAGCCGATGAGGACGGTGTCACGGGTGGTGACCGCTGCCCGCGAGTGGAAGAGGGCCGCGGAACTCTTCCAGTCATTCGTGTTCCCGGGACTGCCGGCCGGCGCCCCGGGTACGGACCAATCGCCCATTCCGCTCTCGAAGCCCTCGGTGTCGCTCACCGACCCGGCCGTGAGACGGAGCTCGTCGAGGAAGACGCCCGTCTCCCCGGTGCCCGGATCGGAGACGTAGGAGACCGCGAGCTCGACCTTCCGGCCGGCGTAGGCGCTCAGGTCGACGCTCGCCTGACGCCATCCGTTGGAGGCTCCGGTGAAGGCGTGCCAGGCGCCGGTGGTGCCGGTGGCGGTGCAGCCGTCCGCGCCGACGGTCAGGTAGTGGGCCAGGAAGGGGTGCTCCCGGACGTAGTAGCCCTCCCCGCAGTCGGCGGGCGGCTCCGCGGAGGTGCCGCCGTTGGCGTCGGGCAGGGTGGTCCAGTCGTCCTGGCCGACCGTGTGGGCCTCGACGACCAGGTTGTCGTAGCCCGGCTCGGTGTCGTAGCTGACCTGGAAGGTCAGACTCGGTTTCGAGGCGGCGGCGACGCCGGTCAGGTCGACGGTCCGGCTCAGCCGGCCCCAGGTGCCGTCCGCGTGCCGCAGCGCGGCGAAGCGGCTGCCCGCGTAGGGCTCGAAGGGGGTGCGGACGCCCGGGTAGTCGCCCGCCGGCGCGCTGCTCGCGAACTGCGGGAAGCGGTCGGGCCTCAGGATGTCGGAGGTGACGGTGTACGCGCCGGCGTTGTCGAGCGGGTTGTCCGCCGCGGCGGCGAGGGGCGTGCCGGTGGTGCCGAGGCGGCCGGCTCCGGCGAAGGAGGCCGGACCGTCGAGGCCCGCCCGCTGGTACGCGCCGAGGTAGTACTGGGCGAAGTCGTTGGACTGCGCACGGCCGACCTGGGCGAAGCCGCCGGACTTCTCGCCCATGTCGATCAGCTTGCCGCCCTCGTTGAGATAGGCCCGGACGGCCTGGAGAGCGGCCCCCGAGGGCTGCTCGGCGCCGGAGTACCAGACGACGGTACGGAAGTGGCCCAGCACGGCCAGGGCGTGCGGGGCACCCTGGGTGGCGACGTCCCAGACGGCGGCTCGGCGCCCGTTCGCGGCGAGCGCCCGCACATAGGCGCCGGCGTGCCGGGCGGCGGTGGTGCCGCCCTCGTCGGCGAGGACGAGGACGTCGGCGCGGGGACGCTCGGCCACGGTGTACGTGAACGGGGTCGACGCGGTCGCCCCGCCCTCGCGGGTGCGGGCGGTGTACCAGACCTCGACCGTGTCGCCGGTCCTCGCGCCCTCGACCGTCGCGCGGTACTCGTCGAAGTAGAGGTTGTCCCCGCCGCCGTAGGTCTCGCCGCCCTTCCAGGGCTCCAGACCCTCGCGCCGGGTGGGGCCGCCGTTGATCCGGTAGTTCAGGGTCTTGCCGCGCAGCGACCTGCGGGCGGTGACGGACACCTCCTGGCCGGCCCCCCGGGCGTAGGAGGTGGCGAAGGCGTCCGGGGTGAAGTCCGGCGCCTCGATGCCGACCGGGGAGACCGGACGGTCGGGGTGCGCGGCGGTCTCGGCGACGGCGAGCGCGAAGGGGATGTTCTTCGCGAACTCGGCCTGGATCAGCTTCTCGTCGTCGGGGAAGGTGAAGACGGACGCGCAGTCGGCCGGATCCCAGGCGTCGTCCGGGTCGACCCGGGAGGCGGTGGCGCAGGTCGACATCTCCGGGGTGAACATCTGCGTCCTGTTGACGTTCGCGGCGTGTCCGTCGGCCTCCCCGTTGGTGATGTAGAGCTCGGAGGAGACCTGCGACCGGTAGCCGGGCACCGCGGGCTTCTGCGGGGTGCCGGCGAGCGCCCTGAGGGCCACGTCGTCGGGAGTGTCGGTGGCGACCTGCCAGCCGACCCCGTAGAGCAGCAGCTGGGCGGCGGAGTGGTAGTTGACCGCGTAGCGGAAGCCGATGCGCTTCTGGAAGGCGTCCAGGGCCCGGGTCTCGGGCTCGGACATGGGGCCGCTGCCGCGGAAGGTCTCGTCGGCCGGGTCGGGCGACGAGCCCTCGTCGTCGTAGCCCCACTTGTAGGCGAAGTTGCGGTTGAGGTCGACGCCGTCGCCGGACTCGATCCGCCCGTCGCCGTCGTTGTCACGCAGGTTCTTGCGCCACTGGCGGTGGGCGGGGTCGGCGTGGGTGAAGTCGTAGCCGTCGGGGTTGGCGGAGAGCACGAACCACAGTTCGGTGGTGTCGACGATCCGCGTGATCCGCGGGTCCCTGCCGTACTCGTCCAGATAGTGGTGCATCAGCCGGCGGGTCATCTCGGGGGTGATCCACTCGCGGGCGTGCTGGTTGGACAGGTACAGGGTGGCCGGTCTGCTGCCGTCCCGGGACCTGCGGGCGTCCTTGCCGACCTTCAGGGCCAGGATGTCCTGCCCCTTGACCGTCCTGCCGATGGAGACGACCTTGGTGAGCCCCGGGTGGGTCCGGGCCGTGTCCAGGATCTCCTCCTTGAGGCCGCCCTTGCCGCCGTACGGGCGGAAGACGCCGTCGCCGGCGCTCGCGACCCGCTTCCCGGCCTGTGCGGTCAGGGTGTGCTCCGTGAGCGCGACGCCCTGCCGGCGCAGCTGCCCGGCCTGCCTCCCGGTGAGATAGAGCTCGACGGTCGCGGCGCCCCTGGCGGGCACCTGCTCGGTCAGCTCGTGGGCGTCGGTGCCCGCGTCGAGCAGCAGCGGCACCTGCTCCCTGGTGACCGTCGCCCGCCAGACGGAGAGCTGCTCGGCGTCCCCGCCGTCGCCCCCGGTCCGCGCCCCGGCGCCGGGCGCCGTCGCCAGACCCGCGATCAGCAGTGATGCCACGGCGAGGATCGATCTCGCGGTGCGCCTCATCAGCCCCCCTTGCTGTCGTCTGCCACGAATGTGAACGGACGCCAGATTCGTGGCGGCTCATACCCCTGTCAAGGGTGCCTCCGGCGCGTCGGCCGAAGCCCGCCCAACGAAACTGCCGGTACCTCAGAAAGGCACCGGCAGTGGGGAGTTGGCGTTCTCAGCCGACGAGGCTGTCGTCCAGCTCCTCCGTCAGGTTGGACTCCGTCCCGGGAATGCCCAGGTCCTGGGCCCGCTTGTCCGCCATCGCGAGCAGGCGGCGGATCCGGCCGGCCACGGCGTCCTTGGTCAGCGGCGGGTCGGCGAGCGCGCCCAGCTCCTCCAGGGAGGCCTGCTTGTGCTCCATGCGCAGCCGGCCCGCGGCGGCGAGGTGCTCGGGCACCTCCTCGCCGAGGATCTCCAGGGCGCGCTGCACCCGGGCGCCCGCGGCGACCGCGGCCCGGGCCGAGCGGCGCAGGTTGGCGTCGTCGAAGTTGGCCAGGCGGTTGGCGGTGGCGCGGACCTCGCGCCGCATCCGCCGCTCCTCCCACGCCAGCACCGACTCGTGCGCGCCGAGCCGGGTGAGCAGGGCGCCGATGGCGTCGCCGTCCCGGACCACGACCCGGTCCACCCCGCGGACCTCGCGGGCCTTGGCCGCGATCGACAGCCGGCGCGCGGCGCCGACGAGGGCGAGCGCGGCCTCGGGGCCCGGGCAGGTGACCTCCAGGGAGGAGGAGCGGCCCGGCTCGGTCAGCGAGCCGTGCGCCAGGAAGGCCCCGCGCCAGGCGGCCTCCGCGTCACAGGTGGCCCCGGAGACCACCTGCGGGGGCAGGCCCCGGATGGGGCGTCCCCGGCCGTCCACGAGGCCCGTCTGGCGGGCCAGCTGGTCGCCGCCGGCGACCACGCGCACCACGAAGCGCGAGCCGCGGCGCAGCCCGCCGGGGGCCATCACGATCAGCTCGGAGCTGTGCCCGAAGATCTCGAGGATGTCCCGCTTGAGTCTGCGGGCCGCCATCGCGGTGTCCAGCTCCGCCTCGATCACGATCCGGCCGCTCACCAGGTGCAGCCCGCCGGCGAACCGCAGGATCGACGAGACCTCTGCCTTCCTGCAGCAGGTCCGGGTGACGGGGAGCCGGGAGATCTCGTCCTTCACCGCTGCCGTCATCGCCATGGGCCGATCCTTCCATGCATCCGAAAAATACGGTCGTACGCGGCGGCCAACAGCTCCGGATCGTGCTTCGGAGCACCGTCGGGTCTGGCGACCGGCGCCAGCTCGACCTCGGCGCCGAGCCGCTTGGCGGCATCGGTGAGAGGTTCCCTGGCAGACACGTCGCGCACGGCGGCCTCGTCGGCCAGCACCACGTCCAGGGCGAGTTTAGGGGCGTGTCGTGCCAAAACCTCCAAATGACGCTGCGGGGAGAAGCCCTCTGTTTCTCCGGGCTGCGGCGCGAGGTTCAGCGAGAGCACCCGACGGGCCTTCGTCTCCACGAGGGCGTCGAGCAGCTCGGGCACCAGGAGGTGCGGGATCACCGAGGAGAACCAGGACCCGGGACCGAGCACGACCCAGTCCGCGTCCAGGACCGCGGCCACGGCCTCGGGCACGGCCGGCGGGTCGTGCGGCACCAGGTGCACGGACTGCACCTCGCCGGGGGTGAGGGCCACCGTGGCCTGGCCGCGGACGGTGTCCACGTCGTGCGGCCGCGCCGGGTCGTGGCCCTTGACCAGGGCCTGGAGCTCCAGCGGCACGGCGGACATGGGCAGCACCCGGCCGTGCGCGCCGAGCAGCTTGCCGACCAGGTCGAGGGCCTGCACGGGGTCGCCGCCCAGTTGCTCCCAGAGGGCGACGATCAGCAGATTGCCCACGGCGTGGCCGTGCATCTCGCCCTTGGACTGGAAGCGGTGCTGGATGACCCGGGCCCAGGTCTGGCCCCAGTCGTCGTCGCCGCACAGCGCGGCGAGCGCCTTGCGGAGGTCTCCCGGCGGCAGCACGCCCAGCTCCTCACGGAGCCGGCCGCTGGAGCCCCCGTCGTCGGCGACGGTGACCACGGCGGTCAGGTCGCCGGTGATGCGGCGCAGGGCGGCGAGGGAGGCCGACAGGCCCATGCCGCCGCCGAGCGCGACGACCTTGGGCTGGGCGCCGCGCCTGCGGAGCGTACGCCGCACCGAGAGGGTGGACGTACGCCGGCGGTACGGTTTCACTCGCGCCCCATGTCCCGGTGCACGACGACGGTCTCGACGCCCTCCGAGGCCAGGCGGGCGGCCAGCTTCTCGGCGGTGGCGACGGAGCGGTGCTTGCCGCCCGTGCAGCCGACGGCGATCGTCACGTAGCGCTTGCCCTCGCGGCGGTAGCCGGCGGCGATCAGCTGGAGCAGCTCGGTGTAGCGGTCCAGGAACTCCTTGGCCCCGGGCTGGTTGTAGACGTAGTTGGCGACCTCGTCGTTCAGGCCGGTGAAGGGGCGCAGCTCGGGGACCCAGTGCGGGTTCGGCAGGAAGCGCATGTCGACGACGAGGTCGGCGTCGACCGGCAGCCCGTACTTGAAGCCGAAGGACATCACGGTGGCCCGCAGCTCGGGCTCCTCGTCGCCGGCGAACTGGGCGTCCATCTTGGCGCGCAGCTCGTGCACGTTGAGGCTGGAGGTGTCGATCACCAGGTCGGCGTCGCCGCGCAGCTCGCGCAGCAGGTCCCGCTCGGCGGCGATGCCGTCGACGATACGGCCGTCGCCCTGGAGCGGGTGCGGCCTGCGGACCGACTCGAAGCGCCGGACCAGGGCCTCGTCGGAGGACTCCAGGAACACGATGCGGCGGGTGACCTGCTTGGCGTCGAGATCGGCCAGGGATTCGCGCAGATTGTCGAAGAACTGCCGGCCGCGGACGTCGACGACGACCGCGATCCGGGCCACGTTGCCCTGGGATCGGGCGCCCAGCTCGACCATGGTGGGGATCAGCGCGGGCGGCAGGTTGTCCACGACGAACCAGCCGAGGTCCTCCAGGCACTTCGCCGCGGTGGACCGCCCGGCCCCGGACATGCCGGAGATGATCACCAGCTCGGGGATGGCCGCGTCGGCGTTGTTCTCGCCGTCGGGCTCCGTCGTGCCCGTACTCATGTCTGGTGCTCCGCCTTCGTACTCGTTCTCTTGTTCGTGCGCGTCGTGCGTGGTCATGCGGTGCTGCCCCCGTCGTCTTCCATGATCTCTCCTGTTGCCGTGTTCACGGCGGGCGCGGCCGGGGCCGCCTGCGCGAGGGCCACCGCCACGGCCTCGGCCGTCTTGCGGCCCATGCCGGGGACCTCGCAGATCTGCTCGATTGTCGCCTGCCGGAGCCGTTTGACCGAGCCGAAATGCTTGATGAGCGCCTGTTTGCGCGTCTCCCCCAGGCCATGGACGGCGTCCAGGGGGCTGCTGCGGATGCGCTTGGTGCGCTTGGACCGCTGGTAGCGGATGGCGAAGTCGTGAGCCGTGTCACGTACCCGCTGAAGGAGGTACAGGCCCTCGCTGGAGCGCGGCAGCACGACCGGGTCGTCGTCGCCGGGCAGCCAGACCTCCTCCAGGCGCTTGGCAAGGCCGCAGACGGCGATGTCGTCGATGCCGAGCTCGTCCAGGGCGCGGCGGGCCGCGGCGACCTGGGGCTGCCCGCCGTCGACGACGATGAGCTGCGGCGGGTAGGCGAAGCGCCTGGGCCGCCCGTCCTCGTCGCGCCCGCCGGTCTCGGCGGGCACCTCCCCGTCCCCCCACTCGCCGGTCTTCTCCTTCTCGGCGAGATAGCGCTTGAAGCGGCGGCTGATCACCTCGTGCATGGACCGGACGTCGTCCTGGCCCTCGAAGCCCTTGATCTGGAAGCGGCGGTACTCGCTCTTCCGCGGCAGCCCGTCCTCGAAGACGATCATGGAGGCCACGACGTCCTCGCCCTGCAGGTGCGAGATGTCGAAGCACTCGATCCTCAGCGGCGCCGAGTCCAGGTCGAGGGCCTCGGCGATCTCCTCCAGGGCCCGGGAGCGGGTGGTGAGGTCGCTGGCCCGCTTGGTCTTGTGCAGCACCAGGGACTGCTGGGCGTTCCGGGCGACCGTCTCCATGAGGGCCTTCTTGTCGCCGCGCTGCGGGATGCGCAGGGACACGTTCGACCCGCGGCGCCCGGACAGCCAGGCGGTGACCGCCTCGGTGTCCTCCGGCAGCGCGGGGACGAGCACCTCCTTGGGGACGGCGTCGCCGCTCTCCTCGCCGTACAGCTGCTGGAGGGCGTGCTCGACGAGCCCGGCGGTGTCGACGGCCTCGACCTTGTCGGTGACCCAGCCGCGCTGGCCGCGGACCCGGCCGCCGCGCACGTGGAAGATCTGCACGGCGGCCTCCAGCTCGTCCTCGGCGAGCGCGATCAGATCGGCGTCGGTGGCGTCGGCGAGCACCACCGCGCTCTTCTCCATGGCCTTGCGCAGGGCTTCTATGTCGTCGCGCAGCCGGCCGGCCTTCTCGTACTCCAGGTCCTCGGCCGCGATCATCATCTGCTTCTCCAGGCGGCGCAGATAGGTGCCGGTGCGGCCGGCCATGAAGTCGCAGAAGTCCTCGGCCAGTTCGCGGTGCTCCTGCGCGTCGACCCGGCCGACGCAGGGCGCGGAGCACTTCCCGATGTAGCCGAGCAGGCAGGGCCGCCCGGCCGACGCGGCGTTGCGGAAGACCCCCGCGGAACACGTGCGCACCGGGAACACCCGGAGCATCAGGTCGACGGTCTCGCGGATGGCCCACGCGTGCGTGTACGGCCCGAAATAGCGCACGCCCTTCTTCTTGTGCCCCCGCATGACCTGGACCCGCGGGAACTCCTCGTCGAGGGTGACGGCGAGATACGGGTAGCTCTTGTCGTCCCGGTACTTCACGTTGAACCGGGGGTCGAACTCCTTGATCCAGGAGTACTCCAGCTGCAGCGCCTCGACCTCGGTCGCCACGACGGTCCACTCCACGGAGGCCGCCGTGGTCACCATCGTCGCCGTACGCGGGTGCAGGCTCGCGAGCGGCTGGAAGTAGTTCGCCAGGCGCTGGCGCAGGGACTTCGCCTTCCCGACGTAGATCACCCGGCGGTGCTCGTCGCGGAACTTGTAGACCCCCGGCGAGTCGGGGATCTGTCCCGGCCTGGGGCGGTAGCTGGAGGGGTCGGCCATGGCTCCCACCCTACTGGCGGGGACCGACACTCAGGCCGCGTGCGCTCGTTGGCCGGACATGACGAACCAGGGTTCTTCAGGACGGCTCGCCGGACAGGTGTGCGTGGTGACGGGCGCGGCGGACGGCATCGGCCGGGCGACGGCGCTGCGCTTCGCCGCGGAGGGCGCGCGGGTGGTGGCGGCGGACGTGAACGCGGAGCGGCTGGGCACGCTCGGCGACGGGGTGGTGACGGTGGTGGGCGACGTCTCGGTCGACGCGGACGCCCGCCGCATGATCACCACCGCGGTGGAGCGCTTCGGACGCATCGACGTCCTCGTGGCGAACGCCGGTGTGATCCCGCTGCTCGACATCACCGAGGCGAGCGCCGCCGACTTCGACGAGGTGATGGCGGTCGACGGCCGGGGCACGTTCCTCACCTGCAAGTACGCGATCGAGGCGATGCGGGGTGCGGGCGGCGGGGCGATCGTGTGCACCTCGTCCGTCTCGGGCGTCGCGGGCCAGGCCCGGCAGGCGGTCTACGGCCCGGCCAAGTTCGTGGCGACGGGCCTGACGAAGCACCTGGCGGTGGAGTGGGCGGCGCACGGCATCCGCGTCAACGCGGTCGCCCCGGGCACGATCGAGACGGAACGCGTGGCCGCCGTCCGCGACGAGCCGGGCGGCCCGGAGTACCTCGACACGGTCGCCAGGGCCCACCCGATGGCCCGCTTCGGCCGCCCCGAGGAGGTCGCCGCGGCCATCCTCTTCCTCGCCTCCCCCGAGGCCTCCTTCGTCACCGGCGCGATCCTCCCGGTGGACGGCGGCTACCTGGCCCAGTAGCGACCCCTGCCCGCCCCCCGGGGCGGCCCGTACGGCGGGGGCACGCACGGCGGCCGTGCGGGCTTCGCGCCTCACTCCGTGGGGCCGACCGTCCTGCCGGGGCGGCACGGACGGGCCCGCGGGACCGCGTCCGAGCGGCGCGTTCCGCCCGCTGCGCCTCCCCGTACCACCACGGCGCCGGCCCTCCCGGCCCGGGTCGGAGCGGTAGGTGCGCGGGCGCGGCGAGGCCCGGCGTTCCGCTGAGCCCGTCGGCCCCGCCCGGGGATCCCCCGGGCGGGGCCGACGGGCCGCGGGCCGGCGCTACCGGGTGCGGCGGCGGACGGCCGCGCCGCCGGCGAGGGCCAGGGCCAGCAGCGCACCCGCACCGCCCGCCGCCGCGGCGGTCACGGCGGGCTCGTCGTGCGCGGACGCGGCCGGGGCGGCCACGGGGGCGTGGGCCCCGGTGTCGTACCCCCCGGCCGCACCCCGGCGGGCGTACGCGGAACCGGGCAGCTTGTCCCCGTACGCCTTCGTCACACGCACCCGATAGGCGTCCAGCGACGTCCCGTTCCGCCCCACCGCCCGCACCGCGTCCTCGTCCAGCGGCAGCACCTTCGCGCCCTTCTGGACGTACCACGCGTCGATCTGCGGCTCCCGGAAGACGGTCCCGCCCGGCAGCAGCCGCAGCCCCTGCGCCGTGTAGCGGACCTCGTCGTCGCCGGTGGCGATGTTGACCACCTGCCAGCCGCCGCCCGGACCGCGCACGGACCACAGCGAGGCAGTCCGGCCGTCCGCGGCGACCGCCTTGCTGGCGTGGAACTCGACGCGGGCCACCGGCGCGCCCGGCTTCCCGGCCACGAAGTCGGGCGACAGGAGCCGTACGGGCACCGACGCTCCCTCGATGCGGGGCGAAGCCGCCGCACGGGCGGAGGCGGCGTCGTCCCGGGCGAAGAAACGGGCGACGGTGTCCAGCGTGCGCGGCGCGGCGGCCGCCTTCTCGGGCGTCGGTGCGACCGGAAGCGCCCCGCCGGCACCGGGGCCGCCGGTCGCGTGGGCCGGCACCGCCCCCAGGGCGACGAGGGCGGCGGCGGCCAGCAGACCGGCCCCCAGGGCACGGGTACGAAGGTCCATCGTCGTCACGCCCCGATCCGGTAGAGCGAGTGGGTCCAGGAGAAGGTGCTGTTGTTCACGTACCAGGCGTGGGAGGCCCAGTTGTAGCGGTCGCTGGAGGGCCAGGGATCGCCCCAGTAGACCCAGCTGTCGGCGTCGTCGTAGCCGTACACGACGTGCATGTGCCCGCCACCGCCGGACCACTGGATCCGGGTCTCCACGGGGCGCCCGGCGTTGATCTCGGTCTGCACGGTCGAGTACCGCAGCCAGCCGGTCACGTACGAACCGGGTCTGATGCCCGCCCAGCTGAGCCCGTTCTGGACGTTGCCCAGGTCGGCCTGCCAGTTGGGGCAGTCGTAGCCCTGCTGACGGCCGAAGGCGGCGTTGCAGAACTGGTTCTGGCTGTAGTTCCGGCCGTACCAGGTGGCGATGGTGTTGCCGCTCGCGGCCCAGCACCAGTTGGTCTTCTGCTGGGCCTGCATGGTGATGTTCAGGCGCTTGGAGGCGAGAGCGGACACGCCGTCCGCGGCGCCGTCCGGACCGGCCGTCGGCGCGGCGGACGCCGAGGGGGCGGGGACGGCGAAGAGGGCGGCTGCCGCGGCGAGTGCCGCGAGGGTCTTTCTGGTGCGCATCGCGTTCCTCCCGGTGTGGGGATGTGGGGAGTCGGAGGAGAGGAGCGCGTCCGGACGCTGGTCTGGAGCATCGGGCGTTGTCCGGATCGGGTCAACACGCTTCAATGCGGGGTGACGACGAGCTGTGAACGGTGGGGGCGGGGTGTGAACGGCCGTCGCCGGTCCACCTGCCCGACCGCCGGGGCGCCCCGACGCGCCGCCTCCCCCACCGTGAACGTTCACTGAGGAGACCTCGTGGGCCACACCGAGGCCGATCTGGTGCAGCTGCTGCACACCGGTCCCTTCCATCTGGCGCTGCGCACCGCGCTCGCCGTGCGCGGGCTGCCGCTGCAGCGGGTCCAGCACCATCTGGCGCACCGGGGCGTGAAGGTCGGTGTGACGTCCCTGAGCTACTGGCAGCAGGGGGCCCGCCGGCCGCAGCGGCCGGAGTCGATGAAGGCGGTGCGGGCCCTGGAGGAGGTGCTGCAGCTGCCGGGCAACTCGCTGATCCGGCTGCTCGCCGAGGACGCCGCGGTCCGCGCGGAGGTGGAGCGCCCGGCGGCCCGCTCGTACCGCTCGCTGGTCGAGGCCTCGGGGGTCGTGGAGGAGCTGCTGGCCGAGCTGGAGTCCCCGACCGACGGCGGGCTGCACACGGTGGGGCACCAGGAGCGGGTGCGGATCGGGGCGGGCCGGGAGCTGCTCGGGCGGGACTCGCAGCAGGTGGTGCGGGCACACCGGGACGGGATCGACCGCTATCTGGCGATCCACCGGGGCGATCCGGGCTGCGATCCGGACCGGGTGGAGGTGCGGGCGGCGGAGAACTGCCGGGTGGGGCGGGTCCGCCGGCACGCGGGGACCGGGGTGCTGGTCGCCGAGCTGCTCTTCGACGCCCGGCTGCGGGCCGGGGACACCTACGTCTTCTCGTACGGCTTTGAGGACGGCACGGGCGGACCGAGCCGGGAGTACGTGCGCGGCTTCAGCTTCGCGGGCGGGCAGTACGTGCTGCAGGTCCGCTTCGACGAGGCCGCCCTTCCGGTGCGGTGCCGCCGTTTCGCCCAGGCGTCCACGGGGGCACCGCGCGGCGGGCGGTCCGAGCTGACCCTGACCGGCCGGCACCGGGCGGTGCACCTGGTGGAGCAGGGGGTGCGCCCGGGCATCCTGGGCATCGACTGGGACTGGGCCTGAGGCGGCCGCCGGGCCGGGTGCACGGCCCCGTGAGATCGAGGACGCGGCTGGTGCGTGCAGCCGCAAGGCGCCGTGCAGGGAGCCATGCCGTGGCGACCGACGGCGACGCGGCAGACGCGCGTGCCGGACACCACCGATCCCGGCCTGGTCCGGAGGACGGGCCTCAGGCCTTCGGGCCCGCGATCAGCCGGCCGTTCTCGACCCGCACCGGGACCTCGGGCAGCGGCACGGTCGCCGGGCCCTGGACGGCCCGGCCGGTGGTGACGTCGAAGCGGCTGCCGTGGCAGGGGCAGTGGCCCTCGTCCTTCTCGATCTTGTCGAGGAGGCAGCCGGCGTGGGTGCACTGGGCGCTGAAGGCCTTGTACCGGCCCTCGGCGGGGCAGTGCACGAGGACCCGCTGCTCGCGGTAGAGCTTGGCGCCGCCGACGGGGACCTCGTCGGCCGCGCCGAGGGTCACCGGGGCGGTCGGCGTGGGGTTCTCGGCGTGACCCAGCTTGGAGTCGGTGGAGCAGGCGGCGACACCCAGCCCGGCGGCCCCGGCGAGGGCGGCGCCTTTCAGTACGGTGCGGCGAGGGGTCTGGCCGGACATGAGTGCTCCATCGGTCGGGTCGGGGACAAGACGTCGTGAGTGGGGACCGAACCGACGATACCGGCGGCCCCGCGGGCACCTGCGGCGGGGCCTGTCCCGACGGGTCGGCATGGGTTACGTTCCGTACGTGATCGTCGTCGCAGGTGAGTCCCTGATCGACCTGGTCCCCGACGGGGCGCCGGGCCCTCTCGCCCCGCTGCTGCCCCGCCCGGGCGGCGGCCCGTACAACACGGCGGTGGCCCTCGGGCGGATCGGCGCGGACGTGGCCTTCTGCTCCCGGGTCTCGACGGACGCCTTCGGGGAGGCGCTGGTGGCCGGGCTGCGGGCGGCGGGGGTCGGGACCGGTCTCGTCCAGCGCGGACCGGAGCCGACGACGCTGGCGGTGGCCTCGGTGGGCCCGGACGGCTCCGCGCGCTACGGCTTCTACGTGGAGGGCACGGCGGACCGGCTCTTCACGGTCCCCGAGCGGCTGCCGGAGGGGGTGCGGGCGGTGGCGTTCGGAACCTGCTCCCTGGCTCTGGAGCCGGGCGCGAGCGCGTACGAGGCCCTGCTGCGGCGCTCCTCGCGGGAGGGCGCCTTCACCCTGCTGGACCCGAACATCCGGCCGGGGCTCATCCCGGACCCGGTGGCGTACCGGGAGCGGTTCGCGGGCTGGCTGCCTGATGTCTCGCTCCTGAAGCTCTCCGAGGAGGACGCGGCCTGGCTGGGCGGCGGCCCGGAGGAGTGGCTGGCTGCGGGCCCGGCCGCGGTGGTGCTGACCCGGGGCGCCGGGGGCCTGACGGTCTTCACCCCCGGGTACGAGGTGTCGGTGCCGGGCGTGCGGGTGCGGGTGGCGGACACGATCGGCGCGGGCGACACGGTGAACGCGGCCCTGCTGCACGCGCTCGCCGGCCGGGAGCCGGCCGCGCTGTCCCGGGCGGACTGGCGGGAGCTGCTGTCCTTCGCGGCGCGGGCGGCGGCGGTCACCTGTACGCGGGCGGGCGCGGAGCCTCCGTACGCGCACGAGCTGGGCGACGCCTGAGGGGGGCATCCCGCGGCGGCGGGATGCCCTCCTCGGGGCCGGTGTCGACGTCCGTCAGGCCTTGCGGGCCCGGCTGGTCGTCTTCTTGGCGGCGGTCTTCTTCGCGGGCGCGGCCTTCTTGGCGGCCGTCGCCCTGGTGGCCGCCGTCTTCTTCGCCGGGGCCTTCCTGGCGCCGCGCGCGGCCGGGACCTGCGCGTCGCTGATGCGGTCGGCGCCCAGGATCTCGCGCAGGAACTTGCCGGTGTGGCTGGTCGGCACCGACGCGACCTCCTCGGGCGTGCCCTCGGCGACGACCAGGCCACCGCCGCTGCCGCCTTCGGGACCCATGTCGATGACCCAGTCCGCGGTCTTGATGACGTCCAGGTTGTGCTCGATGACGATCACCGAGTTGCCCTTGTCGACGAGGCCGGACAGGACCTTGATCAGCTTCGAGATGTCCTCGAAGTGGAGGCCCGTGGTCGGCTCGTCCAGGACGTAGACCGTGCGGCCCGTGGAGCGCTTCTGGAGCTCGGAGGCGAGCTTGACGCGCTGGGCCTCGCCGCCGGAGAGGGTCGGCGCGGACTGGCCGAGCCGGACGTAGCCGAGGCCGACCTCGTTGAGCGTGCGCAGGTGGCGGGCGATGGTCGGGACGGCCTCGAAGAAGTCCAGGGCCTCCTCGATCGGCATGTCCAGGACCTCGGCGATGGACTTGCCCTTGTAGTGGACCTCCAGGGTCTCCCGGTTGTACCGGTCGCCGTGGCAGACCTCGCACGGGACGTAGACGTCCGGGAGGAAGTTCATCTCGATCTTGATCGTGCCGTCGCCGGAGCAGTTCTCGCAGCGGCCGCCCTTGACGTTGAAGGAGAAGCGGCCGGGGAGGTAGCCGCGGACCTTCGCCTCCATGGTCTCCGCGAAGAGCTTGCGGACGTGGTCGAAGACGCCGGTGTACGTCGCCGGGTTCGAGCGCGGGGTGCGGCCGATGGGCGACTGGTCGACGTGCACGACCTTGTCGACGAGGTCGTCGCCGTCCACGCGCGTGTGCCGCCCGGGGACCGACTTGGCGCCGTTCAGCTCGCGCGCCAGGTGGGTGTAGAGGATGTCGTTGACGAGGGTCGACTTGCCCGAGCCGGAGACTCCGGTGACGGCGGTGAGGACGCCCAGCGGGAAGGAGACGTCGATGTCCTGCAGGTTGTTCTCACGGGCGCCGTGCACGGTCAGCCGGCGCCCCGGGTCCACGGGACGGCGGATGTCCGGGGTGTCGATGGCCTTGCGGCCCGACAGGTACTGCCCGGTCATCGACTCCTTGTTGGCCAGGAGCTCCTTCAAGGGGCCGGAGTGGACCACCTTGCCGCCGTGCTCGCCGGCGCCGGGGCCGATGTCGACGACCCAGTCCGCGACCTTGATGGTGTCCTCGTCGTGCTCGACCACGATGAGGGTGTTGCCCATGTCGCGCAGTCGCACCAGGGTCTCGATGAGCCGGTGGTTGTCGCGCTGGTGGAGGCCGATGGACGGCTCGTCGAGCACGTAGAGCACGCCGACCAGGCCGGAGCCGATCTGGGTGGCCAGCCGGATGCGCTGGGCCTCGCCGCCGGACAGGGTGCCGGCCGCGCGGTTGAGCGAGAGGTAGTCGAGGCCGACGTCGACGAGGAAGCGCAGCCGCTCGTTGACCTCCTTGAGGACGCGCTCGGCGATCTTCTTGTCGCGGGCGTTGAGGGTGAGCCGTCCGAGGAAGTCGGCGCAGTCGCTGATCGACATGGCGGATACCTCGGCGATGGACTTCTCCATCACGGTGACCGCGAGGACGATCGGCTTCAGGCGCGTGCCCTCACAGGTGGGGCAGGGCACCTCGCGCATGTACCCCTCGAAGCGCTCCCGGCTGGAGTCGCTCTCGGCCTCGCTGTGCCGCCGCTTCACGAAGGAGACGGCGCCCTCGAAGGCCGGGGTGGTGTAGGCGCGCTCGCGGCCGTACCGGTTGCGGTAACGGACCTCGACCTGGGTCTTGTGGCCGTACATCAGGGCCTTCTTGGCCCGCTGCGGCAGTCCGGCGTAGGGGATGTCGGTACGGAAGCCGAGGGCCTCGGAGAGGCCTCCGATCAGCCGGCCGAAGTACTCCTTGGTGTGCCCGTGCGACCAGGGGTGGATGGCCCCTTCGTCGAGGGACTTCTCCTCGTCGGGGACGACCAGCTCCGGGTCGACCTCCATGCGGGTGCCGATGCCGGTGCAGTCCGGGCAGGCACCGAAGGGCGAGTTGAAGGAGAAGGAGCGCGGCTCCAGCTCCTCGAAGGAGAGGTCGTCGTACGGGCAGTAGAGGTGCTCCGAGTACATCCGCTCGCGCTCGGGGTCGTCCTCGGCGAGGTCGACGAAGTCGAGCACGACCATGCCGCCGGAGAGGCCGAGCGCGGTCTCGACGGAGTCGGTGAGGCGGCGCTTGGCGCCGTCCTTCACGGTGAGGCGGTCGATGACCACCTCGATCGTGTGCTTCTCCTGCTTCTTCAGCGTCGGCGGCTCGCTGAGCTGGATCGTCGTCCCGTCGACCCGGGCGCGGCTGTAGCCCTTGGTCTGGAGGTCGGCGAAGAGGTCGACGAACTCGCCCTTGCGCTCGCGCACCAGCGGGGACAGGACCTGGAAGCGGCTGCCCTCGGGCAGCTCCAGGACCTTGTCGACGATGGCCTGCGGCGACTGGCGGGAGATCGGCCGGCGGCACTCGGGACAGTGCGGCTTGCCGATGCGCGCGAAGAGCAGGCGGAGGTAGTCGTAGACCTCGGTGATCGTGCCGACCGTCGAGCGCGGATTGCGCGAGGTCGACTTCTGGTCGATGGAGACCGCGGGCGACAGACCTTCGATGAAGTCGACGTCCGGCTTGTCCATCTGGCCGAGGAACTGCCGGGCGTAGGAGGAGAGCGACTCGACGTACCGGCGCTGCCCCTCGGCGAAGATCGTGTCGAACGCGAGGGACGACTTGCCCGACCCGGAGAGCCCGGTGAAGACGATGAGCGAGTCACGGGGCAGGTCGAGCGAGACGTTCTTGAGGTTGTGCTCGCGAGCGCCACGAACGATGAGACGGTCGGTCACGCCGGTCCGCACCTTTCTTGAGAGAGCGGATGTGCCTGAACACCCAACAACCCAGGATGCCGGATGCTTCCATCGAGCCTATAGCACGCACATTCGATTTCCGGCCGTTCGTCGCCTGCTTCACCCGAACGAGTGGCCCGCCCCGGCACTGCCTC
This sequence comes from Streptomyces sp. NPDC048018, assembly GCF_043202995.1. Taxonomy (NCBI): domain Bacteria; kingdom Bacillati; phylum Actinomycetota; class Actinomycetes; order Kitasatosporales; family Streptomycetaceae; genus Streptomyces; species Streptomyces sp. NPDC048018. The sequence goes on from NZ_JBIDBK010000002.1 coordinate 157,809, forward strand.
CCTGGTCGGAGCTCCGGAACCGCTGGCCGGACCGCCCCCGCACCCCCTAGGGTCAGCGCCATGATCGACCATGCGTCTGACATCGCCGCCGTGCGCGCGGCGACCGACCGTCTGCTCTCCGCGGCCGCCTCCCTGGACAACGCGGCGCTGGCCGAGCCGTCACGGCTTCCGGGCTGGACCCGCGGTCACGTCCTGGCCCACTTGTCCCGCAACGCCGACGCCCTCGTGAACGTCCTCCGGGGCCTGCCGATGTACAAGGACGCCGAGACCCGTGACGCGGACATCGAGCGGGACGCCGGCCGGCCCCTCGACGTCCAGCTCGCCGACCTGCGCGCGACCGCCGACCGCTTCGAGGAGGTGTGCCGCGAGCCCGCCGACTGGGAGCGCACCGTGGAGCTGCGCAACGGCGTCACCGACCGGGCCGCCCGGGTGCCGTTCCGCCGCTGGGTCGAGGTGGACCTGCACCACGTGGACCTGGACGCCGGCTACGACCTGGCCGACCTCCCCGAGGAGTTCCTCCTGCGGGAGATCGGGTTCCTCGCCGACCGCTGGTCCGGCCGCCCCGAGGTGCCCCCGGTGACCCTGCGCCTCGGCTTCGACGAGGGCGACCCCACCTGGCGGACCGGCGGCGCCGAGGGCACGCCGGTGGTCCTGGGCGGCACGGCCGCCGAACTCCTCGGCTGGCTGTCCGGCCGCGGCGACAAGGGCGCCCACCTCGCCGTCCTGTCCGGCGACGGCCTTCCCGATCTCCCTCCGCTCTAGCCCCTGCCGGCCCCCGGGCCGGCCGTGGCCGGCGGCCGTGGCCCGCGGTCCGGGCCGGCTCGGGGGCGCCGCGGGCCCGGCCCGATCCGGGAGACACGGCCCGGCCGCCCGGGGCTAGGCTGAGGCCATGACGTACAGCGGAGTGGTGAAGGTCGGCGGGCCCGCCGACGTGCACGAGCTGACCGACCTGATGATCTCGAAGGTCGCGGTCGGCCCGATGGACAACAACGCGTACCTGCTGCGCTGCCGGGCCACCGGCGAGCAGCTGCTGATCGACGCGGCGAACGACGCCGGCACCCTCCTCACGCTGATCGGTGACGACGGCATCGCGTCCGTCGTCACCACCCACCGCCACGGTGACCACTGGCAGGCCCTGGCCGAGGTCGCCGAGGCGACGGACGCCACGACGTACGCGGGGCGGTACGACGCCGAGGGCATCCCCGTCCGGACCGACGTCCCCGTCGAGGACGGCGACACGATCACGGTCGGCCGGGTCGAGCTCACCGCCCGCCGGCTCGTGGGGCACACCCCGGGCTCGATCGCGCTGATCTACGACGACCCGCACGGACACCCCCACGTCTTCACCGGCGACTGCCTGTTCCCCGGCGGCGTCGGCAACACGTGGAAGGACCCGGAGGCCTTCGCGAGCCTGATCCACGACGTGGAGACCAAGCTCTTCGCCGTGCTGCCGGACGAGACCTGGATCTACCCGGGCCACGGCAAGGACACCACGCTCGGTGACGAGCGCCCGCACCTCGCGGCGTGGCACGAGCGCGGCTGGTGACCTCCGCGCGCGGGCGATGACCCCGGCGCCTCCGAGCGCCCCCGCAACCGGGGTGACGGACGGGTGGTCGGCGCGGCATGACGGAGCCGGAGCCGGCATGGCGAAGGGCCGGTGCGGGCGGCTGTCTGCCGCCCGCACCGGCCCTCGCGGCCGGGGGTCAGGCCCCGACGCTGTCCTTCTCGGGCTCGCCGGTCTCGCCGCTCCGCGCGGCCCCGGCGGACTCCGCGGCTTCCGCCGCCTCGCGCTGGGCCTGCTTCTTCGACGCGATGAGACTGGTGATCGTGGTGATGATCAGGACACCGCAGATGACGGCCAGCGAGAACGGGATGGAGATCTCGGGCACGTGCACCCCGGACTCGTGCAGGGCGTGCAGGACCAGCTTCACGCCGATGAAGCCGAGGATCACCGACAGGCCGTAGCTCAGGTGGACCAGCTTCTTCAGCAGGCCGCCGATGAGGAAGTACAGCTGCCGCAGACCCATCAGGGCGAAGGCGTTGGCGGTGAAGACGATGTACGGGTCCTGCGTGAGGCCGAAGATCGCCGGGATGGAGTCGAGGGCGAACAGCACGTCGGTGGTGCCGATCGCGAGCATGACGACCATCAGGGGGGTCAGCACGCGCTTGCCGTTGTTACGGATGAAGAGCTTCGTGCCGTGGTAGCGGTCGGCCACCCCGAACTTCTTCTCGATGGACCGGAGAAGGCGGTTCTCCTCGAACTCGTCCTCCTCCTCGTCCGAGCGCGCCTCCTGGATGAGCTTCCAGGCGGTGTAGATCAGGAACGCGCCGAAGAGGTAGAAGACCCACGAGAAGCTCGCGATGATGGCGGCGCCGGCGGCGATGAAGATCGCGCGGAGCACCAGGGCGATGAGCACACCCACGAGCAGCACGCGCTGCTGGAGGTGGGAGGGCACCGAGAACTTCGCCATGATCAGGACGAAGACGAAGAGATTGTCGACACTGAGCGACTTCTCGGTGATGAATCCGGCGAAGAACTCGCCCGAGGCCTGGCTGCTGCCGAAGACCAACAGGCCCAGTCCGAACAGCACGGCCAGAACGATCCAGACCACGGTCCAGATGCCGGCTTCCTTGACCGACACGTCATGGGGCTTGCGCCCGATGAAGAAGTCGGCCGCGATCAGGGCGCCCAGACCGAGAATGGTCAGCACCCACAGGGTCACAGAAACGTCCACTGCGCCTCCGGCGTCGTACGGCTGAAGATCAGCCTCGTCGTTGCCGGAGGTCTCTTCCACCCGGGAGGGTCCGGGCCGACGCCCCGGGATCAGGTGTCTGACCTGTCCGTATTGACGGGTACGCCGCGTATAGGGAGTACTCCCCTCCGCACCAAGAACACTACCCGAAGAACCAAGAAAAGGTAAAGAGATAGGTAAAGCGAGGCCAAAACCGCAGGTCAGTGGCGATACGGTCGCCCTGGCCCGCGGGCCTCGGCCAGTCGCGCGAGCACCTGTCCCAGCACGCCGCTCCCCGCCGGGAAGGCCGGCGGCTCGTACGTCCAGGCGTGGCCGACCCACGGATCCGCGAGGTGGTCGTCGGGCACCGGGGTGAGCCGCATGAGGGAACGCCACAGCGGGTCGAGCACCGGCCCGTAGGCCGACGCGTCCTCCCGGTCGGCGACCATCAGCAGATGGGTGCCCACCGCCGGCCCCTCGTCGGCGAGGTAGCGCAGCTGGTTGACCGAGCGGTCGTCGAAGCCGTGCGGGAAGTCGTGCACGATCAGCAGTTCCTCGGCCGTGTCCAGACCCGGCGGGAGGTCCTCGGACGCACCGGCCCGCAGCGCCATCTGCAGCAGGTCGACCCGCTCGGTGACCTGGGCGAGGACGGCCGAGACCCCGGCTGCTCCGGCGGCGGGCGGCGCCACGAGGACGCCCGCCTCGACCAGCGGGGCGAACGCGGCGGCGCCCGCGCCGGCCGCGTCGACGACCCGCACCCGGAAGGTGTCCACCGGGTGCGCGGCGAGCAGCCGCACCGCGTGGGCGACGGCGCTGTCCAGCGCCAGTCGGCGCAGCTCGGCGTCGTCGAGCAGTCCGGCGGCCTCGGAGTGGCCGCGCCCGGAGTCCACCCACAGGCCCCTGCTCAGCGGCAGCCGGGCCAGGAAGGGAATGCGCAGCCCGGTGCGCTCGGGCAGGTGGAGATCGCCGAGCCGGACCGCCATCGGCGCCTCCGTGGGCACCCGGTAGGCCTGCCAGACGGGGTTGTCCCAGCGGGCGTAGGCGGGAGGCAGCGCGGGCTCGACCACCTCGGACTCGGCCGCGAGCTGCGCGAGGTCGCGGTCCAGGGCCTCCTGGGCCCGGGCGGTGAGCTCGTCGTGCCTGGCCCTCGCCTCGGCCCGGGCGGCGTCGCCGGCCCCGCCGATCCTGCTGCGCGGGTCCGAGAGGACCCGGTCGAGCTCCTGGTCGAGCCGGGACTCGGCGAACTGGCAGGCGCTGCGATAGGCGGCGGCGCTGCGGGCCAGGTCCTCGAACATGCCCCACACCTGGTTGTAGAGCCGCTCGTCCATCGACCAGCCGGTGGCGTCCCCGGCGACGGGTGCCGGGTACGCGGCGGGGGCGGGGTCCTGTGCCGGCGGCGGAGCGGCGGCGGGGGCCGGGCGGCGGCTCGGGTGGGTGTAGTCGATGGGCCCGCCGGCGGAAGCCGTGGGCGGGGTCGGCCCGGGCTGGGCCGCGGCTGTGGGCTGCACCGGGGCCGCCGGCCGGGCCGGGGCGGGCCGGCGGGCGCGGTCGGTGTCGGGGACCTTCGGCGGCGGCGTGGCGACCGAGCGGGCCAGGCCCCGGGCGACGGCGTCCAGGACGGAGCCGGCCAGCTCGGCGGGCCGGTCGAGGCCCTGGTCGGCGAGGAGCGCCGCGAGCCCGCCCTCGTAGCCCTGGCCGACGGCCCGGACCTTCCACGCGCCCTGACGGCGGTAGAGCTCCAGGGCGATCAGTGCGGACTCCCGGTCCAGGCCGGTGATCGTGTAGCTCGCTATGCCGGCGCCGTCGGTCCCGGTGACGGTGACGACGGGCGCGTCGGAGGTCCCGAAGCGGGTGGGGCCGTCCACACCGACGGGCAGCGCGAGGAGGACGGAGACGCGGTGGACGGTCTCCCGCACCGCTTCCAGGTCGACGGCGAGCCGGTGCTCGGTGGCGGCCTGCCGGGACACCTCCACACCCGGCAGCGCGGCGGCTCCGGGGTGGGCGAAGGCCTCGGCGCCCGCGATCCGGCCCTGCTCGTCGCCCAGGGTGGCCGCGGCGACGACCGGATGACCGGCCGAGACCCGGATCTCCAGGCGGGTGTGGGGCAGGGGGCGGTTCTGCCCCCGGACCAGCTCGGCGGTCATCTGCTCCGTCTCTCCGTACGCGTTCCTGTGCTGAACGGGCCCGCTCCGGGCCCCCGTTCCGGGTCCTGCTAGAGGACCGGGAGGATCGACGGCATGAGGTCCTGGAAGGTGCGCCCGTTGGCCGGGTTGCCCAGGGCCGTCATCTGCCAGCCGGCGCCGGCCCGGTGCACCTTGGCCATGATCTGGGCCGTGTACTGACCGCCGCCGTCCAGGGTGTAGCGGGCGAGCTCCTGGCCGTTGGTCTCGTCCACGAGACGGCAGAACGCGTTCTGCACCTCCTGGAAGGTCTGGCCGGTGAAGGAGTTCACCGTGAACACGATCTGGGTGATGTGGACGGGGATCCGCTGGAGGTCCACCAGGATCGACTCGTCGTCACCACCCTGGCCCGCGCCGCCGACCAGGTTGTCGCCGGTGTGGCGGACGGAGCCGTCGTCGCTGACGAGGTGGCGGAAGAAGACCACGTCGACCGGCTGCTTGTCGGCGAAGAGGACGGCGGAGGCGTCCAGGTCGATCTCACGGGTGCGCGAGCCGAACAGGCCGCGGCGGGGCGCCGCCTGCCATCCGAGACCCATCCGCACGGAGGTCAGGCTCCCCCCGTCCTTCTTCTCCAGGCTGATGGCCTGCCCCTTGGTCATGTTGACCGTCACGCGCTGCCCCTCTCATCGGTGTGAGCAGCACCCTACGCAGGGGCACTGACAACCTGCCCGGACAGGCCCGGTTTTGTGTCGTTCTTGCAACACACCGGGCCGGTCCGCGCGGGGCGTGGGGTGGGCGGGTCAGGCGAGCCCGGCCTCCTTCATCTGGCGCAGTTCCTTCTTCAGCTCCGACACCTCGTCGCGGAGCCGGGCGGCGACCTCGAACTGCAGCTCGGCGGCGGCGGCCTTCATCCGGTCGGTCATCTCCTCGATGATCCCGGCCAGTTCGGTCGCCGGGCGGTCGCCCAGCTCGACGGTCGCCCCCGTCTTCCTGCCCTTGCCCTTCGGCGCGTGGGCGGCGAGCGAGGGGACCGGGGACTTGGCGCCCTTGCCGTCCTTGCCCTGGCGGTAGCCGGTCCCGAGCAGTTCCTCGGTGTCGACCTCCTCGCGCGCGATGGTCGCGACGATGTCGTTGATCTTCTTGCGCAGCGGCTGCGGGTCGATGCCGTGGGCCGTGTTGTAGGCGACCTGCTTCTCACGGCGCCGGTTGGTCTCGTCGATGGCCTGCGCCATCGCCGGGGTGACGGTGTCCGCGTACATGTGGACCTGGCCGGACACGTTGCGCGCGGCGCGGCCGATGGTCTGGATGAGCGAGGTGCCGGAGCGCAGGAAGCCCTGCTTGTCGGCGTCGAGGATGGCGACCAGGGAGACCTCGGGCAGGTCGAGGCCCTCACGGAGCAGGTTGATGCCGACCAGGACGTCGTACTCGCCGGCCCGCAGCTCGCGCAGCAGCTCGATGCGGCGCAGGGTGTCGACGTCGCTGTGCAGATAGCGCACCTGGATGCCCAGTTCGAGGAAGTAGTCGGTGAGGTCCTCGGCCATCTTCTTGGTGAGCGTGGTGACGAGGACCCGCTCGTCCCGCTCGGTGCGCAGCCGGATCTCGTGCACCAGGTCGTCGATCTGGCCCTCGGTGGGCTTGACGACGACCTCGGGGTCGACGAGGCCGGTCGGACGGATGATCTGCTCCACGAAGCCGTCCGAGCGGGACAGCTCGTAGGTGCCGGGAGTGGCGGACAGATAGACGGTCTGGCCGATCCGCTTCTGGAACTCCTCCCACTTCAGCGGGCGGTTGTCGAGCGCCGAGGGAAGCCGGAAGCCGTGGTCGACGAGGGTGCGCTTGCGGGAGGCGTCGCCCTCGTACATGGCGCCGATCTGCGGGACGGTGACGTGCGACTCGTCGATGACGAGCAGGAAGTCCTCGGGGAAGTAGTCGAGGAGGGTGTTCGGCGGGGAGCCCGGCTCGCGTCCGTCGAAGTGCATCGAGTAGTTCTCGATGCCGGAGCAGGAGCCGATCTGGCGCATCATCTCAATGTCGTAGGTGGTCCGCATGCGCAGCCGCTGGGCCTCTAGCATCTTGCCCTGCTTCTCGAGCTCCTTGAGCCGCTGCTCCAGCTCGCGCTCGATGTCGTTGACGGCCCGCTCCATGCGCTCGGGGCCGGCGACGTAGTGGCTGGCGGGGAAGATGTACAGCTGGCGGTCGTCGCTGATGACCTCGCCGGTCAGCGGGTGGAGGGTGGAGAGCGCCTCGATCTCGTCGCCGAACATCTCGATGCGGACGGCGAGCTCCTCGTAGACCGGGAAGATCTCGATGGTGTCGCCGCGGACCCGGAAGGTGCCCCGGGTGAACGCCACGTCGTTGCGCGTGTACTGGATGTCGACGAAGCGGCGCAGCAGCTGGTCGCGGTCGATCTCGTCGCCCACCTTGAGGGTGACCATGCGGTCCACGTACTCCTGCGGCGTGCCGAGACCGTAGATGCAGGAGACGGACGCGACCACGATCACGTCGCGGCGGGTCAGCAGCGAGTTGGTCGCCGAGTGGCGCAGCCGCTCGACCTCCTCGTTGATGGAGGAGTCCTTCTCGATGTAGGTGTCCGACTGCGGGACGTACGCCTCGGGCTGGTAGTAGTCGTAGTACGAGACGAAGTACTCGACCGCGTTGTTCGGCAGGAGCTCGCGGAACTCGTTCGCCAGCTGGGCGGCAAGGGTCTTGTTCGGCGCCATGACCAGGGTGGGGCGCTGGAGCTGCTCGATCATCCAGGCCGTGGTCGCCGACTTGCCGGTGCCGGTGGCGCCGAGCAGCACCACGTCCTTCTCGCCGGCGCGGATGCGGCGGTCGAGCTCGGCGATGGCCGCCGGCTGGTCGCCGCTGGGCTGGTAGGGACTGACGACCTCGAAGGGCGCCACCGTACGTTCGATGTGGGAAACGGGCCGCATGCACCCACCGTACGGCCCGCCACTGACAGCCGGAGGGTGATGGGCCCGGCGCCGGGTCCGCCGGCCGGCTCACCAGTCCTGGGAGCGGTACGCGTCGCGGTGGGCGGCCCTGCGGCCGGCGCGGGCCGCGGGCCGGGCGGAGGACCAGTTCGCGGGCTCCCCGTAGGCCGGGGCACGGCGCGGAGCGGGCACGCCGGGGGCGCCGTGGCGGTAGCCGCCGCGGACGCTGGGCTTCTGCCAGTCGGGCTCGCCCATGACCAGCAGCGGGTCGAACATGACCACGACGGCGGCGAGCAGCAGGAAGACGCCCGGTCCGACCAGCATCGGCAGCAGCAGCGAGGTGGCGCTGTCGCCGGTACCCGTGGCGGCGGCCGGGCCGTGCAGTTCGACGTCGACGGCCGCCATGGCCGTGTAGTGCATGCCGCTGACCGCGAGGCCCATCACCATGCTCGCGCCGAGGCTGGCCAGGAAGCCGTGGACGGAGACGGCGGCCCACAGGGCGGTGGTGGCGGCCACGACGGCGATGACGACGGACAGGGCGACGGTGAGGGTGTCGTACTCGATCTGCCCGTGCAGGCGCATCCCGGCCATGCCCAGGTAGTGCATGGTCGCGACGCCGAGGCCGGTGATGGTGCCGCCGGTGACCAGGGTGAGCGCGGTCGCGCCGCGGTATCCGACGATGAAGATGCCGATGCCGACCATGACGACGGCGACGCCCAGGCTGGCGAAGGTGATGGGCCGGTCGTAGGTGATCGGGGCCTGGCGGACGGAGAAGCCCATCATGGCGATGAAGTGCATGGTCCAGATGCCGGTGCCGATGGAGGTGGCGCCGAGGGCGAGCCAGCCCGCCTTGAAGGTGTCGTCATGGCGCAGTGATCTGGTGGTGCAGCGCAGACCCAGCGCCCCGCCCAGGCAGGCCATGAGGAAGGCCGCCACCGGCGTGACGAGTCCGTAGCTGAATCCGTCGACCGTGCCCTGCATGAGCGTCTGTCCTCCACCCCTGGTGCAACGTCGTCCGAAAACAGTCGGTACCGCTGAGTAGTGCTACCGGATTATGGCGCCCGGCGCGGCCCTCCGGCCATGGGGTCCGGGAATTGGTCCGCCGGGTTGTCGGTGCCGGGTCGTACGGTGACGGCATGGAGCATGAGAAGCCGGGGACGCAGCGGCCGGCGGGCCGGGTGGAGTGGGCGGTGGTGCCCAGTGTCATCGGGCCGCTGCTGCTCGCCGCGACCGACCGGGGTCTGGTGAGCGTGGTCTTCCACGCCGACGAGCGGGTGCGGCAGCGGGCGCTGGAGCGGCTGGCCGCGGCGCTCGGCGGGGAGCTCGTGGAGAGCGCTTCGGGCCGGCTCGCCGAGCCGATCAGGCAGCTCGCGGCGTATTTCGACGGGGGGCTGCGGAGCTTCGACGTCAAGCTGGACTGGACGCTGGTGACCGGATTCCACCGTCAGGTGCTGCGGGAGCTGGCGGACGGCGTCCCGTACGGCTCGGTGGTGGGGTACGGCGACCTGGCCCGCCGCGTCGGGCAGCCCGCGGCCGCGCAGGCGGTGGGCGCGGCGATGGGGTCGAATCCGCTGCCCCTGGTGGTGCCCTGCCACCGGGTGGTGGGGAGCGACGGCGGGATCGGCGGCTTCGGCGGCGGCCTGGAGACGAAGCGGCGGCTCCTGGCCCTGGAGGGGGTCCTGCCGGAACCGCTGTTCTGATCCCGTGCGGGGCGGGCCGGCGGAGCGGACGTGTGCGGTCGGGACGTTCCCACCTGCGGGGACGGCTGGCACTATGCGTCAGTGACCCACACGCCCGACGCTCCTGACGCTCTCCTGTCGACCGCGATATCCGCCCCGGTCTCCCCCGAGGCGCTGCCGGCCCTGCGCCGCCGCATCCAGGCGGTGCTGATCGCCACCCAGATCCTCGGCGGCCTCGGCATCGCCATCGGCATCGCGCTCGCCGCGGTCCTCGCCAAGGAGGTCAGCGGTACGGAGGCGCTGTCGGGCCTGGCGTCCACGGCCGCCGTGGCGGGACCGGCGCTGCTCGCGATGCCGCTGGCCTCCCTGATGACCCGCCGCGGCCGGCGCGCCGGACTCGTGCTCGCCTATCTCGTGGGCGCCCTCGGCGCGGGGGTCGTCGTCCTCGGCGCGGTCCTCGGCAGTTTCCCGCTGCTCCTGGTCGGCCTCGTCGGCTTCGGCGCCGGTTCCTCGGCCAATCTCGCCGCCCGGTTCGCCGCCGCGGACCTCGCCGAGCCGGACCGCCGGGCCCGGGCGATCTCCACGGTGGTCTGGGCCACCACCATCGGCGCCGTCCTCGGCCCCAACGTGGCCGCCCCGGCCGGCGAGAGCGTGTCCGGTCTCGGCATCCCGGCGGCGGCCGGGCCCTTCGTCTGGGCGTCCGGGGTGTTCGTGGTCTCCGCCGTCATGGTGTCCCTGCTGCTGCGGCCCGACCCGCTGCTCACCGCCCGGGAGCTGGCCGGCCCCGAGGAGGCCACCGCGGCCGACGGGCGCTCCTTGAAGGCCGGCATGCGGGCGGTACGGGACTCCTCCCGCGCGCGGCTCGCCCTGGTGACGGTGGCCGGCTCGCACACCGCGATGGTCTCGATCATGTCGATGACCCCGGTCGCGCTCAGCCACCACGGCGCGGGCATCCGGCTGATCGGCCTGGTGATCAGCGGCCACATCGCCGGCATGTACGCCTTCTCGCCCGTCATGGGCTGGCTCTCCGACCGCCTGGGGCGGCTCACCGTCATCGGGCTTGCGGTGGCCCTGATCTCCCTGGCGGCCCTGCTCGCCGGCACGGCCGGAGCGAGCCACGGGCAGGTCGCCCTCGGCCTCTTCGTCCTGGGCCTCGGCTGGTCGGCCGGGCTGGTCTCCGGCTCGGCCCTCCTCACCGACTCGGTCCCGACCGCGGCCAGGGCCGCCGTCCAGGGCCTCTCGGACTTCATCATGAACACCTCGGCCGGCATCGGCGGCCTCGCGGCCGGCCTGATCGTCTCCCAGGCGGGATACGGCTGGCTGAACGTGGTCGGGGCCTGCCTGCTGCTCCCGATGACCCTGCTGGCGGTGCGGGGCGCGGTACGGCGGGCCTGAGCTCCGGGTCCGGGCCTGGAGTCCGGGGTCCGGTCCGGGCCTGGAGTCCGGGGTCCGGGGTCCCGGGAATTCCGTGCCCCGGGCCCGGGGATTCCGGGCCCGGGATTCGAGGCCGGCCCGGATCGCCTCACCGTGGCACCCCTCACCGTGGCACCACCGGGGACGTCGCCCCCGCCGCCACTCGGCGCGGGGCTCCCGTGCCGTCGGCCGGCACGCTCCACACCGCCCCCTCGTACGCGTACGCCACGGTGCCGGGGCCGGTCCACGCCGCCTGGTCGTCGACGGAGCGCGCCTCGGCGAGCGGGTGCTCGCGCAGGGTGGAGAGGTCGAGGACGTGAAGGCGCCAGGGGGCGCGGGGATCGGTGGAGACCTTCTTCTTGTACGCGATGCGGGTGCCGTCCGGCGACAGCGACGGGCACTCGACGTTCTCCTTCAGCGCCCGCGCCGTCCACTTCCTCAGGTCGCCCTCGACCAGGTACGTACGCCCCTGGGTGGCGACCGTGGCGTAGAAGCGGTTGTCGTCGCGGCCGAAGGTGACGCCCCAGTAGTTGACGTCCGGGGCGTGGTGGCGGCGCCCGTCCAGGGTGAGCGGGATCTGCTCGATGCTCTTGATCAGGTAGCCGGTGCGCAGGTCGAGAATCGAGGTCCGGGTGGAGAAGGCCGAGGTGGCGTAGGAGTCGCCGCTCGCGAAGGTGGTCCACGCGAGCACCCGGCCCGAGGCGGAGACCCGGGCCCGGTTGGGGATCCCCGGCAGGCTCATCCTGCGCAGTTCGCGCAGCTTCCGGTCGAGGACGAGGACGTACGACCGGGTCGGCACCCCGGGCCGCAGTTGCAGGCAGAGCGCGGTGTCCCCGGCCGCGTGGAAGCGGTCGCAGCGGGGCCCGAGCGCGACCCGTCCTCCGGGCGCGCCGGGCTCCTGGCGGGCCACCCGACCGGTGGCGGTGTCGCGGAACCAGAGCGCGCCCGGGGAGCCGCCGTCGAGGGTGAAACCGGTGTCGGCGGCCACTCCTGCGGTGTCGTGGCGGCCTGCGGCGGCGCTCAGCGTGTACGCGGTGGCCCCGCCCGCGAGGAGCAGGACCCCGAGGACCAGCGCCCAGAGGCGGCGCCGGCCGGGGGCGGTGACTGCGGTCATGCGGAGGACTCCTTCTGCGAGGCGGATCCGGGAGCCGGCCCGGAACCCGAGATCGGCCCGGGTCCCCTGACCGGTTCGGAAAGCGGGCCCGGCCCGGGTCCGGAGGCCGACCCCGGATCCGGGTGCGTCCCGGGTCCGGGGACCGGCCCGGAGCCGGAGGTCGGCCCGAAGCCGGAGGCCGTCCCCGGATCCGGGCCCGGCCCGGAGCCGGAGGTCGGCCCGGAGCCGGAGGTCGGCCCGGGGTCCGGAACCGGCCCGGAGCCGGAGACCGGCCCGGGGTCCGGAACCGGCCCGGAGCCGGAGGACGACGAGGAACCCGAAGGCGGCTCGGACCCTCCGGAGACGTCCGACTCCGCAGGCGGCCGCCCGGATCCGGGTGTCCGCCCGGCCGGCAGCAGGCGGCTCGCGCCGCACAGGGCCGCCGTGAGACCGGTGAGGGCGAGGAGGAGCGCGGTCCTGGGCCCCCACAGGGTCCAGGCGGCACCGAAACCGGCCGCGGCGCCCACCTTGGCGAGGGCCTGCGCGGTCTGGACGAGCGCGAGTCCGCTCGCCCGGCGCCCGGGCAGCAGGAGCGGTCCGGTGAGTGCCATCAGGACTCCGTCGGTGGCGGCGTAGAAGACCCCGAGCAGGAGGGGGACGCCGACGAGGAGCACCGCCCCGGGCACGGGGGCCAGGAGCAGGCCGAGGGCGAGGAGCAGGGCCCCGTGCCCGTAGAGGAAGGGGCGGCGGCGCCCGACGCGGTCGGCGAGCCGTCCGGCCGGCACGGCGAGCAGCAGGTACGCGCCGGCGGCGCCGAGCGGCAGGAAGGGGAACCAGGTGACCGCAAGGTCGGTGCGCTGCTGGAGGAGCAGATAGAGGAACGCGTCGCCGACGGTGGCCGCGCCGAGGAGCGCCGCGCCGAGCACGACCCGGCGCACGGCGGGCAGCCGGAGCGGGGCGGCGAGGTCGCGCACCCGGTGCGTGGTGCCGCCGACCGGCGTGCGCCGTCCGCCGGGGACGAGGACGACGAGGAGCAGCACCCCGAGCAGCCCGGTGCAGAAGCTGACCACGAAGACGGCGTCGTAGGCGTCGGCGGTGGCCCACAGGAGGGCGAAGGCGGCCAGCGGGCCGAGGAGGGCGCCGGTGGTGTCCATGGCGCGGTGCACGCCGAAGGCGCGGCCGAGGCCGTCGGGCGGGCTGTCGAGGGTGATCAGGGCGTCGCGCGGGGCGGTGCGGATGCCCTTGCCGAGCCGGTCGGCGGCGAGGGCGACGGCGATCCCTCCGGTCGCGCCGCCGGCGAGGAGCAGCCCGAGCCGGGAGCAGGCGGAGAGCGCGTAGCCGGTCCCGGCGACCGCCTTGTGGTGGCCGCCGCGGTCGGCGGCGTGGCCGCCGACGAGCCGGACGAGGGCGGTGGCGCCGGTGAAGAGCCCGTCCAGGAAGCCGAACTGGAGCGGGGTGAGACCGAGGCCGACGACCAGGTAGAGCGGCAGGACGGCGGTGACCATCTCGGAGGAGACGTCGGTGACGAGGCTGACGGTGCCGAGGGCGAGGACGGTGGCGGAGACGCGCCGCCGCGCCCCGGTGGGGGCGGGCGGCGCTTCCCGGCGACCGGTGGTCGCGAGGTACATCAGTGGCAGGTGTAGGTCGGGCCGGTGTCCTTGACCTGGCCGTCGGTGCCGACGTACTGCCAGGTGTAGGTGGTGTCGGTGAGGTCCAGCTTCAGCACGCCGTAGGGGCCGCTGATCCGCTTCTGGCTGTTGGGCTGGACGGTCTCGATGGGGTACGGCTCGGCGCCGCCCATGCCGCCGACGATCTCGACGATGCCGTCGGCGGTGGCCCGGCCGTCGGGGTCCTGCGGGGCGAAGCGCTCGTAGTGGTGGTCGTGCCCGTTGAGGACCAGGTCGGCCTTGGCGGCGTAGAGGATCTGCCAGACGGGCCTGGAGACGGGGTCGTTGCCGTGGCCGCCGGAGGAGTAGAGGGGGTGGTGGAAGTAGGCGGCGACGCAGCCCTTGGTGGTGCGGGCGAGGTCGTCCTTGAGCCACTGGATCTGGGCGGGGTCGTCGAAGGAGTTCGAGTCGAGGGCGAGGAAGTGCCAGTTGCCCTCGTCGTAGCTGTAGTAGGGCTTGCCCTGGGGGTAGGCGATCGCGCCGAAGTACGCCTTGTAGCCCGCGAGCGGGCCGGCCGGGTCGTACGTCTCGTGGTTGCCGGGGACGGGCCGGGTCTTGGCCTTGAAGGCGCCCCAGGTCTTGTCGTAGTAGTTCCGGTAGTCGGACAGCCGGGCGTCGTCGTACTGGTTGTCACCCATCGTCAGGTAGAACTTCGGGGCGATCCGCTGGGCCTGCGCCGCCGTCTTGGGGTGGGCGCAGGAGCTGCTGGAGGCGGTGCACTGCGCGGCGATGTCACCGGCGGCGACGACGCTGAAGGCGCCCGTGGTGGGCGGCGGGGTCGTGGGCGGCGGCGTGGTGGGCGGGGTGGTGCCGTCGGGCGTCCCGTAGACCTCCATCTCGTAGAGGGAGTAGCCGTACGAGGTGCCGCGGGCGGTGCCGTAGACGCGGACGTAGCGTCCCTTGCCGCCGAGTCCGGTCCAGTCGTCCGTGCCGCCGTTGCCGGCGGTCTCGGTGGCGAGCGTGGTCCAGGTGGCGCCGTCGGCGGAGATCTGGACGCGGTAGGCCTTGCCGTAGGCGGCCTCCCACGAGAGCCGGACGCGGGAGACGGCGGCGGTCGCGCCGAGGTCGACGCGCAGCCACTGGGGGTCGGAGCCCTCGGCGCTGGCCCACCGGGTGGCGGGGTCGCCGTCGAAGGCCTTGGCGGGGGTGAGGGTGGCGTCCTCGTCGGAGGACGAGGTGGCCGCCTTGCCGCGGGAGAGGAGCTGGTCCGCCGCGTCGGCGTGGCCGGTGGAGGCGAGGACGAGGCCGCCGGTGACGAGCAGGACGGCGGCGAGGAGCAGGGACAGGGTGGTGGTGCGGCGCGGTGGGGCGGAGGCGTGCGGGTGCATACCTGTGACTCCCTTGCCTGGGAACGGTGAGAGCTGGGCACCGGTGCGGGCAGCGCGGGCCGGCCCCGTGACGGCGGGCGCCACGGGGCGTGCGCGTGCACGGCGGCCGGGTCAGAGCTCTCGCTGAGCGCGTCACGCCCGCTCCCCCGGGGGAGCGGGGAACGGGCGCCGCGCCAAGCCGCCGCCCGGGATGCTAGCTGACAGGAAAGTTTCCTACCAGACCCCGGGCGCCCTCGGCCGCGCCGTCCGCCGCGCCGTCCGCCGCGGCGTCGGCGGCACCTCCGCGCGTACCGCCGGACACCTCCCGGCGATCCTCGAACCCGCCTTCTCCCGGGCCGGGTTCAGAGGCTGATGTGGTAGGCCTTGCGCAGCGTCTCGTGCACGGTCCAGGTGGTGCGGTCCCCCTCGCGCAGCACGCAGGCGTCGCCGGGGCCGATCTCCAGGGTCGCGCCGCCCTCGACCTCGACGGTGGCGCGGCCGCTGACAACGACGAAGAGTTCGTCGGCCTCGGTGTCGGTGACCACTCCGGGGGTGATCTGCCAGATGCCGCGGACCTGCTTGCCGTCCTCGGACTCCCACAGGACCTTGCCCGTCACCTCGGGGGTGCCGGAGACGATCTGGGCGGGGTCGAGCGGCTCGGCCTCGAGCTCGGCATCGGGGATGTGAACGGCGAACGAGGGCTGCGCGTGAGTGGTCATGGGCGGTGACTGTAGCGGGCCGGGGGGCCTCGTACGGGGGTGGGACCCGACGGAACGTTGAGCTCCGTTTCCTGCCCCGACCAGCCACTTCTCCCGCCCGCTCGGCGCGACGGAATCCGCAGGAGGGCTTTGCGGCCGGACGGCCGCGCACACGGGCGCCCGGGGACGCGGAACCGGGCGGCGAGGCACCGATTCCGCACCCGTCCGGCCGTCGCGCGCGCCCGGACGGATTCCGCCGTACGGAACGCCGGCCCGACCGCACGGGGAACCGGATTCGGCCATCCGGACGCGATGCCCGTCACTCGATGTGCCGAAAACCGTCCCCCGCCCGGGTGTCGCCCTGACACAAAGCCGCTGCTCCGGGGCAGCGCCTTTGGTGGGCCCAATGTCGGTCCCGGGGATTGCGTCACGTCCGCTGACAGGCGGGCCGCGGGGGCGTCACACTCCCCGCACGCACCACCGCAGGACCTCTTCCCGCTCCTCCCCTCCCCACCCCGTCCGGACAGGAGAGTGCGATGCCCCCCACCCCCACCCGCCTCCGCGCCGCCGTCCTCGGCGCCGCCGCCCTGCTGGCCGCCGCCGCGACCGCGCCCGCCGCCTCGGCCTCGCCCGCCGCCACCGCCCCGGCGACCGCGGTGGCCCCCGAGCCCGCGCCCGGCGCCGACTACAAGGCCGCCCACGACACCCTCGGGCCGCAGCGCCTGACTCCGGGCCAGTGGAGAACCACCGCCGCCAAGGAATCCGAGGCGCGGAGAACCTACGAGCGGGCCGTCGCGCCCGGCACCGCGAACGCCCTCACCGGATACAAGCTCTCCGGCGCGATCCACCAGTCGCAGAAGACGTCCTACTGGTGCGGCCCCGCCACCCTGGTGATCACCCAGTCGGCCCACGACGGGGTCGGGGGCCGTTCGCAGCAGGACGCGGCGACGCTGCTGAAGGCGAACACGAGCGGCACCGCCTGGTACGGCGTCGACATCAACGTGCCCGGCCCGACCGGATACCCGATGGCCGACGCCCTCAACTACCGGCTCCCCGGAGCCGGCTACGTGCCGAGGGCACTCGCCTACACCCCGACGGCCGCCGACAAGGCCACCTTCCGGCAGCACGTCACGCACGACACCGACAACGACTACGCCATCGCCGGCAACGCCTGGGAGGTGCCGGGCGGCCCCCACCTCGTGGGACACCCCAACATCGAGATCTTCCACTGGGTCGCGATCGACGGCTACAACACCGACACGGCCGCGGCGCAGGTCAACTACCTCGACCCGGTCGGCGGGGTGAGCACCGGCGTCATCTCGTGGGCGGGCTCGGTGCCGAAGTCGGCGCACATCTCGTCCGACACCATCACGACCATCATGGGCGGCCGTGGGTACGTCTGGTAGCCGGCGTCTCCGGACGGCCCTGCTCCTCCCGGTCCCGCTCCTGACGAGCGCCCTGCTGCTCGCGGGGTGCTCCTCGGGCGGGACCGACCGGCCGCCCGCGCCGAGCCGTGCGCCCACCCGTGCCCCGGCGCGGGCGGCGGCCTGCGAGGTGGCCCTGCCGGCCGCCTGGCGCTCCGCGTTCGCGACGGGCGAGTACCGTCCGCCGGGCGGGGAGCGCGCCGTGCTCACGGACGCGGGACCGGGCTGGACGGCGCTCCAGCTGACCGGCTCCGAAGGGCTCGCCGGTTCCGGCGGGCGGCGCGCCGTCCTCGTCCGCGGCGGTGAACCGACCCCGCGCACGCTGCTGCGGTTCGCCGACCCCGTCGAGCACCAGCTGCTCGCCGCCGACTTCGACGGGCGCCGCTGGGCCGCGTTCGCCGTCCTTGAGGGCCGGACCCTCGACAGCCCGTGGAGCCTGTACGTGGCGGACCTGACCGGCGGCACCACCCGGCGGCTCGCCCGGGCCGACCGGCCGGGTCCGCTCCCCCGCCCGGTCGTCCACGACGGCACCGTGCTGTGGGCGCAGGGCACCGGCGCCGGGAAGGCCACGGTGTTCGCCGCCCCGGCCGGCGGCGGGCCCGCGCGCACGTGGCACACGGGAGTCCTCGACACGCCGTTCACGACGGGCGGCCTCCTCGTGTGGCGGGAGGCCGACGGCGACCACACCCGGCCGGCCGCGGTGTCCCTGCGGGACGGGCGCCCGGCCGCGCTGCCGCCGCCGATCGCCGCCCTGCGCGACATCCGCGCCCTCGTCTCCGACGGCACCACGTGGGCGTGGGTGGCGGGCGAGACGGCACCGCGGCTCATGGTGTGGCGTACGGGCGAGGCCCGGCCCACGGCCGCCGTGACCGGCTCCCCCGCGGTGGACGGCATGGACCAGCTGCGGATCGCCGGGCGGCTCGTCACCTGGCGCACCCCGGAGACCTCGTACGCGCTGGACCTCGACTCGGGCGCGTACGCGCGGATCACGCCGGCCTACGGCTACGCGACGGCCGCCGGGAACGCGCTGGCCGTCGCGTTCAGCCTCGGGAACGCGAAGGCGAGCGGCGCGCGGCCGGTGATCCAGGTCGTGGACGCGGCCCGGCTGCCCGGGCTGCCGCACTGCGGCTGATGTCCGCCGGTGAGGTTTGCGGGACGGGTGGGCGCGCCAGAGATCCCCCATGTCCACACAGGTGTCCGAAGAGGTACGGGAGGCGCTCCACGAGGGCCGGCCCGTCGTCGCGCTCGAGTCGACGATCATCGCCCACGGCCTGCCCCGCCCGCGCAATCTCACGGTGGCCCGCGAGCTGGAGGACCTGGTGCGGGACGGCGGTGCCGTGCCCGCGACCATCGCGGTCCTCGACGGCGTCGCCCGGATCGGCCTGGACGAGGCGGGGCTGACCCGGATCGCCGAGGACCCGACGGTGCGCAAGCTCGGCCACCGCGACCTGGCGCCGGCGCTCGCGACCGGGGCGACGGGGGCGACCACCGTCTCGGCGACGGCCTGGCTCGCCGACTCCGCGGGCCTGCGGGTCTTCGCCACCGGGGGCCTGGGCGGGGTGCACCGCGAGTGGGCCGAGACCCAGGACGAGTCCGCCGACCTGCGCCTGCTCGCGCAGGTCGGCGTCACGGTGGTGTGCGCGGGCGTGAAGTCGATCCTCGACGTGCCGGCGACGCTGCAGCGCCTGGAGACCCTGGGCGTGACCGTCATCGGCTACGGGACGGACCGGTTCCCCGGCTTCTACCTCTCCTCCTCCGGCGAGCCCGTCGACTGGACCGTGGGGAGCCCGGAGGACGTGGCAGGGGTGATGCGCGCCCGGGACGCGCTCGGCGGACCGCGGTCGGCGCTGATCGTCGGCAATCCCGTCCCGGCCGGGCAGCAGCTCGACCCCGCGCTCCACGACCGGGTCCTCGCGGCGGGCCTGGCGGAGCTGCGGGAGAAGGGCATCACGGGGCAGGCCGTGACGCCGTTCCTGCTGGAGTACCTGACGGTGCACACGGGCGGGGCGTCGCTGGAGGCGAACCTGGCGGCCGTTCGGGGCAACGTGGGGCTCGCGGCCCGCATCGCCGCGGCCGACCGCGGCCGCCCGTGACGGGGCCCGGCGCGCTGCTGGTCGTCGGGGACGTCGTCACCGACATCGTCGCCCGGCACCGCACAGCGCTCGCGCCCGCGACCGACACGGCGGCGGAGATCCGGACGCTGCCGGGCGGTGCCGGGGCGAACGTGGCCTGCTGGGCGGCGCGTTCGGGCTGCCCGGACGTGCGGCTCCTGGCGCGGGTGGGCACCGACTCCGCCTCCTGGCACGACCGGGCGCTGCGCGGCGCGGGCGTCCGGCCGGTGCTCGTCCCCGATCCGGACGCGCCCACGGCGTCGGTGATCGCCCTGGTCGGCGCGGACGCGGAGCGCACCTTCCTCACCGACAGCGGCGCGGCGCTGCGGCTCGCTCCCGGCGACTGGAAGCCGGAACTGCTCGACGGGGTCGCCCGGGTGCACCTCTCCGGCTACCTCTTCTTCGCCGCCCCCAGCCGCGAGACGGCCGCTCGGGTGCTGCGCGACGCGGCCGCGGCGGGGGTCCCGGTGAGCGTGGACCCCGCCTCGGCGGGCTTCCTCGCGGACGTGGGCGCGGCCCCCTTCCTGGCCGCCGTGGACGGCGCGGAGTGCCTTCTGCCGAACGCCGACGAGGCCCGCTTCCTGACCGGCCTCGCCGACCCGGCCGAGGCCGCGGCGGCCCTCAGCCGGCGCTTCCCGCTGGTCGCCGTCACCCTGGGCGCGGAGGGCGCCGTGCTCGCCGGCGAAGGACGCGTGACGGCCCGGGTGACGGCCCCGCCGGCCCGCCCGGTGGACTCCACGGGCGCGGGCGACGCCTTCACCGGCGCCTTCCTGGCCGCCCGCGTGGCGGGCGCGGACCCCGTCCGGGCAGCGCGGTCGGGCTGCCGTGCCGGCGCCCGAGCAGTGACCCGGGTGGGCGGGCGGCCTTAGGGGGCGTGCGGGTCCGGGCCCGGGTCGAGCCGGACGGCCGGGGGCTGGGGGCTGGTGGGCCGCCGTCTGCGGCGAGGCGGGCCGGCGGCCACCGCCGGGTCCGGCGCGGCAGCGCACCGGCGGCGCGACGCGGTGCAGCGGTGCGTCGACCGGCTCAAGCAGTGGCACCGCCGGGCGACGCGGACCCTGAAGCCGACCCTCACCCATCAGGTCGCGCCGCACCTCGCCGCCGTCCTCGTCGGGAGTCGCGGCGCTGAGGGCGCTGTGAGCAGATCACGGACGGGAAGCGGGTACGCGGCGCGCAGCAGCACCCTGACAGGGCACTCTCCGTGACGGGATCCCACCCCGGCTCCGGCGTCTCGCCCGGAGGACAGGCCGGAGGACACCCCCTACTGGTCGAACCCTGTCCAGGCGGGACGCCTCGGGTCGTCCGCGCGGATGACGGCGTCGGCCGTATCGGTGGGGCCGACCTCCTGCTCGTAGCGCCTGAAGGCTGGAAGGGTCCAGGGCTGGTCGGTGCCGCGGGCGAGTGCGCCGGGCGAGAGGCGCAGGTGCAGCGTGAGGTCGAAGGGGTACCAGTGGCCCAGCAGGAACGGGCCGTGCACCACGAGGACCCCGCCGGGCGGCAGCGGTACGGCAGGGCTGCGGGTGGCCCGGTCGGTGACGGGGTTCCACAGGTCGGGCAGCACCTTCCCGCTGCCGCCCGGCTCCAGCGGGCCGAAGACCTCCCGCCACAGCGCCCCGGTGTCGTACCAGTCGGTGTAGAAGGCGTCCGGGTCCTGCTTGCCGTGCTCGAAGCGCAACGAGGCCGGCCGCAGGAAGCCGCCGGTCGCGACCACGAGCACGGACCGCCCGCGCAGCCTCAGCGCGTCCGCGATCCGGTCGGCGAACTCCGCGCCCGGCGCGGCGGGCGCGCCGTCGACGCCCACCTTGAGCCAGTCGCTCCCGTCGCCCGGCACGTCCCGGTCGACACGGTCTGCCACGGCCTCGGCGAGACGCTCCCAGCTGATCGCTTCGAATCGCATCCGTCCATCCTGCCGCACCGGCTTGACCTTGCCACTGACGGCAGGGTTCGACGATCTGCGCATGGACACCAGCACGCAGCAGCAGGGCACCGGTCGGACCGAGCGCGTCGTCGTGGTCACCGGTGCGGGCACGGGGATCGGCCGGGCCACGGCCCGCGCCTTCGCGCGGCAGGGGGCGACGGTCCTCGCCGTGGGGCGCAGGCCGGAGCCGCTCGACGGGACGGCGGCCGGCTTCCCGGGCATCCGGCCACTGGTCGCGGACATCACGGCGCCGGGCGCGCCCGAGGAGATCGAGCGCACGGCGGTCGACACGTACGGGCGGCTCGACGTCCTCGTGAACAACGCGGGCATCGCCGGCGGCGGCCCGCTCGGCACCCTGGGCCGCGAGGTGATCGGGCCGCTTCTGGAGACGAACCTCGTCGCCCCGGTCCTGCTCACCCAGGCGGCGGTGCCGGCCCTCGAGGCCTCCGGGGGCGTGGTCGTCAACGTGACGACGACGGTCGGGCAGCGCGGCTGGCCCGGCAACTCCGTCTATCCGGCGACGAAGAGCGCCCTGGAGACGCTGACCCGCTGCTGGGCGGTGGAGCTCGCACCGCGCGGGGTACGGGTCGTGGCGGTCGCGCCGGGTGCGATCGAGACGCCGATCGCCGACCACATGGGGCTCGGTCCGGAGCGGCGGCAGGCGCTGCGGGAGTGGCAGCTGGCGCACATCCCGCTGGGACGGATCGGCCGCCCGGAGGAGGTGGCCTGGGCGATCACCGCGCTGGCCGCACCGGACGCCGGGTATCTGACGGGCACGGTGCTTCCCGTCGACGGGGGTGCCCTGGTCTCGTGATACGACTGCGCGAGGAGGTGGGGGCCCTTGCGCATCGGTGAACTGGCCCGGCGGACGGGGACGACGGCACGCGCGCTGCGCCACTACGAGCAGGCGGGGCTGATCTCGTCCGTGCGCGCGGCCAACGGCTACCGGGTGTACGACGAGGGGGCCGTGGTCCGTGTCGCCAACATCCGTTCCTTCCTGGGTGCGGGTCTCACCCTCGACGACGTCGCGGTGTTCGCCGCCTGCCTCGACGGGGACGCCCCCGCGGCGGCGCCCTCCGCCCGGGGGCTCGAGATCGCCCGGGAGCGGCTCGCGGTGCTGGAGGCGCGGATCGCCGCGCAGACGGCGGCCCGGGACCGGCTCGCCGCGGCCCTGGCCGCCGCCACGACGGCCCGGGCAGCTGACACCGCGCAGGACCGTTCCCCCGCCGGCAGGGAGGACGGGACACCGAGCGCCGCGCCCCGCCGGGAAGCCGCCACGACAGCCCGGGCAGCTGACACCGCGAAGGACCGTTCCCCCGCCGGCACGGAGGACGGGACACCGAGCGCCGCGGCCCGCCGGGAAGCCGCCGCGGCGGCTGGCACACCGTGCGTCACCGAGGTCCGGGATCCCGCCGCGCCGGCTGCCGGGGCGCTCGGCACCGCGTCGTCCGGGGCCGGTCCGGCTGTGGACTGACCGGCCCGGCGCGCCCCGGGGCCGGCGCGCTCAGGACGTGCGGACCGGCTCCTCCAGGACGGCG
This sequence comes from Streptomyces sp. NPDC048018, assembly GCF_043202995.1. Lineage (NCBI taxonomy): Bacteria > Bacillati > Actinomycetota > Actinomycetes > Kitasatosporales > Streptomycetaceae > Streptomyces > Streptomyces sp. NPDC048018. Next base: position 180,439 of record NZ_JBIDBK010000002.1, read on the forward strand.
CGGCCGGAGTCGACCGCCTCCGTCAGGGTCAGCTCCCCGACGGCGAGCGCGCGGCAGGTGGCCGCGTCGGTCCGCAGCCGCACCTCGGCGTCGGCGGCCGGCCCGTCCCCGTACGCCACCTGGCCGCCGGCGCCGGACCGTACGTGGAACTCCCCCTCGTCCAGGGTCACCTGGACGACCCGTGCCCCGAGTCCCTCCAGGGCGGAGAGGAGCGGGATCGCGAACCAGTGCGCGCGGACGGCGTCGGTGGGCCGCGGCTCGTCGAGGGCGGGCGCGCCCCAGGCGGCGAGCGCGCGCAGGACGGGCAGCAACGCCCGGCCGCGCTCGGTCAGCTCGTACACCGCGGCGGAGACGGGCGGCGGCAGCCGCCGGCGGGTGACGAGCTCGGCGCCCTCCATGTCCTTGAGCCGGCCCGCGAGCATGTCGGTGCTGACGCCCGGGAGGTCGGCGTGCAGATCGGTGTAGCGCCGGGGCCCCGCGAGGAGTTCACGGACGATCAGCAGCGTCCACCGGTCCCCGACGGCGTCGAGGGCGCGCGCCGCGGCGCAGTACTGGTCGTAGCTCCGGCGGCGGGACTGACGTGCCTGGCGTGACTGAGGTGGCATGCGACGCAGTCTAGACAAGTTGTTGGACTTTCCAAGCTTGAACTTGGTAAAACCAAGCATCAACACTTCTGGGGAGGTCGGCGCATGGAGTTCCGGCAGTCGAGCAAGCTGAGCGAGGTCTGCTACGAGATCCGCGGCCCGGTCATCGAGCACGCCAACGCCCTGGAGGAGGCAGGCCACAGCGTCCTGCGCCTCAACACCGGCAACCCCGCGCTCTTCGGCTTCGAGGCGCCCGAGGAGATCGTCCAGGACATGATCCGGATGCTCCCCAGGGCGCACGGCTACACCGACTCCCGCGGCATCCTCTCCGCCCGCCGCGCCGTCGCCCAGCGCTACCAGTCGATGGGCCTGACGGACGTGGACGTCGACGACGTCTACCTGGGCAACGGCGTCTCCGAGCTGATCTCCATGGCCACCCAGGCCCTGCTGGAGGACGGCGACGAAGTCCTCATCCCCGCCCCCGACTACCCGCTGTGGACCGCCGTCACGACCCTGGCCGGCGGGCGGCCCGTGCACTACCTGTGCGACGAGTCCGCCGACTGGTACCCGGACCTCGACGACATGGCCGCGAAGATCACCGACCGCACCCGGGCCGTCGTCATCATCAACCCCAACAACCCCACCGGCGCGGTCTATCCGAAGGAGATCGTCGAGGGCATCCTCGACCTGGCCCGCCGGCACGGTCTGATGGTCTTCGCCGACGAGATCTACGATCAGATCGTCTACGACGAGGCCGTCCACCACCCGGTCGCCACCCTCGCCCCCGATCTGGTGGTCCTCACCTTCGGCGGTCTGTCCAAGACCTACCGGGTGGCCGGCTTCCGCTCCGGCTGGCTGGTCGTCACCGGCCCCCAGGAGCACGCCAAGAGCTATCTGGAGGGCCTCACGATGCTGGCCTCCATGCGGCTGTGCCCCAACGCCCCCGCCCAGTACGCCATTCAGGCCGCCCTCGGCGGCCGCCAGTCCATCCACGAGCTCACCGCCCCGGGCGGCCGCCTGCGCGAACAGCGCGACCGGGCCTGGGAGAAGCTCAACGAGATCCCCGGCGTCACCTGCGTGAAGCCCAAGGGCGCGCTCTACGCCTTCCCGCGCCTCGACCCCGCCGTGCACCGCATCCACGACGACGAGAAGTTCGTCCTCGACCTGCTGCTGCGGGAGAAGATCCAGGTCGTGCAGGGCACTGGCTTCAACTGGCCGCGACCGGACCACTTCCGCATCCTGACCCTGCCGTACGCGGACGATCTCGACGCGGCGATCAGCCGCATCGGCCGCTTCCTGAGCGGCTACCGGCAATAGCAACGGAGCCCGCAGCGGAGCGGCGGGGCGGGGGCTGCCCGACCGAGGGCCCTGCCAGGGCTGCCTGAGCGGGCGGGCGTGGACAGGGGCGGCCCGGGCGGCGACGACCCGGGGAGGCCCGGCCCGAGCGGCGGCGGCCGATGCCCGCATCGCCCCGGAACGGCAGCGGGTCCGAGGGCGTAGCCTGCCCCCGGACCCTGTCGATGCCGCTCCTCTTCACACGCCGGCGCACTTGAGGACCCGGGTCAGTCGTCATTGCGTCGCGTCCTGCCATTGGACCACCGCCGATCGAAAGCTCGGCGGACCAGATTCGAACTGGCATTTCGACGCACCAGGGCCCGGGCCCGGTCGATCCGGCGATGAGCGGCGCATGCTGAATCTGGAGCAATAGTCTGAGATTGATCGCGGTCTGCCTCTGCCTGGTTGGGCTACCCCGGCACGACGAGTGCCGGGAGGAGGACTCGAACCTCCACTGGAACCGCGGATTTCACGACAAGGCTCAGCTTCAGCTTTGCGCTCCTCGCGCACCCCGGCCGCGCTCGCGGCCGGGGAGTTCATGGGACTACCCGAAAAGGTAGCCGAAGACGGCGTCGCCGACCCGCTGGTCGGTGACCTCGCTCCCGTTCGCCTCCTCGCGGGCGAACTTCACCGCCTGCTGGAGCCTCTCGACCCGCTCCGTCAGCTCGTTCACCCGCCGGGCGGGCAGCGCGCCGGAGAACTTCACGGTCGTCCAGTACCCGACCGGCACGTCCTCGTAGTACACCTCGACCTGCGCCGGGTGCTTCTCGGTCGCCTCCGCCTTGACGTGGTTGCGCGGCACCTTCTTGGTCCGCACCGTGCGGACCGGCTCGGTCTTCCACGCGTCCGTCGACGGGTCCTGCGTCCACGACTCGGCGGCGTCGAGCACCGGGAGCTTGCGGACGAAGGTGAGGATGTCCGTCAGCTGCTTCTCCAGGAAGAGCAGGTACGCGACCGGCACGTCGCTCACCAGGACCCGTCCGTCGACGGTGACGTCGGCACGGGCCTCGCAGTTCGCCCAGTCCTTCGTGGCGGTGACGTCGAAGAGACGGGTCAGCGTCCGCGCGGTGTCGCGCAGCACGTCCTCGGCCTTCACCTGCACCAGGGTCGACTCGGGCGGCAGCTGCTCGCCCTCCTCGTCCTTCGGCTGGTACGTCCGGGCGATGCCGGCCAGCAGGGCGGGCTTCTGCAGCCCGTGATGGGCGGTGGTCAGGTCCTGATGCGCCCGGGACTTGACGCCTTTCTCGACTGCGATGATCTGATTGAGTTTCGTTGCCACGCCACCGACCCTAGAGGCCGGAGCCCGGCGAATCGAACTGTTTTTCCTGCCTGTTGAGCGTACGAGGAGCGAATGCGTCATGGATGCGGCGCTGATAGCCGTCGTGGGGACCCTGCTGGGCGTGGTGGCCACCCACTGGTTCCAGGGGCGCGCCGCCGAACGCACCGCGACGCTCGCGAGGACCGAGCAGCTGCGCCAGGAACGGATCGCGATCTACAGCGCGTTCGCGGGCGCGGTCGTCGACTACCGGCAGAGCCAGAACGACCGCTGGTTCAGAGCCCGGCTCGAACCGGGCTCCGAGGAGGCGGAGGCGTCCCGGCACGCGTCGTACCGGCAGCGCACGGCCGCCCGCCAGGCGCTCTTCCGGGTCCAGCTCGTCTGCGACGACGCGCGCGTGCGCGGTCTCGCCCAGTCCGCCTTCGAGACGACCCACTGCCTGCACGAGGCCGCGGACGACACCGACCGGGCACGGCGTTCGGACGAGGCCAAGGAGGCCCTGGCCCGGTTCGTCGCGGCCGCCGCGCCGGGCGTGCGCTGAGGCGCGCACGGGTAGAACAGGGCCGTGGATCTCGTCGCCCCGGTCGTGGTCGAACCGCTCAGACGACGCCGCTGCTCGGAATGCCACCAGGGGCCACTGGAGCGGATGATCGTCGAGTTCAACGCGCCCGTCTGTCTGGACTGCGCCGATCTCGGCCATCTCGTCTTCCTGCGCCGCGGCGACGCCGCCCTCACCCGCCGCGCACGCGAGGGCAGTTCACTGTGGGCCGTGGTGGTCCGGCACAACCGGCGCCGGACCCGTTACGAGCGCCAGGGTCTGCTGGTCGAGGAGCCGGCGCTGGCCCGGGCGGAGGCGGCCTGCCTCGCGGACGCCGAGGCGCGGGCCAGGCGCCGGGCGCGGGACGCGGCGCGCCGGGCCGAGCGGGACGCCGCCGTCACGGCCGCCCTGGAGGAGGAGATCCTGCGCCTGTTCCCGGGCTGCCCGGCCGATCGGGCCGTACGGATCGCCGCGCACGCCTCGGCCAAGGGCACCGGGCGGGTGGGGCGCACGGCAGCCGGCCGGGCACTGGACCGCGGTGCGGTCACGGCCGCGGTGCGCGCCGCCGTACGCCATGTGGACACCGAGTACGACACGCTGCTCATGACCGGGGTGCCGCGTCACCAGGCCCGGGCGAGGGTCGCCCCCACCATCGAGGCGGTGCTCCGGGCCTGGCGTGCGGACTGAGGAGCGTCCGGCGCCGCCCCGGGCGCGGGTCACGCCGGTCGTCACGTCCGCGAGCATGGTGTCCGTGCCCGTGGCTGCCGGCCGCCGCGGGCGTCGTGTCCTCGGCCCCCCGGCCCCTGGCCGTCACGTCAGCGGGCACCGCGGGTGGGTGCCGCGAGGGGTGTGCACGTCGGGCCGCCCGGACGAGGGGGGTGCGCGCTCGGGCACGCGCCGTCCGGCCGCCCGGACCAGGGGCGTGCGGGCTCGGGCACGCGCCGTCCGGCCGCACGCCGGAGAGCCCGCGTCAGGCCTCGCCCCCCGTGCGGCGCGCACGGCGGTAGAGGAGCGCCCCGCCGAGGAGGAGCGCGGCGCCGGCCGGGGCCGCGTAGCCGACGGCGTCGGAGCCGGTGCTGGCGAGCGAGACCGAGCTGGACTGCGGGGCCGGCCGCGGTGCCTCGGCGGAGGCGGGCGGCAGGTGGCGGACCGGGGGCTGCGGGCGCGGCGTGGGGTTCTCGGGGTGCTCGCACTCCTCCTCGGACTCGTTGACCGAGGTGTTGCCGATGGCCGGGTTGCCGATGCCGACGACGTTGACCGAGTTCCCGCTGAGGTTCACGGGCAGGTCGACCGGCAGCTGGAGGCCGTTGCCGGAGAGCACGCCCGGGGAACCCGAGGTGTGGCTCTCCGCCGTCGCGCCGCCCCGGGAGCCGTTGGCGGAGGAGCCGCCGCCCCGCGGGGTGCCCGGCAGGTCCTTGTGGGTCGGGCCGCGGCCCTCGGCGCCGTGCCCGGCGGGCGCGGCGGACCGGTTGGCACAGGTGTTGCCGGCCGCCGGGTTGAGGAGGCCGACGACGTTGACCGTGTTGCCGCAGACGTTCACGGGCACGTGCACCGGCAGCTGAACCGTGTTGCCGGAGCCGACCCCCGGCGAACCGACGGCGGCGCCCTGTGCCGCGGAGTCGGCGTGGGCGGCGCCCGCCGAGAGCGCCAGCGCGCCGCCGGTGACCAACAGTGTGGCCAGACCACTTCGGCGAATGTGCCTCATGGCTTCCTGCCTTCCGGATGTCTTCACGGGCACTCGCCCGTACCCGAAACAACGCCATCCATGACTCGGCCGGATCCGACCACCGGGCTGTTTCACTCCATCGAGGGAGTGTGCGGGAGCGGATCCCGCCCCGGCGCGGGGCGTTCGCGCCCCGCCCGGGCCGGCCGGAAAGCGGGTGCCGGGCGGCGCACGGCCGCCGTCGGCGCCGAAGGAGCAGGCGGGCGATCCGACCCGGGAGGAAGACGCGGATCTCGCGCCCCGTCGCATGGGGCGGGGAAGTCAGTTCACTACAGGGGAAGTTGGCCACGTTCCCGCACGGCGCGGGCAGCGGCGGGCGTGGATCGGGGCGCGGCGCGTCCGGGGACCCGCCGCCGTCCGCGGCGCCGGGTCCGACCGCCCCCTGGATCCGCAGCCGGCCGACGGTGCCGACCTGGAGGGCGAAGCCCTGGGCCCCTCCGTCGATGCCGTTGTTGACGCCCGTCGCGGGCTGCGGCGCCGCAGCCCGGTCCTCGTCGGCCAACTCGGCGAGGAACGGCCGGAGTTCCTCGGCGGCGGGTCGGCGCGCAGGCTGCGGCGCATCCGGGCGCGCCCTTCGGTGCGGGCCTCGGACCGGGCCGCGTCCACGGCCGCGGCGTCCCCGTCCCGTTCGGCGCGCAGCAGGTCGTCCCGGGCGGTCGTCCGTCGTCCAGCCTCTCGGTCATCTTCCGAGCAGGTCGGTGATCACACCGACCGGATCGGCGTCCGGCGTGCCTCGCGGCCACCAGTCCTCGCGGTCGGTGTCCGACTCGTAGCCGTACCAGAGCCCGTCGCGGCCGAAGCGGAGCTGGAGGGAGCTGCTGGACAGGCGGTTGCGCCAGGGGCGGAAGGCGGGCAGGTCGGCGGCGAGAAGGGCAGGGCGGGCCCGGTCGAAGGGACCGGCGGGCGGATCCCAGGGCTCTTCCAGGACCGCGAGCCCCGCGGCACCGCCCTGGCGCCAGGCGGCGACCGCGCGGGCCAGGTCGGTGGGGGTGCGGTCCAGGGCGTAGGCCAGGTCCCGGTAGAGGGCGCGGGTGGAGGCGGTGAGACCGGAGCCGGGATGCGCCGCCGCCAGCCGTACCGCGTCCTGCCAGGGGGTGAGGGCGGCCACGGGGTCGTGCCCGGTGGTGAGGAAGGTGTGGGCGCGGGCCGCCGCCTCGGAGGCGAGCAGGTCGAGGGCCAGCGGGTCGGGCGCCTCGGGATCGGCCGGGAAGACGGCGGGGCGTCCCGGCTGCGTGGGAGCGGGCAGCGGCGGAGGCAGGTCCGGCAGGGCGTGGCCGCCGGTGAGCGGCGCGAGCGCGGCGCGGGCCGGAACCGTGGGCAGGGCGGGCGCGGCGCCGGCGCCCTCGGCGGCGGAACGGGCCGCATTGCGCCGGGTGAGGTCGGCGAGGATCTCCTGCTCGCCGCGGCCGCGCATGAGGAAGAGGACGAAGGGGTCCTCGTCGAGGAGGCGGGCGGACTGGTAGCAGAGGGCGGCGGCGTGCTTGCAGGGATAGCCGTCGTCGGGGCAGGAGCAGTCGGGGACGAGGTCGCCGGGGGCGGGCAGCAGTCCGGTGACGGCCTCCAGGGCGTGCGGCACGTCCTTGTCGAGGAGAGCCGCGATGTGCTCGGGCCGGGCGGCGGCCTCGTCGAGGAACCGCTCCCAGTCGGCGTCGCCGAGGGTCCGCAGCCGGATCTCCGTGCGGTACGGCCGGGGGCGGCTGCCGTGGACGTAGGCGACGACGCGGCCGGGGGTGACGGTGATCGCGTCGACATGGCCGCGCCGGGCGTACGCCTTGCCGCGGGCGAGCCGGGCCGGATCGAGGGCGGTGTCCTCCAGGGCGTCCACCCAGGCGTTGCCCCACCAGGTGGCGGCGAAGCGGCCGTCGGGCTCCTCGCGCGGGGGGAGCTGGGGGAAGGTCCTGCGGCGGTCGTCGTGGCGGGGCAGCGCGGCGCGGGCCCCGCCCGCGCGGAGCCGGGCGGTACGGGGGCGGCCGGGCAGGCCGGGGCCGTCGGGGCTCATGCGGGCCTCCTCAGGGACACCAGGTCGGCCAGCTCGCGGTCGGTCAGTTCGGTGAGGGCGGCCTCGCCGGAGCCGAGGACGGCGTCGGCGAGGGCCCGCTTGGCGCGCAGCATCTCGGCGATGCTGTCCTCGACCGTGCCCTCGGCGATGAAGCGGTGGACCTGGACGGGCTGTGTCTGCCCGATGCGGTACGCGCGGTCGGTGGCCTGTTCCTCGACCGCCGGGTTCCACCAGCGGTCGTAGTGCACGACGTGTCCGGCCCGGGTGAGGTTGAGGCCGGTTCCCGCCGCTTTCAGGGAGAGCAGGAAGACGGGGATCTCGCCGGCCTGGAATCGGTCGACCATCCGCTCGCGCTCGGCGACGGGCGTGCCGCCGTGCAGGAGCTGGGCGCCGATGCCCCGCGCGGCCAGATGGGCGGCGAGGAGCCGCGCCATCGTCACGTACTGGGTGAAGACGAGCACGGAGCCGTCCTCGGCGACGATCGTGTCGAGGAGCTCGTCGAGGAGGGCGAGCTTGCCGGAGCGGCCGGCGAGCCGCAGGGCCCGCGCCCCGGCCTGGGCACGGGTGCCGGGCGGCTGCTCCTTGAGGTACTGGGCCGGGTGGTTGCAGATCTGCTTGAGCGAGGTCAGCAGCTTCATGATCAGTCCGCGCCGGGCCATCCCCTCGGCGCCCTCGATCTGCGCCATCGTCTCGCGCACGACCGCCTCGTAGAGCGTGACCTGCTCGCGGGTGAGGGCCACGGGGTGGTCGGACTCGGTCTTGGGGGGCAGCTCGGGGGCGATGCCGGGGTCGGACTTGCGGCGGCGCAGCAGGAACGGCCTGACCAGCCGGGCGAGCCGCTCCACCGCCTCCTCGTTCTCGATCTCCTCGCTGTTCTCGACGGCGCGGGCGTGCCGGGAGCGGAAGGCCTTCAGGGGGCCGAGGAGACCCGGGGTGGTCCAGTCGAGGAGCGCCCACAGCTCGGAGAGGTTGTTCTCCACGGGCGTGCCGGTGAGGGCGACCCTCGCCGGGCTCGGGACGGTGCGCAGCGCCTTGGCGGTCGCCGAGAAGGGGTTCTTGACGTGCTGGGCCTCGTCGGCGACGACCATGCCCCACTCCTGCGCGGCGAGCTGGGGCGCGCTGGTGCGCAGGGTGCCGTAGGTGGTGAGGACGAAGCCGCCGTCGAGGCCTTCCAGGGTGCGGTCGGGGCCGTGGAAACGGCGGACGGGCACGCCGGGCGCGAAGCGCCGGATCTCCCGCTGCCAGTTGCCGAGGAGCGAGGCGGGGCAGACGACGAGGGTGGGCGCGCTGCGGGCCCGGCGCAGGTGGAGGGCGATGAGGGTGACGGTCTTGCCCAGGCCCATGTCGTCGGCGAGGCAGCCGCCGAGGCCGAGGGAGGTCATGAGGTCGAGCCAGGCCAGGCCGCGCAGCTGGTAGTCGCGCAGGGTGGCGTCGAGGCCGGGCGGCGGCGGGATGTCCTCGGGGTCGGCGAGCAGCCGGTCCCGCAGGGTCGCGAGGGCGCCGACGGGCACGGCGGGCACGGTCTCCCCGTCGACCTCCGCGGTGCCGGTGAGGGCGACGGCAAGCGCGTCGACCGGTTCGAGAAGGCCGAGTTCGCGCTTGCGGGCCTTGCGCACGAGGTCCGGGTCCACGACCACCCACTGGTCGCGCAGCCGGACGACGGGCCGATGGGCCTCGGCGAGGGCGTCCATCTCACGCGCGGTGAGGGGGTCGCCGTCGAGGGCGAGCTGCCAGTTGAAGCGCAGCAGCTCCTCGCTGTCGAAGAAGGTGGTGCCGTCGGTGGCGGAGCCGGGCGCCGGGCGGGCGGGCCGGACGACGGCGGACGCGGTGAGGGAGCGGGCGAGGTCCCGGGGCCAGTGCACGGCGACCCCGGCGTCGGCGAGCCGGGTGGCGGCGGGACCGAGCAGTTCGTACAGCTCGTCCTCGGACACGGCCAGGACGTCGGGCACGTCCCGCTCCATGAGGCGGCCGAGGGGCGGCCAGACACGGGCGGCCCGCCGCAGGGCGAGGACGGCGTCGACACGGGCGCGCGGCCCGAAGTGCTCCTCGCCGTCCCCCGCCCACAGGGCGGCGGCGTCGATGACGAGGGTGGGATCGGCGAGGCTGTGCACCTGGAGCAGCGCGGCGGCGGCCTGCCGCTCCGCGCCGCTGCCGTCGGCCGAGACGTCGAAGAGCTCGTAGCCGGAGAGGTCGAGTCGGATCGAGACCCGGACGCCGGCGTCCATGCCGGCGGCGGCCTCGGCGGCCCAGGCCCGCGCGCGGGGCAGGTGCCGGGGCTCACGGGCGGCGAACGGCGCGCCGGCCGCGTGGGGCGCCGCGGGGGTACGGGGCAGGGTGTCGGCGACGGCGTCGAGGAAGGCGCGCACCAGGGCCTCCGGCTCGGGCAGCCGGAGCGGGCCGCTGCCGGGAACGGGCACGGCGTGCGCCTCGTACGGCATGGCGGCGGCGATGGCCCGCAGGTGGGCGATGTCGTCGGCGTCGAGCGGCCCGGCCCGCCAGGCGTCGTGGTCCTCGGCGGTGAGCCCCGGCAGCAGGCGGCCGCGGGCGATCAGGTGCAGGGCGTGCAGGGCGGCGGCGCCCCAGCAGGCGGCCGCGGGATGCGCGGCCGGGTGCTTCCGGGCCGCGACCAGGTGGGGCAGGGCCTCCGCGACGGGCAGCAGGAGGGCGGGCACGGTCCGGGTGCGCACCCCGCTGCCGTGCCGCCGCACGACGGTCAGCTCGCCCGGCTCGGCCGCGCCGGGCAGGGCGTCCCGGCCCGGCCCCGTGCCGGGCAGCGGCCCGCCGTCGGGGGACCAGAAGGCGACCCGGCCCTCCCGGGGGAGGGCGGCGGGCAGGAAGACGGCGGCGCCGAACAGGGCAGATGTCACGTCGCTGCTCACCTCCCGGTCCGCGACGGATTTCCGACTGGATCTCCGACCTTACGGGTGGGGTCTGACAACGGCCCTGTCCGGCGCTTCCCCCGACCGGCCCAACAGGACATGACAGCGGCACCGGGAGGCGGCACTGTGGCGGGGAACAGGCTTCGGCCGCGATCGCGTCGCGGCCGCCCACGCCCGAAAGACGAGGATTCCGCCATGTCCCTTCACCGGCGTCTCACCACCGCCACCGGGGCCGTCCTGCTCTCGCTCGCGGTCGCGGGCTGCTCGGGTCTCGGCCGCACCGCGGTGGGTCCCGTCTCGTACGAGACCGGGCGTGAGTTCGTGGTGAGCGTGACCAGCCCCTCCGTGAAGGGATGCCACCGCCTGGCGCCGACGGGGGCGACGCGGGTCGAGAACCACACGCTGGTGGACCTCCAGCTCTACCGGACCCGCGACTGCCGCGACCCGAACCCCATCTACGTGGCGACCAACACCACCGACGAGATCGCGCGGGGCACCCTGCCCTGGCGCAGCTACAGCTTCATCCACTGACCGGCTTCATCCACTGACGGGCTTCATCCACTGACGGGCTTCGCCCGCCGGCCGTCGCGGGCCGGGCCGGCACCCGGGTCCGTCCCCCGCCGGCGGGCCTTTCGGATCGCGCGCCGTGGGTGGATCCTGGAGGTGCCCTCTGAGGTCTCTGGGGGCACCCGGGAGCGGCGTCATGCGTACGGGAAGTGAACCGGCGACCGCGCGCAGTGCGCTGCGGCTGCGGTTCTGGCTGAGCCTGTGGGGGGCGCTGTGGGCGGCCTTCGGCACGACGGTGTTCGCGCTCGTGGAGCGGCCGGGCTGGGCGGCGGCGTGCGGTGTGCTGTTCGTGGTGGCCGCCACCGACCTGGTGCTGGTCACCCGCCACATCCGGCAGGGTCCGCACTGGCAGCCGGGGCGTGACATCCCGCCGTACGAGCCGGATCACGGGGGACGCGGAGGCCGGGGCCCCCGGCCCTGAGGAGGGACGGCGGGGCTCGACGCGGCCGGCGGCGGCTCACTCCCCCGTCGTGTCGAACCGGGCCGCCTCCAGGTACTCCGGCTTCGGGTCGAGCGCGGCGGCGAGGCGGAAGTGGCGGGCGGCCTGGTCCGGGCGGCCGGAGCGCTGGAAGGTGCGGGCGAGCGCGAAGTGCGCGAACGCGTTGTCCGGCTCGTGGTCCACGATGTGCTGGAACTCGTGCTCGGCCCGGCGCAGTTGGGCGGACGCGAAGTACGCACGTGCCCTGAGCAGGCGCGCCGCGCCGCTCTCCGGGTGCGCCTCGATGACGGAGTCGAGCAGCTTGATCGCGCCCCGCGGGTCCCGAGCATCGAGCAACTGCTCGGCCGCGCGGAAGGCGATGACGTGGGTCTCCGGGTTCGACTCGGCCACGCGGGCATCCTTTCCGTCGCTGCGCTGGTCCAACGTCGGGCCCTGTGGCTGTATTCCGTACGGCGCACGGACCCGCCCGGCCCTCTGCGATCCCTACCCAGCCCGGACGGCGATCGACCGGCGCCTGACTATCGGCTTTCCCCGGCCCGCTCGCGCAGCTCCGCCCAGATCCTGAGCACCTGGGGCTCCAGGTCCTCCAGCGGGCCGTCGTTGTCGACGATCAGATCGGCGACGGCTCGGCGCTGCGCGCGGGTGGCCTGGGCCGCCATCCGGGCGCGGGCCTCGGACTCGGTCATGCCGCGCAGCCGGACGAGCCGGTCGAGCTGCGTCTCCGGGGCGGCGTCCACGACGACGACCAGGTCGTAAAGGGGTGCGAGGCCGTTCTCGGCGAGCAGGGGGACGTCGTGGACGACGACGTCCCCGGGGCCCGCGAGGCCCTCCAGCTCGGCGGAGCGGGCGCCGACCAGCGGGTGGACGATCGCATTGAGCGCCGCCAGGCGGTCGGGGTCGTTGAACACGATCGAGCCGAGCCTGGGCCGGTCGAGGGTGCCCTCTGCGGTGAGGATCCCGGGGCCGAACTCCGCGACGACGGCCGCGAGACCGGGCGTGCCCGGCTCCACGACCTCGCGGGCGATCCGGTCGGCGTCGATCAGTACGGCACCGTGCGAGACGAACAGCCGGGACACTTCACTCTTGCCGGCGCCGATTCCACCGGTCAGACCCACCTTCAGCATGAGCGGCAGCTTAGATCCCGCTCCCGGGCCGCTACGCGTCGCCCTCCCGTTCGGCCAGGAAGCGCTCGAACTCGCGGCCCAGTTCGTCCGCGGAGGGGAGGTCGACGGGCTCGGCGACCAGGCTGCCCCGGGTCTCGGCGCCGGCGACGGCGTCGTACTGGTGCTCAAGGCCCTGGACGAGCGTGGTCAGCTCCTCGTCGCCCTCGCCGATCTGGCGCTCGATCTCGGTCTGGGTGCGCCGGGCCTCGGTGCGCAGGGCGTGCGCGACCTCGGGCAGCACCAGACCGGTCGCGGCGGTGATCGCCTCGAGAGCAGTCAGCGCGGCGTCCGGGTACGGCGACCGGGCCACGTAGTGCGGCACGTGGGCGGCGACACCGAGGGTGTCGTGGCCGGCCTCGGTGAGGCGGAACTCGACGAGCGACTCGGCGCTGCCGGGTACCTGGGCCTCGTCGAAGGGGCTCCGGTGGCCGGGCATGAGGTCGGTGCGGCTGCCGTGCGGCGTGAGGCCCACGGGGCGGGTGTGCGGGACGCCCATGGGGATGCCGTGGAAGTTGACCGCGAGGCGGACCCCCAGGCGCTCGACGATCTGGCGCACGGCGGCGGCGAACCGCTCCCACTCGACGTCCGGCTCGGGTCCGGACAGCACCAGGAAGGGGGCTCCGGTGGCGTCCTGCACGATCCGCACCTCGATGGAGGGCGTCTCGTAGGAGGTCCAGCGGTCGCGGCGGAAGGTCAGCAGGGGGCGGCGGGCGCGGTAGTCCACGAGCCGGTCGTGATCGAAGCGGGCCACGACCTGGTGAGGGAGCGTGTCGAGCAGGCCGTCGACGATCTGCTCGCCGGTCTCACCTGCGTCGATGTAGCCGTCGAAGTGGTAGAGCATGACCAGCCCGGCCGACTCCTGCGCCAGGGCCATGTCCACCACGGCCAGACCCTTCTGGTCCCATTCGTACAAATCCTGGGGATCAAGCACGATTTCCGCTCCTCCTCGCGTTCTTCCAGCACAACGTCGGCCGACGCACGCCCATTCCCGCCTCCGCGGCGAAAAGACCACGGAGGGGAAAGCACCGAGGGAGGCCGTCGAGATGCCGCCGTGGAGGGCGCGGCGGACATGACTGAGGCCCGCCTCCCCGAAGGGAGGCGGGCCTCAGTGCCGGCTACTGGAGCTCAGCGGAGAGCCGGATTCAGCTCTGGCCGCCGGCCAGCTTCTCGCGGAGGGCAGCCAGGGCCTCGTCCGACGCCAGGGCGCCGGAGTTGTCGTCCGACTCCGAGGAGTACGAACCACCGGAGACGCCCGCCGGGGCACCGGCCGGAGCGGCGGCGCCACCCTCGGCAGCGGCGGCCTCGTCGGCCTCGCGGGACTTGATGACCTGAGCCTGGTGCTGCTCGAAGCGCTGCTGCGCCTCGGCGTACTGGGTCTCCCAGGCCTCGCGCTGGGTCTCGTAGCCCTCGAGCCAGTCGTTGGTCTCGGGGTCGAAGCCCTCGGGGTAGATGTAGTTGCCCTGGTCGTCGTAGGACGCGGCCATGCCGTACAGGGTCGGGTCGAACTCGACCGAGGCCGGGTCGGCACCGAAGGACTCGTTGGCCTGCTTCAGCGAGAGGCTGATGCGACGACGCTCGAGGTCGATGTCGATGACCTTGACGAAGATCTCGTCGTTGACCTGGACGACCTGCTCCGGGATCTCCACGTGGCGCTCGGCCAGCTCGGAGATGTGGACCAGACCCTCGATGCCCTCGTCCACGCGGACGAACGCACCGAACGGAACCAGCTTGGTGACCTTACCCGGAACGACCTGGCCGATCTGGTGGGTACGGGCGAACTGCTGCCACGGGTCCTCCTGGGTCGCCTTCAGCGACAGGGAGACACGCTCGCGGTCCATGTCGACGTCGAGAACCTCGACGGTGACCTCCTGGCCGACCTCGACAACCTCGGACGGGTGGTCGATGTGCTTCCAGGACAGCTCGGAGACGTGCACGAGGCCGTCGACGCCACCCAGGTCCACGAAGGCACCGAAGTTGACGATCGAGGACACGACGCCGGAGCGGACCTGACCCTTCTGGAGGGTCGTGAGGAAGGTCTGGCGAACCTCGGACTGGGTCTGCTCGAGCCAGGCGCGGCGGGACAGGACCACGTTGTTGCGGTTCTTGTCCAGCTCGATGATCTTCGCCTCGAGCTCCTTGCCCACGTAGGGCTGGAGGTCGCGGACGCGACGCATCTCGACCAGGGAGGCCGGGAGGAAGCCGCGGAGGCCGATGTCGAGGATGAGACCACCCTTGACGACCTCGATGACGGTACCGGTGACGATGCCGTCCTCTTCCTTGATCTTCTCGATGGTGCCCCAGGCGCGCTCGTACTGGGCGCGCTTCTTCGAGAGGATCAGGCGGCCTTCCTTGTCCTCCTTCTGGAGAACCAGGGCCTCGATCTCGTCGCCGACCTTGACGACCTCGTTCGGGTCGACGTCGTGCTTGATCGAGAGCTCGCGGCTCGGGATGACACCTTCGGTCTTGTAACCGATGTCGAGCAGGACCTCGTCCCGGTCGACCTTCACGATGACGCCGTCGACGATGTCGCCGTCGTTGAAGTACTTGATCGTCTCGTCGATCGCGGCGAGGAAGGCTTCCTCGTTACCGATGTCGTTGACCGCAACCTGCGGGGTGGTGGCGGTGGTCTCGGTGCTGCTCGTCATGTGGGAAAGGGCTCCGGTACGGACATGAAGTCGTAGGTACTGCTACGCCGAGAACCCGTATCGCAGCTGAAGAAGCCGGACAGCCAAAGAAGCACCTGACCCGAATACCGGGAGCGCCTCGAAAACCGAGGGGACATACAACAGATGCGAGCGCGACCTACTCCGTCTGAGGCGCGCAGGCCCGCAGCGCAACCTTTAGCATACGGGGACGGCCGGACAGGGTCAATGCGCGAAGCGCACACCCGGGGCGGATCGCCGCATACCCGGCACAACTCGTGTCCTCCCAGGCCATCCTGGGCGACCGCGGCGCATCTCCGCGCGCGGCACTGAGCGCAAACTACATCGACGGGCGAGATGAACCAAGAGTACGAACAGGAAGACGGCTCCGAGGACGATGCGGAGGCGACCCGGCGTGCTGCCGGGGACGCGGAGAGCAGCCGGGCCAGCCGGGGCTGGTGGGACAGGAACGCGGACGAGTACCAGAGCGAGCACGGAGCGTTCCTCGGGGACGACCGGTTCGTCTGGGGACCCGAGGGTCTGGACGAGGCGGACGCGGAGCTGCTGGGGCCGGCCGGCTCGCTGAAGGGACGCGACGTCCTGGAGATCGGCGCGGGCGCGGCGCAGTGCTCCCGCTGGCTGGCGGCCCAGGGCGCCCGGCCGGTCGCCCTCGACCTCTCGCACCGGCAGCTGCAGCACGCGCTGCGGATCGGCGGCGACGTGCCGCTGGTGGAGGCCGACGCGGGGGCCCTACCGTTCCGCGACGGCTCCTTCGACCTGGCCTGCTCCGCCTACGGCGCGGTGCCGTTCGTGGCCGATCCGGTCCGGGTCTTCCGAGAGGTGCGCCGGGTGCTGCGGCCGGGCGGCCGGTGGGTGTTCTCGGTGACGCACCCGATCCGCTGGGCCTTCCCGGACGAGCCGGGCCCCGAGGGACTGTCGGTGGCGTCCTCCTACTTCGACCGGACGCCGTACGTCGAGCAGGACGAGCACGGCCGGGCGGTCTACGTCGAGCACCACCGGACCGTCGGGGACCGGGTGCGGGACGTGGTGGCCGGCGGCTTCCGGCTGCTCGACCTGGTGGAGCCGGAATGGCCGGCCTGGAACAGCCAGGAGTGGGGCGGCTGGTCACCGCTGCGGGGGAACCTGATCCCGGGTACGGCGATCTTCGTCTGCGAACGGACGGACGACTGACGGACGCCCGGCAGCCCTCCCGGCCGACCACGTCCCCCTTTAGTCATATGAACAGGTGGGGGCTGTGGACAACGGGACGCACCGGGTCGGCCCGGCGTACGAGACTTGCCGTGTGATCCGACACGACGCACTCGACCGTCTCCCCGTCCGCCATGCCGTTCCCGAGCTGCTGACCGCTCTCGAGGAGCGCGGCACGGCGGTGCTGCACGCCCCGCCCGGCACCGGCAAGACCACGCTGGTCCCGCTCGCCCTCGCGGGCGTTATAGGGGACGGGCCGGAGCGCCGGGTGCTGGTGGCCGAGCCGCGCCGGATGGCGGTGCGGGCGGCGGCGCGGCGGATGGCGTGGCTGCTGGGCCAGGAGGTCGGCGGGACCGTCGGCTTCTCGGTCCGCGGTGAGCGGCGGGCCGGGCCCGCGACCCGGGTCGAGGTGGTGACCACCGGTGTCCTGCTCCAGCGGCTCCAGCGCGATCCGGAGCTCGCCGGGGTGGACGTGGTGCTCCTCGACGAGTGCCACGAGCGGCATCTGGACGCGGACACGGCACTGGCGTTCCTGGTGGACGTCCGGGCGGCACTGCGGCCGGAGCTGAAGCTCATCGCCGCGTCGGCGACGAGCGACGCGAAGGCGTGGGCCGATCTGCTGACGCTCCAGGACGGCGGCGCGGCTCCGGCGCCCGTCGTCAGGGCCGAGGGCCGGATGCACGGCTCGACGATCCACTTCGCCCCGCCGCCGTCCGGCGTGCGGCCGGCGCACGGCACCTGGGTGGATCCCGCGCTGCTGCGCCACGTCGCCGCGACGGTCCGCGAGGCTCTGGAGCGGCACGAGGGCGACCTGCTCTGTTTCCTGCCGGGGACGGGCGAGATCGCCCGGACGGCCGGGCTGCTCGCCGATCTGGACGCGGAGGTGCTCCAGTTGCACGGCCGGGCGCCGGCGGCGGTGCAGGACGCGGTGTTGCGGGGCCCGGAGCCCGGCGGGCGGCGGCGGGTGGTCCTGGCGACCTCGGTGGCGGAGTCGAGCCTGACCGTGCCGGGGGTGCGGATCGTGGTGGACTCGGGGCTCGCGCGGGAGCCGCGGATGGACCACGCGCGGGGCCTCGGATCGCTGGCGACGGTGCCGGTGTCCGTCGCGGTCGCCACGCAGCGCACGGGCCGGGCCGGGCGTGAGGGCTTCGGCACGGTGTACCGCTGCTGGTCGGCGGCGGAGGACGCGCGCCAGGCCCGGTTCCCCTCCCCCGAGATCAAGGTGGCCGATCTGACCGACTTCGCGCTGCGGGCGGCCTGCTGGGGGGATCCGACGGCGGCCGGGCTGGCGCTCCTGGACGCGCCGCCGGCCGGGGCGATGGCGGCGGCCCGCGCGGTGCTCGCGGCGGTCGGCGCCGTCGACGCGGACGGCCGGGCGACGGACCGGGGCGTGCGGATGTCGCGGCTCGGCCTGCATCCGCGGTTCGGCCGGGCGCTGCTCGACGGCGCCGCCGAGGTCGGCACCCGGCGGGCGGCCGAGGTGGTGGCGCTGCTGAGCGAGGAGCCGCCGCGGGAGTACGGGGACGATCTGGCGGCGGCCCTGCGCCAGGCGCGCCGGGGCGCCGACGGGTACGCGGGGCGCTGGAAGGCGGAGGTGCGGCGGCTGGAGCGGTCGGCCGGGGAGGGGCGCCCCGGCGACGCCACGGGGGATCCCGGGGCGGGTGGCCGGAAGGTGGGCGCGACGGCCGGGGACGACGCGGTGGCCGGTCTGGTGACGGCGCTCGCCTTCCCGGAGCGGGTGGCACGGGCCCGGGAGCAGGGCGGGTATCTGATGGTGTCGGGCACCGGGGCCCGGCTTGCCGAGGGCTCGCGGCTGGGGACGGCCGGCGGGTGGCTGGCCGTGGCGGTGGCGGACCGGACGGCGCAGAGCGCCACGGCGCGGGTGCGGCTGGCGGCGGTGGTGGACGAGCGGATCGCGCGGTGGGCGGCGGGCCATCTGCTGAGCACGGGTGAGGAGGTCCAGTGGGAGGACGGGGACGTGGTGGCGCGGTCGGTGGAGCGGCTGGGGGCGGTGGAGCTCACGGTCCGCCCGCTGCGGGAGGACGCCGATCCCGCGCTCGTCCGCGAGGCGCTGCTCGACGGGCTCGGCCGGGAGGGCACGGCGCTGCTGCGGTGGAGCCGGGACGCGCAGGCGCTGCGGCGACGACTGGGCTTCCTGCACCGGGAGTTGAGCGAGCCGTGGCCGGACGTGTCGGAGGAGGCGCTGCTCGCGCGGGCCGGGGAGTGGCTGGAGCCGGAGCTGTCCCGGGCGCGGCGGCGTGCGGATCTGGGCCGGATCGACGCCGGTGAGGGGCTGCGGCGGCTGCTGCCGTGGGCGACGGGCGAGGCGGCGCGGCTCGACGAGCTGGCGCCGGAGCGGATCGAGGTGCCGAGTGGTTCGCGGATACGGGTGGAGTACGAGGAGGAGCGACCGGTGCTCGCGGTGAAGCTCCAGGAGATGTTCGGACTCGCCGAGACGCCCCGGGTGGCGGGCGTGCCGGTCCTGGTGCACCTGCTGTCTCCCGCCGGGCGGCCGGCCGCGGTGACCTCCGACCTGGCCTCGTTCTGGCGGGACGGGTATCGCGCGGTGCGGGCGGAGCTGCGCGGGCGCTATCCCCGGCACCCGTGGCCGGAGGACCCGTCGGCGGCGGAGCCCACCCGGTACACCAGCGCCCGGCTCAGGCGGGAGGGGTGACGGGCGGCCGGAGCGCCCGGCTCAGGCGGGTGCGCTGACCGGGACCGGCCCGGCCGTCGGACCGGGGCCGGTGCCGGTCACGGGTGCGGGGCGGCGGGAGCGGGCTTCGAGCCAGAGGGAGAGGGCGAGCAGGAGGAGGGCGAGGACGGTGAAGCTCCAGGGAAGGTAGGAGACGAGCATCAGCACCATCAGGCGGTTGCTCTTGACCAGGTCGACGACGGAGGTGATGTAGTCCTCACGCATCTTCACGTGGCCCGCGAAGACGGTGACGGTGTCCTTGCCCATGAGGGCACGGGCGTTGCGGAGCTCCTCCTTGTGGATCTCCTCGCCGTTGACGGGGGCGCCGGTGACGGGGTCGACCCAGAACATGCGCTTGGTGGTGTACCAGCGGGTGAGGCCGGTCTTGGCGAGGACGTCGGGGGTGATGCCCTGGACGGGCATCGTCTTGGGCATGGGCACCTTGGTCCAGGGGACGGTCTGCTCGAAGTAGTAGACGTCCAGGCCGCGGAAGGTGCGGGTGCCCTGGTAGTGGATGGGGGCGGAGGTGCGGGTCTGGGCGTCGAAGTACTGGTAGTCCCGCTTCTCGGTGAGGAAGGGCCACTTGAACTCGATGCCCTCGCGCCGGACCGGGTCACCGTCGACCTGCTCGCCTGTGGCGTGGACGGGGTCCTGGGTGTGGGCGTCGAAGATGTAGCGCTCGGGGATCTTGGAGACCATCTTGCCGTCGGGGCCGAGGACGTAGGAGAGGGAGTCCCAGACGACGACGTCGCGGCCGGCGTCGGCCTCGATCTTCTTCGACTCCTCCACGTTGCCCTTGAGGGTCTGGACGATCGTGATCTTGTCGACCTTCTCGGACGTCAGCGTGGAGTAGTCGAGCAGGATGGCCGGCTTCGCCTCCAGGACGGTCTCCTGGTACTGGTTCGGCGGGATCTTCGCGAGGCGCGGGAAGGCGTACCAGCGCATCGTGGGGGCCATCGCGGCGAAGAAGACGGCGAAGGCGAGCAGGACGAGGCTGGCTCGGCGGCGCATGGCTCGGTCCCTCACTTCTTGGGGCCGGGATCGGCGGTCAGCAGAGGCCTGGGCGAGGTGGGTCCGTCCGGCGGCAGATCGACCAGGGAGACGAGCAGGACGAAGAGGAGGACGGGGACGAGTCCGATGACGGCGGCGACAAGGGCGCGCATGGCCGGCCTCCCGGTGCGACTCGATCTGATACATCGTCAGGACGGGGGCACCGTAGCAACGCGACAGCGAGATGAGAACACGTTGCACTCAGAACACACCGCCGCCCCCGGTCCGAGGGGAACGGGGGCGGCGGGACGTGGCGGTCGCCGAAGGGCGACGTCAGGCGGAGGGCGTGGCCGCCGGCGTGGAGGCGGACGTCGAGGGGTCCGGCGAGGTCGAGCCGGACGGGGAAGGCGTCGGGGTCGGCTCGGGTTCCGGGGTGGTGACCTTCAGCTCCACGGTCACCGTGCCACCGCCGGGAGCGGTCAGCCGCAGCGTGAAGGTGCCGGCCTGGTCGCCCGCGAAGATCTTCGGCAGGACGAGGAGACCGTCGGCATCGGTCGTCACGGTGAGAGTGCGGACCGCGGTGCCGTCGGCAGCCTTGAAGAAGGGACCGTCGGTGGCGGGCTTCGGGTCGCTCGCCGAGGTGACGAACGTCGCCGTGACGGCCACGCCGGAGGCGATCGTCCCGCCGTCGGTGGCCTTGACCCGGACCGCGTCGGCGAAGTCGCCGCCGGTGGTGGCCGCGAGGTCCTTGGCGTCGAGGCGGGTGAGGGTGTCGGCGGCGCGCTCGGTGACGTTCACGGTGAAGGACACCGCGGTCAGGCTGCGGCCCACCACGGTGGCGCTCACCTTGAAGGCACCCGTCCGCTCGCCGGCCTTGAGGGTCGGCGCGGCGGCCTTGCCGGTGCTCGCCGTGACGGCGGTGACCTCACGGGCGCCGACGGAGAAGCGGGTGTCGCCGTCCCCCTCGATCCGGAAGCGCACCTGAACGCCGGCGACCGGCTTGCCCGCCAGGTCCAGCGCCTGGACCGTGAGCCGGTCCGCGAAGGTACGGCCCGCGGTGGCGGTGAGGGTGCCGGCGGTGGCGCTCTTGATCCGTACGACCTTGGCCGCCGGGTCGGTGACGGGCGGAGGGGTCGGCGTCGGCTTGGGCTTGGCCGGGGTGGTGGGCTTCGGCGCCGGCGCCGGCTTCACGGGGGCCGTCGGCGACGGAGTCGTCCGGCCGGGGGTGACGCCCCGGTTGTCGCTGCGGTCGCCGGGCAGCACACCCGTGCCGTCGGGCACCTGGTGGGTGCCGCGCTTGTAGTACTCGAACCAGGAGAGGACGGTGTTCAGGTACTCCGTCGAGCGGTTGTAGCTGAGGATCGCCCGGTCCAGGTCGGCCTTGACCGCGAGATTGCGGTCGTTGGCGCAGAGGTAGAGACCGGCGGCCTGGGCCGCGTCGTAGATGTTGTTCGGGTCCTTCTTCCCGTCGCCGTTGGCGTCCTGGCCCCAGGTGGCCCAGGTGGACGGGATGAACTGCATCGGGCCTATCGCGCGGTCGTGCACGGCGTCGCCGTCGTAGGCGCCCTTGTCCGTGTCCGAGATGTTGGCGAAGCCCACACCGTTGAGGACCGGACCGAGGATCGGGGAGGTGGTGGTGCCGTTGGCGTCGACGGCGCCGCCACGGGCCTGCCCGGACTCCACCTTGCCTATGCCCGCGAGGAGCTGCCACGGCAGGTTGCAGCCGGGGTCGGTGGAACGTATCGACTGCTCGGCACGCTGGTAGGCGGCGAGGACGCTCGCGGGTATGCCGGCCTGCGCGGGGCCGGTGATGAGGGGCAGAGTGGTGGGAGCGCCCGGCTTGTTGGGGGTGTTCAGCGGAGGCAGGTCGGTGTAGTACGGCGTGTCGCCGGAGGCCGAGCCGTCCGGGGGCGTGGTCGTGTCACCCGCGCCGATCGGCAGGTCCCCGCTCGCGTTGTCCGCGGGCGGCGGCGTGCCCGGCGCCTGCGAGGCGGCGAGCGCGGCGACGGCCGCGGCCACCACCGCGCCGCTGGTGGCTCCCCTGCGCAGCCGACGGCCCAAGTGCGCTGCCATACGTGTGGTCCCTCCCCATGTCCCGCCTCCGCGCTCCCCGCGCGAGTACGACTGCTGACCCTATGCCAACTCGCGTCACCCCGGCACCGGGTCCTGACCGTGTTTCACGGTTTCGTCACCACTTGGCCGTCCGGCCGTTCGCCGCCCGTGCGTCCTGAATACTGGACGCACTCCGGGCACATCGGACGAGGGGGAGATTCGTGCCGTTCACGCTCAGCCATGCCGCCGCGGTCCTGCCGGGCATTCGCCGGAACGGGACGGCCCGCGGTCCGCTGGTGGCGTCTGCGCTGGTCGCCGGTTCCTTCTCCCCCGACATGACGTACTTCGCGGCGACGGCCGTGCCCGACGCGATGTTCTTCGGGAAGGTCACGCACTCCTTTCTCGGGGTCGTCACCGTCGACGTGATCATCACGGCCGCCATGGTGGGACTGTGGCTGCTGGTGCGTGAGCCGCTGGTGGCGCTGCTGCCGCGCCGGTGGCGCGGCCGGGTCTACGCGATCGTCCGCGGGCGGCCGTGGCGGGATCGCCGTCCGGCGGTGCTCGGCGCCTGGTTCGGCGTCTCGGCGGTGATCGGGGCGACGACGCACGTCGTGTGGGACGCGTTCACCCACCTCGACCGGTGGGGCACGCGGCTGATACCGGTCCTGGGCGAGGTGGTGGGCGGCCTCCCCGTCTATCTGTACGCGCAGTACGGGGGCTCGGCGCTGGCGTTGCTCCTGCTCGCCTGGTGCACGGTACGGGCGCTGCGCGCGGCGCCCGCGGACACGCCGCCGCCGGCCGCGGTCCCGGTCCTCGACCGGCGCGGACTGCGCCTCGCGGCCGCGGTGATCGGGGCGTGCGTCCTGGCCGGCGCGGCCCATCGCGTGCTGCGCTGGTACGCGTACTGGGGCAGGATCGACACGCCCCTGGACATCATCCCGACGTTCTGCTTCGGGGCGGGCGCGGGGTTGTTCCTCGGGGTGGTGCTGTACGGGGCCGGTCTGCGCGCCCGGCTGTGGTCGGCGCGGCCGGAAGGGCGCGCGGAGGAGAGGCGTGAGCCGGGCGGCCGCTCGGAGGAGCCGGGTGCGGGGCGGGCGCCGGAACGCTCCCGTCCGGGATCTCGCTGATGCGCTCGGCCGGCGTGAAGTCACGCGCCGACGGGCCGCCGCCGAGGCGCCGGTGGACGGCGAGCGCGATCCCCTCCAGCGTCCGCACGCCGTAGCGCATGGTCCCGTTGTCGTGGCTGAGCAGCGCGAGCCGGTAGTCACGGCCGCCGCCGCGGACGATGCCGAGGCTGTGGACCCGCCAGCCGTGGGTGGCGCGGGGCAGCCAGCCGTTCTTGAGGTGCACCTTCGCGCCGCGCGGGGCGCCCGCGGTCACCCCCCAGGCCTGCCCGCGGACCACCCGGCCCATGAGGTCGAGGGCGGCGGGGCGGCGGGCGACGGCGGCGAGCAGCGTGAGCTGGTCGCGGGCGGTGGTGGCGGTCAGGCCCCAGTACCGGTCGTGGCCGAGGACGGTGTCGGTGGCGCCGGCCTCGCGCAGGACACGGCGCAGCCGGGCGCGGGAGAGACCGGACCACAGCTCGGTCGCGGCCTTGTTGTCCGAACGGGTGATCATCGCTTCGAGTCGCTGTGACTCCTGCCGGGTGGGGGCGCGGCCGAGTTCCCCGGTCCGGCCGAGGACGGCCTCCATGATCAGGACCTTCGCGATGCTGGCGGAGTCGTGGGGACGCCGGTCGGAGAGGGCGCAGCGCAGCCCCCGTCCGGGGTCGTGGACCGCGAGGGAGACGGTGCTGTCGCGGCCCTTGAGTGCGGCGCGGATGTCCGCGGAGAGACGGGCGGCGAGGGTGGGGTCGCGGGGTGAGGTGCAGAGGGCGGGGGCGGGGGCGTTCGCCGTGCCCGTGGTGGCCGCCCCGGTGACGGTGGTGGGCCTGCCCGCCGCGATCGCCCTGACCCCGGCGGTACGGGATGCCGGGGAGGCCGCGGGAGCGGGGCGTGGGGACGCCGCGGGGAGGCTGGGCGGGGCCGCCGCGCCGGTGGCGCCGAGGGTGCCGAGGAGGGCGCCGGTGAGGGCCAGGGCGCGTAGCCGGGGGCGGCGGATCATGATCACGGGCATGGGGCCAGTGTCAGGACGCCTTCCCGCCCGGCGCCCCGCTACTGGTCCAACCGGCCCAAGCCGTGCGGAGTCTGACCGGCCGAAGGCCCAGCTCTGGCTCGCGGCAGGACTTGGGCACGCCCAGAGGTCTGGCTTTCCGCGGTACCGGGCCCCGGGGGAAGGGAAGCGGAGTTCCGGCAGGACCCGGGCACGCTCAGAGCCCTGGCCCCGGCAGAACCGCGGCGCAGGCCCCCGGCAGGGCCCAGGGCCCGCCCGGAGGCCCGGGCCCGGCGCACACAGCGCCCCGGCCCCCCGCAAGACCGGGCCCCGGCCGGGTGGTGGCGGAGGGCAGGGGGACGACCGGGGGCGGGGCGGGGCCGCCGGCCCGGCGGACGTTTCGCGGGGCCGGGGGCTCCGGCGGTCAGTGGGCGGCCGAGTCCCAGTTGGGGCCGACGCCTACCGAGACGTCCAGGGGGGCCCGGAGGTCGGCGGCGTTGGCCATCTGTTCACGCAGGATGGCCTCCACCTGCTCGCGCTCGCCGGGGGCGAGCTCGAGGACGATTTCGTCGTGAACCTGGAGGAGCATCCGGGACGCCAGGCCGGCCTCGGTCAGGGCGCGGTCGACGCCGAGCATGGCGACCTTGACGATGTCCGCGGCGGTGCCCTGGATCGGGGCGTTGAGGGCCATGCGCTCCGCCGCCTCCCGGCGCTGGCGGTTGTCGCTGTTGAGGTCCGGCAGGTAGCGGCGGCGGCCGAGCATGGTCTCGGTGTAGCCGGTGGCCCGGGCCTCGTCGACGACGCGGCGCAGGTAGTCGCGCACGCCGCCGAAGCGCTCGAAGTAGGTGTCCATCAGACCGCGGGCCTCGGCCGGGTCGATGTTGAGCTGCTGCGAGAGCCCGAAGGCGGAGAGGCCGTAGGCCAGGCCGTACGACATGGCCTTGATCTTGCGGCGCATCTCCGCGTCGACGGCGGACCGCTCCACGCCGAAGACCTGCGAGGCGACCGTGGTGTGCAGGTCCTCACCGGAGGTGAAGGCCTCGATCAGGCCCTCGTCCTCGGAGAGGTGGGCCATCACGCGCAGTTCGATCTGGCTGTAGTCGGCGGTCATCAGGGCCTCGAAGCCCTCGCCGACGACGAAGCCGTGCCGGATCGCGCGGCCCTCGTCCGTCCGCACCGGCACGTTCTGCAGGTTGGGGTCGGTCGAGGAGAGGCGGCCGGTGGCGGCCACGGTCTGGCTGAAGGTGGTGTGGATCCGTCCGTCCGCCGCGACCGTCTTGATCAGGCCCTCGACGGTGGAGCGCAGACGCGCCTGCTCACGGTGGCGGAGCATGATCACCGGGAGCTCGTGCTCGGTCTGGGCGGCCAGCCAGGCGAGCGCGTCGGCGTCCGTCGTGTAGCCGGTCTTGGTCTTCTTCGTCTTGGGCAGGTTGAGCTCGCCGAAGAAGACCTCCTGGAGCTGCTTGGGCGAGCCCAGGTTGAACTCGTGGCCGACGGAGGCGTGCGCCTCCTTCACCGCCTGCTGCACCGCACCGGCGAACTGCTGCTCCAGGGCCTCCAGGTGGTCCCGGTCGGCCGCGATGCCGAGGCGCTCCAGGCGGGCCAGGAGGGCCGAGGTCGGCAGTTCGACCTCGTGGAGCAGCTCCTTGGCGCCGACCTCCGCCAGCTTCTCCTCGAAGGCGGTGCCGAGGTCGAGCACGGCCCGGGCCTGGGACATCAGGGCCTCGGCCTCGGCGGTGTCGTCGGCGCCGAAGGCGAGCTGGCCGTCGGTGGCCGCCGCGGGGGCGAGCTCGCGGCCCAGGTACTCGACGGAGAGCGCGTCCAGGGCGAAGGAGCGGCGGCCGGGCTTGACCAGGTACGCGGCGAGCGCGGTGTCCATGGTCACGCCCGCGACGCTCCAGCCGTGCTCGGGGAAGACCCGCATCGCGCCCTTGGCGTTGTGCATGACCTTGGGGCGGGCCGGGTCGGCGATCCACTCGGCCCAGGCCTTCTCGTCGGCCTCGTCGAGCTGCGACGGGTCGAACCAGGCGGCGGCGCCGTCTCCCGAGGCGAGCGCGATCTCGGCGACGCTGCCGGTGCCGAGGCCCCAGCTGTCGACCGTGGCGACGCCGAGCGGCTGTCCGGCGTGCTCGGCGAGCCAGCCGGCGAGCTCGCCCGAGCCGAGGACGGTGAAGTCGAGCTCGACGCCGGGCGCCGGGGCGGGCGCGGCCTCCTCGGCTGCGCCGGGGTCGACGGCGAGGAGCCGCTCGCGCAGCGACGGGTTGCGGATCTCCAGGGTGTCGAGGACGAGCGCGACGGCCGTGCGGTCGTAGGGCTCGCGGGCCAGGTCCTGGACGGTCTTCGGCAGCTCGACGTCGCGGATCATCTCGGTGAGGCGGCGGTTGAGCTTCACCGACTCCAGGTGGTCACGGAAGTTCTGTCCGGCCTTGCCCTTGACCTCCTCGGCGCGCTCGACCAGCTCGGCGAAGGAGCCGAACTGGTTGATCCACTTCGCGGCGGTCTTCTCGCCGACGCCGGGAATGCCGGGCAGGTTGTCCGACGGGTCGCCGCGCAGGGCGGCGAAGTCCGGGTACTGCGAGGGCGAGAGTCCGTACTTCTCCTGGACCTTCTCCGGGGTGAAGCGGGTCAGCTCGGAGACGCCCTTGGTGGGGTAGAGCACCGTGGTGTGCTCGGTGACCAGCTGGAAGGAGTCGCGGTCGCCGGTGACGATGAGGACCTCGAAGCCCGCGGCCTCGGCCTGGGTGGCGAGGGTGGCGATGACGTCGTCCGCCTCGAAGCCCTCGATCGCGAAGCGCGGGGCGTGCATGGCGTCGAGCAGCTCGCCGATCAGCTCGACCTGCCCCTTGAACTCGTCCGGGGTCTTGGAGCGGTTCGCCTTGTACTCGGGGAACTCGTCGGAGCGCCAGGTCTTGCGGGACACGTCGAACGCGACGGCGAAGTGCGTGGGCGCCTCGTCGCGGAGCGTGTTCGCCAGCATCGACGCGAATCCGTAGATCGCGTTCGTCGGCTGCCCCAGCGCGGTGGTGAAGTTCTCCGCGGGGAGCGCGAAGAACGCCCGGTACGCCAGGGAGTGCCCGTCCATGAGGAGCAGGCGCGGGCGGTTCTCTTCGGTCATATCGGTCTTCTTCGCTGCTGTCTCGGCCACGGGACGATCCTGCCACGCGCCACCGACATTCCCGTCCACTCCTCTCCTCCGCCCGCCCCGGCCGTGACCGCGAGCGGCCGCCTGTTGACGGAGGGTCCGCGGGACGGTCGGCCGACGGTGCGTGGTCCGTTGTCGGTGGGGCGTGACAGGATCGGGCCGTACGAGGTCTTCACCGCTCAAGGGAGAGCGCGATGGTCAGCAAGCCGCCGGTCGGCGATCCGGTTCAGGACGCGCCGCAGGTCGCGGCGCCGCAGCACGCGGCCGCCGGGCTGCCCGCCGTCGGGCACACGCTGAGGATCGCCCAGGCCCAGATGGGCGTGCGGCGGACCGCGCGGACCCTGCTCAAGGTCAACCAGAAGGACGGCTTCGACTGTCCCGGCTGCGCCTGGCCCGAGGGCGAGAAGCGGCATGTGGCGGAGTTCTGCGAGAACGGGGCGAAGGCGGTCGCCGAGGAGGCGACGCTGCGCCGGGTGACGCCGGACTTCTTCGCCGCGCACCCGGTGGCGGACCTCGCGACCCGCAGTGGCTACTGGCTGGGCCAGCAGGGCCGGATCACGCAGCCGGTGTATCTGCCCGAGGGCGCCGACCGTTACGAGGCGGTCTCCTGGGAGCGGGCGTTCTCGATCATCGCGGAGGAGCTGACCGCGCTCTCCTCGCCCGACGAGGCGCTGTTCTACACCTCGGGCCGCACGAGCAACGAGGCGGCGTTCCTGCTCCAGCTGTTCGCCCGCGAGTTCGGCACGAACAACCTGCCGGACTGCTCCAACATGTGCCACGAGTCCTCGGGCTCCGCGCTCAACGAGACGATCGGCGTCGGCAAGGGCAGCGTCTCCCTGGAGGACCTGCACCAGGCCGACCTGATCGTGGTCGCCGGGCAGAATCCGGGGACGAACCACCCGCGGATGCTGTCGGCCCTGGAGAAGGCGAAGGCGGCCGGGGCGCGGATCATCTCGGTGAACCCGCTGCCGGAGGCGGGCCTGGAGCGGTTCAAGAACCCGCAGACGCCGCAGGGCATGCTCAGGGGCGCCGCGCTCACGGACCTGTTCCTGCAGATCCGGATCGGCGGCGACCAGGCGCTGTTCCGGCTGCTCAACAAGCTGGTGCTGGAGACGCCGGGGGCGGTCGACGAGGAGTTCGTCGGGGCGCACACCCACGGGTACGAGGAGTTCGCGGCGGCGGCGAAGGCGGCCGACTGGGACGAGACGCTCGCGGCGACCGGTCTTTCCCGGGCGGAGATCGAGCGGGCCCTGGAGATGGTGCTCGCCTCGGAGCGGACCATCGTCTGCTGGGCGATGGGCCTCACCCAGCACAAGCACGCGGTGCCGACCATTCGCGAGGTGGTCAACTTCCTGCTGCTGCGCGGCAACATCGGCCGGCCGGGCGCCGGGGTGTGCCCGGTGCGCGGGCACTCCAACGTGCAGGGCGACCGGACGATGGGCATCTTCGAGCGGCCCGCGGCGGCCTTCCTGGACGCCCTGGACAAGGAGTTCGGGATCACCTCGCCGCGCCGTCACGGCTACGACGTGGTGCGGTCGATCGAGGCGCTGCGCGACGGCGAGGCGAAGGTGTTCTTCGCCATGGGCGGCAATTTCGTGGGCGCGACCCCGGACACCGAGGTGACCGAGGCGGCGATGCGCAACGCGCGTCTGACGGTGCACGTGTCGACGAAGCTGAACCGCTCGCACGCGGTCACCGGGAGGCGCGCGCTGATCCTGCCGACGCTGGGGCGCACGGACAAGGACGTGCAGAAGAGCGGCAAGCAGTTCGTGACGGTCGAGGACTCCATGGGCCTCGTGCACGCCTCGCGCGGCAACCTGCCGCCGGCCGGCCCGCAGCTGCTGTCCGAGCCGGCGATCGTGGCGCGGATGGCGCGGGCCGTGCTCGGCGAGGGTTCGGCCACGCCGTGGGAGGACTTCGAGGCGGACTACGCGGTGATCCGCGACCGCATCGCGCGGGTGGTCCCCGGCTTCGAGGACTTCAACGCGCGGCTCGCGGGCAGTCCGGGCGGTTTCGCGCTGCCGCACGCGCCGCGGGACGAGCGCCGGTTCCCGACGGCGACGGGCAAGGCCAACTTCACGGCGGCGCCGGTCGAGTTCCCGAGGGTCCCGGAGGGGCGGCTGCTGCTGCAGACGCTGCGTTCGCACGACCAGTACAACACCACGATCTACGGTCTCGACGACCGCTACCGGGGCATCACCGGCGGGCGACGGGTGGTCCTGGTGCATCCGGAGGACGCGGCGGCGCTGGGCTTCGCGGACGGGTCGTACGCGGATCTGGTGAGCGAGTGGACCGACGGCGTCGAGCGGCGGGCGCCGGGCTTCCGGGTGGTGCACTATCCGACGGCCCGGGGCTGCGCTGCGGCGTACTACCCGGAGACGAACGTGCTCGTGCCGCTGGGGTCGACGGCCGACATCAGCAACACCCCCGCCAGCAAGTCCGTGATCGTGCGTCTGGAAGAATCCCCGAAGCCGTCCGCCTAAGCGCTTGCTCAGCACCGTGGTGGCGCGTGGGTGCGCGGTGGCGGTAGACAGTGATCGACAGCCGTACGAAGACGAACGGAGCCGGGCCATGGGTGAGCAGCAGCATGTGAAGTTCCCGCAGGAGGTCATCGACGAGTACGCCTCGCTCGGTGTGGACCTGCCGGCCCTCTTCTCGGCCGGACACCTGGGGAACCGGATGGGTGTGCAGATCCTGGAGGCGTCGGCGGACCGGGTGGTCGGCACGATGCCGGTGGAGGGGAACACCCAGCCGTACGGGCTGCTGCACGGCGGCGCCTCGGCGGTGCTCGCCGAGACCCTGGGGTCGATCGGCTCGATGCTGCACGGCGGGGTGTCCAAGATCGCCGTGGGCGTGGACCTGAACTGCACGCACCACCGGGGCGCCCGCAGCGGTCTGGTGACGGGGGTGGCCACGCCGGTGCACCGCGGCCGCTCCACGGCCACGTACGAGATCGTGATCACGGACGAGCAGGACAAGCGGGTCTGCTCGGCGCGGCTGACCTGCATGCTGCGGGAGATCGGCGCCAAGGACGCGGACAACCTGCCGGCCGCGGGCCAAGCCGAGGGCGCCTGACCCCCCGGCCTGCCGGCCGCGGGCCGGGCCGAGGGCGCCTGACCCCCGGTCCGGCGTCCCGGGATCGGCCCGGCCTGCCAGCGCGGGCGTGGCCTGACGCGGAGAACCCGCGGGTGTGCGCGGTCCCGGGCCTCCGCCGGGACGGGGATCCGGGACCGCGGGCCCCCGGCTCCGGTCGAGAGGATCGCCGCCACCTCCGGGCGCCCCTCACCTCGACTGCGCCCCGGGCCCCGTGCCCGGCTGTCCCCGCCGTCCCCGCCGTCCCCGCCGCGCCCGGCTGCCCCCGAGGGGGAGCCGCACCCACCACCGGCTTCCCCGGCCCCCGCTCCGCAGCGGACGAAGCCGCACCTCTCCCCCGGCACAACTCCCTTTTCCTTCAGGCCTCTTGTCGCCCCGGAGGCCAACCGGTTCACTAACGTTCCACTCCTACAGCGAGGGGACATCCGTGACCGCGCCACGCGCCACCATCCTGGTCGCCGCCGCCTGCGCCGCCGTGCTCGCCACCGCGACGCCGTCAGCGGCGATCAACTCGTACAACGCCGCCCCCGCACCCGAGCGCACCGAGGTGGGCGCCCTGGTCGCGACCTGGGACGACGACGCCGATCCCGGGACGCCGGACCGGGTGGACTGGGTCTGCTCCGGCACCATGATCGACGCGGACACCTTCCTGACCGCGGCGCACTGCACGACGGACTGGCCGGAGAACGTGCGTTTCTTCGTGTCGCTCGACCAGGACGTGCAGGGGGAGCTCGACCGGGCGGCCGCCGCGTATCCCGGGCGGCCGGATGCCGTGGCCCGCGCCGTGGCCGTCGAGGGCACGGCCCACAGTCACCCCGCGTATCCGGGACCCGCCTCCGACTCGCACGACATCTCCGTGATCGAACTGCCTGCCGCGAGGATCGCGGAGCGCTGGTCCTTCACGCCGGCCTCGCTGCCGAAGGCGGGTGCGCTGGACGCGCCGGTGCCCCGGGGACTGGACGACACCGGCTTTCTCGTCGCCGGATACGGCACCCAGGAGGCGCGCCGCGGACCCGGCGGGCACACGCATCCCGGGGGCGGTGTGCGGATGAAGGCGCCCGTCACGTTCCATGCGCTGAACCCGTCCTGGATCCGGCTCGGCATGACCGCTCCGCAGGGCAACGGCGGTGCCTGCTACGGGGATTCGGGCGGCCCGAACTTCGCGGCCGTCGACGGGCGGTTCACCCTCGTGGCGACCACGATCACCGGGGACACGCCCTGTTACGCGACCAACGTGGCGTACCGGCTGGATACGCCGGGTGCCCGCGACTTTCTCCGGACGTACGCCCAACTCCCGTGATATGCAAGCGGATCGGGGTGGGCGGGGTCGCTCTCCTCACGATCCTCGCCCTGGCCACCGGGTGCGAGGGGGCGCCGCGGGACCCCGGTCCGCGCGCGAGCACACCGGCCGACGTGTGCACCGATCTCGTGTCGTACTGGGTGAAAGAGGCCCTGAAAGGCAGCAAATGGGCGGGGCTCGACTGGGAGCAGAAGGGCATGTCCAACGAGCAGTACGCGATCCATGACGAGGTGCTGGTCGCGGCCCGGACGGAGGAGCGGCGCGACGGCCGGGAGGCGGCCTTCGCACTGACCGACCGGGAGACGCGGCGGCGCTGCGAGGCGGCGAAGGGGGCGACCGGCAGTTCGGAGAACTGGCGCCCGCCCAGCGAACAGAGAGTTCCTACCAGCGGATCCCAGCCATCCTCGCCGTGACACTGAGTGACATTCACGCCCTGTCGGGGCAGCCTGCCCCGGCCACCCCCTCCGTCCGCTGGCAATGGGGCATGTGTCCGATATCCGGAGACCCTTTCGACGTGCTCGTCAGGACCATGATCTACCCAAGCCCCTTAGCGGAACTGGGCGTTCTCACTATGTGAACACCGCACTGCCGACCCATATGACCCGGTTTGCCCATGGGTCGTACACCGGTTCCCCCCGTCGGCATAACAAGACAGTCACATCCTGACCTGGGCGCTCCCCCACCTTCCCCGGCTGCGCCTAGAGTCACGGCCAGTCACCGCGCCGCCGGGCGCTTCCTCTGCACGGCCCTGCTCCACCAGTACGGCCCGGCATCGAAAACGGCACCTCTAGCTACACAGCTTCACGGCACCGCCTCAGCTTGAGGGGGCCGCGCCAGGGAAAGGATTTTTCGTGCGACACCGTTCTTTGCTCATCCTGACCAGCGTGCTCACCACGGGAGCGCTCACCCTCACCGCCTGCGGTTCGCGCGACGACAAGGGCAACGGCGGCGACAACGCCGGCGGCGGCACGACCGTCGTGATCGGCGTGGACGCCCCGCTCACCGGCTCGCTCTCCGCTCTCGGCCAGGGCATCAAGAACTCCGTGGACCTGGCGGTCCAGACCGCCAACAAGAACAAGGAAGTCCCGGGCGTCACCTTCAAGATCGAGGCCCTCGACGACCAGGCCGTCCCCGCCTCCGGCCAGGCCAACGCCACCAAGCTGGTCGGCAACAAGGACGTCGTCGGTGTCGTCGGCCCGCTGAACTCCGGCGTCTCGCAGCAGATGCAGGGCGTCTTCGCGGCCGCCAACCTGGCGCAGGTCTCCCCCGCCAACACGAACCCCTCCCTGTCGCAGGGTGACAACTGGGGCAAGGGCGAGTTCAAGCGCCCCTTCAAGACCTACTTCCGTACCGCCGCCACCGACGTGGTCCAGGGCAAGTTCGCCGCCCAGTACCTCTTCAAGGACGCCGGCAAGAAGAAGGTCTTCGTCGTCGACGACAAGCAGACCTACGGCGCCGGCCTCGCGGCGATCTTCACCGACGAGTTCAAGCGCCTCGGCGGCCAGGTCGTCGGCACCGACCACGTCACCGTGAAGGAGACCGACTTCTCCTCCACCGCCGACAAGGTCAAGGGCACCGGCGCCGACTCCGTCTACTTCGGCGGCCAGTACCCCGAGGGCGGCCTGCTCTCCGACCAGATCAAGAAGACCGGCGCCAAGGTCCCGGTCATGGGTGGCGACGGCATCTACGACCCGGCCTTCATCAGCGCCTCCGGCGAGGCCAACGAGGGCGACCTCGCCACCTCGATCGGCTACCCGGTCGAGAAGCTCGACACCGCCAAGAAGTTCATCGCGGACTACAGCGCGGCCGGCTACAAGGACCCGTACGCGGCCTACGGCGGCTACTCCTACGACGCCGGCTGGGCGATCATCCAGGCCGTCAAGGCCGTCGTCGCCGCCAACGGCGGCAAGGTCCCGACCGACGCCCGCGCCAAGGTCACCGAGGCCCTGGGCAAGGTCTCCTTCGACGGTGTGACCGGCAAGGTCTCCTTCGACGAGTACGGCGACACCACCAACAAGCAGCTCACGGTCTACAAGGTCCAGGGCGGCAAGTGGGTCGACGTCAAGAGCGACACCTTCAACCAGTAAGCACACCCCCGGCCACCGGCCGGGAGCCCCGCACCACCTGAACCACAGCCGCGCGAGGGCGCAAACAGCGCCCTCGCGCGGAGTCTTATCCGACAAGCTCATCGGAGGCCTGCGGTGCACGAACTGCCGCAACAGCTGGCCAACGGCCTTGCCCTCGGTGCCCTTTATGGCCTCATAGCCATCGGGTACACCATGGTCTACGGCATCGTCCAGCTCATCAACTTCGCCCACGGCGAGATCTTCATGATCGGGGGCTTCGGCGCCCTCACCACCTACACCGCTCTGCCGAGCGGAACGTCCCTTCTGGTGGCGATCCCGCTCATGATCGTCGGTGGCGCGATCGCCTCCGTGGCCGTCGCCACCGCCGCCGAGAGGTTCGCCTACCGGCCGCTGCGCAACGCGCCCCGGCTCGCCCCCCTGATCACCGCGATCGGCCTGTCCATCGCACTGCAGCAGCTGGTGTGGCAGTTCTACCCGGACGCCAAGAAGGCCGTCAGCTTCCCCGAGTTCAAGGGCGAGGCCTTCAAGATCACCGAAAGCCTCCAGATCCAGCGCGCCGACGCCTTCGTGCTCGCCCTGGCCCCCCTGTGCATGCTCGCCCTCGGCATCTTCGTCTCGAAGAGCCGCAGCGGCCGCGCCATGCAGGCCACCGCACAGGACCCGGACACCGCCAAGCTGATGGGCATCAACACCGACCGCATCATCGTCATGGCCTTCGCCATCGGTGCCGCGTTCGCCGCCGTCGCCGCGGTCGCCTACGGCCTCGACAAGGGCCAGATCAACTTCGAGATGGGCTTCATCCTCGGCCTCAAGGCCTTCACCGCGGCCGTCCTCGGCGGCATCGGCAACATCTACGGCGCCATGGTCGGCGGCGTCGTCCTCGGCATCGCCGAGTCCCTCTCGATCGCCTACATCGAGGACATCCCCGGCATGCAGCAGCTCGGCGGCGGTGCCTGGTCCAACGTGTGGGCCTTCGTCCTCCTCATCCTCGTACTCCTCGTCAGGCCACAGGGCCTGCTGGGCGAGCGCGTCGCGGACAGGGCGTGAGCACCATGAGCGAGAAGACCCTCACCACCGAGGCCACCGAGACCGTGGCCACCACCTCCGGCGCCCCCACCGGGCTCCTCTGGACGGCCGTCGCCGGCTCCGTCGCGACCGCCGCCTCCACCTTCCTCGCCTGGACGTGGACCACCGCCTTCCCCGGCAACCTCACGATCTACGGCAACCCCGCCCCGCTCCAGCTGCTCACGCTGGTCGGAGCCGTCCTCACCGGGCTGTACGCGCTCTCCGCGCTCGGCGTGAAGGGCCTCGGCTGGCTCTCCCCGACCGGCTCCCGCAAGGCCCTGTGGATCCTGGCCCTCGGCACCTTCGCCACCACCCTGTTCACCGCGCTCTCGATCATCGTGGAGCTCGGAGCCCTGGTGGACCTGGAGCCCGGCGCCGGCATCGCCGTCCTCGCCGCCGCCGTCCCGGCCGTCGCCGCGTACAACGTGCCCGACGACACCCGCAAGGCCGCCCCGGCCAAGCAGCTGCCGTCCTGGGCCGAGGTCCTGATCATCGTCGCCGTCTTCGCCCTGGGCCTCTTCGTGGTCACCTTCGGCATCGACACCGACGACTCCGAGCCGCAGCTCTTCATCGCCTACCTGATCCTGGTCGCCTTCGCCACCACCGCGCTGGTCAAGTCGGGTCTCACCGCCCGCCTCTCCCAGATCACCGCGCGCAACCGCCAGGTGACGGTCACCGCCAGCCTGGTCATGGCGATCGCCTTCCCGTTCATCCAGCAGAGCGGCGACACCTACACGCTGATCGCGGTCAACATCCTGATCTTCGCGACCGTCGCCCTCGGCCTGAACATCGTCGTCGGCCTCGCGGGTCTGCTCGACCTCGGCTACGTCGCCTTCCTCGGCGTGGGCGCCTACACCGCGGCCCTGGTCTCCGGCGCCACCTCCTCCGCCTTCGGAGTCCAGTTCCCCTTCTGGGCCGCCGCCCTCACCGGCATGGCCGCCTCCCTGGTCTTCGGTGTCGTCATCGGCGCCCCGACCCTGCGACTGCGCGGCGACTACCTCGCCATCGTGACCCTCGGCTTCGGAGAGATCTTCCGCATCGCCATGGGCAACCTCGACGGCACCTCCGGCCCGCAGATCACCAACGGCCCCAACGGCATCCCGAACATCCCGCAGCTGGAGTTCTTCGGCTACAACTTCGGCGAGTCCCACACCGTCCTCGGTGTCGAGCTCGGTGCCTACGCCAACTACTACCTGCTCATGATCCTCATCATGGCGCTCGTCGTGGTCGTCTTCTCCCGGGCCGGCAACAGCCGCATCGGCCGCGCATGGGTCGCCATCCGCGAGGACGAGACCGCCGCCACCGCCATGGGCATCAACGGCTTCCGCGTGAAGCTCGTCGCCTTCGCCCTCGGCGCGGCCCTCGCCGGCCTCGCGGGCACCGTACAGGCCCACGTCAACACCACCGTGGTCCCCGAGAACTACGTGTTCGCCGGCCCCGTCCCGCCGAACTCCGCCTTCCTGCTCGCAGCGGTCATCCTCGGCGGCATGGGCACCATCTCCGGCCCCATCGTCGGCTCCGCCCTGCTCTTCCTGATCCCGGCCAAGCTCTCCTTCCTCCAGGACTACCAGCTGCTCGGCTTCGGCATCGCCCTGATCCTGCTGATGCGCTTCCGCCCCGAGGGCCTCATCGCCAACAAGCGGGCCAAGCTGGAATTCCACGAGAACGACGACCAGGTCGACGTACCGGAGCAACGACAGCCCGCGGAAGCGGAGTCGGGCATCGGCACGGCGAAGGCGGAGGCGTGAACGCCATGACGACCACCACCGAAACCAGCACCACGACGGCCACGGCCGCCACCGTCCTCCAGGCCAGCGGCGTCACGATGCGCTTCGGCGGCCTGACCGCCGTCCGCAACGTCGACCTCACCGTCCGCGAGGGCGAGATCGTCGGCCTCATCGGCCCCAACGGCGCCGGCAAGACCACCTTCTTCAACTGCCTGACCGGTCTGTACGTCCCGACCGAGGGCCAGGTCAGCTACAAGGGAACGGTCCTGCCGCCGAAGCCGCACCTGGTCACCCAGGCCGGCATCGCCCGCACCTTCCAGAACATCCGCCTCTTCTCCAACATGACGGTCCTGGAGAACGTCCTCGTCGGACGCCACACCCGGACCAAGGAGGGCCTGTGGTCCGCGCTGCTGCGCGGCCCCGGCTTCAAGAAGGCCGAAGCCGCCTCCCGCGCCCGGGCCATGGAACTCCTGGAGTTCGTCGGCCTGGCCGCCAAGGCCGAGCACCTCGCGCGCAACCTGCCCTACGGCGAACAGCGCAAGCTGGAGATCGCCCGCGCGCTCGCCAGCGACCCCGGCCTGCTGCTCCTCGACGAGCCGACGGCCGGCATGAACCAGGCCGAGACGCGCACCACCGAAGAGCTCGTCTTCGCGATCCGCGACCGCGGCATCGCCGTCCTGGTCATCGAGCACGACATGAAGTTCATCTTCAAGCTGTGCGACCGGGTGGCCGTCCTCGTCCAGGGCGAGAAGCTCGTCGAGGGCACCGCCGAGGTCGTCCAGGGTGACGAGCGCGTCGTGGCCGCCTACCTGGGCACCCCCTACGAGGACGCGCCGGGCGCCGAGGAGCTCGCCGAGGTGGAGGCCGCCGAGGCCCACGCCGAGGCGACCGCGGCCCACGCCGACACGGAGGCCGCACCCGAGGCCGACGCGGACGCCGAAGCCGCTGCCGAAGCCGAGCCCGAGGCTGCCGCCGACGGCGAGGGTGAGCCCGAACCCGCGGCCGAGGCAGCCGCGACCCCCGCCTCCCCGGAAGCGGACAGCACCACCGAAGGAGACTCCAAGTGACCGCACTTCTGGAGGTCGAGGACCTCAGGGTCGCCTACGGCAAGATCGAGGCCGTCAAGGGCATCTCCTTCTCCGTCGAGGCCGGCCAGGTCGTCGCCCTGATCGGCACCAACGGCGCCGGCAAGACCACGACCCTGCGGACCCTGTCGGGACTCATCAAGCCCACCTCGGGCAAGATCAGCTTCGACGGCCAGGGGCTCAACGGCATCCCGGCCCACAAGGTGGTCTCGCTCGGCCTCGCCCACTCGCCCGAGGGCCGGCACATCTTCCCCCGGCTCACCATCGCCGAGAACCTCCAGCTCGGCGCCTTCCTCCGCAAGGACAAGGACGGCATCGAGCGGGACGTCCAGAAGGCCTACGACCTCTTCCCCATCCTGGGCGAGCGTCGCAAGCAGGCCGCGGGCACCCTCTCCGGCGGAGAGCAGCAGATGCTGGCCATGGGCCGGGCACTCATGTCCCAGCCCAAGCTCCTGATGCTCGACGAGCCGTCGATGGGCCTCTCCCCGATCATGATGCAGAAGATCATGGAGACCATCTCGACCCTCAAGTCCGAAGGCATGACGATCCTGCTCATCGAGCAGAACGCACAGGCCGCGCTCTCGCTCGCGGACCACGCCTACGTGCTCGAGGTCGGCAAGATCAAGCTGTCCGGCACGGGCCAGGACCTGCTCCACGACGACGAGGTGCGCAAGACCTACCTCGGCGAGGAGTAGCCCCACCCCGCAAGCAGAAGGCCCGCCCCAC
The DNA here is from genome assembly GCF_043202995.1 of Streptomyces sp. NPDC048018. Lineage (NCBI taxonomy): Bacteria > Bacillati > Actinomycetota > Actinomycetes > Kitasatosporales > Streptomycetaceae > Streptomyces > Streptomyces sp. NPDC048018. Next base: position 218,843 of record NZ_JBIDBK010000002.1, read on the forward strand.
ACAGCCGTGGGGCGGGCCTTCGCCGTGTCCGCGGGTCACCGCCGCGTACGGGGCCACGGTCCGGGACGGAGCCTCCTACTGCTCCTTGGCCCTGGCCGCCTTCTTCTCCTCGGCGTCCTCGATGACCGCCTCGGCGACCTGCTGCATCGACATGCGACGGTCCATCGACGTCTTCTGGATCCAGCGGAACGCCGCCGGCTCGGTCAGGCCGTACTGCGTCTGCAGGATCGACTTGGCACGGTCGACGAGCTTGCGGGTCTCCAGGCGCTGGGAGAGATCGGCGACCTCCTGCTCCAGAGCGCGCAACTCGGCGAAACGCGACACGGCCATCTCGATCGCCGGCACCACGTCGCTCTTGCTGAACGGCTTCACCAGGTAGGCCATGGCCCCGGCGTCCCGGGCCCGCTCGACGAGCTCGCGCTGGGAGAAGGCGGTCAGCATCAGGACCGGGGCGATGGACTCGCCGGCGATCTTCTCGGCCGCCGAGATGCCGTCGAGGACGGGCATCTTCACGTCGAGGATGACCAGGTCGGGACGGTGCTCCCGGGCGAGCTCCACGGCCGTGGCGCCGTCGCCGGCCTCACCGACGACGGTGTAGCCCTCCTCCTCCAGCATCTCCTTGAGGTCGAGACGGATGAGGGCCTCGTCCTCGGCGATGACGACACGGGTCGTCAGCGGCGGGACGTGGGACGCGGCGGCGTCATCGGCGTCGGGCTGGGGCGACTCGGGGGCGGTCACGGGGGCTCCTCGTTCCAGGGCAGATCTGCTGCTGCCAGCAGCCTACCCAGCTGAGGGAAGCGCCGGTCACCGGGTACACTCCGACAAGCAACGTTGCCGGGTTGGTGGAATCGGCATACACACGGCCCTCAAAAGGCCGCGCCGAAAGGCTTGCGGGTTCGAATCCCGCACCCGGCACAGCGATGGAAGGCGGAGGCTCACGTTCGCGTGAGTCTTCGCTTTTTGCTACATGCAGCCACATCGGATCACACAGAGTGGCTGCATGCACTTCCATGGAACAGGCGTACGGCACGAGCGGAAGCGGTACGAGTACCCCCGCTCCTTCTTCACCACCTCGTCCGCCGACATCATCCGGCTCCTCACCGACGCCCTCGACCGCGTCGGCCCCGAGTACTGAGCGTCAGTTGGCCACCGGGTCGCCGATGTGGTGGACCCTGACCAGGTTGGTGGAGCCCGCGACGCCGGGGGGCGAGCCCGCCGTGATGACGACGATGTCCCCCTTCCTGCAGCGTCCGATCCGCAGGAGTTCCTCGTCCACCTGGGCGACCATCGCGTCGGTGGAGTCCACGTGCGGGCCGAGGAAGGTCTCGACGCCCCAGGTGAGGTTGAGCTGGGAGCGGGTGGCCGGGTCGGGGGTGAAGGCGAGGAGGGGGATCGGGGAGCGGTAGCGGGAGAGGCGCTTGACGGTGTCGCCGGACTGGGTGAAGGCGACGAGGAACTTGGCGCCGAGGAAGTCGCCGATCTCGGCGGCGGCGCGGGCGACGGCGCCGCCCTGGGTGCGGGGTTTGTTGCGGTCGGTCAGGGGCGGGAGGCCCTTGGCGAGGACGTCTTCTTCCGCCGCCTCGACGATCCGGCTCATGGTGCGCACGGTCTCGATGGGGTACTTGCCGACGCTGGTCTCGCCGGACAGCATCACGGCGTCGGTGCCGTCGATGACGGCGTTGGCGACGTCGGAGGCCTCGGCGCGGGTGGGCCGGGAGTTGTCGATCATCGAGTCGAGCATCTGGGTGGCGACGATGACCGGCTTGGCGTTGCGCTTGGCGAGTTTGACTGCCCGCTTCTGGACGATCGGCACCTGTTCCAGGGGCATTTCGACGCCGAGGTCGCCGCGGGCGACCATGATGCCGTCGAAGGCGGCGACGATGTCGTCGATGTTGTCGACGGCCTGCGGCTTCTCGATCTTGGCGATGACCGGGATCCGGCGGTCTTCCTCGGCCATGATGCGGTGGACGTCCTCGACGTCGCGGCCGCTGCGGACGAAGGAGAGGGCGATGACGTCGGCGCCGGTGCGCAGGGCCCAGCGGAGGTCGTCGACGTCCTTTTCGGAGAGGGCGGGGACGGAGACGGCGACGCCGGGCAGGTTGAGGCCCTTGTTGTCGGAGATGATGCCGCCTTCGACGACCCGGGTGTGGACGCGGGGTCCGTCGACGGAGGTGACCTCCAGGGTGACGCGGCCGTCGTCGACGAGGATGCGTTCGCCGGTGGTGACGTCGTCGGCGAGGCCGGCGTAGGTGGTGCCGCACTGGTGGCGGTCGCCTTCCACCGGTTCGACGGTGATGGTGAAGCTGTCGCCGCGTTCAAGGAGTACGGGGCCTTCGCGGAATCGCCCGAGGCGGATCTTCGGACCTTGAAGGTCGGCGAGAACGCCGACGCTGCGGCCGGTTTCCTCGGCGGCTTTGCGGACGTGCTGGTAGCGCACTTCGTGGTCGAGGTAGCTGCCGTGGCTGAGGTTGAAGCGGGCGACGTCCATTCCGGCCTCGATCAACGCCTTGATCTGGTCGTATGTGTCGGTGGCGGGCCCTAGGGTGCAGACGATTTTTGCTCGGCGCATAGGACGAGCCTAGGCCTTACCAGCGGGTAGCGAAGGGGCCGGGCATGACTACTCAACAACCTTTCCGTGAAAGGTTGTTGACAAGTATTGAATTTGTGCGCCGGGTTGCTCCGATGAGCGCGTGACGGGCCGAATAGGCGTTCGTCTCAGAGTGCGGGAGGGGCCATCGTGAAGCGTGCGGCGACCTCCGCGGTGACCGTCTGGCGCTGTGGTTCCAGGTCCAGCGGAGCGGGCGCCTCCGCGGTCTCGGCCGCGAAGGCCATGCGCATGCCGCCGGCCGGCGCGGGCATGCCCGGGCCGAGTCCGGTGTCGGAGAGTTCGAGCAGCGCCACCAGGGAGGTGTCGAGCGCCTCGGCGTACTCGCGTGCGCGGCGCACGGCTTCCCGTACGGCCTGTCGGCGGGCCTCGGCGTGCTGCGGGGAGTCCGGGCGCAGGGCCCACCAGGGGCCGTCGACGCGGGTCCACTCCAGGTCGGCGAGGCGGGTGACGAGTTCGCCGAGGGCCGTGAAGTCGGTGAGTTCGGCCGTGAGGTGGACCCAGCCCTGGTAGCCGCGGGCCCGCTCGCCGCGGCCGTGCCGGGCGGGCTCCGGGGTGACGGACAGGGCGCCGGTCTCCAGTGCGGCGACGGCGTCGCCGTAGGACTTCACGAGGGCGATGGCCTCGGCGTTACGGCCCGTCAGGGCGGCCAGGACCGCGTTCCGGTCGGTGCCCCTGGCGCGCACGGCGACCCCGATCCGGGCGAGCTCGGGTTCGACCTCCAGGCGGCCCTCGCCGCGGACCGTCACCTGGGGGGCCTCGGCGGTGGGGTGCTGTTGCGTCATACCGAACACTTTCCCACTCCGTAACTCGAAAGGTCTGTTGCGACCGCGCGGTCTGAGCCAGAATCTACGCGCGTTGTGCGCCGACGAACGCGCCTGCGCCACAGAACAAAAGGGGAGAAACACTCATGCCGCTGAACCGCAGGACGTTCCTGGAGCGCTCGGCCGCCGCCGGGGCCGGTGTGGCCCTCGCCGGGGCCGTCACCGCCCCCGCCGAGGCCGCCGAGCAGACCGCCGGCGCCGGCCGTCCGCACCCGCGGAAGCGGTACTCCTTCACCGTGATGGGCACCACCGACCTGCACGGGAACGTCTTCAACTGGGACTACTTCACCGACAAGGAGTTCGACGACAAGGCCCACAACGACGTCGGCCTCGCCAAGATCTCCACCCTGGTCGACCAGGTGCGCGCGGCGAAGGGCGAGGGCAACACCCTGCTCATCGACGCCGGTGACACCATCCAGGGCACCCAGCTGTCCTACTACTACGCCAAGGTCGACCCCATCACCCAGGCCGGCGGCCCGGTCCACCCGATGGCGCAGGCCATGAACGCCATCGGCTACGACGCCGCGGCGCTGGGCAACCACGAGTTCAACTACGGCATCCCGGTGCTGCGGAAGTTCCAGCAGCAGTGCGACTTCCCGCTGCTCGGCGCGAACGCGCTCGACGCGAAGACCCTGCGCCCGGCCTTCCCGCCGTTCAGCCTCCACCGCCTGTGCACCCCGCACGGGCGGGACGTGACGGTCGCCGTCCTCGGGCTGACCAACCCGGGCATCGCCATCTGGGACAAGGCGAACGTCTCCGGCAAGATGGTCTTCCCCGGCCTGGAGGAGCAGGCGGCGAAGTGGGTGCCGAAGCTGCGTTCCATGGGCGCGGACGTGGTGATCGTGTCCGCCCACTCGGGCTCCAGCGGCACCTCCTCGTACGGGGACCAGCTGCCGTACGTGGAGAACGCGGCCGCCCTCGTGGCCGAGCAGGTCCCGGGCATCGACGCGATCCTGGTCGGTCACGCGCACACCGAGATCCCCGAGTACCGGGTCACGAACAAGGCGACCGGCAAGGACGTCGTCCTGTCCGAGCCGCTCAAGTGGGGCCAGCGTCTGACCCTCTTCGACTTCGAGCTGGTGTGGGAGAAGGGCCGCTGGGTCGTCGAGAAGGCCGGCGCCACGGTCCTCAACTCCAACACGGTGGCCGAGGACCCGGAGATCACCGGGCTGCTCGCGGACGAGCACAAGAAGGTCGTGGCGTACGTCAACCAGGTCATCGGCACCTCCACCGCGGCCATGACCACGGCCGACGCGCCGTGGAAGGACGAGCCGATCATCGATCTGATCAACGTCGTCCAGGCCGAGACCGTGAAGGCCGCCCTGGCGGGCGGTGCGTACGCGAACCTGCCGGTGCTGTCGCAGGCCTCCTGCTTCTCCCGGACGGCCCGCATCCCGGCCGGCGCGGTCTCCATCAAGGACGCCGCCGGTCTCTATCCCTTCGAGAACACCCTGGAGGCCCGTCTGATGACGGGCGCCCAGCTCAGGGACTACCTGGAGTACTCGGCGCGGTACTACGTCCAGACCCCTGCGGGCGCGCCCGTGGACACCGCGAAGCTCACCAACGCGGACAACACGCCGGACTACAACTACGACGCGGTGTCGGGTCTGTCCTACGACATCGACATCGCCAAGCCGGCCGGTCAGCGGATCGCGAACCTGACCTTCCAGGGCAGGCCGCTGGACCCGGCGGCGCAGTTCGTGCTCGCGGTCAACAACTACCGGGCCAGTGGTGGCGGCGCGTTCCCGCACGTCGCCAAGGCGCAGCAGCTGTGGGCGAACTCGGACGAGATCCGCAACACCATCATCCAGTGGGTGAAGGCGAAGGGGACGGTCGACCCGGGCGCGTTCGCGTCGGTGGACTGGAAGCTGACCCGGGACGGCGTGCCGGTCTTCTAGGTCCTGTCGTCACACTCCCGTCGTTGCCCGGAGGGCGGCCCCGCGGCGTCAGGTGTCGTCGCGGGGCAGGCGGGATTCCGACGACCGGGCCAAGGGGTCACGGGTGGCGCGCGGGCGTCACAGGTGGCGAGCGAGAGGCGTCAGCTTCCGGCCCTGGGCCGGAATGCCGGGCGCCTCTCGCGCGTCGAGGCCGAAGCTGGTGAAGGCGGTGCGGCGGGGCAGCGGGTAGGTCTCCTTGCCGGTGACCGAGTTGAGGATGACGGCGCTGCGCCAGGCGGCCAGGCCCAGGTCGGGGGCGCCGACGCCGTGGGTGTGCCGTTCGGCGTTCTGGACGTAGACCGATCCGGTGACCGACGGGTCGAGGACCAGCCGGTAGTCGGCGTCGATGCGGGCGCGGCCGGCGGAGTCGTGGCGGAGGTAGGGGTCGAGGCCGGCGAGCATGCGGTCGACGGGGCGCTCCCGGTAGCCGGTGGCGAGGACGACGGCGTCGGTGGTGAGCCGGGAGCGGGTGGACTGCTGGAGGTGTTCCAGGTGCAGCTCGACCTTGGTGGTGGCGACGCGGCCGGCGGTGCGGACCCGGACGCCGGGGGTGAGGACGGCGTCGGGCCAGCCGCCGTGGAGGGTGCGGCGGTAGAGCTCGTCGTGGATGGCGGCGATGGTGTCGGCGTCGATGCCCTTGTGCAGCTGCCACTGGCGGGGCATGAGTTCGCCCCGGACGTGTTCGGGCAGGGCGTGGAAGTAGCGGGTGTAGTCGGGGGTGAAGTGTTCCAGGCCCAGTTTGGAGTACTCCATGGGGGCGAAGGCCTCGGTGCGGGCCAGCCAGTGGATCCCCTCCCGGCCGGCGGGGCGGGCGCGCAGCAGGTCGAGGAAGACCTCGGCGCCGGACTGGCCGGAGCCGATGACGGTGACGTGTGGGGCGGCGAGCAAGGTCTCGCGGTGCGCGAGGTAGTCGGCGGAGTGGAAGACGGGCACGCCGGGGGCCTCGGCGAGCGGGCGGAGCGGCTCGGGGACGTACGGTTCGGTGCCGACGCCGAGGACGATGTTGCGGGTGTAGGAGCGGCCCAGGGCGGCGGCCTCGCCGTCGGGGTCGAGGTGGGTGTAGTCGACTTCGAACAGGCGCCGTTCGGGGTTCCAGCGGACGGAGTCGACCTGGTGGGCGAAGTGGAGGCCGGTGAGGCGTTCGCTGACCCAGCGGCAGTAGGCGTCGTACTCGGCGCGCTGGATGTGGAACTTCTCGGCGAAGTAGAAGGGGAAGAGGCGGTCCCGGGCGCGCAGGTAGTTGAGGAAGGTCCAGGGGCTGGCCGGGTCGGCGAGGGTCACGAGGTCGGCGAGGAAGGGGACCTGGAGGGTGGCGCCCTCGATGAGGAGTCCGGGGTGCCAGTGGAAGGCCGGGCGCTGCTCGTAGAAGGCCGTCGCGAGGCCGCCGGGGACGCCGTGGCCGAGGGCGGCGAGCGAGAGGTTGAACGGGCCGATGCCGACGCCCACCAGGTCGTACGGGTGGTCGAGGTCGTGCTGGGGGGTGCTGCCGGTCATCGGTCGATGCCGCCTTCCACGAGGGTGATGAGCGCTGCCAGGTCGTCCGGGGTGGCGTGGGGGTTGAGCAGGGTGGCCTTGAGCCACAGCCGGCCGTCGGCCGTGGCCCGGCCGAGGACGGCGCGGCCTTCGGTGAGGAGGGTGCGGCGGATGCCGGCGACGGTGGCGTCGGTGGCGTCGTGCGGCCGGAAGAGGACGGTGGTGAGGGTGGGCCGGGCGTAGAGCTCCAGGCCGGGGGTCTTCTCGACGAGGTCGGCGAGTTGCTGCGCCTGTGCCGTGCAGGCGTCGACGAGGGCGCCGAGTCCGCTGCGGCCGAGGGCGCGCAGGGTGACGGCGGTCTTGAGGACGTCGGGGCGGCGGGTGGTGCGCAGGGAGCGCCCGAGGAGGTCGGGGATGCCGGCTTCGGTGTCGTCGTCCGCGTTCAGGTAGTCGGCGGTGTGTCCGAGGACGGCGAGGTCGGCGGCGTCGCGTAGGGCGAGGAGTCCGGCGGCGGCCGGCTGCCAGCCCAGTTTGTGCAGGTCGACGGTGACGGTGCGGGCCCGGTCGAGGCCGGCGAGGAGCGGGCGGTGGGTGTCGCTGAACAGGAGGGGGCCGCCGTAGGCCGCGTCGACGTGCAGTTCCGTGCCGGGGTGGGCCGCGCAGAGGTCGGCGATCTCCGGGAGGGGGTCGATCAGGCCGGCGTCGGTGGTGCCGGCGGTCGCGGCGACGAGCAGGGGGCGGCCGGCGAGATCGGTGAGGGCCTCGTCGAGGGCGACGAGGTCGATGGTGCCGCTGGGGGCGGGCACGACGACCGGCTCGGGCAGGCCGAGGAGCCAGGCGGCGCGGTGGAAGGAGTGGTGGGCGTTGGCTCCGACGACGGTTCGGACGGAGCCGTGGCGCTCGCGGGCGAGGAGCAGGGCGAGCTGGTTGGACTCGGTGCCGCCGGTGGTGACGAGGGCGTCGGGGGCGGGCGCCGCCGGGAACACCTCGGCCGCGAGCGCGGCCGAGACGAGCGCTTCGAGCGCTGAGGCGGCCGGGGCCTGGTCCCAGGAGTCCATGGACGGGTTGAGCACGGACGCGGCGAGGTCGGCGGCGGCCGCGAGGGCGAGGGGCGGGGTGTGCAGGTGCGCCGCGCAGAGGGGGTGCGCGGGGTCGGCGGCGCCGGCGGCGAGGGCGTGGACGAGGGTGCGCAGGGCCTCGTCCGGGCCGGTCCCGGTCTCGGTGAGGGCCGGGCCGGCGAGGACGTCGCGCAGGCGCTGTGCGACGGCTTCGGGGCCGCCGGCCGGGAGGGGTCCGCCGCGTTCCTCCGCGCCGGCGCGGAGGGCGTCGAGGGCGGTGTCGAGCAGCGGGCGGAGTGCGTCGGGCCCGGGGGCGCCTCCGGCGAGGGGTGCGGCACGCATGGACGACAGCGTGCCGGGGGTTGTCGGGGTTTGTCCGGCGACCGGGTGTGGATGACCCGAACGAGGGATACCGGCCGGGCGTGGCCTGGCGGGTGGGGCGGCGGTGCGGTAGGGAGGCGGCCGGTTGAGGGGGTGCGGTAGGGGCGCGGCTGGGTGGGCGGGGCACGGCCTGGGGGTGGGGCACGGCCTGGCGGGTGGATGGGGGTGGCGGTGCGTGGGGAGGCGGCCGGTCGGGGGCGCACGGCCTGGCGGTGGGATCAGGGCGCCCCCGGCCGGGGTGAGGGGGTCCGGGTGGGTCGGCGCCGGGGACGGGGGGCTAGACGACCTCCAGGTTGGCCATCATGCCCATGTCCTCGTGTTCGGCGTTGTGACAGTGGAAGAGGTAGCGGCCGCGATAGCCGTCCCAGCGGGTGAGGATTTCGGCGGACTCGCCGGGGCGGAGGGAGACGGTGTCCTTGAGGCCCGCGTCGTGGGGCCGTGGGGGCCTGCCGCCGCGGGAGACGACGCGGAAGCCGGTGAGGTGGAGGTGGACCGGGTGGTGGACGTCGGCGACCAGGCGCCAGAGTTCGACGTCGCCGAGGCGGACCCGGACGTCGGAGCGGGCCGGGTCGAAGGGCCGGCCTCCGATCAGCCAGCCGTGCTTCCCGTCCTCGCCCATGCGGCCCGCGCGGAAGGCGAAGTCGCGGACCCGGACCGCGTCCCGGCGGCGCCAGGTCGGGAGGTCGGTGGCGAGGGTGCCGGGGACGCGGCTGGGATCGGCGGCCCGGCGGGCGACGCGGAAGGCCATCACGTCGCGGGTGCGGCCGCTGCCGAGCCGGTTGAGGAGGCGGACGAGCCCGCCGACCGGCTGGTGGGTGAAGTCAACGACGAGGTCGTAGCGTTCGGCCGGGGCGATCGGCAGGCTCCCGTGGGTGACGGGTGCCGCCAGCAGGCCCTGGTCGGAGCCGATCTGGACGAGGGGGAGGCCGCGGCCGTCGCCGTCGACGGCGACCAGGTCGTAGTGCCGGGCGTTCGACGCGTTCAGGACGCGCAGCCGGTAGCGGGCCGCGTCGACCTCGTGGACGGGCCAGGGGGCGCCGTTGACCAGGACGACGTCGCCGAGGACGCCGGCGAGGTACGGCTCGCGGACGCCGGGGCGGGTGCGGAGGGTGGGGTCGAGGGACGGGTAGTCGAGGCTTCCGTCGGCGGCGAACGCCCGGTCCGTGATCATCAGGGGCAGTTCCCGCGGCCCGGCGGGCAGCCCGAGCGCCTCCTCGGCGGCGTCGCGCACGAGGTGGAACCCGGCCAGGCCGCGCCAGATCGCCGGGGCGGTGAAGTCCATCCGGTGGTCGTGGTACCAGAGCAGCGCCGGGCGCTGGTCGAGCGGGAAGGTGTAGTCGCGGGTCAGCCGGGTCCGTACGGCTCTCGGGTCGTGCATGGGGTGGGGGGCGCCGGCCGCCGTTCCCGGGTGTGCCGGGTGCGGTGCGCCGTGGGTGCCGGGCGCCGGCCAGCCCGCGGGGATGACCAGGTCGGTGGGGTAGCCGTCGGAGTCCGCGGGGGTGCGTCCGCCGTGCAGGTGGACGACGGTCGGGACGGGCAGTTCGTTGCGGTGCGTCACGGTGACCGGCCGGCCGCGGCGCGACTCGATCGTGGGGCCGGGGAAGGTGCCGCCGTAGGTCCACAGGGGCGTTCTGATGCCGGGCAGGATCTCCGCCGTCGTCGCGCGCTGCACGATCTCGTAGCGGTCCGTGCCGCCGGAGGTGGCCACGGGTGCGAGGACGGCGGGGAGCGGCAGCGGGATCGTGTACGGGGGCGGCAGCGGTACGGCGCTGCGCAGTTCGGCGCCGGTGAGGGCGGGGCGCCGGGAGAGTGCCGCCGCGGTCGCGAGTCCGCCGGCCGCCATCGCCCCGAGCGCGCCGCCGACCGCGAGGGCCCGGCGTCGGGTCATCGGCTCAGGCATCGGCGGTCTCCCGTCGGACGAGGGGCCGGGCCCACACCGCGACGAACAGCAGGGCGGCGCCGACGACGGTGAACACGCCGAGCGGGATGTGCAGCCACAGGGCGCCGGCCGTCCCGGCCACGTACTGCAGCGACTCGGCGACCGCCAGGCCCAGCGTCGCCTGGAAGGGCCAGGAGCGGCGCAGCCGTGCCCAGAGGACGATCGCGACGACCAGTTGGACCAGGCACAGGGAGGTGACGACGTCGGCCCCCGTCCCGTGCAGGCCGAGTCCGTCGAAGTCGCCGCTCAGATAGACGCCGGCGAACACCGGCTGTCCGAAGACCGCGACCACGTGCGCGGTGACGACGGCCCGCCATACGCTCCTCAGCATGAGGCGCCCCTCCCCCTCGTGTCGTCGGTGGGTGAACGCTTCGACGCTATGACCGCGGCGATATCCTGTCCAAGATCAATATCGCTATGGAGCTATGTCTCGGGGGGCATGATGGATCTCCACTCGCTCCGGCAGTTCGTCGTGGTGGCCCGGCTGGAGCACCTCAGCCGCGCGGCCGAGGAACTGCGCGTGGCGCAGCCCTCGTTGAGCCGCACGATCGCCCGTCTGGAGGGCGACCTGGGCACGCCGCTCTTCGACCGCGGCAGCCGGCTGCGGCTGAACGACGCGGGGCGGATCTTCCTCCGGCATGTGGAGCGCTCCCTGGGGGAGCTGGACGCGGGGCGCCGGGCCGTCGCCGAGAGCACGGGCGAGGGGTTCGGCACCGTACGGCTCGGCTCGGAGACCTTCCTGACGCTGACCGGTCCGCTCGGGGCGTTCAAGCGGGCCCATCCGGCGGTCGAGGTCGAGCTGCACCAAATGGACGCCGAGGAGATGGCCCGCCGGCTCCGCGCCCGGGAGGTCGATCTGTGCGTGGCCTCCCAGCCGGTGCGCGGGGAGGGCCTGGAGGCGGTGGAGCTCCTGGACGAGGCGGTGTGGGTGGTCGCCCCGCTCGACCACCCGCTGGCCGGCCGGGCCTCGGTGACGGTCGCCGAGCTGGCCGACGAGCCCTTCGTCACGACGCACCGGGGGCACTGGCAGCGGCGGCTCCTCGACCGGCTCTTCACCGGCAACGGCCTCGCGCCTCCGAAGATCGTGTGTCAGGGGGACGAGCCCAGCGCCACGGCCATCCTGGTCGGCGCGGGGCTCGGCATCGGTCTCATCCCGGACATGGCGCGGCGCAGCGCCACCCGTGCCCCGGTCGCCTGGATCGCCGTCGAGGGCCCCGACTGCCGGCGCACCCTGACCCTGCTCAGGAGCGCGGCCGGGGAGCCGGCGGGCGCCGCGCGCCTCATGCGCGCGGCGCTCACCGCCTGGGACTGGGCGTCCGGCCCGGTGTAGGGCCGCCGGACCGGGCGCGGGCCGTGTCGGCGGCTCGGCCCGGCCTGTTCCGAAGGACGGGCCTCAGGCGTCCTCCCCCCGCACCCGCAGTGCGCGGCGCAGGTCGTCGAGTTGGTCGACGAGCTTGCGGTGGAGGGCCGGGGTCATCTCGTCGTGCGTGAGGTGGCGTTCGCCGAGGGCCAGGGACTCCGCGTCGACCGCGTAGGACGGGAAGGCCCAGCGACCGGCGGCCTCGGCCATGGCGGGGCTGCGGCGTCCGGCCATGGCGATGGCGTCGGGGTAGTAGCGGGCCACGTACTCCCGTACGAGGTCGCCCTGTTCGGGCTTCCAGAAGCCCTGGGCGGTGGCGGTGAAGAGGTAGTTGGACAGGTCGTCGGAGGCGAACATGGCGGCCCAGGCGGCCGCCTTCGCCTCCGCCGTGGGCAGGGCGGCGCGGCAGCGGGCCGCGCCCTCCCGGCCGGTGGCGCTCGGGTCGCGGTCGAGTTCGGCGGCGATGGCGGCCTCGTCGGTGGCGCCGAGGACGGCGAGCCGGGCGAGGATGCGCCAGCGCAGCTCGGGGTCGAGCTCGGGGCCGCCGTGGACGGTGCCGTCGGTGAGCCAGGAGGCGATCTTGTCGGGGGTGGTGGCGCTGTCGATGTAGGTGCGGACGGCGGTCAGGCGCAGGCCGGGTGCGTCGCCGTCCTCGGTGCGGCGCATCAGGGCGCGGGCGATCTCGCAGATCGTGGCGAGGGCGGCGGGGCGTTCGGCCGCGGAGGCGTAGCGGTCGGCGATCTGCGTGCGGGCGAAGCCGAGGACGCCCTGGACGAGCGCGAGGTCCGTCTCCTCGGGGAGGTGGGCGAGGGCGGTCTCCAGGTAGGCGGCGGGCTCCAGTTCGCCGTCGCGGACCATGTCGCGCAGCGCGTTCCAGACGACGGCGCGGGTGAGGGGGTCGGGGATGCGGGAGAGGGCGCGCAGGGCGCTCTCCTCGGACACCTCGTCGAAGCGCATCTTGGCGTAGGTGAGGTCGCCGTCGTTGAGGACGACGAGCGCGGGGCGGGGGCCGTCGAGCTCCAGCGGGGCCTGCTGCGGCACGTCCACCCAGGGGCGTTCGCGCAGGACGAGGTCGCCGGCGGGGTCGCGGTCGTAGATGCCGACGGCGAGGCGGTGCGGCCGGCTGCCGTCGCGGTCGACGGTGAGGCGCCAGTGCCGGCCCTCGCCCTCCAGGCGCGGGGTGAGGATGTCGACGCCGGTGGTGCGCAGCCACTGCTCGGCCCAGCCGTGGACGTCGCGGTCGGTGGCGGCGGCGAGGTTGTCGATGAAGTCGGCGAGGGTGGCGTTGCCGAATCTGTGCCGCTTGAAGTGGATGTTGATGCCGGCGAGGAAGTCCTTCTCCCCCATCCAGGCGACGAGCTGCCGCAGCGCGGAGGCGCCCTTGGCGTAGGAGATGCCGTCGAAGTTGAGCAGCGCGGAGGCGGTGTCGGGGACGGCGTCCGGGTCGGGGGCGACGGGGTGGGTGGAGGGCCGCTGGTCGGCCTCGTAGCCCCAGGACTTGCGGGTGACGCCGAAGTCGATCCAGGTGTCGGCGAAGAGATCGGCGCAGGCCTCGTTGACCGTCTGGAAGCCCATGTACTCGGCGAAGGACTCGTTCAGCCAGATGTCGTCCCACCAGCGCAGGGTGACGAGGTCGCCGAACCACATGTGGGCCATCTCGTGGGCGATGACCATGGCGCGGGTCATCCGCTCGGTGTCGGTGACGGCGGAGCGGAAGACGAACTCGTCGCGGAAGGTGACGAGTCCGGGGTTCTCCATGGCGCCGGCGTTGAACTCGGGCACGAAGGCCTGGTCGTACGAGTCGAAGGGGTACGGCTCGTCGAACTTCTCGTGGTAGCGGTCGTAGCAGGCCCTGGTGATGTCGAGGATCTCGTCGGCGTCGGCGTCGAGGTGGGGCGCGAGCGAGCGGCGGCAGTGGATGCCGAAGGGCAGGCCGGCGTGCTCGGTGCGGACGGAGTGCCAGGGTCCGGCGGCGACGCACACGAAGTAGGTGGAGAGCAGCGGGGTGGGGGCGGCCTTCCAGCGCCCGTCCGCCTGCTGCTCGGTGATGCCGTTGGCGAGGACGGTCCAGCCCTCGGGGGCGGTGACGCCGACCTCGAAGACGGCCTTGAGGTCGGGCTGGTCGAAGGCGGCGAAGACGCGCTGGACGTCCTCCATGAACAGCTGGGTGTAGACGTAGGTCTCGCCGTCGGTGGGGTCGGTGAAGCGGTGCATGCCCTCGCCGGTGCGCGAGTAGCGCATGGTGGCGGCGATGCTCAGGGTGTGCTCGCCCTCGGTGAGGGTGAGCGGGAGCCGGTTGCCGTCGAGGGCCTCGGTGTCCAGCGGCTGTCCGTCGAGGACGGCGGAGTGGAGGGCGTCCGGCTTGAGCTCGACGAAGGTGTCCCCGGCGGCGCGGGCGGTGAACCGGATGAGGCTGGTGGACTCGAAGGTCTCGTCGCCGGTCGTGAGGTCGAGGTCCACGGTGTAGTGGTGGACGTCGAGGAGCTGGGCACGGGTCTGCGCTTCGTCGCGCGTCAGTACGGACATGGGGCCCATGCTGCCTGATGCCCCGCGGGACCGGGGAGGGGCGTTCACCGAGAGCTCAGGAGATCCCCCGGGCGCGTCCGGAAGATCCCCCCGGAGGTGCTCTCAGGCGAGTCCGGCGCCGTCGAGGTGGGCGAAGGCGGCGGAGATCCGGGGCCGGTCGTAGCCGGCGGGTCCTCTGGCGCCGCTGGAGAGCAGGGCGTGCAGCAGCAGCCGGGCCTTGACCGGGGCGAGGGGGCCGGCCGGGACGAGGCCGCGGTGCAGCAGGTCGTGCTCGGAGCCGGGGCCCCGGTACGTGTGGGAGAGGGTCGCGCCGGCGCCGGTGCGGGAGGCGAGGACGACGGGCATGCGCGCGGTGAGGGCGGCGAGGGGTTCGACGAACCAGGCGGGGACGTGGCCGGCGCCGAAGGCGGCGACGACCAGGCCGTCGTAGCGCTCGGGTCGTTCCGTGACGAGTTCGAGGAGGTCGCCGCGGTCGCCGAGGGAGAGGGTCAGCAGGGCCACCCGTACGGAGGGGTCGAGGCGGAGCGGGCAGAGCCGGCTGGGGACGGCGGGGCGGAGCAGGATCCGCGGCTCGCCCTCCACGACGACGCCGAGGGGGCCGGCGCCGGGCGAGGTGAAGGTGGCGACGGAGGTGGTGTGGGCCTTGTGGGCGAAGCGGGCGGCGTGGATCTCGTCGGCGAGCACGACGAGGACGCCGAGGTCGCGGCAGGCGGGGTCGGCGGCGACGGCGAGGGCGGCGGCCAGGTTGGCGGGGCCGTCGGCGCCGGGCAGGTCGGGGCGGCGCATGGCGCCGGTGACGACGACGGGCTGCTCGGTGGTGCACACCAGGTCGAGCAGGAAGGCGGTCTCCTCCAGGGTGTCGGTGCCCTGGACGACGACCACGCCGGAGCCGGCGGCGACGGTCGCGGCGACCTCGTCGGCGAGGGCGGTCAGGTCCTCGAAGGAGAGGGAGGAGCTGGGGACCCGCCGGAAGTCCCTGAGCTCGACGTCGATGCCGGAGGGGCCGGAGACGCCGGCACCGAGCTCGGCGAGCACCTCGGCGCCGGACATGCGGGTCGCGTCACCGCCCCGCGCGGAGATGGTGCCCCCCAGGGTGAATACGGTGACGCGCGCCATCAGCGTGCTCCGTCCGCGATCGTCTCGTGGTGGCGGATGACCTCCGCGATGATGAAGTTGAGCAGCTTCTCCGCGAACGCCGGATCCAGTTTCGCGCTCTCGGCGAGTTCCCGCAGCCGGGCGATCTGGCGGGCCTCGCGGGCCGGGTCGGCGGGCGGCAGGTTGTGCTCCGCCTTGAGGACGCCGACCTGCTGGGTGCACTTGAAGCGCTCGGCGAGCATGTGGACCACCGCTGCGTCGATGTTGTCGATGCTCTCGCGCAGTCGGGTCAGGTCGGCCCGTACGGACTCGTCGATGTCGTCGCTCATGATGCGCGAGCCTATCCGGATCCGCCGGGGAGGGTCGGCGGGTGTTCGGGATCCGGAACGGTGTGGCTCCAGCCGCCCGGCACGGTCCTGCCCTGCTGCTCACGGAAGCGGACGGGGGCGCTGCCGACCCGTCGGGTGAACAGCCGGGAGAAGTAGGCGGGGTCGTCGTAGCCGACGCGGCGGG
Source organism: Streptomyces sp. NPDC048018 (assembly GCF_043202995.1). Classification (NCBI taxonomy): domain Bacteria; kingdom Bacillati; phylum Actinomycetota; class Actinomycetes; order Kitasatosporales; family Streptomycetaceae; genus Streptomyces; species Streptomyces sp. NPDC048018. The sequence goes on from NZ_JBIDBK010000002.1 coordinate 234,554, forward strand.
CGACCGCGGCGACGGGCAGGTCGGTGGCGGCGAGGAGTTCCTTGGCCCGGCCGAGGCGCACGGTGAGCAGGTAGTCCTTGGGGCTGCAGCCGGCGGTGCGGCGGACGGCGGTGCGCAGCTCGGCGGGGGTCATGCCGTGCCGGGCGGCGTGCTCGGCGACGGAGAGGCGCCGGAAGGCGTCGCGGGCGAGGGCGGCGAGGACGGGGTCGCCGTCGGCGTTGGTGTCGGCGCGGGCGCGCCGCAGGGTGACGAGGAGTTCGTGGACGGCGGCGCCGGTCTCGACCTCCAGGAGGGGGTTGCCGGGGCGGGCGGCGCGGGCGATGCGGGCGATGACGGCGCGGGCGGGGGCGGCGTCGGCGAGGGGCACGACGGGCCGGTCGGGTTCGATGTAGCCGAGTTCGGTGTAGGTGGCGGTGGCGGGTCCGGTGAAGTCGACGAAGGACTCGTCCCAGCCGCTGCCGGGGTCGGCGGAGTAGTGGTGCGGGGTGCCGGGGGTGAGCCAGATCAGCGCGGGGGCGGTGACGGGGGTGCGGCGCCCGTCGGTGCCGCGGTACCAGCCGCTGCCGGAGCTGACGAGGACGGCGACGTGGTGGTCGAGGGTGCGGGGGCCGACGGTGGGCAGGGGGCCGTGCTGGAGTCCCACGCCGAGGCAGACCAGGCCGAGCCGGTGGTGGGCGGGGCCGGGGGTGAAATAGCGCATCCAGGTGTGGTACACGGCGCGGCCGCCTCCCCTGACCTCGATCCGAACGTCCAAACTGCGACGATCTTTGTCCATGGACCGGTCCGCCGCCAGAGGGCGAGGGTGAGGCGCATGAGCGAGTTCAGCCAGTTCGTGGTGGGTGACGAGGACTTCCTGCTCGACGGGCGGCCGGTGCGGCTGCTGTCGGGGGCGCTGCACTACTTCCGGGTGCACGAGGAGCAGTGGGAGCACCGGCTCGGGATGCTGCGGGCGATGGGTCTCAACTGCGTCGAGACGTACGTGCCGTGGAACCTGTACGAGCCGGAGCCGGGGCGGTTCGGGGACGTGGCGGCGCTGGGGCGTTTCCTGGACGCGGTGGCGCGGGCGGGTCTGTGGGCGATCGTGCGCCCGGGTCCGTACATCTGCGCCGAGTGGGAGAACGGCGGGCTGCCGCACTGGCTGACGGGGCCGCTCGGGCGGCGGGTGCGCACGGACGACGCCGGGTACCTGGGGCCGGTGGAGCGCTGGTTCCGGCGGCTGCTGCCGCAGGTGGTGGAGCGGCAGATCGGGCGGGGCGGCCCGGTGCTCATGGTGCAGGTGGAGAACGAGTACGGCAGCTACGGCACGGACGCCGGGTATCTGCGGCACATGGCGGACCTGCTGGTGGCGTGCGGGGTGGAGGTGCCGCTGTTCACCTCGGACGGCCCGGAGGACCACATGCTGACGGGTGGTTCGGTGCCGGGGGTGCTGGCGACGGCGAACTTCGGCTCGGGGGCGCGGGAGGCGTTCGCGACGCTGCGGCGGCACCGGCCGACGGGGCCGCTGATGTGCATGGAGTTCTGGTGCGGCTGGTTCGACCACTGGGGGACGGCCCCGGTGGGCCGGGACGCGGCGGACGCGGCGGCGACGCTGCGGGAGATCCTGGAGTGCGGGGCGTCGGTCAACGTCTACATGGCGCACGGCGGGACGAGCTTCGGCGGCTGGGCGGGGGCCAACCGGGCGGGCCGGCTGCACGGGGGCGCGCTGCGGCCGACGGTGACCTCGTACGACTACGACGCGCCGGTCGACGAGGCGGGGCTGCCGACGGAGAAGTTCTGGCTCTTCCGCGAGGTGCTGGCGCGGTACGCGGACGGGCCGCTCGCCGAGGTGCCGGAGCCGCCGGCGCGGATCGGGGAGCCGGCGGCGGGCGCGACGGCGGAGTGGGCGCCGCTGGCGGAGGTCCTGGAGGTACTCGGCGACGAGGAGTCGGACACGCCGTTGCCGCCGACGTTCGAGGAGCTCGGCGTGGACCGGGGGCTGGTCCGCTACCGGGTGGAGGTGCCCGGTCCGCGGCAGGCGTATCCGCTGGCGGTGTCGGGGCTGCGGGACCGGGCCACGGTGTACGTGGACGGGGTCCTGGCGGGGGTGCTCGACGCGGAGGAGGCGGAGCTGGCGGAGCCGGTGGCGGGGCCCGCGGTGGTCGAGCTGTGGGTGGAGTCGCTGGGCCGGGTGAACTACGGGCCGCGGCTGGCCGAGCCGAAGGGGGTCACGGGCGGGGTGCGGCACGAGCGTCAGTATCTGCACGGGGTGCGGGCGCGGGGCCTGCGGCTGGACGCGTTCGAGGCGGCGGCGGTGGCGAAGGTGCCGTGGGGTCCGGTGCCGGCGGACGCCGGGCCGGGTCTCCACCGGGGCTCGGTGACGGTCGCGTCGCCGGGTGACGCCGCGCTGCGGCTGCCGGGCTGGACGCGGGGCTTCGTGTGGGTCAACGGTTTCTGTCTGGGGCGCTACTGGAACGCGGGACCGCAGGAGTCGCTGTTCGTGCCGGGCCCGGTGCTGCGCGAGGGCGTGAACGAGGTGTGGGTCCTGGAGCTGGCGGGCGGGCCGGGGGACGGGGTGGGGCTCGCGTGAACGGGGTGCCCGGGGCCGGTCCGGCCCCGGGCGTCGCGTACCGCGTGCGCCGTCAGAGCGTGGCGGCCGCGGCCTTGATCGCGGAGGCGAAGGTCGAGACCTCGGTGTAGACACCGGGGTAGCCGGGCCGGGCGCAGCCCTCGCCCCAGCTCACGATGCCGACCTGGACCCAGGCGTTGGTGTTGTCCTTGCGGAACATGGGGCCGCCGGAGTCGCCCTGGCAGGTGTCGACGCCGCCCTGGGAGAAGCCGGCGCAGATCTCCTCGTTCGGGACGAGGGAGCTGCCGTACGCGGACTGGCAGGTGGCGTCGGTGACGAACGGCACGTTGGCCTTGAGCAGGTAGCGCTGCTGGCCGCCGCCCTCGCGGGCGGCTCCCCAGCCGGCGACGGTGAAGGTGCCGTTGTTGTAGGCGGTGGTCTCGGCGATCTTCAGGTTGGGCAGGCTGCTGATGGGCGAAGCCAGCTTGATGAGGGCCCAGTCCTTGCCCTGCCCGTTGTAGCCGGGGGCCTGGTAGACCTTGGTCGACCGGACCTTGATGGCGCTGCTCGACTGGAGGTCCACGACGCCGGCGGTGGCGGTGATGCTCGTGTTGTTGCCGGAGCCGCTCACGCAGTGGGCGGCGGTGAGGACGACCTGAGGGGTGATCAGGGAGCCGCCGCAGCCCATGGAGAGGCGGACCATCCAGGGGAACTCGCCCTGGGCGGCGCGGGTGCCGCCGACGACGGGTGCGGGCGCGGCGGAGGCGGTGGTGGGCTGGAGGCTGACGGCCGCGAGGACGACGGCGCCGGCGGCGGCGAGTTTCTGCAGGGCACGGACGAGTCTGTTCTTCTGCATGCGACTGCCTTCTTTCATGGGGGGTTGATCTTGATGGCATGTGCCCGTCAAGACGAATCGGATTATGGGCAGCGCCCGACAAGGGCAACAAGAAGGCCTTTTCGGCCAGCTGAGGGACGTCCTGGGAGGGGCGCGGGACCGCCCGTACCCTGGACGGCAGGGGGTGGTCCGGCGTGCCGTACGTGTCGCACAGCGATGAAGTCTCCCGGGTGGTCCGCGGGTTCCCGCACCTCGACACGGTCCGGGCCTCGATCACCGCGCTCTACCGGCGACTCTCCCCGGACGGAGTACGGCGCTACGGGACCAGCGTCACGGCGGCGGACGTGGCGGTCGACGAGGCCGACGGGCTCCACCTCGGCGCCCAGCGCGCGGCCCGCGCCCTCGTCCGGCACCTGCGGCTGCCGGACGCCCGCATGGTGGTGGGCTTCCGCGCGATGGAGCACGCGGCCGCCGTCGAACTGACCGCGGGACCCGAGTACTTCGTCGAGCTCAACGACCGCTTCCGCACCCACCGGCGCGACATCGGCGCCGCCCTCGCGCACGAGATCACCCACGTGCTGCTGCACCGCCTCGGCCTCTCCTTCCCGGCGACGGCCGAGAACGAGATCCTCACCGACGTCGTCACCACCTACCTCGGCGCCGGCTGGCTGCTCCTCGACGCCTTCCGGCAGGACGGCGTCTCCCGCCAGAAGCTCGGCTATCTGACCCCGGAGGAGTTCGGCTACGTCCTGGCCAAGCGGGCCGACGTGTTCGGGGAGGACCCGTCGCCGTGGTTCACCAGCGCGGTCGCGTACGAGGCCTGGGTACGCGGCCGGGCCGAGGCCGCGCGCGACTGGCGCCGGCCACCGCTCGCCGGTGCCGGCTGGGCCGCCCGCCGGCGCGCCCGCGCCACCGGCGACGGCGTCTTCCCCTGCCCGGTCTGCGGCCAACGCCTGCGGGTGGCACCGCAGCGACGCGTGCGGGCACGGTGCGGGGTCTGCGAGACGGTCCTGGACTGCGCCCCGTAGGCCCCCGCGCACCGCACGGACCGTGCTGGCCGGGCGCAATGCGTTTGCGCCGTTCGGGTGCTTCGGGTGAGGGTCGGCGCATGAGCAAGCTGTTCGACGCGCTGACGGCCGGGGACGACGACGGGGTGGTCCGCGCCCTGCGGGAGGGGGACGACCCGGAGGCCCGGAACGACGGGGAGACCGCGCTGTACCGGGCCTCCGTGGCGAACCGTCCGGGGGCGGTCCGGCTGCTCCTCGCGGCAGGAGCGGACCCGGCGCGGACGAGCGGCGAGGACGACGGAGACCTGCCGCTGTGCGGGGCCGCGTGCGGCGGTCACACCGAGGTCGTCCGGGCGCTGCTCGCGGCCGGAGCGGAGCCGGACCAGGAGGAGGCGTACGGCTTCACCGCCCTGGCCTGGGCCGTGCGGCTCGGACACACCGAGGTGGCCCGGGCGCTGCTGGAGGCGGGCGCCGCGCCCGGCCGCCCCGGCCCCGACGGGCTCACGCCGCTCGTCGCCGCCGCCCGGCGCGGCTCGGCCTCGCTCGTCCGGGCGCTGCTCGACCACGGCGCGGACCAGTGGGAGGAGGCGCTCGACGAGGCCAGGCGCTGGATCGGCGCCGACATGGCCGCCGTACTGCGGCGCGGGCTCGTCGGCGGCGGCGGCACCGCGGACACGTACGAGGCGGTGGTGCGGCGCGTCCCCGAGGACGGCGGCGTCACCGTGGTCGTCGAGCTGCTGCGCGAGGACGGCGCACCGACCCGCGGCGACGAACGCCAGACCGGCCACGCCGCGATCGCCACGCTCCTGGAGGGCGCCCTCGGGATCCGGGTCCCGCCGGAGGAGCTGGCCGGGCGGGCGCTGCGCTGCGGCGACCCCGGGCAGGACGACTGGACCACGGCCGTCGCGGCGCTCGCGGACCGCGCCGACGAGCACACCTTCGTCACCGCCGCCGCCTGGTGCGCCGACCGGGAACCGCTGCGCCGCGCCCTCGGCGCCCGCGTCCTGGCCGCCCTCACCGGCTGGACGGAGAGCGCGGTGCCGGTCCTGCGCCGCCTGGCGGCGGAGTGCGCCACGCCCGGGCCGGCGCGGCCGGACGCCCGCGAGCCCGCGCTGTCCGCCGCGATCGCGCTCGGGCACTGCGGCGACGCGGGCGCCGTGGACGAGCTGCTCGGCCTCGCCGGGCATCCCTCGGCCGAGGTGCGGCAGCAGGTCGCCGCGGCCCTCGCCGGTCTCGTGCCGGCCGGCCACCCGCGGGCCGCCCGCGTGCTCGTGACGCTGAGCCGGGACGCCGAGGCGCGGGTCCGCGACTGGGCGTCCCTCGCCCTCGGCGAGCTGCCCGACGACACCCCTCTGGTGCGCGAGGCCCTGGCCGCCCGGCTCGCCGACCCCGACCCGGAGACGGTCGCCGAGGCGGCGCGCGGTCTGGCGATCCGTCAGGACCCTCGCGCCGTCGAGGTCCTGGCCCGCATCCTGGCGGACAGCGCCCCCGACGACCCGGCCCGCGAGACGGCCCTCGCCGCCCTGGAGCACCTGCGAGATCCGCGGGTCAGGACCCGGCTGGAGTGGACGACCCCGCGCTGCCGCTAGGCCCGGCCCCTCGGCCCGGGCCGACCCGCCCGAAGGACACGGCCCGCCGGCGGCCTCCCCGGCGGTCGGCGCGGCGCGGGCCCCGACCGCCGCCCATCCGAAGGCCGTCGCCGGACCCGCGCCGGTGCGCCCCGCGCCCCCGCCGCGGCCGCCGCGCGCCGCGCGGGCCCCGACCCCGAGGAGACCTCTCGCGGCCTGCCCCGGCACCGCCGGACCGCTGCGCGGCACGCGCCGCGCGATCTGCGCCCGCTCCGTCGCCGCGGTTCAGCGACCGGACGCGGAGCGCCGGTCGAAGGCGTGCCGCCAGATCGTCACGTCGGCGGTCACGAAGTCGCTCGAGGTCTCCGGCAGGTACGTCGACTTCACCTGGACCACGAACAGCGCGATGTCCCCGGAGGGGTGCCGGACGCAGACGCGGCTGCCGGCCGCCAACGAGGCCATCGGCCAACTGCGCTGATCGGCGCTCCGGAGCATCATCCGGCACATGTCGTAGCCGTTCCCCTCCTGGCCGAAGAGCTGCACCATCACGCTGCTGTCGCTCTGCAGCTCGCACCTGCCCGGGTCGCACACCAGCCGCAGGTCCCCCTTGCGGTCCTCGCGGCGCTCCCCGTCCCTGATGCCCAGCGAGCTCTTCTCGTCGAGGAAGACGCCCTGGTGCGGCTCGGGGGTCGGCTGCGCCGACGGGCCGCCCGACGCGGACGCGGTGGAGCCGGGGGCGTCGCTCCCGGTGCCCGGCCCGGCGGACGCGGCCCCCGCCGAAGCGCTCGGCCCGGGCGACTGCTTCGCCCCGGTGGACGGGCCCTGCGCCGCGCGGTCGGCCAGCCGGCCGAAGACGTCCCCGACCTGCAGGGCCATACCGGTCAGCGCCAGCGCCGCGGCCGTCACGGCAGCGGCCGTGACCAGCGCGGTGCGCCGCCTGCGCGCCCGGCGATCCCCGGCGTCCCCCGACAGGTCACCGGACGCCGGGGCCGCGGCGTCCGGCGGATACGGCCAGGTGCCCAGGGGCGGCACGTGCAGCGGAGTGGGCTCGGCCACCGGCGGCGGGATCTCCGGGTCGGGCCCCTTGACCTCACGCCACGCAGCCGGTCCGACACCCGCCTCGAGGTCCGCGCCCAGCAGGCGGCGGCACCGGTCCACGACCTCGGCGGCGGTGACCCGGTCCGCGGGATCGGCCGCCAGGCACCGGGCGAGCAGCGGTCGCAACTGGTCCGGCACCTGCGACAGATCGGGCTCCGAGTGGACGATCCGGTACAGCACACTGACCCCGGGGCCGTCCCCGTACAGCGGCCGGCCGAGGGCCGCGAACGCCGCCGTCTGCCCCAGCGCGAAGATGTCGGTCGCCTGCGTGACCTCGGCCGCGGAGGCCTGTTCGGGTGCCATGAACGAGGGCGTGCCGACGGCGGCGCCGGTGGCGGTGTGCGACGAGATGCCGGAGGCGAGCGAGATACCGAAGTCGATCACCCGGGGGCCGTCGGCGGCGAGCAGCACGTTCGCGGGCTTCAGGTCCCGGTGCACCACGCCGACCCCGTGGATGGCCTGCAGCGCCTCGGCCACGCCGGCCAGCAGCCACAGCACGGCCGGGACCGGCAGCGGCCCGTTCCGGGCGACGGCCTCCGCCAGCGAGGGCCCGGGCACGTACAGGGTGGCCAGCCAGGGCGGTGCGCCCTCCGCGTCGCCGTCGATCAACTCGGCGGTGTACGCGCCGCGCACGCGCCGGGCGGCCTCCATCTCGCGGCGGAAACGCCGCCGGAAGTCCGGGTCGTCGGCCAGCTCCGGACGCACGACCTTGATGGCCACCGGCCGCCCGCCCCGGGTGTGCGACAGATAGACCCGGCCCATCCCGCCCGCGCCCAGCCGTGCGGCGAGCCGGTAGCCCCCCACCTGGACCGGATCGTCCGTCTCCAGTGGCTGGAACACCTCGGTCACGCTCTTCATCCGCCCCGTCCCCCCGATACTCCGGCCGACGTCACGCCGGCCAGGGCAGCAGCCTAGGCGAGCGGACCTGACCGTTCGACAGACGGGTTGCCCAGGGGGGGCGTCGGGCGTGCGGGGGCCGGACGGAGGCCCGGCCGCCCGGCCCGGGCCGCCCCTGCTACGCCCCGTACACCGGCCGGGGCGGCTGCGATTCCGCGAGGAGTTTCCGAGCCGCCTCCCCCGCCTCCGCCGGGGTCCAGCGGGCGCCCTTGTCGGCCGTGGGGCCGGGGCGCCAGCCCTCCATGACGGTGAGCCGGCCGCCCTCCGCCTCGAAGACCCTGCCGGTCACCCCGGCGGAGGCGGCCGAGCCGAGCCACACCACCAGCGGGGAGACGTCCTCCGGGAGCGCGGCCAGACCCGCGAAGGTCTGCTCGGTCATCCGGGTCCTGGCGGCCGGGGCTATGGCGTTGACCTGAACGCCGTAGCGGCCCATCTCGGCCGCCGCCACGAGGGTCAGGCCGACGATCCCGGCCTTGGCCGCCGCGTAGTTGCCCTGGCCGACGCTGCCGAGGAGGCCCGCGCCCGAGGTGGTGTTGACGACCCGTGCGGTCACCGGGCGGCCCGCCCTGGCCTCGGCCCGCCAGTGCGCGGCGGCGTGCCGGAGCGGCAGGAAGTGGCCCTTCACGTGCACGCGCAGGACGGCGTCGAAGTCGTCCTCGCCGAGGTTGACGAGCATCCGGTCACGCAGGAAGCCGGCGTTGTTGACGAGGGTGTCGAGGCGTCCGAAGGTGTCGAGCGCGGTCCGCACGAGGGAGGCCGCGCCCTCCTCGGTGGCGATGTCGCCGCCGTGGGCGACGGCCGCGCCGCCGGCCGCGCGGATCTCGTCGACGACCCGGGCCGCCGGGCTGTCGGGGCCGGGCCGCCCGTCGAGACCGACGCCGAGGTCGTTGACCACGACTTTGGCGCCCTCGGCGGCGAAGGCCAGCGCGTGGGCGCGGCCGAGGCCGCGGCCGGCGCCGGTCACGACGGCCACGCGTTCGTCGCACAGTCCCATGTCAGTTCTCCTCGGTTTTCCTTGTCGACGGTCGGTTGGCGGTCGCGACGTCCAGGAAGGCGGGGCGTTCCCCGCCACCGTGGACCAGGAGCGAGGCTCCGGAGACGTAGCCGGCCCGGTCGGAGGCGAGGAACACCGCGGCCTCGCCGATGTCGGACGGTTCGGCGAGCCGGCCGAGGGGCACGGTGCGGGCGACGGCGGCGATGCCCTCGGCGTCGCCGTAGTGCAGGTGGGACAGCTCGGTCCTGACCATGCCGAGGACCAGGGTGTTGACCCGCACCTCGGGTGCCCACTCGACGGCCATGGAGCGGGCCAGGTTCTCCAGGCCGGCCTTGGCGGCGCCGTAGGCGGCGGTGCCGGGCGAGGGGCGGCTGCCGCTGACGCTGCCGATCATGACGACGGAGCCGCGGGTCGCCCGCAGCGGCTCGTACGCGGCGAGCGAGGCGATCAGCGGGGCCGTGAGGTTCAGTTCGAGGATCCGCGCGTGCCGTTCGGCCGCGGTGTCCCCGCCCTCGCCGAGGAGGCGGTACGGCGTGCCGCCCGCGTTGTTGACGAGCGTGTCGAGCCGCCCGTGGCGCTCGGCGACGCAGGCGAAGAACGCGGCGACGTCCTCGGATCTGCGCAGGTCGACCGCCTCGAAGGCGGCCTCCCGGCCCGCGACGGCGACCGGTTCGGCGGGCGGTCTGCGGGCGCAGACCACGACCTGGGCACCGGCCCGCAGAAAGGCCCGGGCGATGCCCGCGCCGACTCCGCGGGTTCCCCCGGTGACGACGGCGACCCTCCCGTCCAGCTCCATCGGCTGCTACCTTCCTCCCAGCGTCACCTAACAAACGTTTGGTGGAAAGGTAGCTGATCCGCTCATGGGTGTCTCCACCTCACGCCCCGGCAAGGGCGTCGCACTGGTCACCGTCGACTTCCCACCCGTCAACGCCCTCCCCGTGCGGGGCTGGTACGACCTGGCCGACGCGGTCCGCACCGCCGGGCGCGATCCGGAGGTCCGCTGCGTCGTCCTCGCCGCCGAGGGTCGCGGCTTCAACGCGGGCGTCGACATCAAGGAGCTCCAGCGCGATCCCGGCCACGGCTCCCTCATCGCGGTCAACCACGGCTGCGCGGAGGCCTTCGCCGCGGTCTACGACTGCGAGGTGCCGGTGGTCGCCGCGGTCGGCGGCTTCTGCCTGGGCGGCGGCATCGGGCTGGCCGGCAACGCCGACGCGATCGTCGCCGCCGAGGACGCCGTCTTCGGCCTGCCCGAACTCGACCGGGGCGCGCTCGGCGCCGCGACCCACCTCGCCCGGCTGGTCCCCCAGCACCTGATGCGCGCGCTCTACTTCACCTCGCGGACCGTCACCGCGCACGAACTGCACGCGCACGGCTCGGTGTGGCGGGTGGTCCCGCGCGAGGAGCTGCGCACGGCCGCCCTGGAGCTCGCGGGCGAGATCGCGGCCAAGGACGGCACCCTCGTCCGGCTCGCCAAGGCCGCCATCAACGGCATCGACCCGGTCGACGTGCGCCGCAGCTACCGCTTCGAGCAGGGCTTCACCTTCGAGGCCAACCTCGGCGGCGTCGCCGGCCGGGTCCGCGACACCTTCGGCGGTCCCGGGGCCGCGGGGAAGGAGCCGCAGACATGACCGACAAGACCATGACCCCCGAGGACGTGGTGGGCCGGCTCCGCTCCGGCATGACGCTCGGGATCGGCGGCTGGGGCTCCCGGCGCAAACCGATGGCCCTGGTCAGAGCGCTGCTCCGGTCCGAGATCACCGATCTCACGGTGATCTCCTACGGCGGACCCGACGTCGGCCTGCTGGCCGCCGCCGGCCGGATCCGCCGGCTCGTCGCCCCCTTCGCCACCCTGGACTCGATCCCGCTCGAACCGCACTTCCGGGCGGCCCGCGAGCGCGGCACCCTCCGGCTCACGGAACTCGACGAGGCGATGTTCATGTGGGGCCTGCACGCCGCCGCCAACCGGCTGCCCTTCCTGCCCGTGCGGGCCGGCCTCGGCTCCGACGTCATGCGGGTCAATCCGGAGCTGCGCACGGTGACCTCCCCGTACGCCGACGGCGAGGAGTTCGTCGCGGTGCCCGCCCTGCGCATGGACGCCGCTCTCGTCCACCTCAATCGCGCCGACCGGCTCGGCAACGGCCAGTACCTGGGCCCCGACCCGTACTTCGACGACCTGTTCTGCGAGGCCGCCGACACCGCCTACGTGTCCTGCGAACGGCTGGTCGACGCCTTCGGCCCGGACACCGTCCCGCAGACCCTCCTCGTCTCCCGCCACAGCGTCACCGGCGTCGTCGAGGCCCCGAACGGGGCGCACTTCACCTCCTGCGTCCCCGACCACGACCGCGACGAGCCCTTCCAGAGGCTCTACGCGACCACCCCCTGGACCGACTTCGCCGCACGCTTCCTGTCCGGCAGGAGCGAGGACGACTACCAGGCCGCCGTACGGGCCTGGCACGACGAGCGGACGGAGGAGCGGAAGTGACCGGCGACGTGATCACCCGGGCCGAGTACTGCGTGGTGGCCTGCGCCGAGGCCTGGCGCGACGACGGCGAGGTCCTGGCCAGCCCGATGGGCCTGATCCCGGCCCTCGGCGCCCGCCTCGCCAGGCACACCTTCTCCCCCGACCTGCTGCTCACCGACGGCGAGGCGCTGCTCGTCGGCCTCGACGGACGGCCGGAGGGCTGGCTGCCGTACCGCAGGCACCTGACCATGGTCACCGGCGGCAGGCGGCACGTGATGATGGGCGCCAGTCAGCTCGACCGGTACGGCAACCAGAACATCTCCTGCATCGGCGACTGGGAGCAGCCCGCCCGCCAGCTCCTCGGGGTCCGCGGCGCACCCGTCAACACCCTGAACAACCCGGTCAGTTACTGGGTCCCCAAGCACTCGCCGCGGGTCTTCGTCGAGCGGGTCGACATGATCAGCGGAGTCGGTTACGACCACGCCGTCGGCCCGTACCACCGCCTCCCCCGGGTGGTGACCGACCTCGCCGTCCTCGACTTCGCGACCCCCGGGCACACGATGCGTCTGGCGTCCGTGCACCCGGGCGTCACCGTCGAGGACGTACGGGCCGCCACCGGCTTCCCGCTCGTGACCGACGGCGAGGTGCCCACCACCCGGGAGCCCACCGCCGAGGAACTACGGCTGATCCGCGAGGTGCTCGACCCGCGGGGGCTGCGCGACCGCGAGGTCAGGGCGTGACCGAGACCCCGGCGGCACCGGCACCCGCCATGGAGACCGCGCTCACCAGGCTCGTCGGCGTCGCGCACCCGATCGTGCAGACCGGCATGGGCTGGGTGGCCGGGCCCCGGCTCGTCTCGGCCACCGCGAACGCCGGCGCGCTCGGGGTCCTCGCCTCCGCCACCATGACCACCGACGAGCTGCGGGCCGCCGTCCGCGAGGTGAAGTCCCGCACCGACCGCCCCTTCGGGGTGAACCTGCGGGCCGACGCGGGCGACGCCCGCGAGCGGGTGCGGATCATCGTCGACGAGGGCGTCCGGGTCGCCTCGTTCGCCCTCGCGCCCTCCCGTGAGCTGATCGCCGAGCTCAAGGACGCCGGTGTCGTCGTCATCCCCTCCGTCGGGGCGCGCCGGCACGCCGAGAAGGTCGCCGCCTGGGGGGCCGACGCGGTGGTCGTGCAGGGCGGCGAGGGCGGCGGGCACACCGGCGAGGTGGCCACCACCGTGCTCCTGCCGCAGGTGGCCGACGCGGTCGGCATCCCGGTGATCGCGGCGGGCGGCTTCCACGACGGGCGCGGGCTGGTCGCCGCGCTGTCCTACGGGGCGGCGGGGATCGCCATGGGCACCCGCTTCCTGCTCACCGCCGAGTCGACCGTCCCCGACGCCGTGAAGGCGATGTACCTGGCGGCCACGGTCAGGGACGTCACCGTCACGACGGCCGTCGACGGCCTGCCGCACCGGATGCTGCGCACCGAGATGGTCGCCGCGCTGGAGCGGGCGGGCCGGGTCGGCGCGCTGGTGCAGGCCGTGCGCCGGGCCGCCGGCTTCCGCCGGCTCTCCGGCCTGTCCTGGGCGGCGATGGTCCGCGACGGTCTGGCGATGCGCCACGGCAGGGACCTGTCCTGGAGCCAGGTCCTGCTCGCCGCCAACACCCCGGTGCTCCTGAGGGCTTCCATGGTCGAGGGCCGCACCGACCTCGGCGTCATGGCCTCCGGACAGGTCGCGGGGGTGATCGAGGACCTGCCGAACTGCGAGGAACTCGTCACCCGGATCATGTCCGAGGCCGCGCACGTGCTCCGTTCCCTTCCCTCCGCCTAGGGAGTCAGCCATGTCCCTGTCGAGACGCGCACTGCTGAGCACCGCCGGCGCCACCGTTCTCCTGGCGGTCGCCGCCCGACCCGCCTCGGCCCGGCCCCGCGCCGGGGCGGCGGGCGTCCCCCGGCAGATCCCGCTCCAGGGCGCGGTGAACGTCCGCGACCTGGGCGGATATCCCACCTACGACGGGGCCCGGGTCCGCTACGGCCTGGTCTGCCGCGGTGACCATCTGGGCAAGCTGACCGACGCCGACCTGGCGACGCTCGGTGGGCTGGGCCTCGCCCGCGCGATCGACTTCCGGATCCCGCTGGAGGTGGCGTCCGACGGCGCCGACCGGCTGCCGGCCGGGGTCGTGCCGGTGTCCCGCAGCGTCACCGACAACGGTCTGTACGGGCGTCTGATGGCCGCGATCGGCTCGCGCGACCCGGTCCGGCAGGAGGAGATGCTGGGCGGCGGGCGGGCCGCGGCGTTCATGACCGAGGTGTACCGCACCTTCGTCACCAGCGCGGCCAACCGGCAGCAGTTCGGCACCACCCTGCGCGAGCTCGCCGCCCCCGGCGCGGGCCCGGCGCTCTTCCACTGCACCTCGGGCAAGGACCGTACGGGCTGGGCGAGCTGGCTGCTGCTCACCCTCGTGGGCGTGCCGGAGCGCTCGGCCACCGAGGACTACCTGGCCTCCAACACCTTCCGTGCCGCGTACGACGCCCGGGTGCGAGACGGCCTGCGGCAGGGCGGGTTCATGCAGAACCCGGACCTGATCATCCCGTTCCAGGAGGTGCGCCGGGAGTACCTGGACGCGGCCCTCGCCGAGGTCCGGGCCGGCTACGGCGGCCTCTACCGGTACGTCACCGACGGCCTGGGCCTGGACCTGCGCACCCTGGCGGGCCTGCGGGAGCGGCTCGTCGGCTGACGCTCCCGTACGCGGGGGGCCCGCGCCCCTTCAGGGGGGTGCGGGCCGCCCTCATGTCGTACGGGAGGAGCCGCGGGGGGCTACAGCCGCTCGATGATCGTCACGTTCGCCTGGCCGCCGCCCTCGCACATCGTCTGCAGCCCGTAGCGGCCGCCCGTGCGCTCCAGTTCGTGCAGGAGGGTCGTCATCAGCTTCACGCCGGTCGCGCCGAGGGGGTGGCCGAGGGCGATCGCGCCGCCGTTGACGTTGACGCGCTCCGGGTCGGCGCCGGTCTCCTTGAGCCAGGCGAGGACGACCGGGGCGAAGGCCTCGTTGATCTCGACCAGGTCGATGTCGTCGATGGTCATCCCGGTCTTCTTCAGGGCGTGCGCGGTCGCCGGTATCGGTGCCGACAGCATCCGGATCGGGTCCTCGCCGCGCACCGACAGGTGGTGGATGCGGGCCCGCGGGGTGAGCCCGTGCTCCCGTACGGCCCGCTCGCTCGCGATCAGCATCGCCGCGGCCCCGTCGGAGACCTGCGAGGAGCAGGCGGCGGTGATGGTGCCGCCCTCGACGACGGGCGCGAGTGCGGCCATCTTCTCCAGACCGGTGTCGCGGCGCGGGCCCTCGTCGACGGTGACGTCGCCGTAGGGGACGGTCTCGCGGGCGAAGCGGCCCTCGTCGATGGCGTGGAGCGCGCGCAGATGCGAGCGGAGGGCGAACTCCTCCTGGTCGCGCCGGGTGATGCCCCACTTGGCGGCGATGAGCTCGGCGCCGTGGAACTGGTTGACCGGCGCGTCTCCGTAGCGGGCCCGCCAGCCCTCCGACCCGGCGTACGGGCCCTGGGTCAGTCCGAGGGGTTCGGCGGCCTGCCGGGAGGCGAAGGCGATCGGGATCATGGTCATGTTCTGGGTGCCGCCGGCGACGACCAGGTCCTGGGTGCCGGAGAGCACGCCCTGGGCGGCGAAGTGGACGGCCTGCTGGGAGGAGCCGCACTGGCGGTCGACGGTGACCCCGGGGACCTCCTCGGGCAGTCCGGCCGCGAGCCAGCAGGTGCGGGCGATGTCGCCGGCCTGCGGTCCGACGGTGTCGAGGCAGCCGAAGACGACGTCCTCGACGGCGGCGGGATCGACGCCGGTCCGCTCCACGAGCGCCTTCAGGACATGGGCGCCGAGGTCCGCCGGATGGACGGCGCCGAGCCCGCCCTTGCGGCGGCCCACCGGGGTGCGGACCGCTTCGACGATGTAGGCCTCGGCCATGACGACTCCTCCTGGTGTCTGCGCGGTGTCCGCGCGGGCTGGCTATGCGCGTACGGCGATCCCGTCGAGCACCATCGACAGGTACTGGCGGGCGATCTCCTCGGGGCTGTGCTGTCCGCCGGGGCGGTACCAGGACGCGGCGACCCAGACGGTGTCGCGCACGAACCGGTAGGTGAGCCGGACGTCGAGGTCGGCGCGGAAGGCTCCGGACCCGACGCCGCGCTCCAGGGTGCCGAGCCAGGCCTTCTCGAACTTGACCTGCGAGTCGGCGAGGTAGTGGAAGCGGGGCTGGTCGGCGAGGTGACGGGCCTCCTTCTGGTAGATCGCCACGGCGGCGCGGTGGCGGTCGATCTCCCGGAAGGACTCGGTGACGAGGGCCTCGATGGTCTCCCGGGGGCCGAGCCCCGCGGCGAGCACGGCGTCGTAGCCGGCCCACAGTTCGTTCAGGAAGGTGGAGAGGATCTCGTCGAGCATCGATTCCTTGGAATCGAAGTGGTAGTAGAGGCTGCCCGCGAGCATGCCGGCCTCGTCCGCGATCCTGCGGACGGTGGTGGCGTTGTACCCCTGCGCGGCGAACACCTCGGCCGCCGTGTCGAGGAGTTCCCTGCGCCGCTCGGGCGAAGCGGTCACCTGCGTCTTCTTCTTGGTCGTTGGCACGCTTCCATTCTGGTCCTAGGGATGCCGGCTGCTGACGGAGACCGTCTCCCCGGTCATGTACGAGGAGTAGCCGCTGGCCAGGAAGACGATGACGTTGGCGATCTCCCAGGGCTCGGCGTACCGCCCGAAGGCCTCGCGCGCGGTCAGCTCGTCCAGGAGTTCGGCGGAGGTGACCTTGACCAGGTGGGGGTGCATGGCCAGGGAGGGGGCGACGGCGTTGACGCGGACGCCGTAGGCCGCGGCCTCGACCGCGGCGCAGCGGGTGAGCGCCATGACCCCGGCCTTGGCGGCGGCGTAGTGGGCCTGGCCGGCCTGGGCGCGCCAGCCGACGACGGAGGCGTTGTTGACGACGACCCCCCGGGTCCCGCTGTCGCGGAAGTGGCGCAGGGCGGCGCGGGTGCAGCGGAAGGTGCCGTTGAGGGTGACGTCGAGGACGCGGGTCCACTGCTCGTCGGTCATGTCGGCGAGCTCTGCGGTGCCGCCGAGTCCGGCGTTGTTCACGAGCACGTCGAGTCCGCCGTGGAGCCGTACGGCGGTGTCGTGGAGCGCCCGGACCTGGCTCTCGTCGGTGACGTCGCAGGGCTGGGAGGAGATCCGGTCGGCGCCGAATTCCGCGGCGAGTGTCTGCTCGGTCTCCTTGAGGCGGCGCGCGTGGGTGTCGCTGACCAGGACCCGGGCCCCCTCCTCCAGGAGCCGGCGGGCGGTGGCGCCGCCGATGCCGGAGCCGGCGGCGGCGGTGACGACGGCGGTCCGGCCGGTGAGCAGTCCGTGGCCGGGCACGTAGTCGGGAGCGGGCGTCGGGCTCATCCGCGGGGCTCCTTCGGAAGGCCGAGCACCCGCTCGGCGATGATGTTCCGCTGGATCTCGCTCGATCCGGCGTAGATGGTGTCGGCGCGCGAGAAGAGGAACAGGCGCTGCCAGTCGTCGAGTTCGTACGGCTCCGCGGCGGCGAGGGTCCCGGCGGCGCCGCGGACGTCCATGGCGAGCTCGCCGAGGTCGCGGTGCCAGTGGGACCAGGAGAGCTTGGCCAGGGAGGGGTCGACGCCGGACAGGGCGTTGGCGCGCAGGGTGCGCAGGCCGGCCCAGGCGCGGACGAGCCGCTCGCGGATCAGCGGGTCGTCGGCGGCGCCGGTGGTGCGGGCGAGCTCGACGAGGGCGTCCAGCTCGCGGCGGAAGCCGACCTGCTGGCCGAGGGTGGAGACGCCGCGTTCGTAGCCGAGGGTGGCCATCGCGATGCGCCAGCCGTCGCCGGGAGCGCCGACGACATGGCCGGCGGGGGTGCGGGCTCCGTCGAAGAAGACCTCGTTGAACTCGCTGGTGCCGGTGAGCTGCACGATGGGGCGGATCTCGACGCCGGGCTGGTCGAGCGGGACGAGGAGGCAGGAGAGTCCGGCGTGGGGGCGGGCGCCGGGTGCGCGGGGTTCGGTGCGGGCGATGACGAAGCACCACTGGGCCTCGTGGGCGAGGGAGGTCCAGGTCTTCTGGCCGTGCACGACCCACTCGTCGCCCTCGCGGACGGCGCGGGTGCGGACGGCGGCCAGGTCGGATCCGGCCTCGGGTTCGCTGTAGCCCTGGCACCACAGCTCCTCGACGGCCCGGACGGCGGGCAGGAAGCGGGCCTTCTGCTCCTCGGTGCCGTGGTCGATGAGGGTGGGGCCGAGGAGCTGTTCGCCGATGTGGTTGACGCGGGCGGGGGCGTCGGCGAGGGCGTACTCCTCGTGGAAGGCGATCTGCTCCTCGATGCTCGCCCCGCGCCCGCCGTACTCCTCGGGCCAGCCGACGCAGGTCCAGCCGTGGGCGGCCATGTGGCGTTCCCAGGCGAGCCGTTCGGCGAACGCCTCGTGCTCGCGGCCGGGGCCGCCCAGGCCCTTCAGCGCGGCGAACTCGCCGTCGAGCCGGACCGTGAGCCAGTCGCGTATCTCGGTGCGGAACTCCTCGACGCTGCTCATGGCTGCACGGTAACCTACCAAACACTTGTTAGGGAAGGATGAGACATTGCCCGACGATCCCGTCCGGTACGAGCGGTGCGGTCCGGTCGCGCACGTGACGACGGACCTCCCCCGCCACCGCGCCCGCCCCGGCCACCGCGAGGACCGGAACGCGGCGACGGCACACGCCCGGCCGCACCGCCTCGCCCGCGCGCACCACGCGCCGACCGCGGCGGACGCGCCCGGCGGGACGGACGTGACGCCGGCGAAGGAGGCGGTGCGCTGATGGACCTGAGCTGTTCGGCGGCCGAGGAGGAGTTCCGGGCCGAGGCCCGCGCCTGGCTGCGCGCCCACGTGCCGGCCGCACCACTGCCGTCCCTGGAGACCGAGGAGGGCTTCGCCGCCCACCGCGCCTGGGAGGGCGAACTCGCCGCCGGCCGCTGGTCGGTGGTCTCCTGGCCCGAGGAGTACGGCGGCCGCGGCGCCGACATCTTCCGCTGGCTGGCCTTCGAGGAGGAGTACTACGCGGCGGGAGCACCCGGCCGGGTCTCGCAGAACGGCATCCATCTGCTCGCCCCCACGCTCTTCGACCACGCCACCGAGGAGCAGCGGCTCCGCGTCCTGCCGTCCATGGCGACCGGGGAGACGATCTGGGCGCAGGCCTGGTCCGAGCCGGAGGCCGGCTCCGACCTCGCCTCGCTCACCTCCCGGGCGGTGCGCACCGAGGGCGGCTGGCTGCTGTCCGGGCAGAAGACCTGGTCCTCGCGGGCGGCCTTCGCCGACCGGGCCTTCGGCATCTTCCGCACCGACCCGGCACCGGCGGCGGAGGGGCGTCCGCACCGGGGCCTGACCTATCTGATGTTCGACCTCCGCGCGTCCGGCGTGACCGTACGGCCCATCGGGCGGCTCGACGGGAAACCGGCCTTCGCCGAGCTGTTCCTGGACGAGGTGTTCGTCCCCGACGAGGACGTCATCGGGGAACCGGGGCAGGGCTGGCGGATCGCCATGTCGGCCACCGGCAACGAGCGCGGGCTCACGCTGCGCTCCCCCGGCCGCTTCCTGGCCTCGGCGGACCGTCTCGTACGGCGGTGGCGGGAGCACGGCGACCCGTCGGACACGGCGCTGCGCGACCGGGTCGCGGACGCGGTGATCGGCGCCCGCGCCTACCAGCTCTTCACGGCGGCGGGCGCCTCGCGCTTCGCGGCCGGCGAGACCGCCGGGGTTGCCGGGGCCGCCGGGGCCGCCGGGGCCGCCGGGGCCGAGTCCAGCCTCAACAAGGTGTTCTGGTCGACGTACGACATCGCCCTGCACGAGACGGCGCTCGATCTCCTCGGCCCGGACGGCGAACTGGCGGACACCGAGTGGGCGGAGGGGCACGTCTTCTCGCTCGCCGGGCCGATCTACGCCGGCACCAACGAGATCCAGCGCGACATCATCGCCGAGCGCCTGCTCGGCCTCCCGAAGGGCCGCCGCTGATGCGCTTCCTGCCGACCGCCGAGCAGCGCGACTTCGCGCGCTCCCTGGACGCGATGCTGACGGCCGCCGACCCGCCGAAGGCGATCCGGGCCTGGGCCGCCGGCGACCCCGGCCCCGGACGCGCCCTGTGGACCCGGCTCGGGAAGGCGGGGATGTTCGCCCTCGCGGCCCCCGAGGCGTACGAGGGCGCCGGCCCGCTGCCCGTCGAGCTCGCCCACGCGGTGCTGGAGGCGGGCCGCCACGCGGTCCCCGGCCCCCTGGTGGAGACGGTCGCGGTGACCGCCCTGCTCGCGGAGCTCGCGGAACACGGCGAGACCGCGCCGGCCGAGCGCTTCCTGCCGGCCCTGGCGGCGGGCACGACGGTGGCGACCCTGGCCCTGGCAAACGCCTCGCCGTACGCCCTGGACGCCGACGCCGCCGACCTCGTGTTCGCCGTCGCGGGCGAGGAACTGCGCCTCGCGCCCGGGCACGGCGAGATGCGCGCGTCCGCCGACCCGGCGCGCCGGCTGGCGCGCCCGGCACCGGGCGGGGAACTCCTGGCCGCCGGGCCGGCGGTGACCGCCGCCGCGCGGACGGCCCGGCACTGGGCCCTCCTCGCGACCGCCGCGCAGGCGCTCGGCCTGGGCCTGGCGCTCCTGGACCGGACGGTGGCCTACGCGGGGCAGCGCACGCAGTTCGGCGCGCCGATCGGCTCCTTCCAGGCGGTCAAGCACCGCCTGGCGGACACCCTGATCGGCCTGGAGTTCGCCCGGCCCCTGCTCTTCGGGGCGGCCGTCACCCTCGCGGAGGCCGACCTCGCCGCGGCCAAGACCACCGCGGGCGAGGCGGCCCACGCGGCGGCCGCCACCGCGCTGCAGATCCACGGCGCCGTCGGCTACACCGAGGAACTGGACCTCTCCCTGTGGCTCCGCAAGGCCCGCCCCCTGCGCGACGCCTGGGGCAGCCCGTCCTGGTGCCGGGCGCGGGTGCTCGACCCGACGGCGTGACCCCGGTCAGGACTCGCGGGGCGGGCTCTCGTCGTTGCCGCGCCGGAGGGTGCGCACCGGCCGGCCCGGGGCCCAGACCCGGAAGACGACCTCCTCGCCCTCCACCGTGGTCCGCACGACCTCCGTCAGCCCGGCCCGGAAGAGGTGGAAGGGCTGCGGCGCGCCGGCCTCCTTCGCGTACCAGGAGGCGGTGTCCGGATCGGTGACCTCGACGGCCCGCCCGGAGACCCGGACGTCGCCGCCTCCCATGGAGGTGCCCTCGCCGGGGTTGGCGAGCAGCGAGAAGCGGGGGTCGCGGCGGAGGTCGCGGGCCTTGAGCGAGTTCGGCATCATGCCGAGCCACAGCTCACCGGACCGGAAGTCGGCCTCGATGCCGCTGAGCCGCGGCGAGCCGTCCTTGCGCAGGGTGGCGAGGGCGTGGTGGGTGTACTGCCCGAAGCGCTCCCGGACGGTGGCGGCGAGCTCGGGTTCGGCGGCCTCGAAGGCGGCCCAGGCGGTGATGGCGGTGTCTCCCATGGTCCCAGGAGACACCGGATACCCGACAACCTCCGTCCGGATTACTCCGTGCGCTCGGCCTTGCTGCGCTCGACGCAGAACTCGTTGCCCTCCGGGTCGGCGAGCACCACCCAGCCCGTGCCGTCCGGCCGGCGCCGGTCGTCGACGAGGGAGGCGCCGAGCGCGAGCACCCGCTCGACCTCCTCGTCACGCGTGCGGTCCTGCGGCTGCAGGTCGATGTGGACCCGGTTCTTCACCGACTTCTTCTCCGGCACCTGGATGAAGAGCAGATCCGCGCCCGCCGACGCGACCAGGGCCTCGGGGTCGCCGGGCCGGTCGTCGTCGGAGACCGGGGAGCCGAGGACCTGGGCCCAGAAACCCGCGAGGGTGTAGGCGTCGGAGCAGTCGATCGTGATGTGGCGCACAAGAGAGGTCATGCCGTCACTATCGCCTGGCCGGAACGCTGCTGACCATCGATTTGAGAGGGCCGTCGGTGCGCCGCGGCCGCCGGACGCCCTTGCGTGGCCCGGACCGGCGGCCGCGGACGGGGTCCGGGTGGCGCGGAGGCGGTTGTTCCTCTCGCCGAGGGCGTCGGGCGGAAGCCCGGGCGTGGGCGGTCAGCCGCGCACGATGCCCCGGGCCCTGGCGGCGGCGAGCCAGGCCGGGAGGCCGGCCACGAGCCGGTCGTACAGTTCCGCGTCCGGGACCCGCCGCGGGTCCCGCCCGGCGTGGAAGAAGCCGCAGTTGTCGACCGGGCGCTTCGCCGGTACCGGCAGCTCGTCCAGCCGGCGCAGGAACTCGAACTGCCGGCTGTCCGGATCGCCGAAGCCGACGAACTGCCAGAAGACCGGCAGCCGGGCCGCCTTGCAGACGTAGCGTTCGGCCGCGAGCTTGTTGACGGGCCCGCCGTCGGTCTGGAAGACCACCAGGGCGGGCGCGCTCGACCCGCTGTCGAGGTAGTGGTCCATGACCGCGTCCATGGCCAGGTGGTAGCTGGTCCTGCCCATGTGTCCGAGCCCGGCGACGATGCGGTCGATCCTCCCCTCGTGCTCGCCGAGCACGATCTCGGTCTCGGCGTCCACGTCCGTCGAGAAGAAGACCACCGGCACCCGGCCGTCGTCGTCGAGCTGCGCCGCGAGCCCGAGCACCCGGTCGGCCAGGGCCTGGACGGTGCCGTCGGCGTAGTACGGCTTCATCGAGCCCGAGTAGTCGACGACGAGGTACACGGCGAGGCGCTGCCCGTCGATCCCGCGCCGCCGGAGCGAGTCCCCGGCCGTCTTGTACAGGTCGACCAGGCCGGGTGCGGACTCCTCGACCTTGCGCAGACTCAGGGCCACGGGCGCCCCCTCCCTCATCGCGTGCCGGCTGCCGAGGGTACGGGAAGGCCGGGCCCGGCGGCGACAGGCCTCCGGGACGAGGGCCTCGCCCGTGCCCGGCGCCTCCCGGCGGCCGGCGTCCCGGCGCACGTCGCCCCGACGCGCGTCGGCGCTCGCCCGGTCGTCCAGGTCGGGGACAGTGGGGCGAGCGCCGCGCTCAGTTCCGTACGTCGTTGTACGGGACATCCAGGGGGTGATCCGGCGGATCAGACCGTCAGGGCACGGTCCGTCGGGCGGATCGGGGCCGGCAGGGAGCTGGCGCCCGTGAGGTAGCGGTCCACTCCGCGGGCGGCCGAGCGGCCTTCCGCGATGGCCCACACGATCAGGGACTGACCGCGACCGGCGTCACCGGCGACGAAGACGCCATCGACGTTGGTGGCGAAGTCCGCGTCACGCGCGATGTTACCCCGCTCGTCGAGGGCCAGGCCGAACTGGGCGACCAGGCCGTTCTCGACGTCCGTGCCGGTGAAGCCCATGGCGAGGGTGACCAGCTGGGCGGGGATCCGGCGCTCGGTGCCGGGCTTCTGGGTGAGCTTGCCGTCGACGAACTCGACCTCGGTCAGGTGCAGGAACTGGACGTTGCCCTCCTCGTCGCCCTCGAAGTGGGTGGTGGAGACGGAGTAGACCCGCTCGCCGCCCTCCTCGTGCGCCGAGGTGACCTTGTAGAGCATCGGGAAGGTCGGCCAGGGCTGGTTGCCGTTCCGGTCCTCGCCCGGGCGGGGCATGATCTCCAGCTGCGTGACGGAGGCCGCGCCCTGGCGGTGCGCGGTGCCGACGCAGTCCGCGCCGGTGTCGCCGCCGCCGATGACCACGACGTGCTTGCCCTCGGCGGTGATCGGCGAGGCCACGAAGTCGCCCTCGACGACCTTGTTGGCGAGCGGCAGGTACTCCATCGCCTGGTGGATGCCCTTGAGCTCCCGGCCCGGGACGGGCAGGTCGCGGGCGGTGGTGGCACCGGCGGCGACGACGACCGCGTCGAACCGCTTGCGCAGGTCCGTCGAGGTGAGGTCGCGGCCGATCTCGATGCCGGTGCGGAACTTGGTGCCCTCCGCGCGCATCTGCTCGATGCGGCGGTTGATGTGCCGCTTCTCCATCTTGAACTCGGGGATGCCGTAGCGCAGCAGACCGCCGATGCGGTCGGCCCGCTCGTACACGACCACGGTGTGGCCGGCCCGGGTCAGCTGCTGGGCGGCGGCGAGACCCGCCGGGCCCGAGCCGATCACCGCGACGGTCTTGCCGGACAGGCGCTCGGGCGCCTGCGGCCGGACGTCGTTGGCGTCCCACGCCTTGTCGATGATCGAGACCTCGACGTTCTTGATGGTCACGGCCGGCTGGTTGATGCCGAGCACGCACGCCGCCTCGCACGGAGCCGGGCACAGGCGGCCGGTGAACTCCGGGAAGTTGTTCGTGGCGTGGAGGCGCTCGGACGCGGCCGACCAGTCCTCGCGGTAGGCGTAGTCGTTCCACTCGGGGATGAGGTTCCCCAGCGGACAGCCGTTGTGGCAGAACGGGATGCCGCAGTCCATGCACCGGCCGGCCTGCTTGCTGATGATCGGCAGCAGGGAGCCGGGAACGTAGACCTCGTTCCAGTCCTTCACGCGCTCGCCCACGGGCCGGGTCTTGGCGACCTCACGCCCGGTGGTCAGAAAGCCCTTCGGGTCAGCCATGGGTCGCCGCCTCCATCATCTTCTCGGTGGTCTCGGCCTCGGAGAGACCGGCGAGCTCAGCGGCGTCCTTGGCGGCGAGCACTGCCTTGTACGTGGTGGGGATGATCTTGCTGAACCGGGCCGCGGCGGCGTCCCAGTCGGCGAGCAGCTTCTCGGCGACCGTCGAGCCGGTCTCCTCGTGGTGGCGGCGCACGACATCGTGCAGCCACGCCTTGTCGGTGTCCGACAGGGCCTCCACCGCCTCCAGGTTGCCGGCGTTGACGTTGTCCCGGTCGAGGTCGATCACGTAGGCCACGCCGCCGGACATGCCGGCCGCGAAGTTGCGGCCCGTCTCGCCGAGGACGACCGCCGAGCCGCCGGTCATGTACTCGCAGCCGTGGTCGCCCACGCCCTCGGAGACGACCAGCGCGCCGGAGTTGCGGACGCAGAAGCGCTCGCCGGTGCGGCCGCGCAGGAACATCTCGCCGCCGGTGGCGCCGTAGCCGATCGTGTTGCCCGCGATGGTGGAGTACTCGGCCAGGTGATCGGCGCCGCGGTCCGGGCGGACGATGACGCGGCCGCCGGAGAGGCCCTTGCCGACGTAGTCGTTGGCGTCGCCCTCCAGGCGGAGGGTGACACCGGCCGGCAGGAAGGCGCCGAAGGACTGGCCCGCGGAACCGGTGAACGTGATGTCGATGGTGTCGGCGGGCAGGCCCGCGCCACCGAACTTCTTCGTCACGTGGTGGCCGAGCATGGTGCCGACGGTCCGGTTGATGTTGCGGATGCCGACCTGGGCGCGGACCGGCTGGGCGGTCTCGGCGGAGTCGGCGCCGAGGGCCTCGGCGGCGAGCTGGATCAGCTCGTTGTCGAGGGCCTTCTCCAGACCGTGGTCCTGCTCGATGAGCGCGTGGCGGACCGCGCCCTCGGGCAGCGCCGGCACGTGGAACAGCGGCGCCAGGTCGAGGCCCTGGGCCTTCCAGTGGGCGACGGCGCGGCTGGTGTCGAGGAGCTCGGCGTGGCCGACGGCCTCCTCGATCGAGCGGAAGCCCAGCTCGGCGAGGAGCTCGCGGACCTCTTCGGCGATGAACCGGAAGAAGTTGACCACGTACTCGGCCTTGCCGGAGAAGCGGTCGCGCAGGACCGGGTTCTGGGTGGCGATGCCGACGGGGCAGGTGTCCAGGTGACAGACGCGCATCATGACGCAGCCGGAGACGACGAGCGGCGCGGTGGCGAAGCCGAACTCCTCGGCGCCGAGCAGCGCGGCGATGACGACGTCACGGCCGGTCTTGAGCTGGCCGTCGGTCTGCACGACGATGCGGTCGCGCAGGCCGTTGAGCAGCAGGGTCTGCTGGGTCTCGGCGAGGCCGAGCTCCCAGGGGCCGCCCGCGTGCTTCAGCGAGGTGAGCGGGCTGGCGCCGGTACCGCCGTCGTGGCCGGAGATGAGCACGACGTCCGCGTGGGCCTTGGACACGCCGGCCGCGACCGTGCCGACGCCGACCTCGGAGACCAGCTTCACGTGGATGCGGGCCTGCGGGTTGGCGTTCTTGAGGTCGTGGATCAGCTGGGCCAGGTCCTCGATGGAGTAGATGTCGTGGTGCGGCGGCGGGGAGATCAGGCCGACGCCCGGGGTGGAGTGCCGGGTCTTGGCCACCCACGGGTAGACCTTGTGGCCGGGCAGCTGGCCGCCCTCGCCGGGCTTGGCGCCCTGGGCCATCTTGATCTGGATGTCGTCCGCGTTGACCAGGTACTCGCTGGTGACGCCGAAGCGGCCGGAGGCGACCTGCTTGATCGCGGAGCGGCGCTCCGGGTCGTAGAGGCGGTCCGGGTCCTCGCCGCCCTCGCCGGTGTTGGACTTGCCGCCCAGCTGGTTCATGGCGATGGCGAGGGTCTCGTGGGCCTCGCGCGAGATGGAGCCGTACGACATGGCTCCGGTGGAGAAGCGCTTGACGATCTCGGAGACCGGCTCGACCTCGTCGACGGGGATCGGGGCGCGGTCGGAGGCGAAGCCGAACAGGCCGCGGAGCGTCATGAGGCGCTGGGACTGCTCGTTCACCCGCTCCGTGTACTTCTTGAAGATGTCGTACCGCTTGGAGCGCGTGGCGTGCTGCAGGCGGAAGACGGTCTCCGGGTCGAAGAGGTGCGGCTCGCCCTCGCGGCGCCACTGGTACTCGCCGCCGATGTCGAGGGCGCGGTGCGCCGAGGGGATGCCGGTGACGGGGTACGCCTTGGCGTGACGGGCGGCGACCTCCTTGGCGACGACGTCGAGGCCGGCGCCGCCGATCTTGGTGGCGGTGCCGTTGAAGTACTTCTCGACGAAGGCGGTGTCGAGGCCGACGGCCTCGAAGACCTGGGCGCCGCGGTAGGAGGCGACGGTCGAGATGCCCATCTTCGACATGACCTTGAGGACGCCCTTGCCGAGGGCGTAGATCAGGTTGCGGATGGCCGCCTCGGGCTCGACGTCCGTGATGAAGGTGCCGGCCCGGGCCAGGTCCTCGACCGTCTCCATGGCCAGGTACGGGTTCACCGCGGCGGCGCCGTAGCCGATGAGCAGGGCGACGTGGTGGACCTCGCGGACGTCGCCGGCCTCGACCAGCAGACCCACCTTGGTGCGCTGCTTGGTACGGATGAGGTGGTGGTGGACGGCCGCGGTGAGCAGCAGCGACGGGATCGGCGCGTGCTCGGCGTCGGAGTGCCGGTCGGACAGGACGATCAGGCGGGCGCCGCCCTCGATCGCCGTGTCGGCCTCGGCGCAGATCTCCTCGATGCGGGCGGCGAGCGCCTCGCCGGCGCCGGAGACCCGGTACAGGCCGGACAGGGTCACGGCCTTCATGCCGGGCATGTCGCCGTCGGCGTTGATGTGGATGAGCTTGGCCAGCTCGTCGTTGTCGATCACCGGGAAGGGCAGCGTGACGCTGCGGCACGACGCGGCGGTCGGGTCGAGCAGGTTGCTGCCGGGGCCGAGCGAGGAGAGC
This sequence comes from Streptomyces sp. NPDC048018, assembly GCF_043202995.1. Taxonomy (NCBI): domain Bacteria; kingdom Bacillati; phylum Actinomycetota; class Actinomycetes; order Kitasatosporales; family Streptomycetaceae; genus Streptomyces; species Streptomyces sp. NPDC048018. Next base: position 261,456 of record NZ_JBIDBK010000002.1, read on the forward strand.
AGCGAGGTCACGAGCTCCTCGCGGATGGCGTCCAGCGGCGGGTTGGTGACCTGCGCGAACAGCTGGGTGAAGTAGTCGAAGAGCAGCCGGGGGCGCTCGGACAGCGCGGCGATCGGCGAGTCCGTGCCCATGGAGCCGATCGGCTCGGCGCCGGTGCGGGCCATCGGGGCGAGGATGACGCGGAGCTCTTCCTCGGTGTAGCCGAAGGTCTGCTGGCGGCGGGTGACCGAGGCGTGGGTGTGCACGATGTGCTCGCGCTCGGGGAGGTCGGAGAGCTCGATCTCGCCGGTCTCCAGCCACTCCGCGTACGGCTGCTCGGCGGCGAGGGCGGCCTTGATCTCGTCGTCCTCGATGATGCGGTGCTCGGCCGTGTCGACGAGGAACATCTTGCCGGGCTGCAGGCGGCCCTTGCGGACGACCTTGGCCGGGTCGATGTCGAGGACGCCGACCTCGGAGGAGAGCACGACGAGGCCCTCGTCGGTGACCCAGTAGCGGCCGGGGCGCAGACCGTTGCGGTCGAGGACCGCGCCGACCTGGACGCCGTCGGTGAAGGTGACGCAGGCGGGGCCGTCCCAGGGCTCCATCAGGGTGGAGTGGTACTGGTAGAAGGCGCGGCGGGCCGGGTCCATGGAGTCGTGGTTCTCCCACGCCTCGGGGACCATCATCAGGACCGCGTGCGGCAGCGTGCGCCCGCCGAGGTGGAGCAGCTCCAGGACCTCGTCGAAGGAGGCGGAGTCGGAGGCGTCCGGGGTGCAGATCGGGAAGATCCGCTCGATGCCGCGGCCGTCCCGGCTCTGGCCGAAGACGTCGCCGGCCAGCTGGGCCTCGCGGGCGGTCATCCAGTTGCGGTTGCCCTTGACCGTGTTGATCTCGCCGTTGTGGGCGACGAAGCGGTACGGGTGGGAGAGCGGCCAGCTCGGGAAGGTGTTCGTGGAGAACCGGGAGTGGACCAGGGCCACGGCGGTGGCGCAGCGGCGGTCCGACAGGTCCGGGAAGAAGGGCTCCAGCTGGCCGGTGGTCAGCATGCCCTTGTAGACGATGGTGCGGGCGGAGAGCGACGGGAAGTACGTTCCCGCCTCACGCTCGGCGCGCTTGCGCAGGACGAAGGCCTTGCGGTCCAGTGCGAGGCCGCTGTTCGCGCCGTCGGCGACGAAGAGCTGGCGGAAGACCGGCATGGTGGAGCGGGCCGTGGCGCCGAGCAGCTCGGGGGCGACGGGGACCTCGCGCCAGCCGAGGACGTCGAGGCCCTCTTCGGCGGCGATCGTCTCGATCTGCGAGACGGCCTGTGCGGAGCCGTCTGCGGGAAGGAAGGCGATGCCGACGGCGTAGGAGCCGGCCGCGGGAAGCTCGAAGTCGGTGACCTCGCGGAGGAAGGCGTCGGGGACCTGGAAAAGGATTCCGGCGCCGTCACCGGAGTCGGGCTCCGAGCCGGTGGCGCCGCGGTGCTCGAGATTGCGCAGTACGGTCAGCGCCTGCTCGACCAGGGCGTGGCTGGCAACACCGGTGAGGGTGGCCACGAACCCGACACCACAGGCGTCGTGTTCGTTACGGGGGTCGTACAGCCCCTGGGGGGCGGGGCGACCGTCCATGGGCGACCAGGCGTCGGAACGCATCGGCTCTCCCGTCGTCGTCGTGGCATATGCAGCAGCCGAGGGACGACGTTGGCCCTCCGCGAAATTTCGTGCAGGTTACATGATGGCTGGCTTCTCGCGAAGTGGATAGCTCATTCCAGCATGCGGACACCGCCGATACGGGCGGTGGCGGGTGGTTCAGCTGTGAGGCACGGGAACCACGGCGTTCCCATGGGGACGGGCCAGGGATTCAGGAGGAATCCGGTGACCTGTCGCAGAGCGGGCCTCATTGCCCGCGGCGCTTGTGCCTCATGCCCGGTGGCCGAGGATTCGAAACCGGCCGGTAACCGGCTAGATATGTGGCGCCGTGCATAGTGTCTCACCGGGGCGGCGGATCCGCCCAGGGAGATACGTCACAGAGACAGAGCCCCCGGACGGCCCTATGACGCGCGAAGGCCCCCGGTCGCGATGACCAGGGGCCTTGCGGGAGACGCGGCGGCGCGGCCGCGGCCGGGCGGCCGCGCGGCGGCCCTGTGCGGGCGGGCGGGCGCACCGCGGGGACGGACTACAGAGCGGCCCCGAGGAGCATGCCGAGCCCGTACGTGACGGCCGCGGCGGCGCCCCCGAGGACGAGCTGGCGCAGTCCGCTGAACCACCAGCTTCGGGCGGTCACCCGGGCCACGAGCGCGCCGCAGCCGAAGAGCCCGAACAGCGCTAGCAGCACGGCCGGCCACAGCGCGGTCGCACCGAGCAGGTACGGCAGCAGGGGCAGCAGGGCACCGAGCGCGAAGGAGCCGAAGGACGAGACCGCGGCGACCATCGGCGACGGCAGGTCGTCGGGGTCGATGCCCAGCTCCTCGCGGGCGTGGATCTCCAGGGCCTGCTCGGGGTCGCGGGACAGCTGCAGGGCCACCTCGCGGGCGAGCGCCGGCTCGACCCCGCGCGAGACGTAGAGCGCGGCGAGCTCCTCCATCTCGTCGACCGGGTGTTTGCGCAACTGAACGCGCTCGACGTCCAGTTCGGCCTGGACCAGCTCGCGCTGCGAGGCGACGGAGGTGTACTCGCCGGCGGCCATCGAGAAGGCGCCGGCCGCGAGCCCGGCCAGGCCCGTGATGACGACGGTCTGCGAGGAGACCGCACCGCCGGCCACACCGGTCATGAGGGCGAGGTTGGAGACGAGTCCGTCCATCGCGCCGAAGACGGCGGGGCGCAGCCAGCCGCCGTTGACGTCGCGGTGCGTGTGGTTGTCGCGGTGGGCCTCGTGGAGCGGTGCGACGGCCTCGATGATGGACATGCTTCTCCCCTGTCTTTCTTGCGGGTTCGGCGAGCCCGCCCCCCTCGACACCGTCGAAAATACGCCCGATGTAAGGGGCGCGCCAGCAAGGCAGGCCGTACTTAGTAAGGCTCGCTTTACTGAGGCAAGCCTGGCCGAGCTGCTGTCACCCGGGTGACAGAAACGTTTCGGTGAGGGGTCGGGCCCGGTCGCGTGGCAGGCATCTGCAGAGCGCGAAAGGGAGAACAGATGGCCGGTACGAAGCGAGCCGCCGTACGGACGGCAGGGGCGGCAGGGGATCCGGCGGGGGCAGGGGACGGAGGGGATCCGCGGCATGCGGGAACGGTGCGGGAACGCGCGCGGGGCGCCCTGCTCGGCCTGGCGGTGGGTGACGCGCTGGGCGCTCCCGCCGAGAACCTGCGGCCCTCGGAGATCCGCGCCCGATGGGGCAGGATCGAGGGCTTCGTGACGGACCGTCCGGCGGGCACGGACGACACCGAGTACGCGATCTTCTCCGGCCTGCTGCTGGCCCGGCACGGCTCGGCCCTCACGGTGGCCCACGTCGAACGGGCCTGGCACCACTGGATCGCCGACCTCGACGAGGGACCCTTCCGGGGCGCCGGCTTCTCCGAACGCGGCACCCTGGAGAACCTCCGCCGCGGACTGGCCGCCCCCATCTCGGCCCAGCACCGGCACGCCTGGAGCGACGGCCTCGCGATGCGGGCCGCCCCCTTCGGCGTCTTCGCGGCGGGCCGCCCCGCCGAGGCGGCACGGCTGGTCGCCATCGACGGCGGCGTCAGCCACGAGGGCGAGGGCATCTACGGCGGACAGGCGGTGGCCGCGGGGGTGGCGGCGGCGATGACCGGCGCCACGGTCACGTCCGTCATCGCGGCGGCCCTCTCGGTGATCCCGATGGACTCCTGGACCGCCCGGTCGCTGCGGCGCGCGGTGGTGGCGGCGCAACGGCTCCGGCCCGACCCGCTGGAACGCGAACGGGCGGTCCGCTCGGCGGTCGTCATCGGCGGCTACCCGTGGACGGACCTCGCCCCCGAGGCCGTCGGCCTGGCCTTCGGCGCCTTCGCCGCGGCCCGCGGCGACTTCCGCACCTCGGTCCTGACCGCCGTCAACATGGGCCGCGACGCCGACACGACGGCGGCGGTCGCCGGCGCCCTGGCCGGCGCGCTCGGCGGCACCGCCGCGATCCCCGAGCCCTGGGCCTCCGCCATCCCCCCGGTCGCCGGCAGCTGCCTCCCCTCGATGCGCGGCTACCACGTCCTGGACATCGCCGACCTGCTGACCCCGGACGAGGAGACGCCATGAGCGCGGACATCACGACGGCCCTGGACACGACGGGAAGGGACACCGTTCCCGTCGGCGCGGGCGCCGGCGCAGCACCCCCTGGGGGTGCCTGCGCGCCCTCCGCGGACGGCGGCGGTGCCATCGCCCCGGCCACGGGCCGCGCCACCCTCGGGCGCGCGCCGGTGCTCGGCACCGCGACCCGAGCCGGCACGGTGGCGCCCTCCGCGGCAGGGCCGTACACCCCCCGCGCCCCCCGTGAGGCGATCGAGGGACTGCTGCTCGGCCTCGCCGCGGGCGACGCCGCGGGCTGGCCCGCGGCCCGGCACCGCGCCGCCCGCATGCCCGAGTGGACCCGCCGGCTCACCCGCGAACTCGACACCTTCGCCGAGCAGAACGCGACGACCACCCTCCCCGTCCCCATCGCCCTCAACCAGCCGCCCGAGCCGCTCCGCCTCGGCCCCTCCGACGACGCCGAGTGGGCGGTGTTCACCGCCGAGGCCCTCCTCGCCTCGGCCGGCCCGCTCTTCCGCACCCTCGCCCCCGAGCGCCGCCTGCGTGCCTCCGTGGACCTCGCCTGGAACTCCCTGGCCGGCCAGGTCGCCGCCGCCGCCGACCGCGCGCCCGAGGTGGAGTCCGCGGTCCTCCCCCTCCGCGCCCGGATCTCCGTACGGGCCGGGCTCGGCAACCTCGCCACCGGCCTGCGCCCGCCCGCCACCGGTCACGACAACCCCCACTACTTCGACGACGCCGCCTGCGTCCGCGCCGCCGTCCTCGCCCTCGTCCACCCCGGCGATCCGGCCGCCGCGGCCGAACTCGCCGAGTTCGACGCGCGGTACACGCAGGACGGCGACGGCGTCCACGGGGCCCGCGCGGTGGCGGCCGCGACCGCCGCGGCCCTGGGCGGCGCCACCCCGGCCGAGGCCGTGGCGGCGGCGCTCACCCAGCTCCCGCCCGGCACGGAGATCGGCCGGAACGCCCAGCACGCCGTCGGACTGGCCCGCGCCGTGGGCTCCTCCTTCGAGCTGGTCCCGCTCCTGGAGCACCAGATCGTGGACCACGTCTACAGCTACGGCATCGCCGCCGCCGAGACCGTCCCGGTCGCCCTGGCGCTGACGCTCGCGTCCCACGGCCAGGTGGCCTCGGCCGTACCGGCCGCGGCCTGCCTGTCCCGGGTCGCGGACTCGGCCCCGGCCCTGGCGGGCGCGCTCACCGGCGCGCTGGGCGGCGGGGATTCGGTCCCGGCCACCTGGCGCGAGGCGTGCCGGACCCTCGCGGGCTGCGCGCTGCCCCGCCTCGCCGGCACGGACCTCGTCGAACTCGCCGGACTGCTCGCAGCCACGGAACTGGCCACCCCGGGTGGACAATTCCGACATGACACCCCAACTGGATGACCGCATCACCGGCAGTCTCGTCGGGGCGGCCGTGGGCGACGCCCTCGGCGGCCCCGTCGAGGGCTACACCCCCGAGCAGATCCTGGAACGCCACGGCGGCCGCGTCACCGGCATCGTCGGCCCGTGGAACGGCGACGCCTGGCGCACGGCGCGCCCGATCGCCCCGTACCACAAGGGCGACGGACACGTCACCGACGACACCTTGATGACGCACGCCCTGATCCGGGTGTACGAGCACGTCCGCGACCACCTCGACGCGTACGCGGTGGCCGAGCACCTGGTCCCCGAGCTCATGGGCCGGACGGTCTGGATCCCGGAGCTGGAGGCGGAGGCGCTGCCGCTCCAGCGCGTCTTCCTCGCGGAGAAGTGGATCGTCACCCGCCTCCACTACGGGCACGCCGACCCGCGTGAGGCCGGCACCGGGAACATCGTCAACTGCGGTGCCGCGATGTACATGGCCCCGGTCGGCCTGGTCAACGCGGGCAACCCGGCGGGCGCCTACGCGGAGGCCCTCGACATCGCGGGCGCCCACCAGTCCTCGTACGGCCGCGAGGCGGCAGGCGTCTTCGCGGCGGCCGTGGCGGCGGCCTGCGCGCCCGGCGCGACCCCGCGCACGGTCACCGAGACGGCCCTCTCCCTGGCCAAGGACGGCACCCGGGCCGCGATCGAGGCGGTCGCCGAAGTCGCCGAGAACCACCGTGACTTCGAGACCGCGCTGACGCCGCTGCGGGCGGCCGTCGCCCCCTTCGACTCGGTCGGCCCGGACTACCGTGCCCCGTCCCTGGACGCCCGCCGCCCCTCCCGGCTGCACGCGATCGAGGAACTCCCCGTCGCACTCGGCATGCTCCTCGTCGGCGAGGGCGACTACCGCCGCACGGTCCTGGGCGCGGTCAACTACGGCCGCGACTGCGACTCGATCGCGACCATGGCCGGCGCGCTGTCGGGCGCCCTCCACGGCGAGTCCGCCGTCCCCGCCGAGTGGGCGAAGCGGGTCGCGGAGGCCAGCCGTCTGGACCTCCACGCCCCGGCGGCCGCCCTGACCGCGGTGACCCACGAGATCTTCCGCCGCGACACGACCCGACGGCGCGCCCACGAGGCGGCGTACGCGACCCTGACGGACGCCCCCCGATGACCCCCTCCGCCACCGGTCTCCTGCGCCTCACCTGGGTCCAGCCCGAGGACCTGGTGGGCCATGAACTCCGCCAGGCCGCGGAGGACGGCCGCGACGCCGCACCCCTCGCCGCCCGGTGGCAGGCCGCCGGCGGCCCCGAGGCCCCGGCCACCGCCGGCGCCTCCCCCGCCGCCCGCCCCGCGCTGCGCCCCCTGGCCGAGCAGCTCCTCGACGCCCTGGCCGAACTCCCCTCCCCGCTGGCCTCCCACGAACCCACCCACCTGGACGCGATCACCGCCGCCTGCCCGGACTGGCCGGCCGCCCCCGCCCCGCGCCCCCGCGAGGACGGGACGGCCCCGGGCGGCGCCCTGCTGGACCGGCTGCACGCCGCCTGGCTCGGGCGGGCCGTCGGGTGCCTGCTCGGAAAACCCGTCGAGAAGCTGCCCCTGGACGGCATCCGCGCGCTCGGCCGCGCCACCGGCAACTGGCCGCTGAACGACTGGTTCACGGCCCGCGGCGTGCCCGCCCCGCTGCTCGCCGCACATCCGTGGAACCGGCGCTCCGCCGCCACCTCCCTGGCCGAGAACATCGACGGGATGCCCGAGGACGACGACCTCAACTACCCCCTCCTCGCCCTGCTGCTCCTGCGCCGCCACGGCCGCGCGTTCACCACCGCCGACGTCGCCCGGCTGTGGCTCGACGAACTGCCCGCCGGGCGCACGTTCACCGCCGAGCGGGTCGCCTACCGCAATCTGCTCGACGGGGTCGAACCCCCGCTCACGGCCGTCCGCCGCAATCCCTTCCGCGAGTGGATCGGCGCCCTGATCCGCGCCGACGTGCACGGCTGGACCCACCCGGGGGACCCCGGCGGCGCCGCCCGGCAGGCCCACCGGGACGCGGTGCTCACCCACACCGGCAACGGGGTCCACGGGGCCATGTTCGTCGCCGCCGCCCTCGCCGCCGCCGCGGGCGGCGGGGCGGACGTCCACCAGGCGCTGGCGGCCGGGCTCTCCGTCGTGCCGCCCCGGTCGCGCCTGGCCGCGGGCGTGCGCCTGGGCATCGCCGCGGCCCGGGAGCACCGGGACTTCGACGTCGCCGTGGACCGGCTCCACGCCGAGCTCGGCGGGTATCACTGGGTCCATGCCGTCCCCAACGCCGCCCTCCTGGCCGCCGCGCTCACCCACGCCGACGGCGACTTCACCCGGTCCGTCTGCGCGGCCGTGTCCGGCGGCTGGGACACCGACTCGAACGGCGCCACGGCCGGATCGGTCGCCGGTCTGCTGGCCGGGCACCCCGACCGGCTGCCCCACCGGTGGACCTCCCCCCTCAAGAACCGGCTCTCGACCTCGGTGGCGTCCTTCGACGGCATCGGCTTCGACACCCTGGCCGCCCTGACCCACTCGGAGGCAGTACGCCCATGACCAGCCCGACCAGCCCGACCAGCCCGACCAGCATCGTCGTGCTCGGCAGCACGAACATGGACCTCGTGGCCTACGTGGCCAAGGCGCCCGCCCGCGGCGAGACCGTCACCGGACGGGAGTTCCGCACCGTGCCCGGCGGCAAGGGCGCCAACCAGGCCGTCGCCGCCGCCCGCGCGGGGGCCGAGGTGTCGATGATCGGCGCGGTCGGCGCCGACGAGTTCGGCCTGCGGCTGCGCGGCGCGCTCGACCACAGCGGTGTGGACACCGATCTGCTGCGCACCGTCGAGGGCCCCTCCGGCACCGCGCACATCGTCGTCGACGACGAGGGCGGCAACGCGATCGTCGTGGTCCCCGGCGCCAACGGCACCGTCACCTCCCTCACCCACGGCGACGAGGCCCTCATCGAGACCGCCGACGCCCTGCTCCTCCAGCTCGAACTCCCCCTGTCCGTGGTCGTGGAGGGGGCCGGCGCCGCCCGCGAGCGCGGTGTGCGCACCGTCCTCACCCCGGCTCCCGCCCGCTCCCTCCCTCCGGAACTCCTCACCGCCACCGACCTGTTGGTGCCCAACGAGCACGAGGCCACCGCCCTGACCGGCCTCACCGACCCGTACGAGGCCGCCCGGGCCCTCCTCGACGTGGTGCCCGAGGTGGTCGTCACCCTCGGCTCCGCCGGATGTCTGTACGCCGCGCGCGACGGCGCCGAACCGCTCACCGTGCCGGCGCCCCGCGTCCACGCCGTCGACACCACGGCCGCCGGCGACACCTTCGTGGGCGTCCTGGCCGTCGCCCTCACCGAGGGCCGGCCCATGCCGGAGGCCCTGGCCTGGGCCTCGGCGGCCGCGGCGCTGTCCGTCCAGCACGAGGGGGCGTCGACCTCGATGCCGTACCGCGTCGCGATCGAGGCGGCCCTCGCATGACCACCCCCGCCTCCCCCGCCGCGCCCGCCACCCCCGGCGCCCCGCTGCGCGGACTGCGCGTCCTGGATCTCGCCACCCTCTTCGCCGGCCCGCTCGCCGCGACGCTGCTCGGCGACTTCGGCGCCGACGTCGTGAAGATCGAGCACCCCCGCAGGCCCGACCCCTCCCGCGGTCACGGCCCGGCCAAGGACGGGGTCGGACTGTGGTGGAAGGTCCTCGGGCGCAACAAGCGCACGATGACCCTGGACCTGTCCTCGCCCGGCGGTCGCGACACGCTGCTCCGGCTCGCCGCCGACGCCGACGTGATCGTGGAGAACTTCCGGCCCGGCACCCTGGAGCGCTGGGGGCTCGGCTGGGAGGAGCTGTCGACCGTCAACCCGCGTCTGGTGCTCGCCCGGGTCACCGGCTTCGGGCAGTTCGGCCCGTACGCCCACCGCCCCGGCTTCGGCACCCTCGCCGAGGCGATGAGCGGGTTCGCCGCCATCACCGGAGAACCCGACGGCCCGCCGACCCTCCCGCCCTTCGGCCTCGCCGACTCGGTCGCCGCCCTCGCCACCGCGTACGCCGTGATGACCGCGCTCACCGCACGGACCGCCACCGGCCGCGGCCAGGTCGTCGACATGGCCATCATCGAACCGATGCTCTCCGTCGTCGGCCCCCACCCCCTCTGGTACGACCAGCTCGGCTACGTCCAGCCCCGCACCGGCAACCGCTCCCGCAACAACGCCCCGCGCAACACCTACCGGACCTCCGACGGCTCCTGGGTCGCCGTCTCCACGTCGGCCCAGTCGATCGCCGAGCGCGTGCTGCGGCTGGTCGGCCGGCCCGAGCTCGTCGACGAACCCTGGTTCGCCGACGGCACCGGCCGGGCCGCGCACGCGGACGTCCTCGACGAGGCGGTGGGTTCCTGGATCGCCCGTCACACCCGCGACGAGGCCATGGCCGCCTTCGAGAAGGCGGAGGCCGCCATCGCCCCGGTCTACGACGTCCGGGACGTCCTCGACGACCCCCAGTTCCAGGCCCTCGGCACCGTCACCGAGGTCCCGGACCCCGAACTCGGCCCCCTCCGGATGCAGAACGTCCTCTTCCGGCTCTCCGAGACCCCCGGCGCGATCCGCTGGGCCGGCCGCCCGCACGGCGCCGACACCGCCGATCTCCTCACCGAACTGGGCCTCACCGGCGCCGAGATCGCCGCCCTGCGCGCCGAAGGAGCCGTATGAACACCGCCGCCGCTCCCCTCACCTGGCTCTACGCCCCCGGTGACCGCCCCGCCGTCGTCCAGAAGGCGCTCGTCTCCGGCGCCGACGTCGTCATCGTCGACCTGGAGGACGCGGTGTCCCCGGACCGCCGCTCCTACGCCCTGGCCGCCACCGCCGAACTGCTCTCCGACCCCCAGCCCGTCCCGGTCCACGTACGCATCCACGCGCCGCGTGACATCCCCTCCCTGGCGTCACTCCCCGGCCTCGTCGCTCTCCGTGTCCCCAAGGTGTCGCACCCCACCGACATCGGCCGGATCGTCGAGCTCTCACGGGGCCTCCCGCTCTACCCGCTGCTGGAGACCGCCCTCGCCGTGGAGCACGCGTACGCCATCGCCACCGCCCACCCCTCGGTGCACGGCATCGCCCTCGGCGAGGCGGACCTCGCCGCCGACCTGGGCGTACGGGAGGACAGCGGCCTGGACTGGCCGCGCAGCCGGATCGTGGTCGCCGCCCGCGCCGCTGCCCTGCCGCCGCCGGTCCAGTCCGTCCACGCGGACGTCCGCGATCTCGACGCCCTCGCCGCCGGCTGCGCCCGGGGCCGGGCGATGGGCTTCCTCGGCCGGGCCGCCGTCCATCCCCGCCAGCTCCCGGTGATCGAGCGGGCCTATCTCCCCACCGCCGACGAGATCGCCGCGGCGGAGGAGATCGTCAAGGCGGCGGAGGCCCAGGCGGGTGCGCTCGCCCTGCCCGACGGACGCTTCGTGGACGCGGCCGTCGTCACCGGCGCCCGCCGGGTCCTGGCCCTCGCCGCGCGCCGGTCCTGACCCGGGAAACGGCGGTGGGCCGCCGGGACCCGTGGTCCCGGCGGCCCACCGCCGCATGTCGTGCGGGTCAGCGACCGCCCGCGCCGGCGCCGTTGTCGGCCGCGTCCTTCCCGGAGGAGGGAACGTCGTCCGCCGGGGCGTCCCCGGTGGCATCCCCGTCCCGGTCCGAGGCGGCGGAGGCGGCCGCCGCCTCGTCCGCGGACCCGTCGGTCTCGCCCTCGGGCTCGTCGGCGGACGGGGCCCCGGCCTTGTCGGCGTCCTCCACGGCCTTCCCGCCGGCGTCCTTCTTCGGCTCCACGATCTCCTCGCGGCCCGGCCGCACCTTCGCCGAGACCACCATGTAGACGACGGCCAGCAGGCCGACCACGATCGCGGTCCACACGTTCAGACGCAGGCCCAGCACGTGGTGCGCCTCGTCGACGCGCATGTACTCGATCCATCCGCGGCCGGCGCAGTACGCGGCGACGTAGAGCGCGAAGGCGCGGCCGTGGCCCAGCGTGAAGCGGCGGTCCGCCCAGATGACGACGAGCGCGACGCCGACGCACCACAGCGACTCGTAGAGGAAGGTCGGGTGGTAGAGGCCGGCCTCGCGGTTGGCGCCCGCGGTGATCTTCAGCGCCCACGGCAGGTCGGTCGGCCGGCCGTACAGCTCCTGGTTGAACCAGTTGCCCCAGCGGCCGACGGCCTGGGCGAGGGCGATACCGGGCGCGATGGCGTCCGCGTACGCCGGGAGCGGGATGCCGCGGCGGCGGCAGCCGATCCAGGCGCCGACGGCACCGAGCGCGATGGCGCCCCAGATGCCGAGGCCGCCCTCCCAGATCTTGAAGGCGTCGACCCAGTTCTCACCCTCGCTGAAGTACAGCTGGTAGTCGGTGATCACGTGGTAGAGCCGGCCGCCGACGAGGCCGAAGGGCACCGCCCAGACGGCGATGTCGGCCACGGTGCCGGCGGTGCCGCCCCGGGCGATCCAGCGCTTGTTGCCGAGCCAGACGGCGACGAAGACACCGATGATGATGCAGAAGGCATAGCCGCGCAGCGGGATCGGTCCGAGGTGGATCACGCCGGTCGACGGGCTGGGAATGTAGGCAAGGTCCATGGCAGGTCCGACGCTACCCTGCCGGGCGGGCCCTGCGGCGACCGGCCCGGCAACTTCTCCGTAACGCCCCGCGGTCTCAGCGGCCCGCGGGGCTTCCCGGGGCCGGGGATGCGGTGCCCGCCTTCTTGCCCTTGTTGGCCTCGGCGACCCACTTCTTCAGGTTCTCCGGGGAGATCTGCTCGTTCCCCTTCGACGGGAAGACCGATTCGCCGTTGAGCAGGACGGTCGGCGTGCCGCGGAACTCGCTGGCGCGGAAGGCGTCGTTCGACTTCTTCACCCAGCTGTCGTGCGTGCCGTCCTCGACGCAGCTGCGGAAGGCCGGCGTGTCGAGCCCGGGGACCTTGGCCGCGAGCTCGATCAGCTTGGCGTTGCTCGCGTAGGCGTCGTCGGTCTCCTGCGGCTGGTTGGTGTAGAGCACGTCGTGGTAGGCCGTGAACTTCCCGGCGTCCTGGGCGCACGCGGCCGCGTTGGCGGCGCGCAGGGAGCCGCTGCCGCCCATGTTGCCGTCGATGAGGGTCACGAGGTGGTACTCCGCCTTGACGGCCCCCGCGGCCTCCAGCTCGTGGACGGTGTCCCGGAAGTACGTCTCGAACTGGGCGCACGCGGGGCAGCGGAAGTCCTCCCAGATCGTGAGCGTGGACGGGGCGTCCGGCCTGCCCTGGGGGATGACGGGCTTCTCGCCGCCGAGGGCGCCGCTGGGCTCGACGACCGGCCCCGCCTTGTCGGAACTGTCCTTCCCGCCGCTGTTGGCGGCGATCACGCCGACGACAGCGGCCAGGGCGAGGACGCCCACGACCGCGGCCGACACGATGAGGACGCGCCGCTGCCTGTCGCGGGCCTTCTCGCGCTCGCGCTGCTGCTGGAGGCGCTCCCGCGCGCTCCGGTTACTACCGTCTCGGTTCTTCTCGCTCACGCCCACAGCAACGAACCGGGGAGGCACGCGCGTGCCTCCCCGGTGACGAACCACCCGTACGGGTTACGAGCTGCGGCGCACGCCCTCGGCGAGTTCGCCCGCCAGTTCCCTTACGGCGCCGAGCCCGGCCTGCTCGTCGCCGTCGGCGTCGAGGATCCGCTTCACGAAGGCGGAGCCCACGATGACGCCGTCGGCGAAGGCGGCGACCTCCTTGGCCTGAGCGGCGTTGGAGACGCCGAGACCGACGCAGACCGGCAGGTCGCCGGCGGCGCGGGTGCGGCGGACGAGGTCGGCGGCCTGCTCCCCGACCGACTCCCGGGTACCGGTGACACCCATGAGGGAGGCCGCGTAGACGAAGCCGGAACCGGCCGCGGTGATCGTGGCCAGCCGCTCGTCCTTGCTGCTGGGGGCGACGACGAAGATCGTGGCGAGGCCGTGCCGGGTGGCGTGCTCCCTCCAGACCGCCGACTCCTGGACCGGCAGGTCGGGCAGGATGCAGCCCGCGCCGCCGGCCGCGGCGAGCTCCTCGGTGAAGCGCTCGATGCCGTAGCGGTCGATGGGGTTCCAGTAGGTCATCACGAGGACCGGCTTGCCGGTGGCCCCGTACGCCTCCTTCACCGTGCGCATGACGTCGGCGATCCTGACGCCGCCGCGCAGGGCGATGTCGTCGGCGGTCTGGATGACCGGCCCGTCGAGCACCGGGTCGCTGTGCGGCAGGCCGACCTCGACGATGTCGGCGCCACCGTCGAAGACGGCCTTGATCGCCGCGATGCCGCCGTCCACGGTCGGGAAGCCGGCCGGGAGGTAGGCGATGAGCGCGGCCCGGTCCTCGGCCTTCGCCTTGGCGAGGGTGTCGCCGAGCAGCTGGATGTTCCCGGTCACTTGGCGTCCCCCTCGATCTCCGCGACGTCGGCCGCGTCGGCGGCCACCGCTGCGTCGGCGTCGTACAGGCCGAAGTAGCGGGCGGCGGTGTCCATGTCCTTGTCGCCGCGCCCGGAGAGGTTGACGACGATCAGCCCGTCCTTGCCGAGCTCCCTGCCGACCTCCAGGGCGCCGGCGAGGGCGTGCGCCGACTCGATGGCCGGGATGATGCCCTCGGTGCGCGACAGCAGCCGCAGCGCCTGCATGGCGGCGTCGTCGGTGACGGCGCGGTACTCGCCGCGGCCGCTGTCCTTGAGGAAGGCGTGCTCGGGGCCGATGCCGGGGTAGTCGAGGCCCGCCGAGATCGAGTAGGGCTCGGTGATCTGGCCCTCCTCGTCCTGGAGGACGTAGGAGCGGGACCCGTGCAGGATGCCGGGCTCGCCGGCGGTGAGGGTGGCGGCGTGCTCGCCGGTCTCGACGCCGTGGCCGGCCGGCTCGCAGCCGATCAGCCGGACGGAGGCGTCCGGGATGAAGGCGTGGAAGAGACCGATGGCGTTCGAACCGCCGCCGACGCAGGCGACGGCCGCGTCGGGCAGGCGGCCCGCCCGCTCCAGGATCTGGCGGCGCGCCTCGACGCCGATGACCCGGTGGAAGTCACGGACCATGGCCGGGAAGGGGTGCGGGCCGGCGACCGTGCCGAAGAGGTAGTGCGTCCGGTCGACGTTGGCGACCCAGTCGCGGAAGGCCTCGTTGATGGCGTCCTTGAGGGTGCGGCTGCCGGACTGCACGGCCACGACCTCGGCGCCGAGCATGCGCATGCGGGCGACGTTGAGGGCCTGGCGCTGGGTGTCGACCTCGCCCATGTAGATGGTGCACTCGAGACCGAACAGGGCGCAGGCGGTGGCGGTGGCGACGCCGTGCTGACCGGCGCCGGTCTCCGCGATGACGCGGGTCTTGCCCATGCGCTTGGTGAGCAGGGCCTGGCCGAGCACGTTGTTGATCTTGTGCGAACCGGTGTGGTTCAGGTCCTCGCGCTTGAGGAAGACCCGGGCGCCGCCGGCGTGCTCGGCGAACCGCGGGACCTCGGTGAGGGCGCTGGGCCGGCCGGTGTAGTCGGCCATCAGCTCGTTGAGCTCGCGGGCGAACTCGGGGTCGTTCTTGGCCTTCTCGTACTCGACGGCGACCTCGTCGACGGCGGCGACGAGGGCCTCCGGGATGAACTTGCCGCCATAGGCGCCGAAGTAGCCCTCGGCGGACGGGACCTGACCCTCCGGGTCGGGAATGAAGAACTCGCTGGACATGCGGTTGCTCCTCGCGGGGCGGTCGCCCCGAAAACGTGCGGTCGATGGGTCACGTGATGCGCGCGAGCCGTCCACGTACGTCACCGCGCCGTCGCGAGCGCCGGCGCAGCCGCCGTCCCGCCGCGTTGTGGGCAGTCGTTCCGCAGGGCGGAACGGGTGGGCACAACGGAACGCGGCGCCTCGCCCTGCCCGGACTCCTCGCGCCCTGACGCGCGCCACGAAGGCGCGGCGCCGTACGGGGCGGGCCGACGGCCCACAAGGAGTGGGGCGAGGCAAGCCGGCACGGAGCGGGCGAAGCGCGGACAGCGGGGCCGAGCCGGCCCATGGGGGCGCGGTGGTGGCTAGGTGTCGTACGGGGAAGTGCGCGCGAGGCGCGGGCGCCATCGCATCCCGTTGACCTGACCGGGCTCGTCGCCGATCACGTAGCGCACCCGCCGCCCGTGCACACGGCGCGCCGGCGCACGGCAGCCACGGGGGCGGCAGCCGCGGGCCAGCGGGGCGTGGGCCGGTACGGAGGCCGTACGGAGCAGGGTGCGGCGCCCGGGCACCGCGCCGACCGCCGACGGCACACCGGCCACGCCCCGGGCGGTGAGGCCCGGGACGTACGGCGGCGTGTCGTGGCGGAGGGTCATGACCGGATCAGCTCCGGCCGTGGCGCAGGGCCGGGTGGGCGCCGGCGGCGACCAGGTCGGCGACGGCGGCCTTCGGGTCGCGGCCGGTGACCAGGGACTCGCCGACCAGGACCGCGTCGGCGCCGCCGTTGGCGTACGCGATCAGGTCGTGCGGGCCGCGGACACCGGACTCGGCGACCTTCACGATGTGGGCCGGGATCTCCGGGGCGACGCGGTCGAAGGTGGAGCGGTCGACCTTGAGGGTCTTCAGATTGCGCGCGTTGACGCCGATGATCCGGGCGCCCGCGTCGACGGCCCGCTCGACCTCCTCCTCGTCGTGGACCTCGACGAGCGGGGTGAGCCCGATGGACTCGGCGCGCTCGATGAGGGAGACGAGGGCCTCCTGCTCCAGCGCCGCGACGATGAGCAGCGCGAGGTCGGCGCCGTAGGCCCGGGCCTCCCAGAGCTGGTACGCCGTGACGATGAAGTCCTTGCGCAGGACCGGGATGTCGACCCGGGCGCGCACGGCCTCCAGGTCGGCGAGCGAACCGCCGAAGCGGCGCTGCTCGGTCAGGACGGAGATGACGGCGGCGCCGCCCGCCTCGTAGTCGGCGGCGAGGCCGGCCGGGTCGGCGATGGCGGCGAGCGCGCCCTTGGAGGGGCTGGAGCGCTTGACTTCGCAGATCACCTTGACGCCGTCGCCGCGCAGTGCGGCGACGCCGTCCTTGGCCTGCGGCGCCTTGGCGGCACGCTCCTTGAGCTCCTCGAGGGAGACCCGCGCCTGCCGCTCTGCGAGGTCGGCGCGCACGCCTTCGATGATCTCGTCGAGCACACTCACGCGAGAGGCCCCCTTCCGGGACGGTGACGGTCTTGTTCAGCCACGTCGATGGTATCCGCAGGTGACCCCTGGAATCGCATCGGCGGGAGTCGCGTCCCACTTCGTGGGACTTCAGGGGGCGAGCGCGGAGCCGAAAGGGAGGTTGCGTACGAGGGTGAAAAGGGCCAGAACGGCGCCGATCCCCCACCACCAGGCCGGGGAGACCGCGAGCCGCATCGGCCGCCCGCGGAAGGCGCGAACCAGCCACAGGACCATGACGACGGCGAAGACCGCGTAGCCGGCGACGGCCACCGCGTTGAAGCCGAGGGCGGCGCCGAGGTCACCGTGCGCGACGGCGTGGGCACTGCGCAGACCGCCGCAGCCGGGGCAGAAGACGCCGGTGAAGCGGAGGAGCGGGCAGACCGGGTAGTGACCGGGTTCGTTGGGGTCGACGTTCCCGACGTACGCGAAGGCGGCGGCGACCCCGGCCAGCGTGCCGAGCGGGGCGAGCAGCCACAGCGCGCGCGGGCGCGGCGGGCCGGGCGCGGGCGCCGGCGGGCCCCAGGCACCGCCCGCGGGCGGGGCTGCGGCCCACGGGGCCCCGGGTGCGGCCTCCGGCCCCCGCGGCGCTCCGGACGCCCCCGGGGCCCCGGGCGTTCCGGGCGCGTGCGAGGTGTCCTGTTCGTCCCCTGGGCCCGTCGGCGCCGCCGCGCCCGCTTCCCTCACGGCTGCCGCCGTCGCCTTGTCGTCCACGCGGTGATTCTCGCCGTTCGCACGCGAAGGCGCAGCCCGGTCGTGCCGGGCTGCGCCTTCGGGGTGAAGCGGAGGGATCAGGCGTGGGCCTTCTCGAGGGCGGTCGCCGTGGCGGCCTCGCGAGCGGCCACGACGGCGGCCGACTCCTTCGGCATGCCCATGCCGGCGACCTTCATCGCGCCGCCGACCACACCGCCGAGGAGGATGACGCCGATGCCGGCCCAGAAGCCGGGCACGTTCGCCGCCACCATGAAGACTCCGGCGATGCAGAAGCCGATGAAGGAGATGATGACACCGGTCCAGGCGGCCGGGGTGTGTCCGTGGGCGCTGCCCGCCATGAGTTGCTCCTCGTTGGTGTTGCTCGGTGGTGACGCCTCATTCTTCCGCACATGCGGGCGCCGTGATGCATCGGGGTGCCCGAACGATCACGCGTCGCACCGGGCCGCGGCGCGGCTCAGCCGCCGTGGGTCGGGTCCTCGCCGCGGTCGAGGGCCTTCCAGAGGTCCTCGGGGCGGTCGGGGTCGGTGGCCGCGGGGCGCCGCGCGGCGCGGGGCGCGCCGGAGCGCTCGTAGCGTCCGCCCATGGCCGGCCAGGACTTGCCGAAGCGGAGCGCGAAGAGCCCGGCGGCCAGGATGAGGACGGCGCCGGCAGCGGTCACGTAGGGCCAGACGGTGTGGCTGAGGCCGCCGACGACCGCGGCGGTGTTGCCGCTGACGCGGGCGGCCTCGGCGTCCAGGGCGGCGCTGTCGGACGCGCCGAGGACGGCGGCCAGGGCCGCTCCCGCGCCGCTCAGGGCGAGCAGCGCGGCGACCATGGTGCGGCCGGCGCGGCGGACGGCGAAGACGGCGACCAGGGCGGCGAGGCCGACGATCGCGAGCGCGGTCGGCACGCCGGTGACGGCGCCGCCGTTCGCCTCGACGGGTACGGTGCCGCCGCCGACGGCCGCGGTGCCCTCGGCCCAGATCTGGCCGGCGGAGAGCAGTACGACGGTGGCTCCGAGGGCGCCGAGCAGCAGCGCCGCAGCGAGACTGCGGCGGGCGCCGGAGGGGGCGGCGCCGCCCGTTCGGGCGGCTCGGGGCTGGGGTACGGGTACAGCACTCACGTACCCCACTATCCCCTACCGGCTCGGGAACCGTTCATCCGGTCGTGTCATGCCTTCGGTCACACCGGCGCCGTCAACGCCCGGCCGCGCGGGTCATCCGGTTGGCGGTGTGGACGGCCCGGAGGACGGCGGCGGCCTTGTTGCGGCACTCGTTGTCCTCGGCGACCGGGTCGGAGTCGGCGACGACACCCGCTCCGGCCTGCACGTACGCGGTGCCGTCGCGCAGCAGGGCGGTGCGGATGGCGATGGCGGTGTCGGAGTCGCCCGCGAAGTCGAGGTAGCCGACACAGCCGCCGTACAGGCCGCGGCGCGAGGGCTCCAGTTCCTCGATGATCTGCATCGCGCGCGGCTTCGGCGCGCCGGAGAGGGTGCCGGCCGGGAAGCAGGCGGTGAGGACGTCGAACGCCGTCCGTCCCTCGGCGACCTTGCCGGTCACGGTGGAGACGATGTGCATGACGTGCGAATAGCGCTCGATCGACATGAAGTCGACGACCTCGACGGAGCCCGGTTCGCAGACCCGGCCGAGGTCGTTGCGGCCCAGGTCGACGAGCATGAGGTGCTCGGCGCGCTCCTTGGGGTCGGCGAGCAGTTCCTCGGCGAGGTCGTGGTCCTCCTGCGGGGTGGCGCCCCGGTGCCGGGTGCCGGCGATGGGGTGGAGCATCGCGTGCCCGTCCCCGACCTTGACCAGCGCCTCGGGCGAGGAGCCGACGACGTCGAAGCCGTTCTCGAAGCGGAAGAGGTACATGTACGGGGACGGGTTGGTCGCCCGCAGCACCCGGTAGACGTCGAGGGCGGAGGCGCCGCAGGGGGTCTCGAAGCGCTGCGAGGGCACGACCTGGAAGGCCTCGCCGGCCCGGATGCGCTCCTTGATGTCCTCGACGGCGTCCTGGTAGGCCGCGCCGCCCCAGAGGGCGGAGAACTCGGGCAGCTCGGAGGCCGGCAGGGCGACGGGCACGGTCTCGACGGGGCGGGCCAGATCGGCCTCCATCGCGTCGAGGCGGGCGACGGCGTGCGCGTACGCCTCGTCGATGCCGGTCTCCAGGTCGTTGTGGTTGATCGCGTTGGCGATCAGGAGCACCGAGCCGTCCCAGTGGTCGAGGACGGCGAGGTCGCTGGTGAGCAGCATGGTGAGCTCGGGCAGCCGCAGGTCGTCGCCGCCGTGCTCGCCGATGCGCTCCAGGCGGCGGACGATGTCGTAGCCCAGGTAGCCGACCATGCCGCCGGTGAAGGGGGGCATGCCGGAGGCGAGGTCGCGCGGGGTGTGCAGGGTCTCGACGGTGGCGCGCAGGGCCGCGAGCGGGTCGCCGTCGACGGGGACGCCGACCGGCGGGGTGCCGAGCCAGTGGGCCTGGCCGTCGCGCACCGTCAGGGTGGCGTCGCTGCGCACGCCGATGAAGGAGTAGCGGGACCAGCTGCGCCCGTTCTCCGCGGATTCGAGGAGGAAGGTGCCGGGGCGTTCGGCGGCGAGCTTGCGGTAGAGCCCGACCGGGGTGTCGCCGTCCGCGAGGAGCCTGCGGCTGACGGGGATGACGCGGCGGTCGGCCGCCAGCTTGCGGAAGGTCTCGAGATCCATGGCGCCAGACCCTACTCGGCCGCGAGGAGGACGTCGGCGTCGAAGCAGGTGCGGGCCCCGGTGTGGCAGGCGGCGCCGACCTGGTCGACCTTCACGAGCAGCGTGTCGGCGTCGCAGTCGAGGGCGACGGACCGGACGTGCTGGACGTGGCCGGAGGTGTCGCCCTTGACCCAGTACTCCCGGCGGCTGCGGGACCAGTAGGTGCAGCGGCCGGTGGTGAGGGTGCGGTGGAGCGCCTCGTCGTCCATCCAGCCGAGCATGAGCACCTCGCCGGTGTCGTACTGCTGGGCGATGGCGGGGACCAGACCGTCCTCGCTGCGCTTGAGGCGGGCGGCGATGGCCGGGTCGAGGGCGCTGGGGGTCCGGGGCGTGCTGCTCATGGCGCCATTGTGCCGTGACCGGCGGTGTCGCCCGGTCGCGCGTCCACTGGGCGGACCGGTGCGCCCGGCCGGTGGACCTGCGGGCGGTGCGTCCCCTGGGCGGAGCGGCGCCCGCCGCCGTACGCTGGCGCTCATGTCGACCCATGCGAAGCGTGAACGCCTCCTGCTCGCGGACCTGTTGGAGGCGGCCGGTCCGGACGCCCCGACCCTCTGCGAGGGGTGGCTGACCCGGGACCTGGCGGCGCACGTGGTGGTGCGGGAGCGCCGGCCGGACGCGGCGGCCGGCGCCGTGGTGCCGGTGCCGGCGCTGAAGGCGCGCCTCGACCGGGTGCAGGCGGAGTTCACGGAGAAGCCGTACGAGGAGCTGGTCCAGCTCATCCGTACGGGGCCGCCGAAGCTGTCCCCGTTCACGATCAAGCAGGTGGACGAGGGCGCGAACACCGTCGAGTTCTACGTCCACGCCGAGGACGTGCGGCGGGCCCAGCCCGACTGGTCACCGCGCGAGCTGGACCCGGTGTTCGCGGACGCCCTGTGGACGCGGCTGGAGAAGTCGGCCCGGCTGCTGGGCCGGAAGGTGCCGGTGGGGCTGGTGCTCCGCCGGCCGAACGGCCAGACGGCGGTGGCGCGCCGCGGCACCCCGGTGGTGACGGCGTCCGGGGAACCGGGCGAACTGACCATGTTCCTGTTCGGGCGGCAGGACGCGGCCAAGGTGGACCTGGACGGCGAGCCGGAGGCCGTGGAGCGGCTGCACACGACGAGGCAGCTGGGCATCTGAGGGCGGCCGGGCCCTCGCCCGGCCGCTGGTGCCGGCCTGCGCCCCGCACCGTCAGGCCGTGCCGGGCAGCTCGGCCTTCCGTACGGCCGGCACGAGCAGCCCGTAGACACCCGAGAGGGCGCAGACGGCCGCGCTCACCGCGTACACCGGGCCGGTGCCCCACATCGCGATCGCGGCGCCGGTGAGGGGGAAGCTGAGCGGGGCGAGGCCGAGCGAGCACAGGCCGGACACGGCGGAGACCCGGCCGAGGTACGCGGGGTCGCAGTGGGTCTGGACGAGGGCGTTGCACAGCGCGCCCGAGAGTCCGGCGAGCAGACCGATGGACAGGCCGACGCCGACCGCGACGGGCAGGCCGGTGGTGAAGGCGAGGGCGCCGATCGAGCCGGCGCCGAGAAGCATGGTCCAGCCGCTGACGGCTCCGGCGTGCGGGACCCGCCCCCGCACGGCGAGCAGCAGCGAGGCGGCGCCCGCGCCGGTGCCGAAGCCGGCGAGGATCCAGCCCATGCCGGAGGCGCCCCAGCCGCGCTGCTCGGCCAGGACGGCGAGGCCGACGTTGAGCGGGCCGACGAAGCCGAGGTCGCTGAGGAGCACGATGACCATGAGCGGGCCGAGCACGCGGTGGCCGCGCAGATAGCGCAGCCCGTCGGCGAGGTCGCTCAGGGCCGTGCCGCCGCCCGCCCCGTCGGTGGCGGGCGGCGGGCCGAGCCGGAGCGCGGCGAGGAGCGGGACGGAGAGGGCGAAGAGCAGTCCGGCGGCCCCGAAGGCGGCGGTGGGCCCGCCGAGAGCGACCGCGAGGCCGCCGAGCGGGGCGCCGAGGACGGCACCGCAGCGGTGCGCGAGGCCGCGCAGGCCTTGGACCCGGGCGAGCTGGTCGTGCGGGGCGATCCGGGGCGGCAGGGCGCCCACGGCGGGCAGGAACAGGGCGTCGACGATGCCGAAGACCACGCCGACGACGGCGAGCAGCCACAGTCCGGGCGAGGCGAGGAACAGGGTGGCCGCGAGGCCGAGCACGACCAGGGCCCGGACGGTGTCGGAGCCGATGACGACACGGCGGGGGCCGAGGCGGTCGGCGACCACTCCCCCGGCGAGCAGGAGCAGCGCGCGGGGCACGGCGCTGACGGCCATGACGAGTCCGGCCTGGGCGGGGGTGCCGCTGCTGACGGCGGCCCAGGACAGGGCGAGGTAGTAGACGCTGTCGCCGAGGGTGGAGGCGGTGTAGGCGCCGACCCAGCGCAGCACGTCGGGGTCGCGGTGGGCGGGCCGGGTGGGAGCGGCGGCGGGGGCCGCGGTCGTGGTCACCGCGTCAGCCGCGGTAGGGGAAGGCGTGGAGGTGGACGGCGACGTTCTCGCGGCCTTCGGTGTCGCCGGCGGCCTCGGCGGCGCGGGCCTGCTGGTCGTGCTTCCGCAGGACGGCGTCCAGTTCCTCGCCGAGGGCGGCGAGTTCGGCGGCGGTGAAGCGGGGCAGCCACTCGGAGCTGACGACGGCGGCGCGCCAGGCGTCGGACCAGGTGAGCCGCTCGTCGAGGAAGCGCTGGTGCAGGGCGGCGCGCTGTTCGTTGAGGGTGCGGCCGAGGGCGTCGCTCGCGGCGACGAGCTCGGGGGCGTCGCGGATGTCCTCCTCGCGGATGGTGAAGCCGTACGAGCTGGGCTGCCACCAGCGCTCGCGGCCGTCCGCGGACCCGGCCTCGGCCTCCTCGATCAGGCCGTGCTCGGCGAGCTTGCGCAGGTGGTAGCTGACGAGGGAGACGGCCTCGTCGACCTGTTCGGCGAGCTGGGAGGCGGTGGCGGTGCGGGCCACGAAGAGGGCGCGGTAGAGGCGCATCCGCAGCGGGTGCGCGATGGCCTTGAGCGTGCCGAGGTCGGTGATCCGGCGGTTCTCCTGCGAGGTCATGCCAGGACCGTAGATGCGAAAGAAAACTTGCGCAATAAGATTTGCACAAATAATCCTGCGCATACGGGAAACGCGAAGGCCCCCGCCGGAGCGGGGGCCTTCGGCTCGGAGTCCGCCTCGGGTCTGCCGGGTCAGCGGACCTCGTGGCCGGCGTCCCGCAGCGTCTGCTTGACCTCGCCGATCCGCAGATCGCCGAAGTGGAAGACGGAGGCCGCGAGCACCGCGTCCGCGCCGGCCTCGACCGCCGGCGGGAAGTCGGACAGCTTGCCGGCGCCGCCGGAGGCGATCACCGGCACGGTCACGTGCTTGCGCACGGCCGCGATCATCTCGGTGTCGTAGCCGTCCTTGGTGCCGTCGGCGTCCATCGAGTTGAGCAGGATCTCCCCGGCGCCCAGTTCGGCGGCCCGGTGCGCCCACTCGACGGCGTCGATGCCGGTGCCCTGGCGGCCGCCGTGGGTCGTCACCTCGAAGGAGCCCGACGGGGTGCGCCGGGCGTCCACCGACAGGACGAGCACCTGGCGTCCGAAGCGCTCCGCGATCTCCTGGATCAGCTCGGGCCGGGCGATGGCGGCCGTGTTCACGCCCACCTTGTCGGCGCCGGCCCGCAGCAGCTTGTCGACGTCCTCCGCCGAGCGCACGCCGCCGCCCACGGTCAGCGGGATGAAGACCTGCTCGGCGGTGCGGCGCACCACGTCGTAGGTGGTCTCCCGGTTGCCGGAGGAGGCGGTGATGTCGAGGAAGGTCAGCTCGTCGGCGCCCTCGGCGTCGTAGAGCTTCGCCATCTCGACGGGGTCGCCCGCGTCGCGCAGGTTCTGGAAGTTGACCCCCTTGACGACCCGGCCGTTGTCCACGTCCAGGCAGGGGATCACGCGTACGGCAAGACCCATCAGGATCCCTCCCTCTCGCCGCCCGGGCGGTACGCCTCGACCTCGACCTCGACCACGAGGCGCGGGTCGACGAAGCCGGACACGATGATCATCGAAGCGGCCGGACGGACGGCGTCGAACAGCTCCTTGTGGGCCCGGCCGACCTCCTCCACGTCCCGCGCGTGGGTGATGTACATGCGGGTCCGGACGACGTCCTCGGGGCCGAGACCCAGTTTCCTGAGGGCGCCGAAGGCCACGTCGAAGGAGTTGACGGTCTGCTCGTACGGGCCGCCGTCGGCGATGGCGCCGTCGACGACCGAGGTGCAGCCGGCCACGAGGACGGTGCCGTTGGGCAGCTCCACCGCGCGCGAGTAGCCGAACAGCTCCTCCCAGGGAGCGCCCGTCACCACCTTGCGGACGGAGCGGTCGGGGGATCCGGTCATACGGACGCCACCGCCTCCAGGGCCTCTTCCAGGGTGAAGGCCTTCGCGTAGAGCGCCTTGCCGACGATCGCACCCTCGACGCCGAGCGGGACGAGGCCGGCCAGGGCCCGCAGGTCGTCGACGGAGGACACGCCGCCGGAGGCGACGACCGGCCGGTCGGTCGCGGCGCAGACGTTCCGCAGCAGCTCCAGGTTGGGGCCCTGCAGGGTGCCGTCCTTGGCGATGTCGGTGACGACGTAGCGCGCACAGCCCTCGGCGTCGAGGCGGGCGAGCGTCTCGTACAGGTCGCCGCCGTCGCGGGTCCAGCCGCGGCCGCGCAGGGTGGTGCCGCGGACGTCCAGGCCGACGGCGATCCGGTCGCCGTGCTCGGCGATGACCTTGGCGACCCACTCGGGGGTCTCCAGGGCGGCGGTGCCCAGATTGACCCGGGTGCAGCCGGTGGCGAGGGCCGCGGCCAGCGTGGCGTCGTCGCGGATGCCGCCGGACAGCTCGACCTTGATGTCCATGGCCGCGGTCACCTCCGCGACCAGGGCACGGTTGTCGCCGGTGCCGAAGGCGGCGTCCAGGTCGACGAGGTGGAGCCACTCGGCGCCGGAGCGCTGCCAGGCGAGGGCGGCTTCCAGCGGGGAGCCGTAGGAGGTCTCGGTGCCCGACTCGCCGTGGACGAGGCGGACCGCCTGGCCGTCGCGGACGTCGACGGCGGGGAGGAGTTCGAGGGTCGACGTGGTCACAGGGTTCCGATCCAGTTGGTGAGGAGCTGGGCGCCGGCGTCGCCGGACTTCTCGGGGTGGAACTGGGTCGCCCAGAGCGCGCCGTTCTCGACGGCCGCGACGAAGGGTTCGCCGTGGGTGGCCCAGGTGACCTTCGGGGCGCGGATGTTGGGGTTGCCGACCTCCAGGTCCCATGCGCGCACCGCGTAGGAGTGCACGAAGTAGAACCGGGCGTCGGCGTCCAGGCCCGCGAACAGCTCGCTGTCGGCGGGCGCGTCGACGGTGTTCCAGCCCATGTGGGGCACGACCGGGGCGTCGAGCGGCTCGACCGTGCCGGGCCACTCGTCGAGGCCGTCGGTCTCGACGCCGTGCTCGATGCCGCGGGCGAAGAGGATCTGCATGCCGACGCAGATGCCCATGACGGGCCGCCCGCCGGCGAGCCGGCGGCCGACGATCCACTCGCCGCGGGCCTCCTTGAGGCCCTGCATGCAGGCGGAGAAGGCGCCGACGCCGGGGACGAGGAGCCCGTCGGCGTTCATGGCGCGGTCGTAGTCGCGGGTGATCTCCACGTCGGCGCCGACCCGGGCGAGGGCACGCTCGGCGGAGCGCACGTTGCCGAAGCCGTAGTCGAAGACGACGACCTTCTTGGGAGCGGCCGCCGTCATGACCACACGTCCAGTCGCAGGATGCCGGCCGAGAGGCACATCACGGCACCGATGGACAGCAGCACGATGAGGCCCTTGGGCATCTGCTGCTTGACGAAGGAGTAGATGCCGCCGAGGAGGAAGAGCCCGACGACGATGAGGACGGTGTTGAGGCCGTTCACGGTTAGAGGGCGCCCTTCGTCGAGGGGAGGATGCCTTCGGCGCGCGGGTCGCGCTCGGAGGCGTAGCGCAGGGCCCGGGCGAGCGCCTTGAACTGGCACTCGACGATGTGGTGCGCGTTGCGCCCGTACGGGACGTGCACGTGCAGCGCGATCTGCGCCTGGGCGACGAAGGACTCCAGGATGTGCCGGGTCATCGTGGTGTCGTAGGAGCCGATCATCGGCGCCATGTTCTCCGGCTCGGTGTGCACCAGGTAGGGGCGGCCGGAGAGGTCGACGGTGACCTGGGCGAGCGACTCGTCCAGCGGGACGGTGCAGTTGCCGAAGCGGTAGATGCCGACCTTGTCGCCGAGCGCCTGCTTGAAGGCGGCGCCGAGGGCGAGGGCGGTGTCCTCGATGGTGTGGTGCGAGTCGATGTGGAGGTCGCCGTCGGTCTTCACGGTCAGGTCGAACAGACCGTGCCGGCCGAGCTGGTCGAGCATGTGGTCGTAGAAGCCGACCCCGGTCGACACGTCGACCTTTCCGGTGCCGTCGAGGTCGATCTCGACGACGACGGAGGTCTCCTTGGTGGTGCGCTCAACGCGGCCTACGCGGCTCATGCGTTCTGCTCCTTCTTCAGCTCACGAACCGCGTCGAGGAACGCGTCGTTCTCTTCGGGGGTGCCGGCGGTGACCCGCAGCCAGCCCGGTACGCCGTTGTCCCGGACCAGGACGCCCCGGTCGAGGATCTTCTGCCAGGCCTCGTGGGAGCCCTCGGCTCCGCCGAAGTGCCCGAACTGGACGAAGTTGGCGTCGGACTCGGTGACCTCGTAGCCGAGGGCCCGCAGCTCGTCGACCAGGCGGTCGCGCTCGGCCTTGAGCTGCTCGACGTACCCGAGGAGGGTGTCGGTGTGCTCCAGGGCGGCCAGCGCGGTGGCCTGGGTGACGGCCGAAAGGTGATACGGCAGTCTCACCAGCTGGACGGCGTCGACCACGGCGGGGTGGGCGGCCAGATATCCCAGGCGCAGTCCGGCGGCGCCGAAGGCCTTGGACATGGTCCGGGAGACCACCAGGTTCGGGCGTCCCTCGATGAGGGGCAGCAGCGAGTCCCGGTGGCTGAACTCCACGTACGCCTCGTCCACGACCACCAGCGAGGGCTTGGCGGCCTGGGCGGCCTCGTACAGCGCGAGGACCGTCTCCGCCTCGACCGCCGTTCCCGTGGGGTTGTTGGGCGAGGTGACGAAGACGACGTCCGGCGCGTGCTCGGCGACGGCCTGCTCGGCCGCCGCGAGGTCGATGGTGAAGTCCTCGCCGCGCGGGCCGGAGATCCAGCCGGTGCCGGTGCCGCGGGCGATCAGGGCGTGCATCGAGTACGAGGGCTCGAAGCCGATCGCGGTGCGGCCGGGCCCGCCGAAGGTCTGCAGCAGCTGCTGGAGGACCTCGTTGGAGCCGTTGGCGGCCCAGACGTTCTCGCGGGCGACCGGATGCCCGGCCGTACGGGTGAGATAGCGGGCCAGCTCGGTGCGCAGCTCGACCGCGTCCCGGTCGGGGTAGCGGTTGAGCCCCCTGGCGGCCTCGGCGACCCGCTCCGCGATCCGGGCCACCAGGGGCTCCGGCAGCGGGTACGGGTTCTCGTTGGTGTTCAGCTGGACGGGCACGTCGAGCTGCGGCGCGCCGTACGGGGACTTGCCCTTCAGCTCGTCGCGGATCGGAAGGTCGTCGATCCCGATGGTGTCGTTCGTGTCGCTCACTTGCTCTCGGGCACCTTCCAGCCGAACCGGGCCTTGATCGCGGCGCCGTGCGCGGGCAGGTCCTCCGCCTCGGCGAGGGTGACCACGTGGTGGGCCACCTCGGCGAGCGCGTCGCGCGTGTAGTCCACGATGTGCACGCCGCGCAGGAAGGACTGCACGGACAGGCCGGAGGAGTGGCAGGCGCAGCCGCCGGTGGGCAGCACGTGGTTGGAGCCGGCGCAGTAGTCGCCGAGGGAGACCGGCGCCCAGGCGCCGACGAAGACCGCGCCCGCGTTGCGGACCCGGTCGGCGAGGGCGGCGGCGTCCGCGGTCTGGATCTCCAGGTGCTCGGCGCCGTAGGCGTCGACGACCTTGAGGCCGTCGGCCAGGTCGCGCACGAGGACGATCGCGGACTGCCTGCCGGCCAGCGCGGGGACGATCCGGTCGTCGACGTGCTTGGAGGCGGCGACCTGGGTCTTCAGCTCGGCCTCGGTGGCCTCGGCGAGCTCCTCGGAGTCCGTGACGAGGACGGAGGCGGCCATGGGGTCGTGCTCGGCCTGGCTGATCAGGTCGGCGGCGACGTGCACGGGGTCGGCGGTGGAGTCCGCGAGGATCGCGATCTCGGTCGGGCCGGCCTCGGCGTCGATGCCGATGCGGCCCTTGAGGAGGCGCTTGGCGGCGGCGACGTAGATGTTGCCGGGGCCGGTGACCAGGTTGACGGGGGCGCAGCCGGGCGCGCCGTCGGCGCCCTCGGTGCCGTACGCGAACATGGCGATGGCCTGGGCGCCGCCGGCCGCGTACACCTCGTCGACGCCCAGCAGGGCGCAGGCGGCGAGGATGGTGGGGTGCGGCAGGCCGCCGAACTCCTTCTGCGGCGGGGAGGCCACGGCCACCCCTTCGACGCCGGCCTCCTGGGCCGGGACGACGTTCATCACGACGGAGGACGGGTAGACGGAGCGGCCGCCCGGCACGTAGAGGCCGACGCGCTCGACGGGGATCCACTTCTCGGTGACCGTGCCGCCGGGCACGACCTGGGTGGTGTGGGTGGTGCGGCGCTGGTCGCGGTGGACCAGGCGGGTCCGGCGGATGGACTCCTCGAGGGCGGCGCGGACGGCCGGGTCGAGCTCGTCGAGGGCGCGGGCGATCGCCTCGGCCGGGACCCGCAGGCCCGGGACGCGCACGCCGTCGAACTTCTCCCCGTAGTCGATCACCGCTGCGGCGCCATGATGCCGGACGTCCTCGCAGATCGGCCGCACCGTCTCCAGGGCGGCTTCCACGTCGAACTCGGCACGGGGCAGCAGGTCGCGCAGGGCGGAACCCTCGGGGAGGGCGTCGCCGCGCAGATCGATTCGAGAGATCACGGGTCAATTCTCGCAGACGCCCACGAACGCCTGTCGTCCGTATCACTGGCTGATACGGGCCACTCTGGCGTCTTGTCGCCACTCCTGACCGTTAGCGTTCAGTCCGTCACTCAGCGGGAAGAACGGCTGTACGAATCCGGGAACGGAATCGTGGGAAGCGAGGGGGCGGCAGTGACCGAGCCGCGCGAGGACGACGGGATGCCGGAGGGCCTGACCGGGCCCGAGCGGGTGATGTGGCGGGCGTTCCGGGTCGGCGGGAGCTGTGATCTGAGGGAGGGGGTCGCCGAGCGGGACGATCCGTTCGCCGTGCACGTGGAGTGGGGCGAGGAGCGCAGCGTGCGGGCGGAGGTCGTCGCGCTGCTGCTGCTCGACGGGCCGCCGGCCCGGTCCGGGCGGGTCGCGGCGCTGAAGCTGCGCGGGGTGCGGATCACCGGCGTGCTCAATCTCGCGGGCGGCTCGATAGGGCCGTACATGGAGCTGAACGGCTGCCGCTTCGACGGGGAGGTGGTGCTGCCCGAGGCCCACTTCGGCACGCTGCGGATGGTCGAGTGCGCGATACCCCGGCTGGAGGCGGCGCGGCTGCACACGGCGGGCGACCTGCACCTGCCGCGCTGCCGGGTGGAGCGCGGCATCCGGCTGACGGACGCGCAGATCGGCACGGACCTGCTGATCAACCAGATCCGGGTGTGGCCGGACCGGCGCGGCCGGGCGATCACGGCGGACGGCCTGGTGGTGGCCCAGGACCTGCAGGCCGAGCTGATCGAGACGTACGGGGAGCTGAGCCTGCGCGGCGCGAAGGTCGGCGTGTCGCTCAGTCTGCGGGGCAGCGTGCTGCGCGGCGCCCAGCAGCGGCGCGCGCTGAACGCCCCTCAGCTGACGGTGGAGCGCACGCTCTATCTGAACGCCGCCTGGGTGTACGAGACCTCGGGCCGGTCCACGGCCACCCCGCCGTACGGGGTGACGCCGGCCCAGGGCGCGCGCCGCAAGCCGGTCGAGTGCCACGGCGGGGTGCGGCTCGACGACGGGCGGTTCGGCGACTCGGTGGACCTGCACTACGCCCGCTTCCTGCTCGACGGCTCGCGCCGGGACGAGCTGTCGCTGCGCCGGATCGTGACCCCGGAGCTGCGGTTCAACGGGGAGCGCCCCGAGGAGGGCCGGGTGGTGCTCAACGGGGCGAAGGTCGTGACCCTGATCGACCTGTCGAGCAGCTGGCCCGGCCCGGGCGGCCTCGCGATGGGCGGCTTCGTCTACGAGAACCTCGTGCCGTACGGGCACTTCCCGCTGGCCCGGCGCCTGGAGTGGGTCGCGGCGGCCACCCCGGAGTACGCGCCGGAGCCGTACGAGCGGCTGGCGACGGTGCTGCGCAGCAGCGGCGAGGACGCGGACGCCCGGGAGGTCCTGCTGGCCAAGCAGCGGCGCCGCCGGGAGACCCTGCCGGTGGCGGGCAAGCTGTGGGGCTACCTCCAGGACTGGACCGTGGCCTACGGCTACCGGCCCGGCCGGGCGGCGCTGTGGATGGCGGTCCTGTGGGCGGCGGGCACGCTGGCCTTCTCGCACTACGACGCGGTGCCGCTCAAACCGGACGAGGCGCCGCACTGGAACGCCACGCTGTACGCGCTCGACCTGCTGCTGCCGGTGATCGACCTGGGCCAGGTGGGCTTCTGGCGCCTGGAGGGCTTCTGGCAGTGGGCGTCGACGGCCCTGATCCTCCTCGGCTGGGTGCTCGCGACGACGGTGGCGGCGGGGGCCTCACGCATGCTGCGCCGGGGCTGACCCCGGCCCCGCCGGCCGGCCGGGCCCGGGCGAGGCGGTTCGGCGTGTCGCGGCGGCGGGCGGGGCGGCAGGGAGGGGGCGGGGTCCAGGGCGGTG
The DNA here is from genome assembly GCF_043202995.1 of Streptomyces sp. NPDC048018. Taxonomy (NCBI): domain Bacteria; kingdom Bacillati; phylum Actinomycetota; class Actinomycetes; order Kitasatosporales; family Streptomycetaceae; genus Streptomyces; species Streptomyces sp. NPDC048018. Next base: position 292,315 of record NZ_JBIDBK010000002.1, read on the forward strand.
GGCGTGTCGCGGCGGCGGGCGGCACGGAGGGGGCGGGGTCCAGGGCGGTGGGCGTGTCGCGGCGGCGGGCGGCACGGAGGGGGCGGGGTCCAGGGCGGTGGGCGTGTCGCGGCGGCGGCCGATCCGGCGGGCTCGGCTCGGCTCGGCGGGCGTTCCTGCGCGGTCGGTCGGGTCTTCCGTTCGGTGTGTCGGCGGCGCACCGGGGGCCGGTCGAGCGCGCCGGCCCGGGCGTGTCGAGGGCGCGTCCGGGGGCGGACGGGGTGAAGGGACGGGGGCGTGTGCGCACCGCTCCGCCCCTTTCTTTACGCTGTCTTGACCCCTGTCAGCACAACCTTCCCGCCGCTACCAAAGCTTCACAGTCCGCCACTGGCGCGGCCCTCACCTGCGGTTTTCAATGTTTCGCACCATGTCACTGCTCCGCGCCCTGATCGGCACCACCCGCATGGTCCGGCACGCCCCCCGGCTCACCGCCGGGCTCGCGCCGGACGACGACGTGCTGCTCGACGCGCCCGACGCGCGGATGGCGCCGGCCCTCGTCGCCGCCGCGCTCGCCGACCCCGAGCCGGCCGCCAAACTCCTCGCCACCACCCGGGACGCCGCCGAGTGGGAGGACCGGGACCGCTACGTGTCCCGGCTGAGCGCCTTCGCCTACAGCCGGGACGGCTGGCTGGAGCACTGGCTGGCGGTGGCGCCGCGCGACCCGGACGCCCTGCTCGTCAAGGCGCAGCTCGCGGTCCGCCGGGCCTGGGGGTCTCCGGCCAGGGCCGAGCGGCTGCGCGAGCTGGGACCGTTGATCCAGGCGGCGGCCGAGGCGGCGCCGCGCGACCCGGTGCCCTGGCGGCTCGCCCTGGACCACGCGCGCGGCACCCACGCCGGGCACACGGCCTTCGAGTCGCTGTGGGAGCAGGCCGTGCGCCGGGCCCCGCACCACTACGGCAGCCATGTCGCCGCGCTCAAGTACCTGTCGGCCCAGTGGTACGGCTCGCACCGCGAGTGCTTCGACTTCGCCGAGCAGGCCGCCGAGGACGCGCTGCCCGGCTCGCTGGTCCAGGCGCTCCCGGTGCGAGCGGCCTTCGCGCAGCTGCTCGCCGGGCCCGGACCGGGGCACGGGGTGAGCGGGCACCGGATCGACGCCGCGCTCGACCGGGCGCTCGCGCTGTCGGCGGAGTACCCGGCGGGCGACCTGTGGCCCGCCGAGGTACGGAACCTTCTGGTGCACGTCCTGGTGGAGCGGGACCGCCCGCGGGACGCCCTCGCGGAGTTCGGGCGGATCGGCCCGCAGGCCACCACGTTCCCCTGGGCGCTGGTCTCCGAGGACCCGCTGCGGGGCTTCCTGGAGGCGCGGGCGGCGACCGTGCGCGAGGTGGCGCGGCGCACTCCGCTGCGCGGGGCCGCGCCGGGTGCCGCGATCGCCTCCGGAACGGACCGGACGGACGACGGGGGACGGCCCGGCCGGGGCGGTCCCGGCGGCCATTACGCTTGACCGCTGTGACCACCGCCCGTCTGCCTCTCTTTCCGCTCAACACGGTGCTGTTCCCGGGCCTCGTGCTGCCCCTGAACGTCTTCGAGGAGCGTTATCGCGCCATGATGCGCGAGCTGCTCACGACGGACGACTCCGAGCCGCGGCGCTTCGCCGTCGTGGCGATCCGTGACGGCCGCGAGGTCGCGCCGACCGCGCAGGGCCTGCCGGACCAGACGGCGCTGCCCGAGAAGGGTCCGGCGGCCGGTTTCGGCCCCGACCCGATCCAGGCCTTCCACCGGGTCGGCTGTGTGGCCGACGCGGCGTCGATCCGGGAGCGCGAGGACGGCGGCTTCGAGGTGATGGCCACCGGCACGACCCGGGTGAAGCTGCTCTCGGTCGACGCGAGCGGCCCGTATCTGACCGCCGAGATCGAGGAGATCCCGGAGGAGCAGGGCGACGAGGCCGGAACGCTCGCCGAGGGCGTGCTGCGGGCCTTCCGCTCGTACCAGAAGCGTCTCGCGGGAGCCCGCGAGCGTTCGCTGACCACCAGTGAACTGCCCGACGACCCCTCGGTCGTCTCCTACCTGGTCGCCGCCGCCGCGGTGCTCGACACCCCGGCCAAGCAGCGGCTGCTGCAGGCACCGGACACGGCGACCCGGCTGCGCGAGGAGCTGACGCTGCTCCGCTCGGAGACGGCGGTCCTGCGCCACCTGCCGTCGCTCCCGATGGTGGACCTGACCCGCGCCCCGACCAGCCCGAACTGAGCGAAGTCCCGACCGAGGAGAGCCCTCCGTGGCGAAGAAGCAGAAGAAGAACGGCGGGGGCGGCGGCGGCACGCCGGCGACGGTGGCGCTGACGGCCGCGGGCGCGCCGTACACGCTGCACGCGTACGAGCACGACCCGGCGAGCCCGTCGTACGGCGAGGAGGCGGCGGAGGCCCTGGGCGTCTCCCCCGACCGGGTGTTCAAGACGCTGGTCGCGGACGTGGACGGCGAGCTGACGGTGGCCGTGGTCCCGGTGGCCGGTCAGCTCGACCTGAAGGCGCTCGCCTCGGCGGTCGGCGGCAAGAAGGCGGCGATGGCGGATCCGGCGGCGGCCGAGCGGACCACCGGCTACGTCCGCGGCGGCATCTCGCCGCTGGGCCAGCGCAGGCGGCTGCGGACCGTCCTGGACTCCTCGGCCTCGGGGCACGCCACCATCTGCATCTCGGCGGGCCGCCGCGGCCTGGAGGTGGAGCTCTCCCCCGCGGACCTGGCGGCCCTCACCGCGGCGGTCGTGGCACCGATCGGGCGCGCCTGAGCGACGGCCGGGTTCCCGGCCGGGGCCCACGCCATGCGTGCGCCCGCCGCTCGGCGGGCTTGCGCGACCGGGGCGGGAGGGCCCGGCCCCGCGCCCCGGGCCTGGGAGCGGGGCCCGCGCCCCGGAGCGCCCCGGGGCCGCGCGCCTCAGCCCTGCGTGCCGCCCGGCATCGGCGGCCAGGGGCCGTCGTCGGGCTCCGGGTCCCGCGGACCGAAGAGCGCCGTCAGGGCGAGGTGGACGATCATCGCGGCGATCGGCCAGGCCAGCATCGCCGCCGCCGCCATGTTGAGTTCGAGCGGCGCCTCGAAGAAGACCTCGGGGCCGACCCGCTTGGCGTGGGCGACCACGTCGCGCTCGGGCCCGAGCCAGACGCCCGTTCCCCAGGCGAGCAGGGAGCCGAGCACGCCGCCGAGGGCGAGGCCCAGGACCAGGGCGATGCCGCCGTGCCGGTGGATCAGGAAGACCAGGGCGGCGGCCAGCGCGCCGAAGCCGAGGGCGAGCAGCACGAAGGTGCCGTCCATGCCGATCGCCGACTCCCCCTCGCCGTCCTTGAGGAAGACCGCCTTGCCGTCCGAGACCAGCTGGACCCGGGGCGCGAGCCACAGCCACAGCAGTCCGAGCAGGGCGCCGGCGACCGCGGAGACGGACGCCACCACGGCGGCCTGCCGCAGCTCGGTGGCCGTGCTGGGAACGCCGTCCGGCTCGGGCTGCGCCGGGTAGGGCGCGGGCCAGGCGTCGTGCGGGGGCTGATGCGGCGGAGTCAGAGGTGCGGTCACGACGCCATCGTGCCAGGTGTGGCTGTGTGCCGCCTCAGCGGACCGGGGCCGGACGGGCGCCTCAGCGGACCGCCGCCCTCCGGTACGCCCAGGTGGCCACCGCGAGCGACACGACGCCCACCGCGCCGCACACCGCGAGGTCGAGCGCGACCGCCGTCCAGTCGGGGTGTGCGTCGAAGGTACGGGCCAGGGCCTCGACTCCGTAGGTGGAGGGCAGCAGGTCCCGCGCCCAGCCGATCGGGCCGGGCAGCCGTTCGGCCGGCAGCACGCCGAGCAGCAGGGCCGCCGACATGCCCAGCTGTCCGAGCAGGGTGGCCAGCTCCTGGCGCGGCGCGAGCAGCCCGAGGGCGGCGCCGAGCCCGGCCAGCGCGGCCCCGGACAGCGGGACGACCGCCACGAGGATCCACAGATGGGTGAGCGGCAGCCCGAAGAGCACGGAACCGGCGACGGCGGTGACCACGGTACCGGGCACGGTGAAGGAGGCGTACGCGCCGGCCGCACCGAGCACCACCGCCGCCGGCGGAACCGGCAGGGTCGCGTAGTGGTCGAGCCCGCCGCCCGCCCGCAGCTGCCCGAAGTACTGGGCGAGCAGGTTGAGCGCGACGAAGGCGACGACGAGCACGGCGGAGCCGGCCACCACGGCCCGTGCCTCGGCACCGCCGTCCACGACGCCCCGCATCAGGACCATGATCCCGATCGACTGGAAGGTCGCGACGAAGAGCAGCGGGATGCGGGCGACCCGGGCACGGCTGAGCTGCGCCGTGTAGACCGCGCCGAGCGCGGGCAGCAGCCGGGCGCGCGGGGCGAGCGGCGCGGCACCGGCCGCGTGCTCGGTGTCCCGGTCCAGGCCGACGGGGACGTCGGCCGTCAGGGCCTCGGCGGGCAGGGTGCTCAACTCGTCCAGCTCCTGACGGTCGACTCGTCGCTCACGTCGTACGTCACCTCGCACGTCACGTCGTACGTCATGCTTTCACCAGCCCCCGCGACTCGCCGCCGAGCGCCAGGTAGACGTCCTCCAGGCTCGGCGTCGCCAGGGTGAAGTCGTCCAGGGCCGCGAAGGCCGCTCCGCCGGTCACCGCGGCGACCGCCGCCCGGGCCTCGTCGGGTGCCAGCCGGAGCACCCAGCGGCGTCCGCTCTCCTGGGCGGAGGGGCGCAGCGCGGCCACCTCGGGGACCTCCAGCGGGGCCCGCTCGCGCCAGACGAGTTCGACCCGCACCTCCCCCGCGACGCGCTGCTTGAGCCCGGCGGGCGTGTCGCAGGCGATCACGCGGCCGCGGTCGATGACGGCGACCCGGTCGAGGACGGTCTCGGCCTCGATGACGTTGTGGGTGACGAGCAGCACGGTGACGCCGTGCTCGGCGCGCCGCCGGTCGACGGCGGCCCACACGGCGCGGCGGGCCACGGGGTCCATGCCGGTGGTGGGCTCGTCGAGGACGAGTACGGGCCGCTCGCCGACCAGGGCGGCGGCGACGCAGGCGAGCCGGCGCTGCCCGCCGGAGAGCTTCTTCAGCGGCCGGCCGGCGATCTCGCCGAGGCCGAGTTCGCCGAGGACGGCGTCCCGTGCGGCGCGGGCCTCACGGGTGCCGAGACCGCGCAGCCGCCCGGTGGTCTCGGCGGCGAGGGCGACGGTCAGCTCGTCGAGGGCGGTGGACTCCTGGCCGAGGTAGGCGAGCAGCCGGGAGGCGCGCTCGGGGTGGCGCACCAGGTCGTGGCCGAGCATCAGGACGCTGCCGGAGTCGGGGCGCATGAGTCCGGTCAGCTGGCGGACCAGGGTGGACTTGCCGGCGCCGTTGGGGCCGAGCAGGCCGAAGATCTCGCCGCCGCGCACATCGAGGCTGATCCCGTCGGTGGCCCGTACCTCGGGGGTCGCGGGTGCTCCGCGTCTGCCGCGTGTGGCGGGGTACGTCTTGACCAGATCCCGCACCGCGCACACCGTACTCACGAGGTATGAGCCTACGGGGTCCCGCGGGCATCCTCGGGCGCGGGGGCGTGTTGGACGGCGGCGTGGACGTCGATCTCGCGCCAGAATCCGGCCCGGATCGCATAGCGGTCGTGCTCGTCGATCTGGTCGTCCTTGTGGGCGAGCAGGCCGAAGCGGGCCGCGTAGCGGAGCAGTTCGCCGTCGATGCGGTGCGGGATGCGCGGGTACATGGTGGCGAGCTGGGGAACGTGGCCGGCCTCCGGGAGCCGGTCGAGCCAGCGCCGGGCGAAGACCTGGCCGACCTCGTAGGGATCGCCGCCGACGGTGGTGATGTCCTCCTCGCGGTCGGCCCAGCGCTGCTCGGCGCTGGTGAGCTGGGCGAGGGTGGGCAGCGAGGCGGTCTCGGCGGGCTCGCCGAGCGCGGCCGGCGGGCGGTCGATCCAGCCCTTGTCGGAGGACCAGCGCAGGGTGGCGCCGGTGGGGGGCGGGGCGGAGGCCGGGGCGCGCAGCCCGGCGAGGTCCTTGGGGGTGGGCACGCCGCGGCTCCCGGCGGACGCGGGAGCACCTGCGCCGCCGGCGGGCTCCCCGGTGCGCCCGCCCGACCGGGCCGCGTCGGCGGAGGCCACGCCGGCGGAGCCGGAGGCGCTGTTGTGCGCGGCGGCCGCGGCCGAGGCGGCGGCCCGTTCGGCGGAGGCGGCGAGCGCGGACTCGGGCAGCGGCGCGGACAGGATGGCGGCGATCTCGGGGCGCGGCGCGGGCGGCGGGGCGCACAGTCCCGTGAGGTCCTTGGCGCGCACCGCGCGGGTGATCCAGGCCCGGTCGAGGACGCTGCGTTCGTCGGCCTCGGCGACGAGGTCCTCGGACTGGTTGTAGTCGCCGTCGGCGGCCTGGACGGCCCAGAGGTGCACGGCGACGCCGTGCTCCTTGGCGGACATGAGGCCGGGCAGCAGGTCGCCGTCGCCGGTGACGAGCACGATGTCGGAGCAGGCGCGGTTCCGGGCGAGCTCGGTGAGCTCGGTGTGCATGGCCGCGTCGACGCCCTTCTGGGCCCAGCGGCCGTCGCTGCGGGTCAGGGCGCCGAGCCGGACGGTGACCCGGGGCATGACCCGCAGCCTGCGGTGTTCGGGCTGCGGCACCCGGTCGGGCGCGCCGTCGAACCAGTAGATCCGCAGCAGCGGCAGCCGGGTGTCGGCCTCGGCGCGTTCGCGCAGCTGCTGGATCAGCGCGGCGTGGTCGACGGTGATCCGTGAGCGGGCCGGTTCCCCGGCGAGGAGGCTGGCGGCGGCGCCCAGCAGATAGCCGGCGTCCACCAGGACGACGCATCGGTCCACGTGTTCCACCCTCTTTCGGGTCGCTCTTCGGGAACCTCGGGATCGGAAGTGCTCCGGGTTCCTCCGAGTCTGCCCGACCCGGATGGGGTTGACGTCCGGAACTGGATCATCGGCGTGGCGGATCTCACGCCACGATACCGCTCACCCTCCGTAATGATCCAAAATGCGGCGTTTCTTGGCGTATGTGAGTCTGGCAGCGGCCCTGGCCCCACCCCCCTTGAGGAGGCATCACCACCATGGCGAAGAACCGCAAGCAGGATCGCAGTCAGCAGCAGCGCACCTCGCCGGCCGAGCGCGGCCAGCAGCAGGCCGAGCGCTCGTCGATGGAGGCCCAGTCCGAGCAGCGCATGAGCCAGGTCACGCCTGGCGACATGGCCCGCAAGGGCCGGCAGAAGCGTTTCGGCCACAACTGACGAGCCGACGGCAAAGGGGCGCGCCCGTGACGACGGGCGCGCCCCTTGCGCGTGGGGCTCCGGTGCTCAGCCGGCCAGACAGGACGGGCCGAGCAGCACCTTCAGGTCGCCGAAGAGCGCCGGGTCGGCCTGCACCCGGTGCCGGTCGAGCCGCAGGACGGTGGTCGAGCGCGGGCCCTGGAGCTTGATCCGCACCTCGGTGTTGCCCTTGTGGTGCTGCAGGATCTCACCGAGCCGGCTGATCATCGGCGGGGTCACCTTGACCGTCGGGATGGTGAGGACGACCGGCGCGTTGGTGCCGGCGTGGGATAGGTCGGGGACCATCAGCTCCATGGCGACGAGCCGCGGGATGTCCTCGCGCTTGTCGAGCCGGCCCTTGACGAAGACGACCGCGTCCTCGACCAGCTGGGTGGAGACCAGCTGGTAGGTGGCGGGGAAGAACATGCACTCGATGGAACCGGCCAGGTCCTCCACCGTGGCGATGGCCCAGGCGTTGCCCTGCTTGGTCATCTTCCGCTGGAGGCCGGAGATGATGCCGCCGATGGTGACGACCGCGCCGTCCGCGTGCTCGCCGCCGGTGAGCTGGGAGATGCCGGCGTCCGTCTTGTCGGAGAGGACGTGCTCCAGACCGAAGAGCGGGTGGTCGGAGACGTAGAGGCCGAGCATCTCGCGCTCCTGGGCGAGGAGATAGGTCTTCTCCCACTCGACGTCGGAGAACTCGACGTCCAGGCCGAAGCCGGGCTCGCTGCTGTCCTCGTCGCCCATGCCGCCGAAGAGGTCGAACTGCCCCTCGGCCTCCTTGCGCTTGACCGCCACGACGGTGTCGATCATGGGCTCGTGCTGGGCGACCAGGCCCTTGCGGGTGTGGCCCATGGTGTCGAAGGCGCCGGCCTTGATCAGCGACTCGACGGTGCGCTTGTTGCAGACCACGGCCTCGACCTTGTCGAGGAAGTCGGGGAAGGAGCTGTACTTCCCCTTGCTCTTGCGCGTCTTGATGATCGACTCGACGACGTTGGAGCCGACGTTGCGGACGGCGGTGAGGCCGAAGAGGATCACGTCGTCGCCCTGGGCGGCGAAGTTCGACTCGGACTCGTTGACGTTCGGCGGGAGCACCTTGATGCCCATGCGGCGGCACTCGTTCAGATAGACGGCGGACTTGTCCTTGTCGTCCTTGACCGACGTCAGCAGGCCCGCCATGTACTCGGCGGGGTAGTTCGCCTTCAGATAGGCGGTCCAGTAGGAGACCAGGCCGTACGCGGCGGAGTGCGCCTTGTTGAAGGCGTAGCCGGCGAAGGGGACCAGGACGTCCCACAGGGCCTGGATGGCCTCGTCGCTGTAGCCGTTCTTCTTGGCACCGGCCTGGAAGATGGTGAAGTTCTTCGCCAGTTCGTCGGGCTTCTTCTTGCCCATGACGCGGCGGAGGATGTCGGCCTCGCCGAGCGAGTAGCCGGCGATGATCTGGGCGGCCTTCTGCACCTGCTCCTGGTACACGATCAGGCCGTAGGTGACGTCGAGGACCTCCCTGAGGGGCTCCTCCAGCTCCGGGTGGATCGGGGTGATCTCCTGCTGCTTGTTCTTGCGCAGGGCGTAGTTCGTGTGCGAGTTCATGCCCATCGGGCCCGGGCGGTAGAGCGCGGACACGGCGGAGATGTCTTCGAAGTTGTCGGGCTTCATCAGCCGCAGCAGGGACCGCATGGGGCCGCCGTCGAACTGGAAGACGCCGAGGGTGTCACCGCGCTGGAGCAGTTCGAAGGTCTTCGGGTCGTCCAGCGGCAGGGCCAGGAGGTCGAGGTCGATGCCCTTGTTGGCCTTCACCATCTTGACGGCGTCGTCCATGATGGTCAGGTTCCGCAGGCCCAGGAAGTCCATCTTCAGCAGGCCGAGCGACTCGCACTGCGGATAGTCCCACTGCGTGATGGTCACGCCGTCCGTGTGCCGCACCCAGATCGGGGCGTGGTCGACGATCGGCTCGCTGGACATGATCACGCCGGCGGCGTGCACGCCCATCTGCCGGACGAGGCCCTCGACGCCCTTGGCGGTGTCGATCACCTTCTTCACGTCGGGCTCGTTCTCGTACATGGCCCGGATCTCGCCCGCCTCGCTGTAGCGCGGGTGGGCGGGATTGGTGATGCCGTCGAGGTCGATGCCCTTGCCGAGGACGTCGGCGGGCATGGCCTTGGTGAGCCGGTCGCCCATCGCGTACGGGTAGCCGAGGACGCGCGCGGAGTCCTTGATCGCGTTCTTGGCCTTGATCTTGCCGTACGTGCCGATCATGGCGACCTTGTCGGCGCCGTACTTCTCGGTCACGTACCGGATCACCTCGACGCGCCGGCGCTCGTCGAAGTCGATGTCGACATCGGGCATCGAGATGCGCTCGGGGTTGAGGAAGCGCTCGAAGATCAGGCCGTGCGGGATGGGGTCGAGGTCGGTGATGCCCATGGCGTAGGCGACGATCGAGCCGGCCGCGGAGCCTCGGCCCGGGCCCACGGCGATGCCCTGGCTCTTCGCCCACATGATGAAGTCGGCAACGACGAGGAAGTAGCCCGGGAAGCCCATCGAGATGATCGTGTCCATCTCGTACTCGACCTGCTTCATGCGGTCCTCGGGGATGCCGTCGGGGAAGCGGCGGTGCATGCCCCGCATGGTCTCCTCGCGGAACCAGGTGACCTCGGTGTAGCCCTCGGGGATGTCGAACTTCGGCATCAGGTTCCGCGGCTCGAACATCCCGGTGACGTCGATCTGGTCGGCGACGAGCTGCGTGTTCGCGCAGCCCTCCTGCCAGGCGTCCGAGGAGTCGATGGCGTACATCTCGTCGGTGGACTTCAGGTAGTAGCCGGTGCCGTCGAACTTGAAGCGGTCCGGGTCCGAGAGGTTCTTGCCGGTCTGGATGCACAGCAGGGCGTCGTGGGCGGTGGCCTCGTGCGCGTAGGTGTAGTGCGAGTCGTTGGTGACCAGCGGCGGGATGCCGAGCTTCTTGCCGATCTCCAGGAGGCCGTCGCGGACCCGGCGCTCGATCTCGATGCCGTGGTCCATCAGCTCCAGGAAGTAGCGGTCCTTGCCGAAGATGTCCTGGTACTCCGAGGCGGACTTCAGTGCCTCGTCGAACTGGCCGAGACGCAGTCGCGTCTGGAGCTCGCCGGAGGGGCAGCCGGTGGAGGCGATCAGGCCCTCCGACCACTGCGAGATGGTCTCCTTGTCCATCCGCGGCCACTTCTGCAGCCAGCCCTCGGCGTAGGCGTCGGAGGAGAGCCGGAAGAGGTTGTGCAGGCCGGTGGCGTTCGCCGCCCAGATGGTCTTGTGGGTGTAACCGCCGGAGCCGGAGACGTCGTCCCGCTTCTGGTGGGGCTGGCCCCACTGGATCTTCCGCTTGTTCCGCCGGGACTCGGGGGCGACGTAGGCCTCGATGCCGATGATCGGCGTCACACCGGCCTTCTTGGCCGAGTGGAAGAAGTCGTAGGCGCCGTGCAGGTTGCCGTGGTCGGACATGGCGATATGGGTCATGCCCATCTCGTTGCACGCGTTGAACATGTCCTTCAGCCGCGCGGCACCGTCCAGCAGGGAGTACTGGGTGTGGACGTGGAGGTGCGTGAAGGGCGGCCTGGTCACGGTGGGGAGCCTCCGATGAATTCCTGGGGGGACAGCGTGGAAGTCTACGTCGCGCGACTGACAGTCGCCGGGCACTCGGCGGTACGGTCGCGCGTTGGGAGTCAGGGAACACCTGTCCCATTTGTCATGCACCAGTTCCGGCCACTCCCCGTGCCGGATCGCGCACCAGGAGGCACCTGCGATGTCGGTACCCCAGCCCACCGCCACCGAGCGCGGTGAGCAGATCCTCACCGTCTTCGACACCGCCTTCGGCGAGCTGCTCGCGGCCGACCCGGCCGCCTTCAAGGTCAAGTTCCGGAAGATGGCCGGCTCCGCCTTCGCCTTCTACCGCGGCACCGCCTGCCTCTTCTACCAGGACCTGGAGCGCGAGGCGCACGGCGGCCCGTTCCTGGACGAGCGCACCGGCCGGGTGTGGATCCACGGCGATCTGCACGCCGAGAACTTCGGCACCTACATGGACGCCAACGGGCGGCTGATCTTCAACGTCAACGACTTCGACGAGGCGTACGTCGGCCCCTTCACCTGGGACCTCAAGCGGCTCGCCGCCTCGCTCGCCCTGATCGGCTACGCGAAGGCGCTCAGCGACGAGCAGATCACCGGGCTGGTGAAGGTCTGCGCGGCCGCCTACCGGGAGCGGATCCACGACCTCGCCACCGGCACGAAGAACGACGAGATCCCGCCCTTCACGCTGGACACCGCCGAGGGCCCGCTGCTCGGCGCGCTGCGCGAGGCGCGCTCGCTTACCCGCTTCGGCCTGCTCGACTCGATGACCGAGATCCGTGACTTCGAGCGCCGCTTCAGCGGGGGCGGCGGCTCCGTGGATCTGGACGCGGCCACCCGCTACAAGGTCCTCGCCGCCTTCGACGCCTACCTGGAGACGCTGCCGGAGTCGAGCCTGGCCCGCCCGGACTCGTACCGGGTGAAGGACGTCGTCGGCCGGCGCGGGATCGGCATCGGCTCGGCCGGCCTCCCCTCGTACAACATCCTGCTGGAGGGCAACAGCGACGCCCTGGAGAACGACGTCGTCATCTACATGAAGCAGGGGCAGACGCCGGCGGTGTCGCGCCATGTGACGGACGCGGCGGTGCGGGGCTACTTCCGGCACGAGGGCCACCGGACCGTGATCTCGCAGCGGGCGCTGCAGGCGCACGCCGACCCGTGGCTGGGCTGGACCGAGCTCGACGGGGCCGGGCAGCTGGTCGCCGAGGTCTCGCCGTACGCGGTGGACCTGGACTGGTCGGACATCGACGACCCGGAGGAGATCGCCGCGACCGTCGCCGACCTCGGCCGGGCGACCGCGGCCATGCACGCGGCGGCGGACGACTCCAGCGGCCAGTCCCTGGTGCCGTTCTCCACCGAGCGGGCCATCGACGCGGCGATCGCGGCCGACGAGGAGGGCTTCACCGAGCTCCTGGTGGACTTCGCGCACGCCTACGGCGCACGCGCGCGTGCCGACCACCAGATCTTCGTGGACCTGTTCCGCAACGGACGCATCCCGGGCCTGTAGGCGGGGGCGGAAACGGTCTCACAGCTCGGCCTTAGGGACGCCTTACGGCCGGGCGTGGGACACTTCCACGGCGATGGACATGGCAGACACCCAGCTGAGAGCCCTCCGGGCGGCGTTCTTCACGGCACTGGCCGTCACGCTGTCCGTGGCCTCGCACGTCCTGCTGTCCGGCGTTCCGCTGCCGCTGGGGACGGTCGGCCCGGTCGCGGTGGCCGTCTTCGCCGTGGCGTACGCCCTGGCCGGCCGCGAGCGGGGCTTCGGCCCGATCGCCGGGCTGCTCGTTCCGCTGGAGCTGGCCGCCGACACGCTCTTCACCAGCGGTCAGGCGGCCTGCTACGGCCCCGCCGGCGGCCCGGTCGCCGGTTCGCTGCGCGCGGTGGGGCTCGACATGGACGCCCTGTGCGGCGGCGCGGTCGGCACTCCGCTGCCGGGCGTGGCGACTCCCGGGACCGGGACCGCGGCGGCCCTGCTGTCCTCTCCCGACCCGGCCGTGCCCTGGCTGCTGCTCGCCGCCCATGTGGCGGTCGGGCTCGCGGCGGCCTCCTGGCTGTGGGGCGGGGAGCGGGCGCTGGCCCGGCTGCTGCGGGCGGCCGTCGCCTTCGCCTTCCGTCCGCTGCTGCTCGTGGCGGCGTTCTTCCGCGCCGCGGGGCCCCTCCCGCGGCGCGCCGGGCACGTCGCCGGCCGGCCGCGCCGGTCGCGAGCCCGGCTGCTCGTGCACTCCGTGGGACGGCGTGGACCGCCGTGCTGCGCGAGCCTCAGGCGCTCGGCCCCGGCCGTCGCGCCCGCGCTCGCCCTCGTCTGAGCAGCACGCGTATCCCGCCATTTTTCTCGTCTTCACGGAGTGCACACCCATGAGCAAGCGCAACAGCCAGGCCAACAAGGCAGCCGCCCGCGAGCGGCTGCGGGTCGAACGTGAGAAGCAGGCCCGGAAGGAGAAGGCCCGCCGCCGGCTCGTCGTGGCCGGCACGGCGGTCGCCGTCCTCGCGCTCGCCGGCGGCATCGGCTACGCCGTCGTGCAGGCCGGCAAGCCCTCCCACTGGGAGGCGGCGGCGGACGCGAAGAGCGTCGCCGCCCCGAAGAACACCGAGGGCCAGGACGGCACCACCGTCGTCGTCGGCAAGCCCGAGGCGAAGAAGACCCTGGAGATCTTCGAGGACTCGCGCTGCCCGGTGTGCGCGACCTTCGAGCAGGGCGTGGGCGCCACGGTCGAGAAGGACGTCGCCGACGGCAAGTACAAGCTGAAGTACGTGGGCGCCACGTTCATCGACAACGCCGACCAGGGCGAGGGCTCGAAGAACGCCCTGTCGGCGCTGGGCGCGGCGCTCGACGTGAGCCCGGAGGCCTTCCTGAAGTACAAGGCGGCGCTCTACTCGACCCGGTTCCACCCGGAGGAGAGCCAGGACAAGTTCGCCAAGGACTCCTACCTCCTGGAGGTGGCGGACTCCGTGCCCGCCCTGAAGGGCAACGCGGAGTTCAGGAAGAACGTCGAGAGCGGCACCTTCGACGCCTGGGCGATGAGGATGTCGAAGACCTTCGACAAGAGCGGTGTCACGGGCACGCCGACGCTGAAGATGGACGGCGAGACGCTGACCGCCGAGGGCAGCAAGAACCCGCCGCTGACGGTGGACGACTTCAACACCGCGCTGACGAAGGCGCTCAAGGGCTGACCTCCGCCTGTGCCCCGGCCCCGGCGGGGCCGGGGCACAGGAGCCGGGGCGCAGGGGAGCCGGGGCGCAGGGGAGCCGGGGCCGGATCGCACGAACGTCCGAGGAAGCTTCGGCGAACTTTGCGCAGGGGACTGCCCTTTCCGAGTACCGGTCAGTAATCTGACGGTCCGTGACCAGTCGTGACCTGATATCAGCTCCCAGCCGCCGCACCGTCGTGAAGGCCGCCGCCGTGACCGCCGTCGCCGCGCCGGCCCTGGCGGCCATCGCCTCGCCCGCGCTCGCGGACGCCGGGGCACCCTCCTTCCTCCACGGAGTCGCCTCCGGCGACCCGCTGCCCGACGGCGTCCTGCTCTGGACGCGCGTCACCCCCACCCCCGACGCCACCCCCGGCTCCGGCCGGGGCGCCGACGTCCCGGTCGGCTGGGAGCTGGCCGAGGACCGCTCCTTCGCCCGGACCGTGGCGAGCGGCACCGTCGTCGCCTCCGCCTCCTCCGACCACACCGTGAAGGTGGACGTACGCGGCCTCCACCCGGCCACGCCCTACTGGTTCCGCTTCACCTCGGGCGGCACCGTCTCCCCCGCCGGCCGCACCCGCACCGCACCCGCCGTCGACTCGGCCGCGCCCGGGATCCGCTTCGGCGTGGTCTCCTGCGCCAACTGGGAGGCCGGCTACTTCTCCGCGTACCGGCACCTGGCCGCCCGTACGGACCTGGACGCGATCCTCCACCTCGGCGACTACATCTACGAGTACGCCGCCGGCGCCTACCCGGAGGCGAAGTACACCGTCCGGCAGCACCAGCCGGCGCACGAGATCGTCGCGCTGGCCGACTACCGCCTGCGGCACGCCACGTACAAGACCGACGCCGACCTGCAGGCGCTGCACGCGGCGCACCCGATCGTCGCCATCTGGGACGACCACGAGTTCGCCAACGACGCCTGGTCGGGCGGGGCGGAGAACCACACCCCGGACGCCGAGGGCGTCTGGGCGGAGCGGGTGGCGGCGGCCAAGCAGGCGTACTTCGAGTGGATGCCGGTGCGCACCTCCACCGAGGGGACGGTCTACCGGCGGCTGCGGTTCGGCCGCCTGGCCGACCTGCATCTGCTGGACCTGCGCTCCTTCCGCTCGCAGCAGGCGGGCGTGGGCAGCGGCAAGGTGGACGACCCGGAGCGCACCATCACCGGGCGGGCCCAGCTGGACTGGCTGAAGGCCGGGCTCGCCTCCTCGGACGCGACCTGGCAGCTGGTGGGCACCTCGGTGATGATCTCGCCGGTGGCCTTCGGTGCGCTGCCGGCCGATCTCCTCGGCCCGCTGGCCGAGTTGCTGGGCCTGCCGCAGGGCGGCCTCGCCGTGAACGTCGACCAGTGGGACGGGTACACGGACGACCGCAAGGAGCTGCTGAAGCACCTGACGGACCGGGGCATCCGCAACACGGTGTTCCTGACCGGCGACATCCACATGGCCTGGGCCAACGACGTGCCGGTGAAGGCGGCGACCTACCCGCTGTCCGCCTCGGCCGCGACGGAGTTCGTGGTGACCTCGGTGACCTCGGACAACCTGGACGACATGCTGCACGTGGCGCCGGGCACCCTCTCCGTGGTGGCGGCGGGTGCGATCAAGGCCGCCAACCGCCACGTGAAGTGGGTGGACATGGACCACCACGGCTACGGCGTGCTCGACGTGACGGCCGAGCGCTCGCAGATGGACTACTACACGCTCTCCGACCGTGCGGACCGCGACGCCTCCGCGTCCTGGGCGCGTTCGTACCGCACGCTCAACGGAACGCAGCGCGTCGAGCGGGTGTACCAGCCGGTGCGCTGACGCATCCTGCCGGGGGCCCCGGCAGCTATTTTCGGCCATGATCCGTTTTGTTAACGGGAGATCACATGGCTACGGCGGGTGGCGAGTTCGGGAGATCGAAACCGGACACACCACCCGCCTTCGGCTTCTCTTCTGTTACGCCCACGTCTCAAACTCCGGAATCGGCGCAAGTTTTTCTTCCCGATGCACCGATTTGCCCCCTGAATGATTGGGCTTGATCAATCCTCAACCACATGTGACATGGACGCGTAATCTCCCGGCCAGTGGCGAGGAAGTACCTCCCCCCACCCCCCGCGAGGAGTCACCCCGTGCGCGCTCTTGTCCGTATATCGCCGCGTATGACACGTCGTATGCTCGGCACCGCCGTCATGGCCGGAACCCTGGCCCTGGCCCCGCTGTCCGCCCCGGCGGCCGCCCCGGCCACGACCACCCTGGCCTCCGCCGAGAAGTGCGCGGACGACGCCGCCGCCCTCTCCGGCGCCCGCAAGGCCAAGGGCAGCGCCACCGAGGCGGAGCCGAACGAGGTCACCGCCGCCCAGGCCAAGGCCATGGACGCGGACCTCAAGAAGAGAGTGTCGGAGGCCCGGGTCTCCGGCCGCGCGAGCGCCGCCGCCGGCACCGCGGCCGCCACGGTCACCATCCCCGTGTACTTCCACGTCATCCACAGCGGCACCACGGGCAAGCTCAGCGCCACGGCCGTCAGCAACCAGATCGCCGTCCTCAACGCCGCGTACGCGGGCCAGGGCACCGGCAACGTGAACTCGGGCTTCCAGTTCTCGCTGGTCTCGACCGACTACACGGACAACGCCACCTGGTACAACCTGTCCGACGGCAGCACCGCCGAGACGCAGATGAAGACGGCGCTCCGCAAGGGCGGCGCGAACGCGCTCAACATCTACACCGCCAACCTCGGCGGCGGCCTGCTCGGCTGGGCGACCTTCCCGTCCTCGTACAAGTCCAGCCCGAAGATGGACGGCGTCGTCATCCTCGACGCCTCGCTGCCGGGCGGCTCCGCCGCCAACTACAACCAGGGCGACACCGCCACCCACGAGGTCGGCCACTGGATGGGCCTCTACCACACCTTCCAGGGCGGCTGCTCCGGCAACGGCGACTACGTCTCCGACACCCCGGCCGAGAAGAGCGCCGCGTTCGAGTGCCCGACCGGCCGTGACTCCTGCACCAACAAGACCGGTGTGGACCCCATCCACAACTTCATGGACTACACGTACGACTCCTGCATGTACCAGTTCACGTCGGGCCAGGTGACCCGCATGAACGACTCCTGGACCGCGTACCGCGCCTGACGCACCGTCCGGACACAGCGGTGTGGCCTCCGGGGACTCCCCGGGGGCCACACCCCTTTCCGCCTCCGGCCCTACAGGCTGTCGAGGAAGCCCAGCGCCGCCGTCCACGTGCGCTCCGCCGCCTCCGCGTCCCAGTCCGGGAGCTCGGGGTCGGTGTAGAGGTGACCGGCGCCGCGGTAGCGGTAGATCTCCACGTCCGCGCCGGCCCTGCGCATCTGCAGGTACCAGGACGACAGCCAGTCGTCCGTCTCGAACGGGTCGGGCTCGGCCACGTGCAGCTGGACCGGCAGGTCGTCCACCGAGGCCGACTCCGCGATGTCCGAGGTGCCGTGGAACAGCAGCAGCCCGCGCGCCTTCTCGTCCCCCAGCGCCAGGGTCTGCGCGACCGAGGCCCCGAGCGAGAGGCCCATGTAGACCAGGCCGCGCTCCGAGTAGGGCGCGGCGGCCATGACCGCGCGCTTCAGCAGCTCGTCCTTGCCGATCTCGTCCCGGAGCGCCACACCCTCTTCGACGGTCCCCACCGTCCGCCCGTCGAAGAGGTCCGGGGTCCAGACCCGGTGCCCGGCGGCCCGCAGCCGCTCGGCGGCGGCCTCGACGGAAGGGGTCAGCCCGTAGACCGAGTGGAGAAGCATGATGTCCATGCGGCCCATCCTCCCACCCGGCCCCGGGGCGCCCTGCTCAGCGCATGCTGCGCACGTCCAGCTCGCGCAGCACCCGGTCGACCACCTCGGGGTCGGCGCCGGGCTCGCTGCGCGCCGAGAGGACCGCGTGCCGCGCCGCCGACATCATCTCCCGCTGGACCTGCTGGACCTTCTTCACCCGGTCGACCCGCTCCCGGAACGCGGCCCGCCGCTCCTCGTCCACCAGGTCCGGGCTGATCCGCGCCCCGATGTCGAAGGCCCCGCGCTGCAGCCGCTCGGCGACCTCCTCGGGCAGCTCCTCCATCTCCTCGATCTCCTTCAGGCGGTGCTTGGCCGCCCTCGCCGCCCGGGTCGCCAGCTCGCGCTCGAAGGCCCGCTCGGCATCCGTGTCCGCCTTCACCCCCAGCCGCTTCACCAGCCGGGGCAGGGTGAGCCCCTGCACCACGAGCGTCCCGAGGATCACGCAGAAGGCGATGAAGATCAGCTCGTCCCGGCCGGGGAAGGGCGCGCCGTCGTCCGTACGGAGCGGGATGGCGAGCGCCAGCGCCACCGAGGCCACCCCGCGCATCCCGGCCCACCACATGACGACGGTCTCCCGCCAGCTCATCGGGATCTCCTCGGCGACGTCCCGGCGGTCGTGCAGCCGCTTCGCCAGCCAGGTCGCCGGCAGCAGCCACAGCAGCCGGACCACGACCACGACCCCGACGACCGCCGCGCCCCAGCCGAGCATCTGGCCGCCGCGCCCCTCGGCCACCCCGAAGACGTGGACCAGCTCCAGGCCGATGAGGCCGAAGGCGATGCCGGTGACGAGGGTGTCGACGACCTCCCAGAAGGTCTGCCCGGCGAGCCGCCCCATCACGTCGTCGGCGTCGACGGCGTGCTCGGCCAGGAAGAGCGCGGTGATCAGGACGGCGAGCACGCCGGATCCGTGCAGCTCCTCGGCGATGACGTAGGAGACGAACGGCACGAGGAGGGTGAGCCCGGTCTGCAGGGTGGCGTCGCCGAGGAAGCCCATCAGCTTGTTGGTGGCCCAGCCGAGGACGAGGCCGACGACGACGGCGACGACGGCGGACAGGACCAGCTCGGCCAGCGCCTCGGGCCAGGAGAACCTCCCGGTCACCACCGCGGTGATCGCGACGTGGTACAGCACGATCGCGGTGACGTCGTTGAAGAGTCCCTCGCCCTCCAGGATCGACACCAGGCGGCGGGGCAGGCCCAGCGAACCGGCGACCGCGGTGGCCGCGACCGGGTCGGGCGGCGCGACCAGGGCGCCGAGCGCGAGCGCGGCGGCCAGCGGGATGCCCGGCACGAGGGCGTCGGCGATCGCCCCGACCGCGGCCGTGGTGACGAAGACCAGGGCCACGGCGAGCAGGAAGATCGGGCGCCGGTTGGCCGCGAACTGCCGCCAGGAGGTGCGCTGGACCGACGCGTAGAGCAGTGGGGGCAGCACCAGCGGAAGGATGAGCTCGGGCGGGATGTCGACGCTCGGTACGAACGGCAGGTAGGCCAGCACGATCCCGACGAGGGTCATCAGGACGGGTGCGGGCAGCCCGAGCCGCTCCCCGAGGGGCACGGTCAGGACGGCGCCGAGGAGCAGCAGGAACAGGAGGGCCAGTTGATCCACGGCCCTACCCTGTCACGTACGCCCCTTTTGACATTGAACGCCCCTGCCGGACGTCGCTACAACGTGCGGCGCATGGCCCGGTGCGGCATCCCCGCGTCCGGGAACTCGGGGCCGTAGGCGACGTATCCCAGCCGCTCGTAGAAGCCCAGCGCGTGGGTCTGCGCGTGCAGGTCGACCGCGGTGAGCCCGCGCTCGCGCGCCGCGTCCTCGATGGCCCGCACGACCGCGGCGCCGACCCCGAGGCCGCGTGCCGCGGCGGTCACCGCGAGCCGTCCGAGGGAGCCCACCGAGGCGTCGGCGCCGGTCTTGGCCGTCGCGTCCGCGCCATGCAGGAGCCGCCCGGTGCCCAGCGGCACGCCGTCGGCCCGGACGGCGAGCACGTGCACGGCGGTCTCGTCGTGGGCGTCGTACTCCAGCTCGCGCGGCACGCCCTGCTCGCCGACGAAGACCTCACGGCGCACCTCGAAGCAGGCGTCGCGGTCGTCGTCGCCGACGGCCTCCCGGACGGAGTACGCGGCGGTCACCGGCTCTCCGAGGCGATCCGGTCCAGGGCGGTCTGCAGGTCCGCCGGATAGGTGCTCGCGAACTCCACCCACTGCCCGTCGCCGGGGTGCTCGAAGCCGAGCCGGACGGCGTGCAGCCACTGCCGGGTCAGGCCGAGGCGCTTGGCCATCGTCGGGTCGGCACCGTAGGTGAGGTCGCCGACGCAGGGGTGGCGGTGGGCGGACATGTGCACCCGGATCTGGTGGGTGCGGCCCGTCTCCAGCTTGATGTCGAGCAGCGAGGCGGCCCGGTAGGCCTCGATGAGGTCGTAGTGGGTCACGGACGCCTTGCCGTCGGCGGTCACGGCCCACTTGTAGTCGTGGTTCGGGTGCCGGCCGATGGGGGCGTCGATGGTGCCGCTCAGCGGGTCCGGGTGGCCCTGCACCAGGGCGTGGTAGCGCTTGTCGACCACGCGCTCCTTGAACTGGCGCTTCAGCGACGTGTACGCGTACTCCGACTTCGCCACCACCATCAGTCCGGAGGTGCCGACGTCGAGGCGGTGCACGATGCCCTGGCGCTCGGCCGCGCCGGAGGTGGAGATCCGGTAGCCGGCGGCGGCGAGGCCGCCGATCACGGTGGTGCCGGTCCAGCCGGGGCTGGGGTGGGCGGCGACGCCGACCGGCTTCATGATCACGACGATGTCGTCGTCGTCGTGGACGATCTCCATGCCCTCGACGGGCTCGGCGACGACCTGCACCGGGGCGGGCGCGCCGGGCATCTCGACCTCGAGCCACGCGCCGCCGCTGACCCGCTCGGACTTGCCGACAACGGAACCGTCGACCAGGACCTTGCCTGCGGCGGCCAGCTCGGCCGCCTTCGTACGGGAGAACCCGAACATCCGGGAGATGGCGGCGTCGACGCGCTCGCCCTCCAGGCCGTCGGGAACGGGCAGCGTGCGGATCTCGGGACTCGTGCTCACCCGTACGAGTATGCCTTGCCGCGCGGCGCTCCCGGTCCTCACCGGGAGCGCGCGGACCTCACCCGCGGGGTTTCAGTCCTTGTGGACGGTTCCGTCCGGGTCCAGGCCGCGGAACGAGAGGAAGACGATGAGGATGCCGCCGCAGACGATCGCCGAGTCCGCCAGGTTGAAGACGGCGAAGTGCGCGGGCGCGATGAAGTCGACCACCGCGCCCTCGAAGACGCCCGGCGAGCGGAAGATCCGGTCGGTCAGGTTGCCCAGCGCGCCGCCGAGCAGCAGACCGAGCGCGATGGCCCAGGGGAGGCTGTAGAGCTTGCGGGCGAGGCGGATGATCACCACGATGACCGCGGCCGCGATCACGGTGAAGATGATCGTGAAGGCCTCGCCCATG
Organism: Streptomyces sp. NPDC048018; assembly: GCF_043202995.1. NCBI lineage: Bacteria > Bacillati > Actinomycetota > Actinomycetes > Kitasatosporales > Streptomycetaceae > Streptomyces > Streptomyces sp. NPDC048018. Next base: position 313,539 of record NZ_JBIDBK010000002.1, read on the forward strand.
CCGAACGCGGCACCCGGGTTGCGGACGGCCTCGAAACGCAGCAGGTCGCCGATCACCTCGATCGGCTCGTGGCCCTCCAGCTTCTCGACCACGACCATCTTGCTGCCGAGGTCGAGCAGGTAGGCGAACACGGCGACCAGGAACAGCGCGAGGATCTTCCGCCTGCCCCTGGGCCGCTCCTCGGGGACCGCCGTCTCGTCGGCCCCTGCCTCGTCGGCCCCTGCTGAATCCGGCGTACCGATGACGCGCTCCGCCTCTGCCACGTGAGTCCCTCAACCTAGGTGCCTGCCTGTGCCCCGAGGGTACGACACGGGCGTCCGGCGCCGTCAGCCCCGACGCTCCTGCTTCTGCTTGTCCTCCACGCAGAGGGTGGCCCTCGGGAAGGCCTGCATCCTGGCCTTGCCGATGGGCTTCCCGCAGATCTCGCACAAGCCGTACGTGCCCGCGTCGAGGCGTTCCAGGGCGTGCTCGGTCTGCTCCAGCATCTCGCGGGCGTTCGCGGCCAGGGCCAGCTCGTGCTCGCGCGTGATGTTCTTGGTGCCGGTGTCGGCCTGGTCGTCCCCGGCGCCGTCGCCGGAGTCGCGCATCAGCCCCGTCAGCTCCTCCTGCGAGTGGACCAGCTCGCTGCGCAGCCGCAGCACCTCCGCCTGCAGTTCGCTGCGGGCCTCGGCGACCTCCTCGGGGGTCCACGGGTCCTCGCCGGGGCGTACGGCGAGCTCACCGGCACGGGCCGGGGGCACCGCGGCGTCGTTCTCGGCCGTCGTGACGCCACCCGCGGTCTTCTTCGCTGCCACCGTCCTGGCTCCTGTCTTCTTCTCGGTCGCGGTCCTGGCCGTCTTCGCGGCCCTCGCGGCCCTCGTGGCCTTCGTGGTCTTCGTGGTCTTCGTGGTCCCGGCGGGACTCCCCGCCGGGGTGCTCCCGGGCGAACCGGCCGCCGTCCTCTCCACGGGGGTCCCGTCCGCCGCCGCGGGGGCCGTGGCGCCGGCGGCCGCGGTACTCCCCGCGGGCGTGCTCCTCGTCGGCACCTTCTTCGCCGCCGCCGCCTTCTTCGTGGCCGCCTGCTCGGCGGGGTCCTCCGTGGCCGTGGTCCTCCCGGCCGCCGCCTTCCCGGCCGCCGGCCTCTTCGCGGGCGCGGACTTCTTCGCGGCCGGCGGCTTCGCGGCCGTCGTCTTCGTGGCCGTCGTCTTCCTCGCGGCGGTCTTCTTCGCCACCATGTCGCGGCCCCTTCACATTTTGTGATCTTGCGCGCGAATCGTGCTGGGACGATAAATCGGCCCAGGGCCCGCGGCAACGGGGCACGCCGCCCGCATCGTCCGCCCCGGCGCCCCGCGGGACGGACCTGCCTCGGTTGTGCCCAGCTCACCGGCCGGTTATCCGTACCGTCCCTCCCCCACTTGGCCGCAGCGGAAGTCCGCCCCCGGCCGTGTGGCCATTCGGGTCACACGGAAAACGGTCGGCCGACCGCACGGCGGGCCCGTACACTGTGGACGTGCCCTCCAGCCCGGGCGAAGCCGGGGCCGGAGGGAGGAGCGAAAGGCTTGGATGGGGACGAGTAGCGTCGTACGCAGCCATGAGCGACCCGGGGACGGTGAGAGCCCGGGGGCGAGCCCGATGTGAAGCATCACCCCGGAGCTGCCGGAAGAAAACCGCGGGCGACCGCGGCGACTAGACCCGGTGTCGCGACCCCAATGAGGGGGCTCAGGGCGTCCGCGCCCGGGGCCAAGGAGGGTGGTACCGCGGGAGCCCAGCTCTCGTCCCTCCGGACGGAACGAGGAACATCCGCCGGAGGAAGATCGATGTCTTCGCAGTACCGCCAGGTGCCCGCCCAGGTAGACCTGCCCGCGCTCGAGCACGCCGTGCTCGATTTCTGGCGCGAGAACAAGGTCTTCGCCAAGACGCTGGAGCAGTCCGAGGGACGCCCGGAGTGGGTCTTCTACGAGGGCCCGCCCACCGCCAACGGCATGCCGGGCGCCCACCACATCGAGGCCCGCGTCTTCAAGGACGTGTTCCCCCGCTTCCGCACCATGCGCGGCTACCACGTCGCCCGCAAGGCCGGCTGGGACTGCCACGGCCTGCCGGTCGAGCTCGCCGTCGAGAAGGAGCTCGGCTTCTCCGGCAAGAAGGACATCGAGGCGTACGGCATCGCCGAGTTCAACGCCAGGTGCCGCGAGTCCGTGACCCGCCACACCGACGCCTTCGCCGAGCTCACCACCCGGATGGGCTACTGGGTCGACCTCGACGACGCCTACCGCACCATGGACCCCTCCTACATCGAGTCGGTCTGGTGGTCGCTGAAGCAGATCTTCGACAAGGACCTGCTCGTCCAGGACCACCGCGTCGCCCCCTGGTGCCCCCGCTGCGGCACCGGCCTCTCGGACCACGAGCTCGCGCAGGGCTACGAGACGGTCGTCGACCCCTCGGTCTACGTGCGCTTCCCGCTGACCTCCGGCCCGCTCGCCGGCCGCGCCGCGCTCCTCGTCTGGACGACCACGCCGTGGACCCTGGTGTCCAACACGGCCGTCGCCGCCCACCCCGAGGTCACGTACGTCGTCGCCACCGACGGCGACGAGCGGCTGGTCGTCGCCGAGCCCCTGCTGGAGAAGGCGCTCGGCGAGGGCTGGGTGACCACCGGCGAGTCCTTCACCGGCAAGGACATGGAGCGCTGGACGTACGAGCGCCCGTTCGAGCTGATCGAGTTCCCCGCCCCGGCCCACTACGTCGTCAACGCCGAGTACGTGACCACCGAGGACGGTACGGGTCTGGTCCACCAGTCCCCCGCCTTCGGTGAGGACGACCTCAAGGTCTGCCGCTCCTACGGCCTGCCGGTCGTGAACCCGGTCCGCCCCGACGGCACCTTCGAGGAGGACGTGCCGCTGGTCGGCGGCGTCTTCTTCAAGAAGGCCGACGAGGCGCTGACCGCCGACCTGGACGCGCGCGGCCGGCTCTTCAAGCACATCGCCTACGAGCACAGCTACCCGCACTGCTGGCGCTGCCACACGGCCCTGCTGTACTACGCGCAGCCGTCCTGGTACATCCGCACGACGGCGGTCAAGGACCGTCTGCTCGAGGAGAACGAGAACACCAACTGGTTCCCGGAGTCGGTCAAGCACGGGCGCTTCGGCGACTGGCTGAACAACAACATCGACTGGGCGCTCTCCCGCAACCGCTACTGGGGCACCCCGCTGCCGATCTGGCGCTGCGAGGACGACCACCTCACCTGCGTGGGCTCGCGCGCGGAGCTGTCGGAGCTGACGGGCACGGACCAGTCGGACCTGGACCCGCACCGCCCGTACATCGACGACGTGACCTTCCCCTGCCCGGCGGAGGGCTGCGGCAGGACCGCGACGCGCGTGCCGGAGGTCATCGACGCCTGGTACGACTCGGGCTCGATGCCGTTCGCGCAGTACGGCTACCCGTACCAGAACAAGGAGCTCTTCGAGTCCCGCTACCCGGCGCAGTTCATCAGCGAGGCCATCGACCAGACCCGCGGCTGGTTCTACACGCTGATGGCGGTCGGCACGCTGGTCTTCGACAAGTCGTCGTACGAGAACGTGGTCTGCCTGGGCCACATCCTCGCCGAGGACGGCCGCAAGATGTCCAAGCACCTGGGCAACATCCTGCAGCCGATCCCGCTGATGGACCAGCACGGCGCCGACGCGGTCCGCTGGTTCATGGCGGCCGGTGGCTCACCGTGGGCGGCCCGCCGGGTGGGCCACGGCACCATCCAGGAGGTCGTCCGCAAGACCCTCCTGACCTACTGGAACACGGTCGCCTTCCAGGCCCTGTACGCCCGCACCTCGGGCTGGTCCCCGTCGGCGGCGGACCCGGCCCCGGCGGAGCGTCCGGTCCTGGACCGCTGGCTGCTGTCCGAGCTGAACACGCTGGTGGCCGAGGCCACCGAGGCGATGGAGTCGTACGACACCCAGCGCACGGGCAAGCTCCTCTCGGCCTTCGTCGACGACCTGTCGAACTGGTACGTGCGCCGCTCGCGCCGCCGCTTCTGGCAGGGCGACAAGGCGGCCCTGCGCACGCTGCACGAGGTCGTGGAGACGGTCACCCGCCTGATGGCCCCGCTGACGCCGTTCATCACCGAGCGCGTGTGGCAGGACCTGGTGGTCCCGGTGAGCGTGGACGCCCCGGAGTCCGTCCACCTGGCGACCTGGCCGGAGCCGGACGGCGCCCTGATCGACGCCTCCCTCTCCGAGCAGATGCTGCTGGTGCGCCGCCTGGTCGAGCTGGGCCGCGCCACGCGGGCCGAGTCGGGCGTGAAGACCCGTCAGCCGCTCTCGCGGGCGCTCGTGGCCGCGACCGGCTTCGCGGACCTGTCCGCGGAGCTGCAGGCCCAGATCACCGAGGAGCTCAACGTCTCGACGGTGGCCTCCCTCTCGGAGGTCGGCGGCAGCCTGGTCGACACCACGGCCAAGGCGAACTTCCGCGCGCTCGGCAAGCGCTTCGGCAAAGGCGTGCAGGACGTGGCGAAGGCCGTGGCGGCGGCGGACGCGGCGGCCCTGTCGCTCGCGCTGCGCGGCGGCGAGGCGAGCGTCGAGGTCAACGGCGAGCAGGTGACCCTCACGCCCGAGGAGGTCATCATCACCGAGACCCCGCGCGAGGGCTGGTCGGTCGCCTCGGACTCGGGCGCGACGGTCGCCCTCGACCTGGAGATCACCCCGGAGCTCCGCAAGGCGGGCCTAGCCCGTGACGCGATCCGGCTGATCCAGGAGGCCCGCAAGAACAGCGGCCTCGACGTCGCGGACCGCATCGCCCTGCGCTGGACCTCCACGTCGCCGGAGACCACGGAGGCCCTGACGGCCCACGCGGCGCTCATCGCGGACGAGGTCCTGTGCACGGACTACGCGGAGGGCGAGGCCGACTCCACGTACGGCACCCCCTTCGAGGACGAGGGCCTGTCCCTCACCTTCCGCCTCCGCAAGGCGTAGCACCCCCGCGAAGGGCCCGGCACCCCGAGAGGCGCCGGGCCCTTCGCCATACCCCGCCCACCCCCTCGCCCCCCGTGAACCACCTCACACCGTCCTGCCCCCGACGTCCCGACCCACCCGGATCACAGCCCCGACCCCACCCCCCGCGCACCTCTCCACACCCCCGCGCCCCACACAGACCCCACCCCACCCCTCCCGCGCCCCACACGGGCCCGTCCCACCCCTCCCGCGCCCCACACGGGCCTCACCCCACCGCTCCCGCGCCCCACACGGCCCGGCCCCAGCGCTCCCGCGCCCCCACACGGGCCTCACCCCACCCCGGGGGGCCCTCCACGCGCCCCCGAGGGTGCCTCCGGGGCCACCCTCACGCCCCACCCCCACGCACCTCACGCCCCCACCCCCGTGCGGCCCTGACCCCACCCCCGTGTGGGCAATCCCGCCGGGGCGGGACGGGTGGGCACACGGGACCGCGCCGGGCGGCGCGCTCCGCCCCCTGCACGCCGCCCGCACCCCTACGGCGCCGTGCGCGCCGGGCGGGCGCCCCAGCGGTAGGAGCCGGCACTCGTCCGCACGCCAGGCGACGGGCCGCAGTCGGCACCAAGGCAGCACAAAGGGCCGGGCCCTGGGAGATTCCCAGGGCCCGGCCCTCCGAGACTGCCGCCGACGGCTAGAGCCGCGGGGCCGTCAGTTGTCGTCCTCGTCGATCAGGAAGCCGCGCATCGGCGCGGGCGCCTGCTGCATCGGCTGGGGAGCCTGCGGGCGGACCGGAGCCATCGGCTGGGTCATCGCCGGGGACATCTGCTGCTGGCCGCCGTACGACGGGGCACCGCCCATCGGGCCGTTGCCGCCGAAGGACGGGGCACCGGCGCCGGCCGGGGCCATCGACGGGGACGGCGGCAGGGAGGCGGCCGCGGGGGTGCGCGGCGGAGCCAGCGAGTCGTCGGCCTGGGTCTCCAGCTGACGCAGCTGCGACTCCAGGTACGACTTCAGGCGGGTCCGGTACTCGCGCTCGAAGCCCCGCAGGTCCTCGACCTTGCGCTCGAGGGTCGCGCGGGCGGACTCCAGGGAGCCCATCGCGACGCGGTGCTTCTCCTGCGCGTCCCGCTCCAGGGCGTCGGCCTTGGCGCGGGCGTCCCGCTCCAGGCCCTCGGCGCGCGAGCGCGCCTCGCCGACGATCTTGTTGGCCTCGGAACGGGCCTCCGCGATCGCCTGGTCGGCGGTCTGCTGGGCCAGCGAGAGGACACGCGCGGCGCTGTCGCCACCCGGGCCCTGGGCCGGCTGCATCTGCTGCATCTGCTGCTGCGGGTGACCCATGGGGCCGCCCTGCATCGGACCGGGACCCATCGGGCCGCCCTGCATCGGACCGGGGCCCATGGGCCCGCCCTGCATGGGGCCGCCCTGCATCGGGCCGGCGGGAAGCGCGGGGGCACCGGACGGCAGCTGCGGCGGGCCCATCTGCGGGGGCTGCTGCTGGGACGGCGGTCCGGATATGGCGGCGGGCACGGGAGCGCCGGGACCGACAGGACGGTCCTGCTGCTCCGGCGGCTTGCGCATGCCCTGCTGCTGGTTCTGCGCGGCGGCACGGGTCGCCGCGGCCAGCTTGGCGCGCAGGTCCTCGTTCTCGCGGAGCAGTCGGGTCAGTTCGGCTTCGACCTCGTCGAGGAAGGCATCGACCTCGTCCTCGTCATAGCCTTCTCGAAGGCGGACGGTCGTGAACTGCTTGTTCCGCACGTCCTCGGGGGTCAGCGGCATCTCTTCTTCACCTCTACGTAGTCGTCGGCAGTCGGCAAGACCGTATCGTCCACATTCACCTCCACCATCACCTCGCGAAGTTGCTCACGATGGAGATCAGGATGTAAACGACGATCATCAGAACGAAGAAGGACAGGTCGAGTGCCACGCCCCCGAGACGCAACGGCGGGATGAGCCGCCGAAGAAGCTTGAGCGGTGGATCGGTGACAGTGTAGGTGGCCTCCAGTACGACCACCATCGCCTTACCGGGTTGCCATGACCGGGCGAACTGGAAGACGTAGTCCATGACCAGCCGCAAGATCAGGAGGACGAGGAAGCACATCAGCGCGATGTAGATCACCTGCAAAGCGACGCCCATCCCGCGCTTCCCTCTCCCCTGGCTCTCGTGCTCTCACTTGTCCGGCCGCCCTCTGCGGCCGGGCCGTACTCGGTCTCGTGTTCTCAGCTCTGGTTGAAGAATCCGCCCTCTGCGATACGGGCCTTGTCCTCCGCCGTGACATCGACGTTAGCAGGCGACAACAGGAACACCTTCTGCGTCACGCGCTCAATGCTGCCATGGAGCCCGAAGACGAGTCCGGCGGCAAAGTCGACAAGTCGCTTTGCATCGGTGTCGTCCATCTCCGTGAGGTTCATGATCACCGGGGTGCCCTCGCGGAAGTGTTCCCCGATGGTACGGGCCTCGTTGTAGGTCCGCGGGTGCAGCGTGGTGATGCGGTACGGCTCCCGCTCGGACACGACCTTGGGCATGATCACGGGTGCGTTCTTCTCCAGGCTGGGACGTTCGGGTGTGATGGATGCCACGGGGGCAATTCGGGCCGGACGTCCACTCTCGGCGGGTACCGGGACAGAATGGGACACCGGTTCACGGGGTGCGGGCGGGGCCACCACACGCACCGGTTCCTCCCGCTCCAGCTGTCGGGGAGGCTGGTGGTGGCGCCGGTCACGCTCCGGCTCCGGCTCCAGCTCGGGTTCGAAGTCGTCGTCGGGATCGAATCCCCGGCCGTCGTAACCATCGTCCTCCACGAGGCCGAGGTAGACCGCCATCTTGCGCATCGCGCCGGCCATTCTCTGCATCCTCCGCTCTGTGGTGGATCGCCCTTACCGAATGTCGCAGTGTCACCAAGTGCCCGCGATCCACGGGTCTGTCCGCCCCTCGGCGGAATGACCATATTTTCTGCTGTGGTCCGACTTGCTTCGCGACGTTACCCGAGCTTCGGGCGGACACCGAGCACCGCCGTACCGATGCGCACGTGTGTCGCTCCGGCCGCGACGGCCTCCTCGAGGTCCGCGCTCATCCCTGCTGACACCATGTTCGCAGCCGGACGGGTCGCGCGCAGGGCAGTCGACAAATCCATCAGGCGCTCGAAGGCGGCCTGTTGCCGGCCCGCGTACGGACCGGCCAGGGGTGCGACGGTCATCAGTCCGCCGAGCCGGAGTCCCGGGGCGGCGTCGACCGCCGCCGCCAACTCCTCGATCCCGTCGGGCGCCACCCCGCCCCGCTCGCCCCGGTGGCCGGACTCGGCGTCCAGGGCCACCTGGATCAGACAGCCGAGCTCGCGCCCCCGGTTCTCCGCGGCCGTGGAGAGAGAGGAAACGAGCTTCAAACGGTCGACGGACTGCACCACATCGGCATAACCCACCACGGACCGGACCTTGTTCGTCTGCAACTGGCCCACGAAATGCCAGCTCAGGTCGAGATCCGCGCAGGCGGCGGCCTTGGGCGCCGCGTCCTGGTCCCGGTTCTCCGCGACGTGACGCACGCCGAGTTCGTGCAGGAGCCGCACGTCGCTCGCGGGGTAGGTCTTGGTGACCACGACGAGGGTCACGTCCTCCCGCTTCCGCCCGGCGGCGGCGCACGCGGCGGCGATGCGCTCCTCCACCCGGGCGAGGTTCGCGGCGAGTTCCGACTTGCGGTCCGTCATATCTCTTCTCAGATCAACCAGACATATCCCGCGAGTCGCCCGGTGGTGCGATCGCGGCGGTACGAGTAGTGGTCGGCGGACTCCAGGGTGCAGATCCCGCTCGCCTCGACGTCGGTGACGCCCAGCCGCGAGAGCTGGGCCAGCACGCCCGCGGTGACGTCCACGGCGGGGGTGCCCCACGAGGTCTCGGCGTGGGCGGCCGGCTCGACCGCCGCCACCTCGGCGCGCATGGCTTCCGGCACCTCGTAGCAGCGCCCGCAGACGGCGGGGCCGGTGCGGGCGACGATCCGGTCGGGGCGGGCGCCGAGTTCGGTCATCCGCTCCACGGCCGCCGGGACCACCCCGGCGACCATCCCGGGCCGCCCGGCGTGGGCGGCCCCGACGACCCCGGCGACGGGGTCGGCGAGCAGGACCGGGACGCAGTCCGCGGTGAGCACCGCGAGGGCGAGCCCCCGGCGGGCGGTGACGACGGCGTCGACCGACGGGACCGCCCCGGTCCCCCAAGGCCCTTCGACCTCGGCGACGTCGGCGCCGTGCACCTGGTTCATCCAGACCACCCGCGCCGGGTCGAGCCCGAGCGCCTCGGCCGCGCGTCCCCGGTTGGCCCGTACGGCCTCGGGGTCGTCGCCGACGGCACCGCCGAGGTTGAGCTGCTCGTACGGAACGGCGCTCACTCCGCCCCACCGGTCGGTGAAGGCGAAGTGGGCGCCGCTCGTGTCGTGACGCTGCCCTATCACTTCAAGAAGTCCGGGACATCCAGCTCTTCGGCCTGGGTGTCCGGGTACGGGCGGGCCGGCGGGACCACCGGCGGGGCGACGGGCGGCAGCGTGCTCTCGCCGGCGGCCGCCGGCGCGGGCTCGGCGGGCGCCGGCTCCTCGCGGGGGGTCACCGTGCCGAGTCCGCCCAGCGGGCGGGAGTTCTCGGCGGCACGGGGCGCCGGGGCGGGCTCCTCGCGCTTGGCGGAGGACGAGCCGATGATGTTGTCACGGCGGGCGGGCGGCTGGCCGCCGTCGAAGCCTGCCGCGATGACGGTGACCCGGACCTCGTCGCCGAGGGCGTCGTCGATGACCGCACCGAAGATGATGTTCGCCTCGGGGTGCGCCGCCTCGCTCACCAGCTGGGCGGCCTCGTTGATCTCGAAGAGACCGAGGTCACTGCCGCCGGAGATGGACAGCAGCACGCCACGGGCGCCGTCGATGGACGCCTCGAGGAGCGGCGAGGAGATCGCCATCTCGGCGGCGGCCACCGCGCGGTCGTCGCCGCGGGCGGAGCCGATGCCCATGAGGGCCGAACCGGCCTCGGACATGACCGACTTGACGTCGGCGAAGTCGAGGTTGATCAGACCCGGGGTGGTGATGAGGTCGGTGATGCCCTGGACACCGCTGAGGAGCACCTGGTCGGCCGACTTGAAGGCGTCGAGCACGGAGACCTGGCGGTCCGAGATCGACAGCAGCCGGTCGTTGGGGATGACGATGAGGGTGTCGACCTCTTCGCGGAGCTCGGCGATGCCGTCCTCCGCCTGGTTGGCGCGACGCCGGCCCTCGAAGGTGAACGGCCGGGTGACCACACCGATCGTGAGGGCGCCGAGCGAGCGCGCGATGTTGGCGACGACGGGTGCGCCGCCGGTGCCGGTGCCGCCGCCTTCGCCGGCGGTGACGAAGACCATGTCGGCCCCCTTGAGGACCTCCTCGATCTCCTCACGGTGGTCCTCTGCCGCCTTGCGACCGACGGCCGGGTTCGCCCCGGCCCCGAGGCCACGGGTGAGTTCACGGCCGACGTCGAGCTTGACGTCGGCGTCGCTCATCAACAACGCCTGAGCATCGGTGTTGATGGCGATGAACTCGACGCCCTTGAGACCGACCTCGATCATTCGGTTGATGGCATTGACACCACCGCCGCCGACACCGATGACCTTGATGACTGCGAGGTAGTTCTGCGGTGCTGCCACGTCGAAGGCCTCTCGCCTCGAGTTACGTGTCGCCGCTTCGCGGTGGTAAGCGCGCCGCGACGACGGATGCCGATTGGGACGGTCCGAACGCCGACCCAAACCCTAACGTTGAAGTTTAGGGTTACCAGTGTCGCTGTTCGCTGGACTCTTCCGAACAGGACACTAAGTCGACAAGTGGCGCACGTTCAACGAACACGCCGAACCTCCCGTTTTTCTTTTCACCCTATGTGATCACCCGTAGCGCTGGCCAACCAGGGTGCTGGCCAGGGCTGATGAGCGTCAACTTCCCGACGAGGCGGGCGCGGTGGGGGCACTTACATCGAAGTGCCCCGCTTTGGGAGTCGCTTTCATGAGCGCGGTGAGAACCCGGGCCTTCACGGGCCCGTCCTCGCCGCTGCCCCAGAAGACGGTGCGGCCCTTGTCGAGTTCCAGAGTGATGGAGTCGAAGGACGTGATCCGGACGACACGGACGTCCTGGGCGATTTTCTCCGGGAGTTCGCCCGTCACGCCTACCGCCGCCCGCAACAGCCGCTCCGCGTCGAAGCGGCGCAGGCTCGGCGAGGCGGCGGCGTCGAGGACGAGCCGGGGCACTCCGCGGGGCGGACGGACCACGGTGGCGAACCGAACGGCGCCGGAGTCCACTTCGTCGAACTTTCCGCCCTTTTCGATGAGCAGGACGGGCAGACGTTCCGTCACTTTCAGTCCGATTCCGTGCGGCCAGGAGCGGACGACGTCCACGTCCGCGATCCGCGGCAGCCGCTCCCGCAGCCGCGCCTCGATGGCGTCGGTGTCGACGGACACGAGCGGCGCGCCGACGGGAACGGCGGCGACCCGCTCGACCTCGCCCGGCGTGAGCACCCGGGTCCCGGAGGTGGTGACCTGCTCCACCCGGAACCAGCCGGAGCCGTAGAGAGCCCAGACGCCGGCGGCGACGAGGACGAGGCCGGCGAAGGCGATCAGGAGCGCACGCGGGCCGGGCACCCGGAGCTTCCGGGTGCCCGGTCGGGAGGGCCGCTGCGGCGAGCCCTCGGACCTGCTCGTGCCGCTCTTCTGCTGGGTCGCCGGTCCGGCTGCCACAGTGGCGTCTCCTGCCCGTCGGCGCCGCTACGCCTGACGGCGGGCGGCGATCGCCTCGTACACCATGCCGACGAGCAGGTCGTCGGCGTCCCGGCGGCCGAACTCGGAGGCGGCGCGGGACATCTCGTACAGGCGGTGCGGATCGGCCAGTACGGGCAGGACGTTGGCCTGCACCCACTGCGGCGACAGTTCCGCGTCGTCGACGAGGAGTCCACCGCCGGCCTTCACCACCGGCTGGGCGTTGAGCCGCTGTTCGCCGTTGCCGATGGGCAGCGGGACGTAGGCGGCCGGGAGTCCGACGGCGGAGAGCTCGGCGACGGTCATCGCGCCCGCCCGGCAGAGCATCATGTCGGCGGCGGCGTACGCGAGATCCATCCGGTCCACGTACGGTACCGGCACGTACGGCGGCATTCCGGGCATGTTGTCGACACGCGGCAGTTCGTTCTTCGGGCCGACCGCGTGCAGGATCTGGATGCCGGAGCGCTGGAGCACCGGCGCGATCTGCTGCACGACCTCGTTGAGCCGGCGCGCGCCCTGGGAGCCGCCGGAGACCAGCAGGGTCGGCAGGTTCGGGTCGAGGCCGAACGCGGCGCGCGCCTCGGGGCGCATGCGGGCGCGGTCCAGGGTGGCGATGGTGTGCCGCAGCGGGATGCCGATGTAACGGGCGTTGCGGAGCTTGGAGTCCGGGGTGGCGACGGCGACCCCGGCCGCGTACCGCGAGCCGATCTTGTTGGCCAGGCCGGGCCGGGCGTTGGCCTCGTGGACCACGATGGGCACACCGAGCCGCTTGGCGGCGAGGTAGCCGGGAAGCGCCACGTAGCCGCCGAAGCCGACCACGCAGTCCGCCTTGGTGCGCTCCAGGACCTGCTCGGCGGCCTTGATGGTGCCGCGCAGCCGCCCGGGGACGGTGATCAGCTCAGGGGTGGGCTTACGGGGCAGCGGCACGGCGGGGATGAGCGCCAGCTCGTAGCCCCGCTCGGGGACCAGCCGGGTCTCCAGGCCCTTCTCCGTGCCCAGCGCCGTGATCCCCACGGAGGGGTCCTGCCTGCGCAGGGCGTCCGCGAGGGCGAGCGCGGGCTCGATGTGACCGGCAGTACCTCCGCCGGCGAGTACGACATGCACCGAAATTCACCGCTCTCCGGACGGACGCTTCTTGACGCGCCGTCGCATCGACTTCCATCTCCCCCCGGCCCGCTTGCCCCAGCCGGGGCGGCGCATGGCCAGGGCCGCTTTCGCGGCGGGTTCCTGTCGCGCGAAGGCGATCAGCAGCCCGACGGCGAACATGGTCGGCAGCAGGGCCGACCCCCCGTAGGAGAACAACGGGAGCGGGACTCCGGCGATCGGCAGCAGACCGAGCACCGCACCGATGTTGATCACGGCCTGCGCCGTGATCCAGGTGGTCACGCCTCCCGCGGCAAACCTGACGAAGGGGTCCTCCGTGCCTCCGGCCACGCGGATACCCGCATAGCCTAGAGCCGCGAACAGGGCCAGCACCGACAGCGTCCCCGCCAGACCCAGTTCCTCCCCGGTGACGGCGAAGATGAAGTCGGTGTGGGCTTCGGGGAGTTGACCCCATTTTTCCACACTTGCCCCGAGTCCGGAACCGAACCATCCCCCGGAGGCCAGCGCGTAGATTCCGTGCGCGGCCTGCCAGCAGGGGTCGCCCGCACCGCCCGGGTCGCTCGCGCCGATGCAGCCCAGCCGCTCCATCCGGTGCGGGCTGGTCTTGATCAGCAGCATGCCGAGCGCGCCGGCGACGCCGAGCACGCCGACGAAGAGCCGGGTGGGGGCGCCGGCGGTCCACAGCAGGCCGAACAGGATCGCCGTGAGGATGATCGCCGTGCCCATGTCACCGCCCAGCATGATCAGACCGAGCAGCAGAAACGTTCCCGGAACCAGCGGCACGAGCATGTGCTTCCACTGGGTCAGCAGCTTCATGTCCTGTTTGCGGGCCAGCAGGTCGGCCCCCCACAGGATCAGCGCCAGCTTGCCGAACTCGCTGGGCTGGAGCATGAACGGTCCGCCCAGTGAGATCCAGTTCTGGTTGCCGCCGACCGAGACCCCTATCCCGGGCACCTGCACGAGGACCATCAGGAAGATCGCCCCGACCAGGATCGGGTAGGCCAGCGCCCGGTGCAGCCGCACCGGCATCCGGGAGGCCGCGAAGAGCAGCCCGGCGCCCAGCAGCGCCGCGAAGAACTGCTTGCGGAAGAAGTACGACGGCACCAGGTCGTAGCGGAGCGCCGTGATCATCGAGGCGGAGTAGACCATCACCAGGCCGAGCGCGGTGATGAGCAGTCCCGCGCCGACGATCACGTAGTACGCCGTGAGCGGCCGGTCCCAGGCCCGGCGGGCCCGCTCGTAGGCCCCCCGCACTCCCCCCGCACGCCGGGGCCCCGGCGCCGCGGGGGCACGTCCGCCGCGTACGGCGGCCTTCCCCGGCCCGGCGGTTCTGCTCGGCATGGTCGCTGTCCCCTCCGGTCGTGCCCGGCCACGCCGGACCTGTTGGCTGGTCAGGTCAGGCGCGCCCGGTGGCGGCGAGGGCGCGGACGGCGTCCGCGAAGGCCTCGCCCCGCTTGTTGTAGTTGGCGAACATGTCCATCGACGCACAGGCCGGGGCCAGGAGGACCGTGTCCCCGGGCCGGGCGAGCGCGGCAGCCTCCTGGACCGCCGCCGACATCGCCCCAGTGTCGGTCCGGTCGAGGTCCACCACCGGGACCTCCGGGGCGTGTCGCGCCAGGGCTTCGCGGATCAGCTCCCGGTCCTGGCCGATCAGGACGACCCCGCGCAGCCGCTTCGCCGAGTTCGTCACGAGCTCGTCGAAGGTCGCGCCCTTGGCAAGGCCGCCGGCGATCCAGACGATCGGGTCGTAGGCCGCCAACGAGGCTTCCGCGGCGTGGGTGTTGGTGGCCTTGGAGTCGTCGACGTAGACGACGCCCTCGATCTCCTCGACCAGTTCGATGCGGTGCGGGTCGGGCCGGAAGGCCCGCAGTCCGTCCCGTACGGCCTTCGGCTCGACGCCGAAGGCGCGGGCGAGGGCGGCCGCGGCGAGCGCGTTGGCGATGTTGTGCGGGGCCGGCGGCTGGACGTCGGAGACCTCGGCCAGCTCCTGGGCGTTCTTCTGCCGGTTCTCGACGAAGGCCCGGTCGACGAGGATGCCCTCGACGACACCGAGCTGCGACGGACCGGGGGTGCCGAGGGTGAAGCCGATGGCCCGGCAGCCCTCCTCGACGTCGGCCTCGCGGACCAGGTCCTCGGTGACCTTGTCGGCCACGTTGTAGACGCAGGCGACCCGGTTGCCCTCGTAGACGCGGCCCTTGTCGGCGGCGTACGCCTCCATGGAGCCGTGCCAGTCGAGGTGGTCGGGCGCCAGGTTGAGCACGGCCGCCGAGTGGGCGCGCAGCGAGGGCGCCCAGTGCAGCTGGTAGCTGGAGAGTTCCACGGCGAGCACGTCGTAGCGCTCCTCGCCGAGGACGGCGTCGAGCAGCGAGACGCCGATGTTGCCGACGGCGGCGGTGCGCAGGCCGGCCGCCTCCAGGATGGAGGCGAGCATCCGCACCGTCGTGGTCTTGCCGTTGGTGCCGGTGACCGCGAGCCACGGGGCCGCCTCCGGCCCGCGCAGCCGCCAGGCCAGTTCGACGTCTCCCCAGATCTCCACGCCGGCCGCCCGGGCGGCCTGGAAGAGCGGCTTGTCGGGCTGCCAGCCCGGCGCGGTGACGATGAGTTCGGTGCCGGGCGGCAGGGTGGCCCCGTCGCCGAGGCGGACGGTGACGCCCTCCGCCTCCAGCTCGGCCGCCTGGGCCCGGGAGCGCTCGTCGTCGCCGTCGTTGACGACCGTGACGACCGCTCCGAGGCCGTGCAGGACGCGCGCGGCGGGGATGCCGCTCACGCCGAGCCCGGCGACGGTGACGTGCTTGCCCTGCCAGTCCAGCTCGCTCACTTTTCGGACGCCCATCCCGCGTAGAAGATGCCCAGGCCCACGATCACGTAGATGCCCTGGATGATCCAGAAGCGGACGACGACCAGGACCTCGGACCACCCCTTGAGTTCGAAGTGGTGCTGGAGGGGCGCCATCCGGAAGACGCGCTTGCCCGTCATCTTGAACGAGCCGACCTGGATGACCACGGACATCGTGATCATCACGAAGAGGCCGCCGAGGAGGGCGAGCAGCAGCTCCGTACGGGAGCAGATGGCGAGACCGGCCAGCGCGCCGCCGAGGGCCAGCGAGCCGGTGTCACCCATGAAGATCTTGGCGGGTGAGGTGTTCCACCACAGGAAGCCGAAGCAGGCGCCCATCAGCGCGGAGGCGACGACCGCGAGGTCGAGTGGATCTCGTACCTCGAAGCAGGCGTTCGGGTTCGTCAGGCTCATGGCGTTGGCGCACGACTCCTGGAACTGCCAGAGCCCGATGAAGGTGTAGGCGCCGAAGACCATCACCGACGCGCCGGTGGCCAGACCGTCCAGACCGTCCGTCAGGTTCACGCCGTTGGACATGGCCAGGATCATGAAGAGCGCCCAGACCACGAAGAGCACCGGGCCGATGGCCCAGCCGAAGTCGGCGATGAAGGAGAGCTTCGTGGAGGCCGGGGTGTTGCCGCGCAGGTCGGCGAACTGCAGCGAGAGCACGGCGAAGGCGATGCCGACGATCAGCTGCCCGGCCATCTTCGCCTTGGCCCGCAGGCCGAGCGAACGCTGCTTGACGATCTTGATGTAGTCGTCGAGGAAGCCCACCAGGCCCATGCCGGCCATCAGGAACAGCACCAGGACGCCCGAGTAGGTCGGGTCCTCGCCGGTGATGACCTTGGCCAGGGCGTACGCGATGAGGGTGGCCAGGATGAAGGAGATGCCGCCCATGGTGGGCGTGCCCTTCTTCCCGGCGTGGCCGCGCGGGCCGTCGTCGCGGATGAACTGTCCGTATCCCTTGCGGGCGAGCAGCTTGATGAGCAGCGGGGTGCCGATCAGGGTCAGGAAGAGCCCGATGGCCCCCGCGAAGAGGATCTGCCTCATCGGCCGGCGACCTCACCCTCGGAGCCCTCGAGCAGTGCCATGGCGACCCGCTCCAGACCGACCGACCTGGAAGCCTTCACCAGGACGACGTCCCCCGGTCGCAGCTCACTGCGCAACAGGTCGACCGCCGCCTGCGCGTCGGAAACGTGCACCGACTCCTCACCCCACGAACCCTCGTTATAGGCGCCCAGTTGCAGCCAGGACGCTTCCCTGTCCCCGACCGCGACGAGCTTGCTGACGTTGAGCCGGACGGCGAGCCGCCCGACCGCGTCGTGCTCGGCGAGCGACTCGTCCCCGAGCTCGGCCATCTTGCCGAGCACCGCCCACGTACGGCACCCCCTGGCCTGTGCGGGCCTGCCCATGGCCGCGAGCGCGCGCAGGGCGGCTCGCATGGACTCGGGGTTCGCGTTGTAGGCGTCGTTGACGATCGTCACGCCGTCCGGACGCTCGGTGACCTCCATGCGCCAGCGCGACAGGGTGCCCGCCTCGGAGAGCGCGGTGGCGATCTCCTCCACGGGCATGCCCAGCTCATGCGCGACGGCGGCCGCGGCGAGCGCGTTCGACACGTGGTGCTCACCGTACAGGCGCAAGGTCACGTCGCTGCACCCGGTGGGTGTGTGAAGCCTGAAAGAGGGCTGTCCGGTTTCTGTGAGCCGGACGTT
The DNA here is from genome assembly GCF_043202995.1 of Streptomyces sp. NPDC048018. NCBI lineage: Bacteria > Bacillati > Actinomycetota > Actinomycetes > Kitasatosporales > Streptomycetaceae > Streptomyces > Streptomyces sp. NPDC048018. The sequence continues at coordinate 330,844 of NZ_JBIDBK010000002.1, forward strand.
CTCGGCACGTACGGCCGCTTCGTCCGCCTCTCCGAACAGGACGACGCGCGCCGCGGTCCGCTTGGCCATGGCGCGTACGAGGGGGTCGTCGGCGTTCAGCACGGCGATGCCGCCGTCCTCCGCCGACGGAAGGGACTCGACGAGTTCGCCCTTGGCCTGGGCGATCTGCTCGCGTCCGCCGAACTCGCCGATGTGCGCGCTGCCGACGTTGAGGACGAGCCCGATGCGCGGCGGGGTGAGGCCGGTGAGGTAGCGGATGTGGCCGATTCCGCGCGCTCCCATCTCCAGGACGAGGTGCCGGGTGCCGGCGTCGGCCGTGAGCGCGGTCAGCGGCAGCCCGATCTCGTTGTTGAGGGAGCCGGGCGTCCACACGGTGGGCGCGTGACGCTCCAGGACCTGGGCGATCAGGTCCTTGGTGGAGGTCTTGCCGGCCGAGCCGGTCAGCGCGACCACGTCGGTGCCGAGGCGTTCGACGACCGCCCGGGCGAGGGCCCCGAGCGCCGCCTGGACGTCCGGCACGACGAGCGCGGGCACGCCGACGGGGCGGACGGCGAGCACGGCGACGGCGCCCGCGGCGACGGCCCGCTCGGCGTAGTCGTGGCCGTCGACGCGCTCACCCGTGAAGGCGGCGAAGAGACTGCCGGGCCGCACCTCGCGGGAGTCGATCACGACGGGGCCGGTGACCTGGACGGCCGGATCCGGTATGTCGTGCGGCTGCCCGCCGACGATGGCGGCGATCTCGGCGAGGGAGAGGGCGATCACTGCTTCATCCCTGACTGTTCTGGTGACGGTGTGCGTCCTGCTGGCTCTGCCGGCTCCGGATCGCCTCGCGCAGGACCTGACGGTCGTCGAAGGGGCGGACCACGCCGGCGGTCTCCTGGCCCTGCTCGTGGCCCTTGCCCGCGACCAGGACGGTGTCGCCCGGCTCGGCGCGGGCCACCGCGGCGGCGATGGCCGCCGCCCGGTCGGCGTCGACCAGGACCTCGCCGCGCTGGTACGCCGGCACCTCGGAGGCGCCGGCCAGCATCGCGGTGAGGATCGCGAGCGGGTCCTCGGAGCGCGGGTTGTCCGACGTGAGGACGGCGGTGTCGGCGAGCCGGGCCGCCGCGGCCCCCATCGGGCCGCGCTTGGTGATGTCGCGGTCGCCGCCGCAGCCGATGACGACGTGCAGCCTTCCGCGGGTCACCTCGCGCAGCGAGCGCAGGACCGATTCGACGGCGTCGGTCTTGTGCGCGTAGTCGACGACCGCGAGGTACGGCTGGCCCGCGTCGACGCGCTCCAGGCGGCCGGGGACGCCGGGGACGGCGGCGATGCCGTCGGCGGCGGTCTGCGGGTCGATGCCCGCCGTGGCGAGCGTGACGATCGCGGCGAGGGTGTTGGCGACGTTGAACGGTCCGGGCAGCGGGGCGGTGGCGGAGACCCGCACGCCGTCCGGACCGATGACCGTGAAGGTGGAGTCGGCGGCTCCGCTGAGGACGTCCTCGGCGCGCCAGTCCGCGTTCGGGTCGCCCGCCGCGGAGAAGGTGACGACCGGGACGGACGCCTCCTTCGCGAGGCGCCGGCCGTACTCGTCGTCGAGGTTCACCACGCCGCGCCTGCTGCGCCGGGGGGTGAACAGCCGCGCCTTGGCCTGGAAGTAGTCCTCCATGTCGGAGTGGAACTCCATGTGCTCCGGGCTCAGGTTGTTGAAGACGGCGACGTCGAAGACGCAGCCGTCGACCCGGCCGAGCACGAGGGCGTGGCTGGAGACCTCCATGGCGACGGCCTCGACGCCGCGCTCGCGCATGACCGCGAACAGGGCCTGGAGGTCGGTGGCTTCGGGGGTGGTCCGCTCGGACTTGATGCGCTCGTCGCCGATGCGCATCTCGACGGTGCCGACCAGGCCGGTGGCCTTGCCCGCGCCGCGCAGTCCGCCTTCGACGAGGTAGGCGGTGGTGGTCTTGCCCGAGGTGCCGGTGATGCCGATCTGGAGGAGGTCCGCGCCGGGCCGCCCGTAGATCTCGGCGGCGAGCTCGCCCATCCGACCGCGCGGGTCCTCGACGACGAGCACCGGCAGGCCGGTCGCGGCGGCGCGCTCGGCGCCCGCCGGGTCGGTCAGGACGGCCGCGGCGCCGAGGCCGGCGGCCTGGGCGACGAAGTCGGCGCCGTGCGCGCGGGCGCCGGGCAGCGCCGCGTACACGTCGCCGGGGCGGACCGCCCGCGAGTCGTGCGTGATGCCGGAGACCTCGGTGTCGGGTCCGGCACCGGCGGTTCCGACACCCAGCCGTGCGGCGAGCTCGCCCAGGGGTGTCGGGCGGAGCCGCTCCGGTCGGGGCGGGGTGGTTCGGTACTGATCAGCGTGTGGCACGGCGGTGAGCGTACCGGGCTCACCCGCCGCGGGGCTAAATCGGGCCGCGGCGGCGTCGGAGTTCGTTTTCCGGTTCCCGGAACGAGGGGTGATCGATGTCACTGGAGCTCCCGGAGTGTCACGGGGTGTCACGGGCGTACGGCTTTCGGGGGGTCAGGGGGTGAAGGCCACCGGGAGTCGGGCGGGGCCGCTGCCGGTCGGCGGGACGTGCAGGGTCTTGAGGGCGAACTCCATCACCTTCTTGTAGATGGGTCCGCAGATCTGGCCGCCGAAGTACAGGCCCTTGGTGGGGTTCTGGATGGCGCAGTAGACCGTCACGCGGGGCCGGTCGGCGGGGGCGAAGCCGGCGAAGGAGGCGGTGTAGCCCTTGTAGCGGCCCAGTTCGGGGTCGACCCGGTTGGCGGTGCCGGTCTTGCCGGCGACGCGGTAGCCGGGGATGGCGGCCTTGTTTCCGGTGCCCTCCTCGTCGTCGACGACGGACTCCAACATCTGCGCGAGGGTCTTGGCGGTCTTCTCGCTGACCACCCGGGTCTCCTTGGGCGCGGGGGCCGCGGTGAAGCGCCCGTCCGGGCCCTTGGTGCCGCGCACCAGGGTCGGCTCGATCCGGACGCCGCCGTTGGCGATCGTGGAGTAGACCGAGGCGGCCTGCATGGCGTTGAGGGAGAGCCCCTGGCCGAAGGGGATCGTGTACTGCTGCGAGGTCGACCAGTCCTGCGGCTTGGCGAGGATGCCGGCGGTCTCGCCGGGGTAGCCGAGGCCGGTGGGGCTGCCGAGGCCGAACTTGCGCAGGTAGCCGTGGAGCACCCGGTTGGACTCGGCCTGGTTCCTGCCGAGCTGGCCGGTGGCGAGGATGGTGCCGATGTTGCTGGACTTGGCGAGGACGCCGTTGAGCGTCAGGTACCAGGTCTTGTGGTCGACGTCGTCCTTGAAGAGCCGGTCGCCACGGTGCAGCCGGTTGGGGACGACCACCCGGGTGTCGGGAGCGGCCACGCCCTCCTCCAGGACGGCGGCCATGGACATCACCTTGGCGGTCGAGCCGGGCTCGTAGGCGTCCTGGAGGGCCGCGTTGCCCATGGCCGTGGAGTTGGCCTGGGAGAGGTCGTTGGGGTCGAAGCCGGGGGCGTTGGCCATGGCGAGCACCTCGCCGGTCCTGGTGTCCTGGACGACGACGTAGCCGCGGTCGGCCCTGGACTTGCGGACCTGCTCGGTGATGGCCTGCTGGGCGGCCCACTGGATGTCCCGGTCGATGGTCAGCTCGATGTCGGAGCCGGGCACCGCCGGGGTGCCCTGGGAGCCGGCGGTGGGCACCCGCCGGCCGCCGGACTGGGCGAAGCGGATCTTTCCGTCCTTGCCCGCGAGTTCCGTGTCGAGCATCGACTCCACGCCGCCGGCACCGCGGCCCTCGGCGTTGACGTAGCCCAGTATCCCGGCGGCCAGCTCCCCGTTGGGGTACACGCGCTTCTTGCTGGGCTCGCTGAGGACGCCGCCGAGCAGATTGACGCCGTTGCCGCCGTTGGCGGGCTTGGCCTTCTGCTCGTAGACCTTCTTCAGGTCCTTGATCTGGTTCCAGACCTGGGGGGTCTGCTTGCGGGCGAGCATCGTGTAGCGGGACTTGGGGGTGCGCAGCTTCCTGGCGAGCTCGGCGGGCTGCTTGCCGAGGATCGGGGCGAGCAGCGCGGCCGCCTGCTCGGGGGCGTCCCGGAGCTTGGACTCCTCCGGCGTGAAGAGCTTGGGGTCGGCGGTGACGTCGTACGCGTCGACGCTGGCGGCCAGGGCGACCCCGGAGCGGTCGGTGATCTCACCCCGGTCGGCGGAGAGCGTGTACTCCTGATAGCGGTGCTTCTCGGCCTTGGCGGCGTACGCGGCCGCGTCCACGGCCTGGACCTGCAGCAGCCGGACGACGAAGACGAGCATGACGAGGGTGAGCCCGAGGGAGACCAGGCGCAGCCGCGGCTTGGGCCTGCCGAGGCGGATCGTGCGGGCCCTGGCGGGCGGCCGGGCGGCGGGGCGCCGCGCCTGGGCGGGCCGGCGGGCGGCCGCGGGGCGGGGGCGTGCGGGCCGCGCGGGGCCGGGGACACGGCGGGGCGGGGGCTCCTTGGGGGGCACGGGTCACCTGCCGGAGGTCGTCGGGGCGGTCGCGGTGGTCTTCGGCGTGCCGGCGGTCGCCGGCGGCGTCGGCACCGGGGGCTTCTGCGTCTCCGGGGCCGTCACGGGGCCGCCGGACACCGGGGGCGTACGGTCGGCGGCCGGCCGGGGCGAGGGCTTCGGGGAGGCCGCCTCGGAGGGGACCCCGCGCACCTTGCCGTCGGGGTCGAGGAAGGCGGGGCTGCCACCGGGCACCATGCCGAGCTCGCGGGCGCGGCGCTCCAGGGCGTCCGGCGCGGAGCTGTCGTCCACGTCCCGTTGCAGGGCCTGCTCCTCGTCGGTGAGCTCGGTGGTCTTCTTCTTCAGCTCGCTGAGCTTGAAGGAGCCCTGGTTGAGCGCGGAGTTGAGCAGCAGGAGGCTGATCAGGCCGCCGCCGAGCAGGACCACGACGAGCAGGACGAAGGGGGTGCGGGCCGCGGTGCTGGGGCCGGACGGCATGAGCCGCCCGAGCCGTGCGGCCCGCCCTTTGAGGGGCCCCTGTTGCGTCATCGCCCGTCCCCGTCCGCTTCTCCGCCCGCGAGGCGCTCCGGTGCGGGCATGTCGGTCGTGTGCGGCCCGGCGGCCTCGCGTGCGCGGCTCACGGGAGCACGTCCTCCCTGATCCGCTCCGCACCCCTCAGACGCGCCGGAGCCGCCCGGCGGTTCTCCGCGATCTCCTCCTCGGTGGGGAGCTCGGCGCCACGGGTGAGGAGCTTCAGGCGGGGCTGGTACTGGTCGGGCACGACCGGGAGGCCGGGCGGGGCGGTGTTGGCGGCGCCGGCCGCGAACACCTGCTTGACCAGCCGGTCCTCCAGGGAGTGGTACGACAGGACCGCGATGCGGCCGCCGACGGCGAGGGCCTTCACCGCCGCCGGGATCGCCTCCTCCAGCACCGAGAGCTCGCCGTTGACCTCGATGCGCAGCGCCTGGAAGGTGCGCTTGGCCGGGTTGCCGCCGGTGCGCTTGGCGGCCTGCGGAAGGGAGTCGCGGATCAGCTCGACCAGGCGGGCGCTGTTGGTGAAGGGCTCCTTCTCGCGCTCGCGCACGATCGCGGAGACGATGCGCTTGGCCTGCTTCTCCTCGCCGTACGCGCGCAGGATGCGGACGAGCTCGCCGGGTGGGTAGGTGTTGAGCACCTCGGCGGCGCTGATGCCGGTCGTCTGGTCCATGCGCATGTCGAGGGGGGCGTCCTGCGCGTAGGCGAAGCCGCGGTCGGCCTCGTCGAGCTGCATGGAGGAGACGCCCAGGTCGAAGAGGACGCCGTCGACGCGCGGGATGCCGAGCCGGTCGAGGACCTCGGGCAGCTCGTCGTAGACCGCGTGCACGAGGGTGGCGCGCTCCCCGTACGGGGCGAGCCGCTCGCCGGACAGGCGCAGCGCCTCCTTGTCCCGGTCGAGGGCGACCAGTCGCACCTCGGGGAAGCGGCTCAGGAGCGCCTCGCTGTGTCCGCCGAGGCCCAGGGTGCAGTCGACGACGACCGCGCCGGGCCGCTCCAGGGCGGGCGCCAGCATGTCCAGGCACCGATGGAGCATCACCGGGACGTGTCGGTCGTTGCTCAATGCGCCCTCTCAGATCCGGCGGGAACGGCACCACCGGCGAGCGGGAGGGCCGAGCCGTGGGTACCGCCGCACTTAACGGGGAGAAACGGCGGAAATCGCGCGATGTCTCCGTGAACTTCGCGCCACTTTAGTCCACCGGACCGACCGGTCAACCAACCGGCTGGCGCGCCGCGCGCCCCGCCGGAAGGGGGCGGACGATTCGCGCCGTTCACCCGGTCGGCCCCGTTCCCGGCAGCCTGTGGCTTCGCTCACAACACGGTTCAATGACGCTCTTTGTCCGCCCTCACAGCAGGCCTGTTCAGCCCGTGACCACTACGGTCGGAGACATGTCGACCTCTGCGCACACCTCCGCTGCCGCCATACGTACCGAGAGCGCGGTCACCGACCGTCTCGTCCAGGCCAATCGACGTTACGCCGACGACTTCACCGACCCGGGAATGGACGCGCGGCCGGTGCTGCACGTCGCCGTGGTCGCCTGCATGGACGCCCGTCTCGACCTGCACGCCGCGCTCGGCCTCGAGCTCGGCGACTGCCACACGATCCGCAACGCCGGCGGTGTGGTCACGGACGACGTGATCCGTTCGCTCACGATCAGCCAGCGGGCGCTCGGCACCCGCAGCGTGATGCTGGTGCACCACACCGGCTGCGGTCTGGAGTCGCTCACCGAGGACTTCCGGCACGAGCTGGAGGACGAGGTCGGCCAGCGTCCGGCCTGGGCCGTGGAGGCCTTCCGTGACGTCGACCAGGACGTCCGCCAGTCGATGCAGCGGGTGCGCACCTCCCCGTTCCTGCTGCACACCGACGACGTGCGGGGCTTCGTCTTCGACGTGACGACGGGTCTGCTGCGCGAGATCGACCCGGCCGCCGCGGCCGGATAACCCGCCGTCGCTCCTGGTCCGGGCCGTCCCGTTCGGCCCGGACCGGCCCGACACAAGGCCACAAACCCCGGCGATTCGCCCGGAGTTATCCACAGGCCGACCGCAGGCAAGTGACACGACCCGGTCACGCCAACAACAATGCACGGGTGACACCCCCCGGCCCAGCCGCCGGGTGCAGGTGTCGGAGCTGCGGAAAGGGCCGAGGAGGGCCGGGTGACGACCTATGACGATCGAGCGAGCCTCACAGATCTGACCACCACAGCGGAGCGGGTCCGCAGGTCGGTGGAGGGTGTGATCGAGGGCAAGCCCGAGGTCGTACGGCTTGCGCTGACCGTGCTGCTCGCGGAGGGACATCTCCTCATCGAGGACGTCCCGGGCGTGGGCAAGACGATGCTGGCCAAGACGCTGGCGCGGTCCATCGACTGTTCGGTCCGCCGTATCCAGTTCACGCCGGACCTGCTGCCGTCGGACGTCACGGGTGTGTCGATCTTCGACCAGCAGCGACGCGAGTTCGAGTTCAAGCCGGGTGCGATCTTCGCGCAGATCGTCATCGGCGACGAGATCAACCGGGCCTCGCCGAAGACCCAGTCCGCGCTCCTGGAGTCCATGGAGGAGCGGCAGGTCACGGTCGACGGCCAGACCTACGAACTGCCCGGCCCCTTCATGGTGGTCGCCACGCAGAACCCGGTGGAGATGGAGGGCACCTATCCGCTGCCGGAGGCGCAGCGCGACCGCTTCATGGCCCGCGTCTCCATCGGCTACCCGAACGCCGAGGCCGAGCTCAAGATGCTCGACGTGCACGGCGCCGCCTCCCCGCTGGACGACCTCCAGCCGGTGGCCCACGCCCACGACGTGCTCAAGCTGATCGAGGCGGTCCGCTCGGTCCACGTCGCCGACGCCGTCAAGCGCTACGCGGTCGACCTGGTCGCCGCCACCCGCACCCATCCCGAACTGCGGCTCGGCGCCTCGCCGCGCGCCACGCTGCACCTGCTGCGGGCCGCGAAGGCCTCCGCCGCGCTGAGCGGCCGGGAGTACGTGCTGCCGGACGACGTCCAGGCGCTCGCCGCCCCGGTGCTCGCCCACCGCCTGCTGCCGACCGCGACGGCCCAGCTGAGCCGCCGCACGGCCGAGCAGGTCGTGCACGACATCGTCCAGCGGACCCCGGTCCCGGCCGCCGCTCCCCCGGTGCAGCAGCCCGGCCCGCTCTACGGCCAGCAGCAGCCCGGCGGCCGGCGGCTGTGATGGGCACCGCCGCCGCTCCGCCCGGGGCCGGCCCCCTGGGGAGTCCGGACGAGGGTGACCGGGGCAGCCTCCGGGCCGCCCTGGGCGGGCTCACCACCCGCGGCCGGTCCTTCCTCGCCGCCGGGCTCGCGGCCGCCGTCTGCGCCTACGTGCTCGGCCAGGCCGATCTGCTGCGCGTCGGGCTGCTGCTCGCCGTGCTGCCGCTGATCTGCGTCGTCGTGCTGCACCGCACCCGCTACCGGGTCGCGGGCAGCCGCCGGCTCGCCCCGCAGCGGGTCGAGACCGGCGCGGAGGCCCGGGTGCACCTGCGCGTGGACAACGTGTCGCGGATGCCCACCGGTCTGCTGATGCTCCAGGACCACGTGCCGTACATGCTGGGGGCGCGCCCGCGGTTCGTGCTCGACCGCGTCGAGGCGGGCGGCCGCCGCGAGGTCTCCTACCGGGTCCGCTCCGACCTGCGCGGGCGCTTTCCGCTCGGCCCGCTGCAGCTGCGGCTCAACGACCCCTTCGGGATGTGCGAGCTGACCCGGTCCTTCGGCGCGTACGACACGCTGACCGTGATCCCGCGCACCGAACCGCTGCCCCCCGTGAAACTGGCGGGCGAGTCCGCCGGATACGGGGACGGGCAGCAGCGGTCCCTGGCGCTGGCCGGGGACGACGACATCATTCCGCGCGCCTACCGGCACGGCGACGACCTGCGCCGGGTCCACTGGCGCTCCACCGCGCGCTACGGCGAGCTGATGGTGCGCCGCGAGGAGCAGCCGCAGCGCGCCCGCTGCACCGTGCTCCTGGACACCCGGGACATCGCCTACGAGGGCGCCGGACCCGACTCGGCCTTCGAGTGGGCCGTCTCCGGTGCCGCCTCCGTGCTCACGCACATGCTGGCGCGCGGCTACGCGGTGCGGCTCCTCACCGACACCGGCAGCAGCGTGCCCGGTGAAGGCGCCGAGGGTTTCGTCGGCTCCGGCCACGACTCGGCGGACGCCGCGGGTCTGATGATGGACACGCTCGCGGTCGTCGACCACTCCGAGGGGGCCGGGCTCTCCCGCGCGTACGAAGCGGTGCGCGGCGGACACGAGGGACTGCTCGTCGCCTTCCTCGGCGACCTCGACGAGGACCAGGCGGCGCTCACCGCCCGGATGCCGCGGCGCGCCGGGGCGGCCGTCGCCTTCGTGCTCGACTCCGGGACCTGGCTCACCGGCGGCGCCGTCGCCGGACCGGTGGAGGACCGGCTGCGGCAGCTGCGCGAGGCGGGCTGGCAGGCCTTCCCCGTGACTCCCGGCGTCCGGCTCGCCGATCTGTGGCAGCAGGCCGGCGGGGCGGCCGTCCAGGCCCCCGCGGCCGACACGTACGGAGGTTGGTCATGAGCGGGCGCGCGCGGCTGACGCTCGCGGCCTTCGGCGCGACGCTGGCGGCGTCGACGGCACTGGTGCCGCTGGTGAAGCCGGCGACCTGGATCTTCACCGCGGCCCTCCTGCTGGGTCTGCAGAGCGCGGTCGGCACGGTGACCCGGCGGGTGCCCCTCGCCCGGCCGCTGACGATCGCCGCCCAGGCCCTCGTCACGCTGCTCGTGCTGACCCTGGTCTTCGCCCGCGAGCAGGCGGTCCTGCTCGTCCTGCCGGGGCCGGACGTCTTCGCCGCCTTCGGGACCCTCTTCGAGGCCGGCGTGAACGACGTCGGCACGTACGCGATCCCGGCCCCGAACACCCCCGGCATCCGGCTGCTCCTGGTCACGGGCGTGGCGGCGATCGGGCTCCTCGTGGACACGCTCGCGGTGACCTTCCGCAGCGCGGCCCCGGCGGGCCTGCCGCTGCTCGCGCTGTACTCGGTGGCCGCGGGGCTGTCCGGCGGGGGCGCGGGCTGGCTGTACTTCCTCCTCGCCGCCGCGGGCTATCTGCTGCTGCTCCTGGCGGAGGGCCGGGACCGGCTCTCCCAGTGGGGCCGTGTCTTCGGCGGCGCCCAGCGCTCCGGCCGGCCCGGCTCCGCGCCGGCCGAGGGCGGCCCGGCGTTCGCGCCGGCCCGCACCGGGCGCCGGATCGGCGCGGTCGCCATGGGCATCGCGCTCGTGGTGCCCTTCGCGCTGCCCGGGCTCAGCGGAGGCATCCTCGGCGGCGGGGACAAGGGCGAGGGCAGCGGCGGCAAGGGCGGCACGATCTCGGCGGTGAATCCGCTGGTCTCGCTCCAGAACGACCTGCGCCAGCCCGAGGACCGCGAGGTCCTGCGCTACCGCACCAACGCCACCGACACGCGGAACCTGTATCTGCGGCTGGTCGCGCTCGACCAGTTCGACGGCACCTCCTGGAAGTCCTCGGTCCGCCCGATCGAGGAGGTGCCCGAGGAACTGCCCTGGCCGGTCGGCCTCTCGCAGGACGTCCGCACCACGCAGATCACCACCAACCTCGTCGCCTCCACGGCGTACGAGCAGAAGTGGCTGCCCATGCCGTACCCGGCGGCGAAGGTCTCCATCGGCGGCAGCTGGCGCTACGAGCCCGCCGGCCGGATGCTCGTCGGCGACAGCGGACAGAACACGGCGGGCGCCCGCTACACGGTGACCAGCCTGGACGTGCAGCCGAGCCCGGAGCAGCTGTCGGCGGCCCCGGACGCGCCGGACGCGCTGCGCCGGGAGTACACCAGGGTCCCTGCCTCCCTCCCCGCCGACGTGCGGGAGACGGCCCTGGAGGTCACCCGGGGGGCGCGCAACGACTACGAGCGGGCGGTGAAGCTCCAGGACTGGTTCGCCGAGGACGGCGGCTTCCGCTACGACGTGGAGGTCAAGTCCGGCACCGGGGTCCAGGCGATCTCCCGCTTCCTGAAGGACAAGGAGGGCTTCTGCGTCCACTTCTCCTTCTCGATGGCGGCGATGGCCCGTTCCCTGGGCATCCCGGCCCGGGTCGCGGTCGGCTTCATGCCGGGCACCCAGCAGTCGGACGGCGCCGTCTCGGTCGGCATCCGGGACGCGCACGCCTGGCCCGAGCTGTACTTCGAGGGCGCCGGCTGGACCCGCTTCGAGCCCACGCCCTCGCGCGGCACGGTCCCCGACTACGCGCGTGAGCAGTCCACGGGCGGCGCCGCGGTCCCGTCGGCGCAGCCCTCCACGAACGCCTCGGCCCAGCCGTCGGCGGTCCCCAGCAGCTCGGAGAGCTGCCCGCCGCAGCTGAAGCGGCTGGGCGAGTGCGGGCCGGATCTGGCCGCGGGCGGCACTGGCCCGGACGACGGCGGCCTGCCGCCGTACCAGATCGCCCTGATCTGCGCCGGGATCCTGCTGCTCCTGTGCCTCCCACTGCTGCCGCTGCTGTGGCGCACCCGGGTCCGGGCCCGGCGCCTCGGCCCGGCCGGCGACCCGGTCACGCGGGTCCTGGCGGTGTGGCAGGAGATCAACGACCTGGCCTGGGACCACGGTGTGGCCCCGGACGAGTCACGGACGCCCCGCAGGACGGCCGCGCGACTGGTCCGCGAGGCGGGTCTGCCGCAGGACGCAGCCGACGCGGTGCACCGGGTGGCCCGGGCCGTCGAGGAAGCCCTCTACGCCCCGCGCCCGCGTCCGGCCACGGGCCTGACCGAGTACGCGGCCGTCGTCCGCCGCGGCTTCCACACCGTGTCCTCCCGCCGCACCCGGCTGCGCGCACTGCTCGCACCGCGCTCGGCCGCGCGGGTGATCCGGGCGACGCGGGAACGCACGAGCGCCCTCGGGGAAGCCTGGTCCGCGAGGACCGGCGCGCTTCGGGAGGCGATCCCCCGCCGCCGCCCGTCCCGCGAAGCGAGCTGACGCACCGCCCGGGTCCCGCCCCCGGAGGGCCGGGACCCGGGCAGGCCAGGGCCCGGACGGGGCAGGACCCGGGCAGGTCTGGACCCGGACGGGGCAGGACCCGGGCAGGTCAGGACCCGGACGGGGCAAGACCGGGGCAGGGCCCGGCAGGAGCCGTCCCCCGAGAGGGCTTCTCCGGGGGGATTCCGTGCAGAGACACTCGTGGGCCCGCGCCACAAGGCGCGGGCCCACGAGTGTCAGGTCATCGTCCGGGCGGGGCCGTCAGTGGGGGCCGCCCTGCTGTTCGTCGCGGCGGCGCTGCCACCGCTCCTCGATGCGGTTCATCATCGAGCGTCGCTGCCGGGTCTGACGGCCGCCTGCGGCCGTCCCCTGCACGTGCTCGCCCGGCTTGGGCGCCTTGCGCCAGCCGGTGACCGCCAGGACCGCGCAGCCCAGCATGACGAGGAACCCCACCACGCTGATCCAGATCTGCTGAGCGACCATTCCGGCCATGAGGAGCGCGATACCCACCAGGAAGCCGGCGACTGCTTGGTAGACCCGTCGCCGGGTGTACGTACGCAGTCCGCTTCCCTCGAGCGCTGTCGCGAACTTGGGATCTTCGGCGTACAGCGCTCGCTCCATCTGCTCGAGCATTCGCTGCTCGTGCTCCGAGAGCGGCACGGAGTCCTCCTAGTCGTCGGTCGCGGGGGCGACCGGTCTGCGGCCCTTTCAGGATAGGCAGGGAATCGCCCCCGTGAAACCCGCCCTCAATGCCAAATGCCAATCCGGGCCGCCATGCGGTTCGGATGCTGAGGCGTTGATTCCCCAGCCCCCTGCCCGTCATGCCGGATCGTGTCTCCCGATCATACGGGGACAAGTCCCCGTCCGGGCGGTCTGTGGCGTACTCCATGTGCGGCTGCGCCGCTGCTCAGCGCGCGGTCCGGTGTCCGGGACCGGCGGCCCCGGACACCGGACCGCGCGTGGCCGCACCGGGGGGCTCAGGCCCGCTTCTCGCCCAGGACGTGCAGCTGGGTCGCGATCGCGTGGAAGGACGCCAGCTCGGCAGCGGCCGCCTCCAGGCGCAGGAGGGCCTCGGCGGCGCCGGGCTCGGTGTCGACGAGGACGCCGGGCACCAGGTCGGCGAAGACCCGGACGCCGTGGACGGCGCCGACGTCGAGCCCGGCGCCCGCGGCGAGCTCGGTGAGCTGCTCGGCGGTGAAGCGCCGCGGCACGGGGTCGCCCTCGCCCCAGCGTCCGGCCGGGTCGCTCAGCGCGTGCCGCGCCTCGGTGAAGTGTCCGGCCAGGGCGCGGGCCAGCACGGCGCCGCCGAGGCCGGCGGCGAGCACGCTGAGGCTGCCACCGGTGCGCAGCGCGGCGGCCGCGTTGCGCACGCCCTCGGCCGGGTCGTCCACGTACTCCAGGACGCCATGGCACAGCACGGCGTCGAAGCCCTCGCGGCCGACGACGTCGAACAGGCCGTGGATGTCGCCCTGGACGCCCTGGACCAGCTCGGCGACGCCGGCCTCGGCGGCGCGCCGCTCCAGGGCGAAGAGCGCGTTCGGGCTGGGGTCGACGACGGTGACGCGGTGGCCGAGCCGGGCCACCGGCACCGCGAAGTTCCCGGCGCCGCCGCCCGTGTCGAGGACGTCGAGGCTCTTCTTCCCGGTGGCCTCGGCCCGGCGGTCGAGGGCGTCTTGGAGGACGTCCCAGACGACGGCGGTGCGCAGGGAGGCGCGCGACGGGCGCGAGGTCGCCTCTCGACCGGAGACGGGAGAAGGGTCCGACACGGCTGCTGACTCCTCGGTGACGGGTACGAACGTCCGGCCCCCACCCTATGGCCTCGCGTGGAATCCCCTGGTCATCCCGTGGCCTCCCCCACGCCCGGCCGGCGCGGCAGCACCGGCTGGAGGACGAGCAGCCGCTCGACCAGGCGCAGGAAGACCGCGGCGGCCCGCTGCAGGTCGTCGGCGTCGCGACGGCTGGCGGCGCCGGTGATCCCGGCCTCGGCGCGGGCCCGGCGGTCGGCGCCGGCGGCGAACAGGGCGCTCCATTCCGTGAGCTCGGGCGCTATCTCCGGCAGCACCTCCCAGGTGCTGCGGATCCGGGCCCGCTTGCGCGGGTCCCGCTCGGGCCGGCCGCGGGCGGCGAGCACGGCGGCGGCGGTGCGCAGGGCGGCGAGGTGGGCGGTGGCGTAGGCCTCGTTGGGCACGTCGAGCGCGGCGGCCTCGTCGAGTCCGGCCCTGGCCTTGGCGAGCAGGTCGAGGGCGGCGGGCGGCGCCGAGGTGCGGCGCAGGACCGGGTGGACGTCGGACGCGGGTCCGAGCTGGGCAGGGGCGGGGCGCGCGCCGTTGCGGCGCGGGGGCGTGGCTGCGGCGGAGTGGCCGGCCATGACGAGCCTCCTGTCGTCGGGTGACGGTGCTGTAGCCGTATGTGTTCATCGTGCACGCCCCCACTGACAATCCGCGCTGACCTGGGGTTTTGCGCGAAGGACAACCAAGGGGTAACTTTTTGAACTGACTGGTCAGTTCAAAAGAGTTCCGAGAGTTCCCAGGGGGGATCGTGGAAACGAACCCGGACGAGCCGCACGGCGCCGCCGTCGTCGCGGACGGATTCGGTCTGAAGGGCCCGCGCGGCTGGGCGTTCCGCGGCATCGGCTTCGAGGCCGGGCCCGGCAGCCTCGTCGCCATCGAGGGCCCCTCCGGCACGGGCCGGACCTGCCTGCTGCTCGCGCTCACCGGCCGCATGAAGGCCCAGGAGGGGCACGCCGAGGTGGCCGGGCTCCCGCTGCCCCGCAAGATGGCGGCCGTCCGCCGGATCAGCGCGCTCGGCCCGGTGCCGGGCGTCAGCGACCTCGACCCGGCGCTCACCGTCGCCGAGCACCTGCGCGAGCGGGCCCTGCTGCAGCGCCGTTTCGACGGTTCGCTCAAGGCCCTGCTGCGCCGCCCGGCCGAGCGTTCGGCCGCCGCGCGGACCCGGATCGACGAGGCCCTGACGGCCGCCGGGCTCGACCTGGCCACCCTGCCGAAGGGCGACCGGACCTCCGTACGGGACCTGGAGCGTCTGGAGGCGCTGCGCCTGTCGATCGCGCTGGCCCTCATCAGCCGGCCCCGGCTGCTCGCCCTGGACGACACCGACCTCAAGCTGTCGAACGCCGACCGCGCCGAGGCCTGGGCCCTGCTGCGCTCCGTCGCCGCCTCCGGCACCACCGTCCTCGCCGTCTGCAGCGAGGCCCCGGAGGACGCCCTGCGCGTCTCCACCGCCACCAGGACGCCCGCGGCCGGGGGGGACACGACCTCCGCCGCCCGCACCGCGGACGGCGCCCCGGCGGACGAGGGCCCCGGCCGGGAGAGCCCCGCCGAGGCCGCCGGAGCAGCCTCGGAAGCTTCCGGTGCGACCACGACCGCCGCCGGGTCCGCCGAGCCCGGGACCGCCGCCGGCACCGGAGACGACACCGGCACGCCGGCGGCCGCCGGGGACACCGCGAAGACGGCGGGCACCGGCAAGACCGAGAAGACCGCGGGCACGACGAAGACCGCGGGCACGACGAAGACCGCGAACACCGAGAAGACCGCTCACATCGAGAAGGGGGAGGCCGATGCGCTCGCCGAAGCTGGCCGCGCTTGAGCTGAAGCGGTTCGGCAGGGGGAAGCTCCCGGCGGCCGCCATGGTCGCGATCCTGCTGCTGCCGCTGCTGTACGGCGCGCTGTACCTGTGTTCCTTCTGGGACCCGTACGGCAGGCTCGACAAGATCCCCGTCGCCCTCGTCAACGAGGACCGGGGCGCCACCGCCGGCGGCCAGAAGATCACCGCGGGCGCCGACATCACCGAGAAGCTGCGCGAGAGTGCCGTCTTCCAGTGGCACGAGGTGAGCGACGAGGAGGCGCGCAGGGGCGTCGAGGAGGGGACGTACTACCTGTCCCTGACCATGCCGTCCGACTTCAGCGAGCGGATCGCCTCCAGCTCCGGTGCCTCTCCCGAGACCGGCGCCCTGAAGGTGCGCACGAACGACGCCAACAACTACATCGTCGGGCAGATCTCCCGCTCGGTCTTCTCCGAGGTGCGCACCGCCGCCTCCACGAAGTCCTCGCGGACCTTCCTCGACAAGATCTTCATTTCCTTCTCCGACCTGCACGACGCCACCGCCGAGGCGGCGAAGGGCGCCGGCGACCTCAAGGACGGCGTCGACAAGGCGAAGGCGGGCTCCAAGAGCCTGGCCGACGGCCTGAAGGACGCCAAGAAGGGCACCGGCAAGCTGTCCTCCGGCATCAAGAAGCTCGACACGGGGTCCAAGGACCTGGAGGCCGGTTCCCGCAAGGTCGCCGACGGCACCCAGCAGCTGGCCGACAAGGTGAACGGCACCGCGGACAAGGTCCGCCCGTACCTCGCGAACAACGGCAAGTCGATCCGCGACTCCGCCCGGCTCGTCTCCGACTCGGTCACCGCCGTCCGGCACAACCTGGACGCCCTGGTGCGCCGCGCCCCGGCCGCCCGCAGCGCCGCGCACGTCGCCGACGAGGAGCTGTCCGCGTACTACCGCAAGCAGTGCGTGAACAACCTGCTCCCCGACACCAAGGGCTGCGAGATCCTCAAGAAGGCCTCGGTCTCGGCCCACGACGTGGCGAAGATCGCCGACGACCTGAACGAGCTGACCAAGGACAGCAAGGGCGACCTGAAGACCCTGGACACCCGGCTCGTCAAGCTGAAGAAGGACGCCGACGAGCTGGCCCGGCGCGCCCCGCACCTCGACGAGGACATCGAGGGCGCGATCAAGAAGATCAACGAGCTCAACAAGGGCGCCCACCAGGTCGCCGACGGCGCGGACCGGCTGCACACCGGCCTCACCGGTGCCCGCACGGGCGCCGGCAGCCTCGACACGGGCGTCGGCAAGCTGAAGAAGGGCGCGGGCGAGCTCGACGGCGGCATGTTCAAGCTCGCCGACGGCTCGGGCGAGCTGGCCACCGGTCTCAGCGACGGCGTCAAGAAGATCCCGGACTACGACAAGCAGGACCGCGACCGCCGCACCGAGGTGATGTCCGACCCGGTCAAGCTCGCCTCCCAGTCGATGCACAAGGCGCCCAACTACGGCACCGGCTTCGCCCCCTACTTCATCCCGCTCTCCCTCTGGGTCGGCGCGATGGTCGCGTACATGATCATCCAGCCGCTCAACCGGCGTGCCCTCGCCGCCGGCGCCTCCGCCTGGCGGATCGCGCTCGCGGGCTGGCTGCCGGTCGCCGCGATCGGCGTGCTCCAGGTCGGCGCGCTGATGTCCGTGCTCCACTGGGGCCTCGGTCTCGAGATGGCCCGCACCGTCGGCACGATCGGCTTCCTCGCCCTGGTGACCTGCTGCTTCGCCGCCATCATCCAGTGGCTCAACGCCCACTTCGGCGCGGCCGGCCGCATCCTGGTCCTCGCGGTGCTGATGCTCCAGCTGACCTCGGCGGGCGGCACGTACCCGGTGCAGACCAGCCCGGGCTTCTTCAACGCCATCCACCCGTACCTGCCGATGACGTACGTCGTCGAGTCGCTGCGCCGGCTCATCACCGGAGGCGGCATCGGACCGGTCTGGCAGGCCGTCGGCGTCCTGACCGCCTTCACGGTGGGCGCGCTGGTCCTGACCGCCCTCTCCGCCCGCAAGAAGCAGGTCTGGACGCTGGACCGGCTCCACCCCGAACTGTCTCTGTGAGAATCGAGCCCATGGACAGCAGCAGCACCAGACGGCAGGCCACCCGCGCCAAGCTCTACGAAGCGGCCGTCACCCTCATCGCGGAGCAGGGCTTCTCGGCGACGACGGTCGACGAGATCGCGGAGCGGGCGGGGGTGGCCAAGGGCACGGTCTACTACAACTTCAAGAGCAAGACCGAGCTCTTCGAGGAGCTGCTGCGGCACGGCGTCTCGCTCCTCGCCGCCTCCCTGAGGGCGGCGGCCGAGGAGACCGCCGAGCGCGGCGGCACCCGGATCGAGGCACTGGACGCGATGATCAAGGCGGGTCTGGTCTTCATCCAGCGCTACCCGGCCTTCACCCAGCTGTACGTGGCCGAGCTCTGGCGCACCGGCCGGGCCTGGAACTCCACGCTCCTGGTGGTGCGCCAGGAGGCGGTGGCGGTCGTCGAGAACGTGCTGCGCGAGGGCGTGGCGGCCGGTGAGTTCACCGACGGGATCGACGTGCCGCTGACGGCGTCCGCCCTGGTGGGCATGGTGCTGGTGGCCGCGCTGGACTGGCAGGCCTTCCAGAGCGAGCGTTCCCTCGACGACGTGCACGCGGCGCTCTCCCGGCTGCTGCACGGACGCGTGAGCGGCTGCTGAGGCGGGCCGTCGCGGAAGCCGGCGGTACACGGCACGAAAGGCGCCGGTCCGGTGAGGCTCGATCCCCCCGAGCCTCGCCGGACCGGCGCCTGTTTCCGTGCCCCGCACCTTTCGGTGCGCCCCCGGGGCACCCCCGTTCCCCCGTACCGGCAGGCGCGCGGCCCCGTTCCGCCGCCCCGTGCCGGCGGTCCCGGAGCCGCGCCCCTTCCGTGCCTCCACTCTCTCGTCCGCGCAGGTCACAGCCCATCCGCGTACCTACTCATCTCGTCCCCTAGGTACGGGTACTCAGGGCTGGCTACGATCGCGGACGTGTCCGTACTCCCCTTGGTCTTCACGAGCGGCTGGGCGAGCGGGATCAACGCGTACGCGGTGGTCCTGCTCCTCGGCGTCTTCGGCGCGACGGGTCTGTCCGACGACGTGCCCGAGGCGCTGCAACGGCCCGACGTCCTGATCGCCGCCGCGGTGCTGTTCCTGTGCGAGGCGGTCGCGGACAAGATCCCGTACGTCGACTCCGTGTGGGACTCGGTCCACACGGTGATCCGGCCGGTGTCCGGGGCGGTGGTGGCCGCGCTGCTCGCGGGGCAGTCCGGTTCGCTGCCCGAGCTGGCGGCGGGCGCGGTGGGCGGCACCACGGCCCTCATGAGTCACCTCGTCAAGGCCGGGACGCGGATGGCGGTGAACACCTCGCCGGAGCCGTTCTCCAACATCGCCGTGTCCACGGCGGAGGACCTCGGCGTCGCCGCGATCATCGTCTTCGCCCTGTTCCACCCCCTCGCCGCCGCCGTGGTCGCGGGGACGCTCCTCGCCGTCGGTCTGGCGGTCGTGGCCTTCCTCGCCCAGCGCATCCGGCGCTTCTGGCGCCGCCGGGCCCAGCGCCGCGAGGAGCGGCGGCTCACCCCTCCCGGGCAGCGGTCTCCGGTGCCCACGGACGGTTCGGAGCATTTCTGAGCGGCCGGATAAAGTCGCTCACATGGCACGGATTGTGGTGATCGGCGCGGGACTCGGCGCCATGGCGGCAGCCGCGCGGCTGGCCGTGGCGGGACATCGGGTGACGGTGTACGAGCGGAGCGGGACGTACGGAGGTGCCGTCCGCCGCTTCGAGCGGGACGGCTTCGGCTTCGACACCGGCCCCGGCCTGCTGCATCTGCCCGCCGTCTACCGCGACCTGTTCGTGAAGACCGGCCGGCAGCCGCTGGAGGAGTGCGTGACGCTCACCCAGGTCGACCCGGCGAGCCGTCACGTGTTCGCCGACGGCACCCGCGTCGACCTGCCGAACGCCTCGCGCGCGGGCACCGGAGCCGCGCTGGACGCGGCGCTCGGCGCGGGCGCCGGAGAGCGCTGGGGCGACTTCATGGTGCGGGCCCGCGAGGCCTGGGACCGTACCCGCCGCCCGCTCCTGGAGGAGCCGCAGCCCGCCGACCCCGCCCCGCTCGGCCGCGAGCCCTACCCGGCCCTGAAGACGGGCCTGCTGCGCCGCCCGACGACCCGGCTCGCCCAGGTCGGTGCCCGCGAGCTGCGCGACCCTCGGCTCGTCGCGCTGCTGGACTCCTACGCCTGGGGCTACGGCTTCGACCCGGCCGTCGCGCCCGCCGCCGCGGCCGTGCTGCCCTATCTGGAGCAGACCTTCGGCAGCTGGTACGTGGCCGGCGGCATCCGCGCGCTGGCGGACGCGGTGTACGAGCGCTGCCGGGAGCGGCGGGTGGAGTTCGTCTTCGACGCGTCGGTCGAGCGGGTGCTGGAGAAGGACGGCCGGGCGTGCGGGGTCGGACTGGCCGGCGGCGAGCTCGTCGAGGCCGACCACGTCGTGTCGGGCGCGCCGGTGCCCACGCACCATGCCGGGCACCGGCTGATCGCGCCGGAGGGCACGGCGGTCCCGGCGGCCGGCGCGCGCGGGACCGGCCGGGTGACGGTCTGTCTGGCGCTGCGCGGGGCCCGGGAGTCCGGGGCCGTGCACCGGACGGTCGTGCACGCCTCCGGCGACCTGCCGACGGTGACGGTGCTGCGTCCGGACGACCCGGCCCTGCGGCCCGACGGCGTCCACGAGTCCGCGACCGTCACCGCGACCGTCCCCACCGGGGGCGGTCAGGACTGGAACGCGCTCGTCGGGCCGATGCTGCGGCAGGCGGAGGCGGCCGTGCCGGAGCTCCGGGAGCGGCTGCTCTGGCAGGAGGTCCGCACCCCGGAGCACACGCTCCACGAGACCGGTGTCGCCGAGGTGCCCGGGCCCGCCCTCGCGGGCGCGGGGCGGAATCTCCCGGAGGGCAACGTCGCGTCGCTGCCCGGCCTGTACTTCGCCGGCGGCTGGGCCCATCCCGGCGGCGGGCTCGCACACGCCGGGATGTCGGGGGCTCTGGTCGCCGGGCTGATCGTGGAGGGTGCGGACTTCCGCGGCTCGCAGTAGGCGGGGCCGGGGACGCGTCCGCACCCCCGCCGCCCCGCCGGGCTCAGTAGCGGTACTGCTGGTCCTCGCCGTACCCGTACTGCTGGTGCTGGGGCTGCTGGTCGGTGTCGCGCTGCTGCGGCACCCAGACGCCGCCGGGCGGGGTGTCGTAGGCGTACGAGGACGCGTAGGGGTCGGCGTACGGCTGCTGCTGCTCGTAGGCGCCGTACTGCTGGCCGGCGTCGGTGTACTGCCGGCCGGGGTCGGCGTACTGCTGCCCGATGTACGGGTCCGAGTAGGCCGCGTACGGCTGCTGCGCGTCGGCGCCGTAGCCGTACGCGGGCTGCTGCTCGTAGCCGCCCGCGTAGGGGTCGGCGTACTGCTGCTGCTCGTACGCGGTGCCGTAGACGGCGTACTGGCCGGTGTCCTCGGGCATCGGCTGGGGCTCGTACACGGCCGCGCTCCCGGCGGCGGCCGTCGGGTCGTCGTCCGCCCCGGCGTGCTCCACCGGCTCGTACGCGAGGTCGCTGACCTCCAGGGTGGGGCCGGCGGCCTTCGCCCCGGCGTTGCCGGACCTGCGGCGGCGGCTGGCGCCGGGGCTGCCGCCCAGGGCCCAGCCGGTGGAGAAGCCCCGCCGGAAGGAGAGGGTCACATAGGTCTGGCCGACCGCGAAGGCCACGGCGCCGACCACGATGACGAGGACCGACGGCAGCAGCACGCCGACGACCACGCCGAGGAAGCCGCTGAAGGCGAGCAGCCGCCAGCGGAGTCGCGCCTTGTACTGCAGCAGCACCTCACCGAGCAGCCACAGCGCCACGACGCCGAACGCGACGTAGAGGACCGTCCACCCCATGCCCGCCCCTCTCCTCCGGCCACCGCCACGGGTCGGGGCAGGTGTGACCGGCTACGACTGCTGGTGCAGTCCGAGATTCTCGTAGATCTCGAGCGTCGCCCTGGAGTTGTTCAGCGTGATGAAGTGCAGTCCGGGGACACCCTCGGAGAGCAACCGCGCGCAGAACTCCGTCGCGAACTCGATACCGATGGAGCGTACAGCGGCCGGATCGTCCTTGACGGCGAGGATCCGCTCTTTCACGTTCTCGGGGAAGGCGGCGTTGCTCAGCTGGGGCAGTCGCTCGAGGGTCCGAGCGCTCACCACCGGCATGACCTCGGGGATGATCGGGGTCTCGCAGCCGGCGGCCTGGACGCTGTCGCGCAGCCGCAGATAGGCCTCCGGGTCGAAGAACATCTGGGTGATCGCGTAGTCGGCGCCGGCCCGGCACTTGTCCACGAAGTGGCGGACGTCCGCGTCCCAGTCCGTGGACCGCGGGTGCATCTCCGGGAAGGCCGCCACGCCCACGCAGAAGTCGCCCGACTCCTTGATCAGCCGGACGAGGTCGGCGGCGTAGCGCACTCCCTCGGGGTGGGCGACCCACTCGCCGAGCGGGTCGCCCGGCGGGTCGCCGCGCACCGCGAGCATGTTCCTGATGCCGGCGTCCGCGTACTGGCCCAGGATGTTGCGGAGCTCGGCGATCGAGTGGTCGACGGCGGTGAGGTGCGCGACCGGGGTGAGGGTGGTGTCCGAGGCGATCTTCTGGGTGGCCTTGACGGTGCCGCCGCGGGTGGAGCCGCCGGCGCCGTAGGTCACCGAGACGAAGCTCGGCGCGACCGCCTCGATGCGGCGCATGGCGTTCCAGAGGCTCTGCTCGCTCTTCTCGGTCCGGGGGGCGAAGAACTCGAAGGAGTACGAGGTCCGCCCGGCAGCGAGGATGTCGCGGACCGTGCGAGCACGGTCCGAGCGGACGGAAGCGGTACCAAGGGCCATACGGGCAGGTTAGACGGGGTCCAAGGGCGGGGTGAAGCCGTGTCCGCGAAATGGACACCTTTCTGGACACCGGGACGCCCGGTCCCGGACGATCTTCCGCCCTGGCCAGGACGGTCTTCCGTGCCGGCCGGGACCGTCACCCGGTCCGGCCGGGACGATCGGCGCGCCGCGGGTCGCGCCGCCGCTCAGGCGAGGCGCTCGCGGATCCGCTTGGCGAGGGAGGCCGTGGCGGCGGCCGGGTCGTCGGCCTCGGTGATCGCGCGGACCACGACGATCCGGCGGGCGCCGGCGTCCAGGACCTCGTCCAGATTGGTCTCGTCGATGCCGCCGATGGCGAACCAGGGCCGGTCCTGGGCCAGGCCCGCCGCGTACCGGACGAGGCCGAGGCCCGGTGCGTACCGCCCCGGCTTGGTGGGGGTGGGCCAACAGGGGCCGGTGCAGAAGTAGTCCACGCCCGGCTCGGCCGCGGCCGCGGCGGCCTCCTCCTCGGCGTGGCACGAACGGCCGATCAGCACCTCGTCGCCGAGGATCGCGCGGGCGGCGGGCACGGGCAGGTCGCCCTGGCCGAGGTGGAGGACGTCCGAGCCGATCGCGTGGGCGACGTCGGCCCGGTCGTTCACCGCGAGGAGCCTGCCGTGCCGGCGGGCGGCCTCGGCGAAGACGGCGAGGTGCTCCAGCTCCTCGCCGGCCTCCATGCCCTTGTCGCGGAGCTGCACGATGTCCACGCCGGAGGAGAGCACGGCGTCGAGGAAGGCCGGCAGGTCGCCCTGGCGCTTCCGGGCGTCGGTGCACAGGTAGAGCCGGGCGTCGGCGAGCCGCTCACGAGGCGTGGGCATGGGTGGGTCCCCCCGTTCGAGCGCCGGTGTCGCGGCGCCCGGCCCGTGCGGGGCGGGCGCCGCGACACCCGCTGGTGGTGTCTTCGGTGCGTGCGGGCGTCAGATGGCGAGCGCCTGGGCGCGGCGCTTCACCTCCGTGCCGCGATTCTCGTTGAGCGCCTGCGCGGGCGTGCCCGGCAGGCTCTCGTCCGGAGTGAAGAGCCACTCCAGCATCTCCTCGTCGGTGAAGCCGTCGTCCCGCAGGACGGTCAGGAGTCCGACGAGCCCCTTGACGATCTTGTCGCCCTGGATGAAGGCGGCGGGGATCTGCAGGGCGTTGTTCTCGCCGCGGCGCACGGCGATGAGCTGGCCTTCCTTGATCAGCTGCCGCACGCGCGTCACCTCGACATCGAGCATCTCCGCGATGTCGGGCACGTAGAGCCAGGCGGGGACGAGCGCATCGATCTTTACGTCAATCTCGGTCACGGGACAAGCCTGCCATCCCGGACTGACAGTCGGTAGTCGGGCCCTACCGGACTGCCGCCTTCAGGGGTACGGAGGGGTCGGCGGCCCTCGCCGGGTCGAGGGGCGTGGCCCGCTCGATCAGCCTGCGCCCCTGGGCGAGGTCGCGGGGCCGCCCGACGGCGAGCAGGGCCACGAGCGCGTCCTCGCGGAGCCACAGCACGCTCCAGGCCTCGTCGGCGGGGTCGCCGCGCCACAGCAGGGTGTCGGCGGCGGCGTGGTGGCCCGCGTACTGGACGAAGCGGCCGAACTGCTCCGACCAGAAGTAGGGAACCGGGTCGTAGGGCGCGACGGCCGCGCCGAGGATGTCGGCGGCGACGGTGCGGGGACCCTGGAGGGCGTTGTCCCAGTGGTGGACGAGGAGCCGCTCGCCGTAGCGGGCGGAGGGGAAGGAGGCGCAGTCGCCGACGGCGTACACGTCGGGCAGCGAGGTGCGCAGCCGGTCGTCGGCGGTGAGCGCGCCGCTGGGGTCCAGGGCGATGCCGGAGTCCTCCAGCCAGCCGGTGGCGGGGCGGGCGCCGATGCCGACGACGACGGCGTCGGCGGGCAGCTCGCGCGGCGCGCCGGTGGCACCGAAGTCGGTGGAGTCGGCGGTGAGGACCACGCGGCCCTCCTCGACGTGCTCCACGCGCGCGTGGAGGCGGAGTTCGGCGCCGCTCTCCGCGTACCAGGCGCCCATGGGGGCGGTGACCTCGGCGGGCAGCGCGCCGGCGAGCGGACGGCCGGCGGCCTCGACGACGGTGACGGCGCAGCCGGCCTGGCGGGCGGCGGTGGCGAACTCGGCGCCGATCCACCCGGCGCCGACGACCACGATGTCGTGGCGGCGCTCCAGGACGGGCCTGAGCCGGGCGGCGTCGTCGAGGGTGCGCAGCAGGTGGACTCCGGGGACCCCCTCGCTGCCGGGCAGGGTGAGCGGGTGGGCGCCGGTCGCGACGACGAGCGTGTCGTACGGGACGGGGCCGCTCTCGGTGTCGACCTCGCGGTCGGCGGGGCGCAGGCGGGTCACCTCGACGCCGAGGCGGAGGTCGAGGTCGAGGGCCTCGAAGTCGACGTCGAAGGCGGAGCCCTCGGCCGTGCCGAGGAGGACGGCCTTGGAGAGCGGCGGGCGGTCGTAGGGCTGGTGGGGCTCGGCGCCGATGAGGGTGACGGGGCCGTCGAAGCCCTGTTCGCGCAGGGCCACGGCGGTCTGGACGCCCGCCATCCCGGCGCCCGCGATCACGACGTGCCGCCCGGCCGGGCGCGGCGTGCGCCGCTCGTCCGCCGGGGTCTGCTGCTCGCTCACCTGTGTCCGCCTCCGCTCGCTCACCCACCCACCTTACGCACCTGACGGGCCGTCAGGAAGGAGGGGATCCTGCGGCGCTCCGTCCGCTGCGGCTAGTCTGGCCGCCGTAAAGCACTCGCGGGAGCCCGGACGACCGGGCTGAGAGGGAGGCTGTCCGGCCTCCGACCGTACGAACCTGATCCGGGTCATGCCGGCGAAGGGAGGGGCTGGACGCCCATGTCGCGTACACGCACCACATCCGACGTCCTCGTCATCGGGGGCGGCGTCATCGGCCTGGTCACGGCCTGGCGCGCCGCGCAGCGCGGACTGCGCACCGCCGTGGCCGACCCCGAACCGGGCGGCGGGGCGGCCCGGGTGGCGGCCGGCATGCTCGCCGCGGTCACCGAACTCCACTACGGCGAGGAGACCCTGCTCGGGCTCAATCTGGAGTCGGCCCGCCGCTACCCCGGTTTCGCCGCCGAGCTCGCCGAGGCCACCGGACACGACGTCGGCTACCGCGCCTGCGGCACCCTCGCCGTCGCGCTCGACGCCGACGACCGGGCCCATCTGCGGGAACTGCACGCCCTGCAGACCCGCTGCGGGCTCGCCTCGGAGTGGCTCAACGGCCGCGAGTGCCGCCGCCTGGAGCCCATGCTGGCTCCGGGCGTACGGGGCGGGCTGCGCGTGGACGGCGACCACCAGGTCGACCCGCGCCGCCTCGCCGACGCCCTGGTGGCGGCCTGCGAGCGGGCCGGCGTGGTCTTCCACCGGTCCCCGGCCCGGCGGCTGACGGTGGTGCGGGACCGGGCCCGCGGCGCGCTCCTGGCCGACGGGACCGAGCCGGCCGCGGAGCAGGTGGTGCTGGCCGCGGGCAGCCTGAGCGGCCGGCTCGACGGCGTGCCGGCGGAGGTCGTGCCGCCCGTGCGGCCGGTGAAGGGCCAGGTGCTGCGGCTGCGGGTGCCGCCCGCGTACGCGCCGTTCCTCTCCCGTACCGTCCGCGCGGTCGTCCGCGGCAGCCACGTCTACCTCGTGCCGCGCGAGAACGGCGAGCTGGTCGTCGGCGCGACCAGCGAGGAGCTCGGCTGGGACACCACCGTCACCGCCGGCGGGATGTACGAGCTGCTGCGCGACGCGCACGAGCTGGTGCCCGGCATCACCGAACTGCCGCTCACCGAGACCCGCGCCGGGCTGCGGCCGGGCTCCCCCGACAACGCGCCGCTGCTCGGCCCCACCGCCCTGCCGGGGCTGCACCTGGCCACCGGCCACTACCGCAACGGGGTCCTGCTGACCCCCGTCACCGGTGACGTCATGGCGGACGCGCTGACCACCGGCGCGTTGCCGGACGAGGCACGCGCCTTCACCGCCCGCCGCTTCTCCCCCGCGCACCTGGAGCACGCATGAACGCGTCCCCGAACGAGTCCCCGGACACCTCCTCCGACAGCTCCGTGCACCTCTCCGTGAACGGCGAGGCCCGCCTCCTCAGCGGCCCCGTCTCGCTCGCCGCCCTCGTGGCGACCCTCACCAGGGCCGCGTCCGGCGTGGCCGCCGCCGTCAACGAGACCGTCGTCCCGCGCGGCGAGTGGGAGACGACCGTGCTCGGCGAAGGCGACCGGGTCGAGGTCCTGACCGCGGTGCAGGGAGGCTGAGCGCGATGTCCGACGACGTCTTCCACCTCGGCGGCACGGACCTGTCGTCCCGCCTGATCATGGGCACGGGCGGGGCGCCCAGCCTCGACGTGCTCGAACGCTCCCTCGTCGCGAGCGGTACGGAGCTGACCACGGTCGCCATGCGCCGCCTCGATCCCCGGGTGCGCGGCTCGGTCCTGTCGGTCCTGGAGCGGCTCGGCATCCGCGTGCTGCCGAACACCGCGGGCTGCTTCACGGCCGGCGAGGCGGTGCTCACGGCCCGGCTGGCCCGAGAGGCCCTCGGCACGAACTGGATCAAGCTGGAGGTCATCGCCGACGAGCGGACGCTGCTGCCGGACACGGTGGAGCTGCTCGACGCGGCCGAGACCCTGGTCGACGACGGCTTCGTCGTCCTCCCCTACACGAACGACGACCCGGTCACCGCCCGGAAGCTGGAGGACGTGGGCTGCGCGGCGATCATGCCGCTGGGCTCGCCGATCGGATCCGGCCTCGGCATCCGCAACCCGCACAACTTCGAGCTGATCGTGGAGCGGGCCGGGGTGCCGGTGATCCTGGACGCCGGGGCCGGGACGGCCTCGGACGCGGCGCTCGCGATGGAGCTGGGGTGCGCGGCGGTGATGCTGGCCTCCGCGGTGACGCGCGCCCAGGAGCCGGTCCTGATGGCGGAGGCCATGCGTCACGCGGTCGAGGCGGGCCGTCTGGCCCACCGCGCGGGCCGCATCCCCCGGCGCCACTTCGCCGAGGCCTCCTCGCCGCGGGAGGGCCGCGCCCGGCTCGACCCGGAGCGCCCGGCCTTCTGACCGCGCCCGGGCGGCCCCGGGGCTGCGGCTCGCGTCACAGCTGGGCTGCAGTCGCGGGCCGGCGGGCAGGTGGCGGGTACGGGCACTCGTAGACTCGACGCCGTGGACACGACCCTTCAGGACCCCCTCGTCGGGCGGCTGCTCGACGGCCGCTACCGCGTCGAGGCGCGCATCGCCGTCGGCGGGATGGCCACGGTCTACCGGGCCGTGGACACCCGGCTCGACCGGGAGCTCGCGCTCAAGGTGATGCACCCGGACCTCGCCACGGACGCCGCGTTCGTGGAGCGCTTCATGCGCGAGGCCAAGTCCGTGGCCCGCCTGGCGCACCCCAACGTCGTCGGGGTGTTCGACCAGGGCGCGGACGGGGCGTACGTGTACCTCGCCATGGAGTACGTCGCCGGCTGCACCCTCCGTGACGTGCTGCGCGAACGCGGCGCGCTGCGGCCGCGGGCGGCCCTCGACATCCTGGAACCGGTCCTGGCCGCGCTGGGCGCCGCGCACCGGGCCGGCTTCGTGCACCGGGACATGAAGCCGGAGAACGTGCTGATAGGGGACGACGGCCGGGTCAAGGTCGCCGACTTCGGGCTCGTCCGGGCCGTCGGCTCGGCCACCGACACCACCGGCGCCGTCCTCGGCACCGTGTCGTACCTCGCCCCCGAACAGATCGAGCACGGCACCGCCGACACCCGCGCCGACGTCTACGCCTGCGGTGTGGTGCTGTACGAGATGCTGACCGGCGCCAAGCCGCACTCCGGCGACACCCCGGCCCAGGTGCTCTACCGGCACCTCCACACCGACGTGCCCGCGCCCTCCGCCGCCGCGCCCGGGCTCGCCCCGCAGCTGGACGGTCTGGTGGCGAGCGCCACGGCCCGCGATCCCGGGCTGCGCCCCGACGACGCCGTCGCCCTGCTCGCCCAGGCCCGGGAGGCCCGCGCCGGGCTCGCCGACGAGCAGCTCGACCTCGAGCCCCCGGGGGCCCGGCCCCAGGAGGCCGGCGACGAGGAGGACCCGACCTCCGTCATTCCGCGCCTCCGGCCGCTGCCCGTCGAGCACACCAGCCTGCTGCCCCCGCCGGCGCCCTCGTCCGCTCCGCCGTCCGCGCCCCCCGGTGCCCGGCGGCGCCCCCGCGGGCCGCTGCTGATCGTGGCCGCCGTGCTGCTCGCGCTCGGGATCGGGGGCGGGGTCTGGTACATCAACTCGGGCCAGTTCACCCGGGTCCCCGCGGTCCTCGGGCAGAGCGAGTCCCAGGCCACGAAGCGGCTGGCGGACGAGGGGCTCGCGGTGGGCACGACCCGGCGCGCCTTCAGCGACGTCTACGAGCGGGGCACGGTCATGGCCGTCGACCCGGCGCCCGGCGAACGGATCCGCGGCAACGGCACCGTGACGCTCACCCTGTCCCGCGGCCCGCGGATCGTGAAGGTCCCGAACCTGAAGGGCACCCCGCTCGCCGAGGCGAAGAAGCGGCTGGCGGACGAGGGGCTGGCGGCCGGGGTCGTCACCTACGCCTTCAGCGGGTCCGTCGCCCAGGGCGCGGTGATCGGCTCCGACCCGGAGCCCGGCACCGAGCGCAACCCCGACTCGGCCGTCGCGCTCGTCGTGAGCAAGGGCGCGCCCGTCGACGTCCCGGACGTGACGGGCGAGACCGTGGCCGACGCCACCGCCGCCCTGCAGGACGCCGGCCTCAAGGTCACCGTCGCGCCCGAGCGGATCAACTCCCCCGAGGACGCCGGCTCGGTCGCCGCGCAGTCCCTCGCCGAGGGCAGCCGCGCCGCCCGGGGGGACGCGATCACCCTGACCGTCTCCAAGGGCCCGCGGATGGTCGAGGTGCCCGACGTCGTCGGCATGCCGACGAACGAGGCCAAGGCCGAGCTGGAGGACGCCGGGTTCGCGGTGAAGGTCGAGAAGACCTTCCCGTTCCTGGGCGACACCGTCTCGGACCAGTCCGTCGACGGCGGCTCGACCGCCGCCGAGGGCTCCACCGTCACCCTCACGATCAAGGGACTGTAGGCACTCATGCGCGAACCCGTGCGCAACCCCGTCGGCGGCCATGTCCCCGTGGCCGGCGGTCTCGCCACGACCGGCCTCGGCTACGCCCGGGAACTCGGCGCCGAGGCCGTGCAGGTCTTCGTCGCCAACCCGCGCGGCTGGGCCACCCCGACCGGCAACCCGGCCCAGGACGAGCTCTTCCGGGCCGGCTGCGCGGAGGAGGGCCTGTCGGCGTGGGTGCACGCCCCGTACCTGATCAACTTCGGCTCGCACACCGAGGCCACCGTCGAGAAGTCGGTGGAGTCGATGCGGCACTCGCTGCGCCGCGGCCGGGAGATCGGGGCCAGGGGCGTGGTGGTGCACACGGGCTCCGCGACCGGCGGCCGGCCGCGCGCCGAGGCGCTCGCGCAGGTGCGGGAGCGCCTGCTGCCGCTGCTCGACGAGCTGACCCACGACGACGACCCGGACCTGCTGATCGAGTCGACGGCGGGCCAGGGCTTCTCTCTGTGCTCGCGGGCGGAGGACTTCGGCCCCTACTTCGACGCGCTCGACCGGCACCCGAAGCTGGGCATCTGTCTCGACACCTGCCACATCTTCGCGGCCGGCCACGATCTGACCGGCCCGGACGGGGCGACCCGCACGCTGGACGAGCTGGTCGGCGTGATCGGCGAAGGACGGCTGAAACTGATCCACGCCAACGACTCCCAGGACGTCGTCGGCGCGCACAAGGACCGGCACGCGAACATCGGGGCGGGACACATCGGCGAGGACGGCTTCCGTGGGCTCCTGAGCCATCCGGCGACCGAGGGCGTCCCCCTGGTCATCGAGACCCCGGGCGGTCCGCAGGGGCACCGCGCCGACGTGGAGCTGCTGAAGAAACTCCGTTGAGGAATACCCCAGGGGGGTATACGGTTGCTGACAGAGACGGAACCGCGACCCGACCATGGGGGCAGTCATGCAGCAGGACGCACACGCTCATCACGAGCACCACGAAGCCGTCGCCCACGAAGGTCACCACGAGCACCAGCACCAGCACCAGCACCAGCACCAGCACCAGCACCACGAAGGCCACCAGCACCACCAGGGTCACGCCGAGGTGACCTGGGCCATGGCCGCCCAGGCCACGCTGCACTGCCTCACCGGCTGCGCCATCGGCGAGGTGCTCGGCATGATCATCGGCACCGCGTTCGGCTGGGGGAACCTGCCGACGATGGTGCTCGCCATCGTCCTGGCCTTCTTCTTCGGCTACGCGCTCACGCTGCGCGGCATCCTGAGGGCCGGCGTCGACTTCCGGACCGCCTTCAAGGTCGCGCTCGCCGCCGACACCCTGTCCATCGCGGTCATGGAGCTCATCGACAACGGCGTCATCGCCCTCTGGCCGGGCGCCATGGACGCCCACCTGTCGGAGGCGCTGTTCTGGATCGTCCTGGCGATCTCGCTCGCCACCGCGTTCGTCCTGACCACGCCGGTCAACAAGTGGATGATCGGCCGGGGCAAGGGCCACGCCGTCGTCCACCAGTACCACCACTGAGGCACCACCGGCGGACGCGCGCTCCGTCAGAGCACGCGGTCCGTCAGAGCTCAGGGCCGTCGCCCGGCTCCTCCTGGTACGAGTAGCGCTGCTCCGTCCACGGGTCACCGATGTTGTGGTACCCGCGCTCCTCCCAGAAGCCACGCCGGTCGGCGGCCATGTACTCCACACCCCGGACCCACTTGGGACCCTTCCACGCGTAGAGGTGCGGCACCACGAGCCGCAGCGGGAAGCCGTGCTCGGCGGTGAGCAGCTCACCGTCCTTGTGGGTGGCGAAGATCGTGCGCTCCGACGCGAAGTCGGCGAGCCGCATGTTGGCGCTGTAGCCGTACTCCGCCCAGACCATGACGTGCGTGACACCGGGCGCCGGCGGGGCGAGCTCCAGGATCGTCCGGGCGGGCACCCCGCCCCATTCGGCCCCGAGCATGCTGAACTTCGTGACGCAGTGCAGGTCGGCCACGACGGTGGAGAACGGCAGGGCCGAGAACTCCTCGTGGTTCCAGCAGCGCTTGTCGCCGTCGGCGGTCGCACCGAAGACCCGGAATTCCCAGCGGTCCGGCTTGAAGCGCGGGACGGGGCCGTAGTGGGTCACCGGCCAGCCACGCTGGAGCCGCTGCCCCGGAGGAAGATCCGACGACGCCGCTGCTTCTTCCCGGCGTGCTCCGCCCTCCGGCTGACCCATGTCATCCATGGTGACAGACCGCGAGGGGTGGTCATGACCAGCCATGCCTCGCCAACCCCGTGATATTCCGACAAACGAACGCAACCCCCAGTAAGTCTGCACTTACTGGACGCCACCCATGAGCGCTGCAAGGATGCGGCCATCCTGCCCAGTGGCGGCACCGACATGCGTGGAAGGATCCTGAAGCGATGCAGGGCGACCCCGAGGTCCTCGAGTTCCTCAACGAGCAGCTGACCGGCGAGCTGACCGCGATCAACCAGTACTGGCTGCACTACCGCATCCAGGACAACAAGGGCTGGACGAAGCTCGCGAAGTACACCCGCGAAGAGTCCATCGACGAGATGAAGCACGCGGACAAGCTGACCGAGCGCATCCTCATGCTGGACGGCCTGCCCAACTACCAGCGCCTCTTCCACGTCCGCGTGGGCCAGACGGTCAAGGAGATGTTCGAGGCGGACCGCCAGGTCGAGGTGGAGGCGATCGACCGGCTGAAGCGCGGGATCGAGGTGATGCGGGCCAAGGGCGACATCACGTCGGCCAACCTCTTCGAGGAGATCCTGGCGGACGAGGAGCACCACATCGACTACCTGGACACACAGCTGGAGCTGATCGAGCAGCTGGGCGAGGCGCTGTACTGCTCGACGCTGATCGAGCAGCCGAGCTGACCCGGGGCGGGTCCCGCGTGACCCGGACGGGTCAGGCGGCCTCCCGCAGCTCGACCACCTCGGCGATCTCGGTGACCTCGGCCACCGCGGCGACGGTGTCGGCGGCCTCGGCCGCCAGAGCGGGCATGCCCTGGTCCACGAGCTCCCGCCGCGGGCAGTTGCCGCGCCCGAGGATGGCCTGGATGCGCTTGACGCACGAACCGCAGTCGGTGCCCGCCTTGCAGGCCGAGGCGATCTGGCGGGGCGTGCAGGCGCCGGCCTCCGCGTGCTCCTTGACGTGCTTCTCCGTGACTGCGAAGCATGAGCAGACGTACACGCGGTTCACCTCCCGCCTAGATCGATAAGGCTAACCTAACCTTACCTGGCGGGTGAGTGGCGCAAAAGCCCTTCCTACGACGATGGGGCGCGGATCACACGGATCCGCGCCCCATCGTCGTAGCAACCTACTTACTGATCGCGGTACATCTCCGCGACGAGGAAGGCCAGGTCCAGCGACTGGCTGCGGTTGAGCCGCGGGTCGCAGGCCGTCTCGTAGCGCTGGTGCAGGTCGTCGACGAAGATCTCGTCGCCGCCGCCCACGCACTCGGTGACGTCGTCACCGGTGAGCTCGACGTGGATGCCGCCCGGGTGGGTGCCCAGCGCCTTGTGGACCTCGAAGAAGCCCTTGACCTCGTCGAGGACGTCGTCGAAGCGGCGGGTCTTGTGGCCGGAGGCGGCCTCGAAGGTGTTGCCGTGCATCGGGTCGGTCACCCAGGCGACCGTCGCGCCCGACGCGGTGACCTTCTCGACGAGCTCGGGGAGCTTGTCGCGGACCTTGTCGGCGCCCATGCGGACGATGAAGGTCAGCCGGCCCGGCTCGCGCTCGGGGTCGAGGCGGTCGATGTACGTCAGCGCGTCGTCCACCGAGGTGGTCGGGCCGAGCTTGACGCCGATCGGGTTGGCGATCTGCGAGCAGAACTCGATGTGCGCGTGGTCCAGCTGGCGGGTGCGCTCACCGACCCAGACCATGTGGCCGGAGGTGTCGTACAGCTT
Organism: Streptomyces sp. NPDC048018; assembly: GCF_043202995.1. NCBI lineage: Bacteria > Bacillati > Actinomycetota > Actinomycetes > Kitasatosporales > Streptomycetaceae > Streptomyces > Streptomyces sp. NPDC048018. Next base: position 364,183 of record NZ_JBIDBK010000002.1, read on the forward strand.
GCCGGTGCGCGAGTCGGTGCGCGTCAGGGCGCCCTCGTAGTCGAGCAGCAGCGCCTCGTGCGAGGCGTAGAACTCGACCGCCTTGAACTCGGCCGGGTCGGTGCCACAGGCCTTCATGAAGTTCAGGGCGTTGTCGATCTCCCGCGCGAGCTGCTCGTAGCGCTGGCCCGACGGGGAGGACTTCACGAAGTCCTGGTTCCAGGCGTGCACCTGGCGCAGGTCCGCGTAACCACCGGTGGTGAAGGCGCGGACCAGGTTCAGCGTGGAGGCGGAGGCGTGGTACATCCGCTTCAGGCGCTCGGGGTCCGGGATGCGGGCCTTCTCGTTGAAGTCGAAGCCGTTGACGGAGTCGCCGCGGTAGGTCGGCAGCGTCACGCCGTCGCGGGTCTCGGTCCCCTTCGAGCGGGGCTTGGAGTACTGCCCGGCGATGCGGCCGACCTTCACCACGGGCACGGAGGCCGCGTAGGTGAGGACGGCGCTCATCTGGAGCAGGGTCTTGAGCTTGGCCCGGATGTGGTCGGCGGACACGGCGTCGAAGGCCTCGGCGCAGTCGCCGCCCTGGAGCAGGAACGCCTCGCCACGGGCGACGGCTCCCATCCGGGCGCGCAGCTGGTCGCACTCGCCGGCGAAGACGAGCGGGGGATACGACTCGAGGTCCGCGATCACATCGCGCAGAGCCTCGGCATCGGGGTACTCGGGCTGCTGCGCCGCGGGCAGGTCTCGCCAGGTCGCCTTGGCGACGGCGTGGGTATCAGCGTTCACGGTCACGTGCACCACAGTACGGGGTCTTCGCCCCGTCTCGTCCCGCTGCCCAGTGACTGAGACACCGACCCTCCGACCGGACCCCTCCGCGGGTCGGGCGCCGACCGTGGCTGCGACGGTCCACCCCCTCTCACTCCCCACGGGCGGGCCGGGCCGGTCCACGCCGTGGACGGGAGCACGCGACGGACCGTCAGCGCGCTACAGTGCCCCCATGCTCGCGCACACCCGGCTCACGAACCGGAACTGGTGGTGGACCGCTCATCCGGCGGCCCACTGACTGCGCGTACACCGAAACCACGCGAAGGCCGCCCGAGGGGCGGCCTTTCTCGTACCCCGAGGCCGTTCCTCCCCCGATCTCCCCGATCTCCCCGGAAGGAACGACGCCCCATGGACCTCTCCCGTCTCCTCGACGACTCCGCCCCGCCGTTCGCCCTGCTGCGCCGGCGCACCCCGGGCCGGGACCACGACACCGTCGAGGTGCTCGTCGGCCCGGTGCACGAGGCCGAGCGGCTGGCCGACCTGCCGGTCGGGACGACCCCCACCCTGGCCCTGGTGCCGTTCCGGCAGATCCGCGAGCGCGGCTTCGACGTCCGCGACGACGGCACCCCGCTCTCCGTGCTGGTCGCCGAGGAGACGTACGAGCTGCCGCTCGCCGAAGCCCTGGACCGGCTGCCGGCGCACGACGTGCGGGTCGAGGGCGGCGGCTTCGACGTCTCCGACGAGGAGTACGCGCGGATCGTGCGGCGGGTGATCGACGAGGAGATCGGCCGCGGCGAGGGCGCCAACTTCGTCGTGCGGCGCACCTACACCGGCGGGATCCCGGGCTTCGGCCGGGCCGACGCGCTGGCCCTGTTCCGGCGGCTGCTCGCGGGCGAACGGGGCGCGTACTGGACCTTCGTGGTGCACACCGGGGACCGCACGCTCGTCGGCGCCAGTCCCGAGGCCCATGTCCGGATGACCGGCGGCACGGTGGTGATGAACCCGATCAGCGGCACCTACCGCTACCCCGCGGGCGCCGCGCCGGCCCCCGAGGACCTGCTCACCTTCCTGGCCGACCGCAAGGAGACCGAGGAACTGTCGATGGTGGTCGACGAGGAGCTCAAGATGATGTGCACGGTCGGCGACCGGGGCGGGGTGGTGATCGGACCCCGTCTGAAGGAGATGGCCCACCTCGCCCACACGGAGTACGAGCTGCGCGGGCGGTCCTCGCTCGACGTGCGCGAGGTGCTGCGCGAGACGATGTTCGCGGCGACCGTCACCGGGTCCCCGGTGCAGAACGCCTGCCGGGTGATCGAGCGGCACGAGGCCGGCGGCCGTGGCTACTACGCGGGCGCGCTGGCCCTGCTCGGCACCGACGAGAACGGGGCGCAGACCCTGGACTCCCCCATCCTGATCCGGACCGCCGACATCGCGGCGGACGGCGGGCTGCGGGTGCCGGTCGGCGCCACCCTGGTCCGGCACTCCGACCCGGCGGGCGAGGTCGCCGAGACCCACGCCAAGGCGGCGGGCGTGCTGACCGCGCTGGGCGTACGGGAGGGACGGCCTTCCGGCCCGGCTGCCGGGGCGGCCGGGCCCGGCACGGTGCCGCCGCGGCTCGCGGACGATCCCCGGGTACGGGCGGCACTGGACGCGCGGCGGGCGGACCTGGCGCCGTTCTGGCTGAAGATGCAGGCGCGGTCGGCCGAGCTGTCCGGGCACGCGCTGGTGATCGACGCCGAGGACACCTTCACCGCGATGCTGGCGCACCTGCTGCGCTCCTCGGGCCTGGAGGTCTCGGTCCTGCGCTACGACGAGCCGGGCCTGCGCGAGCTGGTGCCCGCGCACGAGGGGCCGGTGGTGCTCGGCCCCGGCCCCGGCGATCCGCAGGATCCGACCGACCCGAAGATGCGGTCCCTGCGCGGGCTGACCGCCGGGCTGCTGCGCGACCACCGGCACGGTCTGCTCGGGGTGTGCCTCGGGCACGAGCTGATCGCGGCCGAGCTGGGCCTGGAGATCGTGCGCAAGCGGACCCCGTTCCAGGGGGCGCAGATGCGGATCGACCTGTTCGGCCAGGAGCAGACGGTCGGCTTCTACAACAGCTTCACCGCGCGCTGCGACGACCGGACGGCGACCGAACTGGCCCTGCACCGGATCGAGGTGAGCCGGGACGCGGCGACGGACGAGGTGCACGCGCTGCGCGGACCGGGATTCGCCGGCGTGCAGTTCCACCCGGAGTCGGTGCTGACGAGGGACGGGGCCGCGGTCACCGCCTCGCTGCTGGCCGGGGTCCTCGTGTGATGGTGCGGTCCTGGAGCCGCGGTACCAGGACGTTCTCGCTGCGCCGTCCGGCGATGTGGTCGAGGACGTTCTGGACCGTGGTGTCGATGATCTGGCCGACCGCGTCGGCCGTGTAGTAGGCCTGGTGGGAGGTGACCACGACGTTCGGGAAGGTCACCAGGCGGGCCAGGACGTCGTCCTCGATGCCCGCGAGGGACTTGTCGAGGAAGAAGAGCCCGGCCTCCGCCTCGTACACGTCGAGTCCGACGCCGGTGAAGCGGCCCGCGCGCAGTTCGCCGACGAGGGCGTCGGTGTCGACGAGACCGCCGCGGCTGGAGTTCACCAGGATCGCGTCGTCCTTCATGGCCCGCAGGGCGGCGGCGTCGACGAGGTGGTGGGTGGCCGGGAGCAGCGGCACGTGGAGGCTGACGAGGTCGGCCTCGGCGAAGAGGCGTTCCTTCTCGACGTATCTCATGCCGAGTTCGAGGCAGGCGGGGTTCTCGGCGATGTCCCAGCCGAGCAGGGTCATGCCGAAGCCGTGGGCGATCCGGGTGAAGGCCTCGCCGATCTTGCCGGTGCCGACGACGCCGACGGTGCGGCCGCGCAGGTCGCGGCCCATGAGCCCGTCGAGCCGGAAGTCGAAGTCGCGGGTCCGGTTGGAGGCGCGGACGATCCGCCGGTTGACCGCCATCGCGAGGGTCCAGGCGAACTCGGCGACGGAGTACGGCGAGTAGGACGAGACGCGGGCGACGGTGAGGCCCAGGCGCTCGGCGACGTCCAGGTCGATGTTGTTGAAGCCGGTGGAGCGCTGGGCGATCATCTGGGTGCCGCCGGCGGCGAGGGTCTGCAGCACCCGGTGGTTGAGGTCGGCGTTGACGCTCGTGGAGACGATCTCGTAGCCGGCGGCGATGGGGGCCGTGTCCTCGTTGAGGAAGACGCCCACGCAGCGGACCTCGTGGTGCCCCGCGAAGGCCTTCTCCATGAGCGGCTTCTCGTCGGTCTGTACGCCGAATGCCAGGATCTCCACGGGCCCCTCCGTAGACGCGCCGATCGCGATGTTCCGGTTTCGCCGGGTTACGGGCCGAATATACGGGCTGACGCCGCGCGCGGCCGGGCGGGCGGGACCGGGAGGGGCGGGATCCGGTAGCAGCCGCCCCGGGGTGGCGCGGGCCCCGGGTCGGCACGAGCTGCCGCGCCGCTCGGCCCCCGGGGCGTCGGACGGGCGGAGCCCTCGGCGCGGGACGGATCCCGGAGCCGGCGGGCCCCCGCGCGGGACGACCCCGGCGCGGGACGGACCCCGGCGCGGGACGGACCCCAGGGCTGGGCGGGCCCCCGCGCGGGACGGATCCCCGGGCGGGCCGGACCCCAGGGCGGGCCGGGCCCCCGCGCGGGACGGACCCGGGGCAGGCCGGGCCCCCGCGCGGGACGGCCTCAGGCCTCAGCCGAAGAAGACGCCCGCCTCCGCGTAGAGCGCCGGGTCCACCGTCTTGAGGCGGGCGGTCGCGGCGGCCAGGGGGACCCGGACCACCTCCGTGCCGCGCAGCGCGACCGTCGCGCCGTGCGCCCCGTCCCGTACGGCGTCCACGGCGTGCAGCCCGAAGCGGGTGGCCAGCCAGCGGTCGAAGGCGCTGGGGCTGCCGCCGCGCTGGACGTGGCCGAGGACGGTGGTGCGGGCCTCCTTGCCGGTGCGGCGTTCGATCGCCGCGGCCAGCCACGCCCCCACCGATCCGCCCACCTGCGAGCCGTCCCGGGGCCGCGCGCCCTCGGCGACGACCAGGATCGGCGCGTAGGTGGCCTCGAAGCGGGAGTCGACCCAGGCACAGACCTGGTCGAGGTCGAAGCGCTGCTCGGGGACGAGGATGATGTTGGCGCCGCCGGCCAGTCCCGCGTGCAGCGCGATCCAGCCGGTGCGCCGGCCCATGACCTCGACGACGAGGACCCGCCGGTGCGAGTCGGCGGTGGTGTGCAGGCGGTCGATGGCCTCGGTGGCGATGCCGACGGCGGTGTCGAAGCCGAAGGTCCAGTCGGTGGCCGAGAGGTCGTTGTCGATGGTCTTGGGGACGCCCACCAGGGGCAGCCCGTGCTCGGCGTGCAGCCGGGCGGCGATCCCGAGGGTGCCGCGGCCGCCGATGACGATCAGGGCGTCGACTCCCTCCTTCGCCAGGTGCTCGCGGACCCGGCGGACGCCGTCGGGGACCCCGAACGGGTCGGTGCGGGAGGAGCCGAGCACGGTGCCGCCGCGCGGCAGGATCCCGCGGACGGCGCGGACGTCGAGCGGGAGGCTGTCGCCGTCGACGACCCCGCGCCAGCCGTCGCGGAAGCCGGTGAAACTCCAGCCGTGCTCCTGGACGCCCTTGCGGACCGCGGCGCGGATCACCGCGTTGAGTCCGGGGCAGTCTCCTCCGCCGGTCAGCACACCGACGCGCATGGGCACTCCTTCGCCGTACGTGGGGGGATACGGCCCACGCTAGTGGTGACGTGGGTCACCCTGACACGGCGAAGAGAGTGAATCGTCCACCCCCGTAAGGGGGATCAGGCGTCGTCGAGACCGCGCTCGATGGCGTAACGGACGAGCTCGACGCGATTGTGCAGCTGGAGCTTGCCGAGGGTGTTCTGGACGTGGTTCTGCACCGTGCGGTGCGAGATGACGAGCCGTTCGGCGATCTGCTTGTAGCTCAGGCCCTTGGCGACGAGCCGCAGCACCTCGGTCTCCCGGTCGGTGAGCTGCGGGGCCTTCGGCTCGTCGGCGCCGGCCGCCGGGGCGGGCTCGGAGGCGAGGCGCCGGTACTCGCCGAGGACCAGGCCGGCCAGGCCGGGCGTGAAGACGGGGTCGCCGACGGCGGTGCGGCGCACCGCGTCGATGAGCTCCTCGGTGCTGGCCGACTTCAGCAGGTAGCCGGTGGCGCCGGACTTGACGGCCTCCAGGACGTCGGCGTGCTCGCCGCTGGCCGACAGCACCAGGACGCGCAGCGCCGGGTTGGCGCCGACGAGCTCCTTGCAGACCTGGACGCCCGGCTTGAGGGGCAGGTTGAGATCGAGGACGAGCACGTCGGGGCCGGCGGCGGCCGCGCGGCGCACGGCCTGCTCCCCGTCCCCCGCCGTGGCGACCACGTCGAGGCCCGCCTCGGCCAGGTCGCGGGCCACCGCGTCCCGCCACATCGGGTGGTCGTCGACGACCATGACCTTGATCGTCTGCCGGTCCGTCTGCTGCTCGCTCACTTCGCTCCTGCCTTCCCCCGCCGGTCCCGCGAGGTGCGCGGGACCTTCAGTTCCACTTCGGTGCCCTGTCCGGGGACCGAGATCAGTTCGGCGCTGCCGCCGAGGTCCCGCAGTCTGCCGCGGATGGACAGGGCGACGCCCATCCGGCCCTCGCCCTCGGCCTGGTCGAGGCGGCCCTCGGGGATGCCGGGGCCGTCGTCCCGGACCGTCACGATCACCTCGTCGCCCCAGTCCTCCAGCAGGATCCAGGCCTGCGCCCCGTCCCCCGCGTGCACCCGGACGTTGTCCAGGGCGGCGCCCACGGCCGCGGCCAGTTCCCGGGCGGCGGGGGCCGGCAGGACGACGGGGGTGCCGGGGTCGGAGACGGTGACCCGCGCCCCGGCGCGCGGGGCGAGGAGGGTGCGCACGTCGACGTCGCCGGCGTGGTCGTCGGGCTCCTCCACGACCCGGACGACGGCGCCCTGGGACTCGTCCTCGGAGACGTGCGAGGGACGGGTCAGGCCGCCGGCGACCAGGGTGCGCAGCGCGACCTCCTGTTCGCCGGCCATCCGGCCCAGCTCGGCGGCCTCGCCGCCGAGGGCGGTGCCGCGCCGCTGCACCATGGCGAGGACCTGGAGCACGCTGTCGTGGATGTCGCGGGCGAGCCGCTCCCGCTCGCGGGTGGCGGCCTCGATCTCCAGGGCCCGGGCGAGGGTGCGCTCGGAGGCACGGGCGACCTCGACGACGTAGCCGATGGCGATGGAGGCGACCCAGACGAGCAGCACGTTGTGCAGGGTGTCCCGGCTGGGTTCGGCGCGTTCGATGATGTTGGCGACGGCGACCAGGGAGGACGCGAAGCCGGCCCAGCGCCAGCCGCCCTTGATCGCGTACGCGAGGACGGCGCCCGCGGTCCATATGGTCGGCAGGGTGGGGCCGTCCACCGACCGGGCCTGCAGGTCGGCGACCGGGGTGAGCAGGATGCCGGTGAGGGCGACGGTGAGGTCGGCGACGAGGAAGCGCTTGGTGCAGTTCCGGGCGTTCGCCACGCTGGGGAGGGTGGCGAGGGTCCACACGCACATCACGGAGAGGAAGGCGACGGCGACCCAGGGGCGCTCGTAGTTGTGGCGCCCGAAGACGCCGAGCAGCACCGCGTAGACCATCGTGAGCACGCGGTAGGCGGTGAGCGCGCGCCACAGCGGCTGCTCGACCGACATGCGCACGACACGTTCGCGTCTGGCCATATCCCCCACCCCCGTGCGCCCTCCTCGGAGGGTCAGGCGCCGGACTCTTCCCGCGCCGCGATCTCGGCCTTCACGGCCTCCTTGGCGGCCTTCTCGGCATCCGCGATCTGGCGCTTGGCGGCCGTCGCGTAGATGTCGACGTACTCCTGGCCGGACAGCTTCATGATCTCGTACATGACCTCGTCGGTCACCGAGCGCAGGATGAAGCGGTCGCCCTCCATGCCCTGGTAGCGGCTGAAGTCGAGCGGCTTGCCGATCCGGATGCCCGGGCGCATCAGCTTGGGCACCAGCTTGCCGGGCGGCTGGATCTTCTCGGTGTCGATCATCGCGACCGGGATCACCGGCGCTCCGGTGGCCAGCGCCACGCGCGCCAGGCCGCCGGGCTTGCCGCGGTAGAGGCGCCCGTCGGGAGAGCGGGTCCCCTCGGGGTAGATGCCGAACAGACCGCCGCCCTCGATGACCTCGATGCCGGCCCTGATCGCCGCCTCGCCCGCGCCGCGGGCACCGGAGCGGTCCACCGGGAGCTGGCCGACGCCCTTGAAGAAGGCGGCCGTCAGCTTGCCCTTGACGCCGGGGGTGGTGAAGTACTCGGCCTTCGCGATGAAGGTGACCTTGCGGTCGAGGACGGCCGGCAGGAAGAAGGAGTCCGAGAAGGAGAGGTGGTTGCTCGCGAGGATCGCCGGCCCCTCGGCGGGGACGTTCTCGAGGCCCTCCACCCAGGGCCTGAAGGCGAGCTTCAGTGACCCTCCGAGGGAGAACTTCATTGCGCCGTAGATCAACTCGCCATGCCTTCCGTGGGCCGCCCCACCCTCTGCGTGCGGCGTCACGACGACCTTATCCCGTACGGGACCGGCCGGACCGCCGTGGGGAGCGCGGCTTCCTGTTTCCTTCGTGCATACGGACCTGGTCGGTGTCGGTCCGGTCGCGTACGGTGAAAGCCTTCCCCTTACCGAAGCCGCTTCGGGGCGTCCGCGAGGGCGCGGTCCGGAGTCGAACCCGAACAGGAGACCCCGTGCCGGTCCTTCCTGGAGCCGAACCGTACCGCCACGAGGGCGGAGAGGTCGGCGTCCTCCTCTGTCACGGATTCACCGGTTCCCCGCAGTCGCTGCGCCCCTGGGCCGAGTACCTGGCCGCGCGCGGACTGACGGTGTCGCTGCCGCTGCTGCCCGGGCACGGCACGCGCTGGCAGGACATGCAGCTCACCACGTGGCACGACTGGTACGCCGAGGTGGACCGCGAGCTGCGGGAGCTGACCGCGCGCTGCGAGCGGGTCTTCGTCATGGGCCTGTCCATGGGCGGCGCGCTGACCCTGCGGCTCGCGGCGAGGCACGGCGACGCGGTCAGCGGCATCGTGCTCGTCAACCCGGGCAACAAGGTGCACGGCCTCGCGGCGTACGCGCTGCCCGTCGTCCGCCACCTCGTGCCCTCCACCAAGGGCATCGCCAGCGACATCGCCCGGGACGGCGTGACCGAGGTCGGCTACGACCGGGTCCCGCTGCACGCCGCGCACTCGCTGCGGCGCTTCTTCCAGGTCGTCGACGCGGAGCTGCCGCAGGTCACCCAGCCGGTGCTGCTGCTGCACAGCCCGCAGGACCACGTCGTGCCGCCGGCCGACTCGGCGCGGGTGCTCAGCCGGGTCTCCTCGACGGACGTCAAGGAGGTCCTGCTGGAACAGAGCTGGCACGTGGCGACGTTGGACCACGACGCGGAGCGGATTTTCGAGGAGAGCTGGGCCTTCGTGACCCGGCTCGCTCCGGAACTCGTCGGCGAGAACGCCGGGAAGACCGAGAAGGGAAGCGCGAGCGGTGGCTGAACAGCAGGACGGGGAGCGCGAGCCGCAGCCCATCGACGAGGCGGCGGCCTGGGCCGCGATCGTCGCCGGGTACGGCGAGGAGCCCGCGGACCCTCCCGGTGCGCGCCCCTTCCGTCCGGTGGAGGACCTGGCGCTCCCCGAGATGCCGGAGGAGGACGGGGCCGTGGCCTCCGCGACCCGCACGGCCCCGGAGGCCCCGGGTACGCCTGACACCCCGGACGCCCAGGGCACCCCGGGCACCCAGGGCACCGCGGGCGCCGCCGACACCCCGGCGGCCGCGGACAAGCCGGACAAGTTCCGGAAGCCCGAGGCCCCCGGCGAGCCGGACCGGCCCGCCCTGGGCTCGTCCGTCGTCTTCGCCCCGGGGGTGGGCCTGGGCGGCGGCCCCCGTGACTACGCGCCGCCCGAGCCGGACGAGTCCGCCGGCACGGGCGACGAGGGCCACTTCGTGCCCCCGGAGCCGCCGCCGCTGCCGGAGGCCGACACCACGACGCGGTTCGCCTGGCTCGCGGTGGTCGGCGGCCCGGTCCTGATGCTGCTCGCCGTCCTCCTCCAGTGGGACATGACCTGGTGGCTGACCACGGTGTGCGTGGGCGGCTTCCTGGGCGGCTTCGTCACCCTGGTGGCCCGGATGAAGCACGACGACGAGGACGACGACGGCTTCGACGACCCCGGTCGGGGCGCCGTGGTGTAGCCCCCGGCCCTGTTGACGGCGCCCGTGGCGACTACACCCGGGCCCCGGGCACACGGACCACCGCCAGCACCGGCAGGTGGTCCGTCGCCGTTCTCAGGTCCCGCGCGTCGAGGTCCCGCGGGACCCCGCAGGCGAGGAACTCGACGCCCGGGGTGGCCAGCACCGCGTCGATGCGACGGTCCGGGGCGGTGACCGGCCAGGTCTGCTCCCCGCCCCAGGGCGCGGTCGCCCAGCCGTCCTGGAGCTCCTTCGTCAGACGGGTCCAGGCGCGCCCGCCGGGGCGTTCGTTGAGGTCGCCGGCCACGATCACATACGGGGTCCCGAGGGCGGCCACGCGGTCCAGGAGGAGACCCGCCTGGGCGTGCCGCTCCTCCTCCTGGAGGCTCAGATGGCAGCTGACCAGACCGATCCGCGCGCCGCCGAAGCGCACCACGGCGGTGGCCAGGCCACGCCGGTGCAGGCCCGGGGTGAGCGGCAGGAGGACGTCCTCGGTGCGTTCCACGGTGGCCCGCAGCGAGCACAGCAGCAGCGGCCCTGCGGCGGTGGCGCCGCCGCTCAGGACGACGAGTTCGCTCTTGGCGGCGAGCCGCGCCGCGTGCTTGCGCCAGCGGAAGAAGCGGGGCGCCTCCTGGACGAGGACGAGGTCCGGGGCGCAGGCCCGGATCACCCGGGCCAGGGCGTCCTCGTCGTCGCGCATCGAGCGCACGTTGTAGGAGAGGATCCGGAGGACGGCCGAACCGTCGGGATCGGTACGGGAGTTGGGCAACTCTCCGACCGCGCCGTTCGCACTGATCGCCATGGGGCCCACGATAGGCGCGGTGCCCGCCGCGCCCCAGAGGGCGCGACGGGCACCGTCGCGACGAACCTGCCGGGCGTCCGCCCGGCGCCTGCTCAGCCCTGGCGGGCCAGGTCGGCCGCGCCCACCAGACCGGCCTTGTTGCCCAGCTGCGCGGCGAGCACCTGGGCGTGCGGACGCCACTGGCCGCCGATCAGCCAGCGCCGGAAGGACTTGCGGATCGGGTCGAGCACGAGCTCGCCCTCGTCCGAGACGCCGCCGCCGACGATGAAGGCCGACGGGTCGAACAGCGACGCGAGGTCCGCGAGGCCGGCTCCGGCCCAGCGGGCGAGCTCGCGGAAGGAGTCGCGGGCCACGGGGTCGCCCGCCCGGGCGGCCTCGCTGACGTGCTTGCCCTGGATGCCCTCGGGAGTGCCGTCGCCGAGCGCGAGCAGCGCCTTCGCGTTCTCGGGGGTGGCGGCGGCGCGCTGCTTCGCGTAGCGCACGAGGGCCCGGCCGGAGGCGTACTGCTCCCAGCAGCCCTGGCTGCCGCAGCCGCACAGCAGACCGTCGGGGACGACCCGGATGTGGCCGAACTCGGCGGCCACGCCGAAGCGGCCGCGGCGCAGCTTGTTGCCGATGATGATGCCGCCGCCGAGGCCGGTGCCGAGCGTGATGCAGATGACGTCCTCGTGGCCCTGGCCGGCGCCGAAGCGGTACTCGCCCCAGGCCGCCGCGTTGGCGTCGTTCTCGACGACGACGGGGAGCCCGACCCGCTGCTCGACCTTGTCCTTCAGCGGCTCGTGCCGCCAGTCGATGTTCGGCGCGAAGAGGACGGTGGCGCGCTTGTCGTCGACGTAGCCCGCGGCTCCGATGCCGACGGCCTCGATCTGGTACCCCTTGCCGGCCTCGGAGACCGCGGCGCAGATCGCGTCGACGATGCCTTCGGGGGTCGGCGGGGTGGGCACGGTGTGCGTGTCGAGGATGTTGCCCTCCTCGTCGACCACGCCGGCCGCGATCTTGGTGCCGCCGATGTCGACGCCGATGGTGAGTCCCATGTGTCCCTCAGTTTTCGGTCGAGCCCCGCTAGGGCCCACCGTACCCGAGGAGGGCGCCCCTCCTGATCAGTCCAGGTCGATGTGCTGCCCGGTCGCGGGGCCCTCGTCCGGTCCCTCGTCCTCGGCTCCGGCGTCCTTGCGGCCCTTGCCCTCGGCCTCCGCGCCGGTCGCCTGCCGGCTGTCGCCGCGGGTCCAGCGGGCCTCCTGGCCCTGGACGGCGGAGCGGTAGGCGGCGAGGAGCTCGTTCCCGGCGGCGGCGAGGTGGTCGAAGACCTGCGGGTTGCGCTCGATGACGGGCTCGACGAGGGCCTTCGCCTGGTTGACCACCTGGTGGACGGTGGCGGCGGCCTGACCCTCGGCGAGCGAGCCGCCGAAGGTGCCGCCCAGCTTGTCGGCCACGGCCTCGAAGAGCTTGCGGAACTCCTCGGCCGGAGTGCCGGGCTCCTCCCCGCGGCGGGCGCGGCGGCGGGCCTTCTCGGCCTCCAGGTCCTCGGCGCAGGCGTCGGCCCAGGCGTCCGAATCGCTCATGGCGTACTCCTTAGGGCTTCTACGGTCGACGGTACACGCCTCGTGCGCCGGTCAGGAATCGCTCCTCGGCCAGAGCCCGGGGTCGGGGGTGAAACGGATGCGCAGGTCGCCGTCGACGAGACCGGCGCCGGAGACGGTGCAGCGGCGCAGGACGGCGGGCAGCGGCACGGCGCGGCGGAACGGGCCGACGGAGAGGAGGAGTTCGTCGCCGCGGCGGACGAGGGAGAGCCCGTCCTTGACGGCGCCGGGCAGCGGGACGTGCCAGACGAGGATGCCGTCCCCGGCCCGGCGGTCCTCGACGGTCCAGGCGGGCGCGGCCGGGGGCGCGGCGGGCTCCGGTACGGCGAGCAGGACCAGGTCGTCGGATCCGCGCGGGGCCCGGCCCAGGTGGGGCAGCTCGTACAGCCCGGGGTGGGCCTCGCGGAGGGCGGCGAGGTGGCGGTGCTGCTCGGCGGCGAGGCCGGCGAACCAGGGGTCGGGCGAGTCGGCGGGCAGCACGCGGTTGGCGACGACGGTGTCGAGGGCGAGTCCCTGGAGGGCGAGGCCGAGCCGGGCGGTGCGCAGCGCCTCCGCGGCGCCGGGACCGGGCTCGACGACGAGCCGGACGGTGGTGTGCGGGGAGTCGACGACCTTCTGCACGGCGGCCAGTTCGGCCTCCCAGCGGGCGGTGGTCTCGTAGAGCCACTGCGCGGGCAGCGGTACGCCGGCGAGCTGGGCGAGCATCGGGCGCAGGGCGCGGGCGGCCTGGCGTTCGGGCGGCAGGAGGCGGCGCAGATAGCGGCGGAGCTGCTCGGGCAGGGCGAGCAGGGCGAGCGCCTCGCGGACGGGCGGCAGCTCGACCACGGCGAGGTCCCAGTCGCCCGCTGCGGCGTCGCGCAGGGCGCGCAGCAGCGCGAAGTGCCCGCTGCCGGGGAGCTCGGTCAGCTCGGCGTCCTCGAAGGGCGCGGCGCCGAGCAGGTCGAAGGCGACGCCGGTCCGGGCCTGCAGGGCGAGGAACTCGCGCCGGAAGTCCGCGGCGGCGTCGGGCCGGACCACCCGCGGTCCGTCCGGTTCGCCGGCGTCCTCCGACACCAACAGCACACGCCGCCCGGCCCGGGCCTCGGCGAGGGCGGTGCCGGCGGCCACCGCGGTCCGCCCGGCGCCGCCGGTCCCGGTCACAAGAATGATCCGCATGCGCCGACGGTACCGGCGCGCCAGGACATCTCACGCCCCCGGTCCGGGCGCCCCCGGGATCGCGGAGGCGCGGGAGCCCCCGGCCCCGCTGCGGCTCCCGGCGGGCGGGGGGCTACTTCGGGGACTCGACGCGCTTCTTCAGACCCGCGAGGGCGCGGTCGATGATGACCTTCTCCGCCTTGCGCTTGATCATGCCCAGCATCGGGATCTTGACGTCGACCGTGAGCTGGTAGGTGACCTCGGTCCGGGTGCCGGAGCCGGCCGGGGTGAGGCGGTAGGAGCCGTCGAGCGCACGGAGCATCTGGGACTTGACGAGGGTCCAGGACACCTCGTTGTCGCCGGTCCAGGTGTAGGCGAGGGTGTGGTCGTCCTTGATCGCACCGGCGTCGAGGAGCAGGCGGACTTTCTCGGCGCGGCCGGCGGCGTCGGTGTCGAGGACCTCGGCCTCCTTCACCTCGCCCGTCCACTCGGGGTAGCGGGCGAAGTCGGCGATGACGCTCATGACCTCGGCCGGGGCCGCCTCGATGGTGATGCTCGAGCTGGTGTGTTCCGCCATCGCGGGGGCTCCTCGTATGGACGCGATCCGTGTCTGCGTGCAGGCTATCGCGCCGCCGTCACGGGCCCGTCACCACTCCAGGCTCCACGGGCGCCCGGTGGCGGCGAAGTGGCCGACGTTGACGCACTCCGTCGCGCCGATCCGCATGCGGCGCACCAGCGGCTGGTGGACGTGGCCGAAGAGGGCGTAGCGCGGGCGGACGCGGTGGATGGCGTCGAGGAGGGCGCGGCTGCCGCGCTCGAAGCGGCGGGCGACGGTGTCGTACGTGAGCTCGGGGACGTCCGGCGGGATGTGGGAGCAGAGCACGTCGACCTCGCCGAGGGCCTCGACCTTGGCGGCGTACTCCTCGTCGGAGATCTCGTACGGGGTCCTCATCGGGGTGCGCAGGCCGCCGCCCACGAAGCCGAGGACGAGACCGCCGAGCTCGATCCGGTCGCCGTCGAGGACGGTGGTGCCGGGGCTGGCGTACTCGGGCCAGAGGTGGGGGACGTCGACGTTGCCGTAGGTGGCGTACGTGGGCGTGGGGAAGGCGGCGAACAGCTCCGCGTACTGCCGGCGGACGGCCGCCTCGATGGCCGTGGCGCGGTCCATGTCCAGTTCCGCCCACAGCCGGCGGCCCAGGTCGCGGGCCTCGTCGAAGCGGCGGGCGGTGCGCAGCTCGACGATCAGGTCGGCGTTCTCGACGCCGAAGAGGTCGGGGAAGATGCCCCGGCTGTGGTCGGCGTAGTCCAGGAAGAGCACCAGGTCGCCGAGGCATATCAGGGCGTCGGCGCCCTCCCCCGCCTTGGCGAGGGCTTCCGTGTTGCCGTGCACGTCGCTGACCACGTTGATCCTCATGGCGTCAGCCTAGGCGGTGCGACCTGCGGTTACTTGGGAGTCGGGAAAGCGGTGGACTACTGTGCGCCAAGGAACGCCTTACATGTGTGACGCACGGAACATCTGGCCTGACCCCCCTATCGGGAACCCCGTACTGATGGGTAACGTCCGGGCAGTCCACAGTCGTGCTCACCCCCACACAGAGCACCTGCCCGATCATGGACCGCACCGGCGCGTCACACAGAGTCGTGGCGTCGGCGCCCGATGAGGAGCAGCAGTCTTGCGCGAGTTCAGCCTTCCGGCCCTGTACGAGGTCCCCACGGACGGCAATCTGACGGATCTCATCCGCCGCAACGCCTCCCAGCACCCAGATGTCGCCGTGATGGGACGCAAGGTCGCCGGGGCCTGGACGGACGTCACCGCGAAGCAGTTCCTCGCCGAGGTCCGGGGTGCGGCGAAGGGCCTGATCGCGGCCGGCGTCGAGCCGGGCGAGCGCGTCGCCCTGCTGTCCCGCACCCGCTACGAGTGGGTGCTCCTGGACTTCGCGATCTGGAGCGCCGGCGCGGTGACCGTGCCCGTGTACGAGACCAGCTCGCCGGAGCAGATCCAGTGGATCCTCGGCGACTCGGGCGCGTCCCTGGCGCTCGTCGAGACCCCGGCGCACGAGGCCTCGGTCGAGTCGGTGCGGGCGGGCCTGCCCGGTCTGAAGAGCGTCCGGCAGATCGAGGCGGACGCCGTCGCCCGGCTCACCGCCGAGGGCGCGGACGTCTCCGACGAGGAGCTCGACCGCCGGATGTCGATCGCGCACGCGGACGACCCGGCGACGATCGTCTACACCTCGGGCACCACCGGCCGCCCCAAGGGCTGCGTGCTGACCCACCGCGCCTTCTTCGCGGAGTGCGGCAACGTCGTCGAGCGGCTGAAGCCGCTCTTCCGTACCGGCGAGTGCTCGGTGCTGCTGTTCCTGCCGGCGGCGCACGTCTTCGGCCGGCTGGTCGAGGTCGCCTCGGTGATGGCGCCGATCAAGCTGGGCTGCGTGCCCGACATCAAGAACCTCACCGACGAGCTGGCGGCCTTCCGGCCGACGCTGATCCTCGGTGTGCCGCGGGTCTTCGAGAAGGTCTACAACTCGGCCCGGGCGAAGGCGCAGGCCGACGGCAAGGGCAAGATCTTCGACAAGGCCGCGCACACGGCCATCGCGTACAGCCGCGCCCTCGGCACCCCGCAGGGCCCGTCCCTCGGCCTGAAGCTGAAGCACAAGGTCTTCGACAAGCTGGTCTTCAGCAAGCTGCGCGCGGTGCTCGGCGGACGCGGCGAGTACGCGATCTCCGGCGGCGCGCCGCTCGGCGAGCGGCTCGGGCACTTCTTCCGCGGCATCGGCTTCACCGTCCTGGAGGGCTACGGCCTGACCGAGTCGTGCGCGGCCACCGCGTTCAACCCGTGGGACCGGCAGAAGATCGGCACGGTCGGCCAGCCGCTGCCGGGCTCGGTGGTGCGGATCGCCGACGACGGCGAGGTGCTGCTGCACGGCGAGCACATCTTCTCGGGCTACTGGAACAACGAGGCCGCGACGGCCGAGGCGCTGGCGGACGGCTGGTTCCACACCGGCGACATCGGCACCCTCGACGAGGACGGCTACCTCGCGATCACGGGCCGCAAGAAGGAGATCCTGGTGACGGCGGGCGGCAAGAACGTCGCCCCGGCGGTCATCGAGGACCGGATCCGGGCCCACGCGCTGGTCGCCGAGTGCATGGTGGTCGGCGACGGACGCCCCTTCGTGGGCGCGCTCGTCACCGTCGACGAGGAGTTCCTGGGCCGCTGGGCGGCGGAGCACGGCAAGCCGGCCGGCTCCACCGCGGCCTCGCTGCGCGAGGACGCGGACCTGATCGCCGAGGTCCAGCGCGCGGTGGACGACGGCAACGCGGCGGTCTCGAAGGCGGAGTCGGTGCGGAAGTTCCGTATCCTGTCGGCGCAGTTCACGGAGGAGGCGGGCCACATCACCCCGTCCCTGAAGCTGAAGCGCAACGTCGTGGCGAAGGACTTCGCCGACGAGATCGAGGCGATCTACCGGGCCTGACGGCTCTTCGGAACGCCCCCGGCGGGCCCGTGTCACGGGCCGGCCGGGGGCGTTCGCGCGCGTCAGGGCCGGAATGGTCAATTCCGCACACACGGCCACACACGGCACACACGGCACACACGAGACGAAAGGCAGTCATGCGGCTCCAGCGCACCACCGCCGCCCTGGGCGCGGCCCTCACCTCCCTGGTCGTCCTGACCGGGTGCAGCAGTTCCTGGGGAGAGGACGCCGGCCTGCCCGCGGCCGGCGACATGGGGGCGATCGAGAAGCTCGTCGGCTCGCACACGATGTGC
Organism: Streptomyces sp. NPDC048018; assembly: GCF_043202995.1. NCBI lineage: Bacteria > Bacillati > Actinomycetota > Actinomycetes > Kitasatosporales > Streptomycetaceae > Streptomyces > Streptomyces sp. NPDC048018. The sequence continues at coordinate 381,423 of NZ_JBIDBK010000002.1, forward strand.
AGCGACCTGCGCACGGGCACGGGCGACAGCGGCGCCATGGGCACCGAGACCAAGGACCCGGCCTGGGCGATCAAGGAGCGCGGGGTGTGCGGCGACGACGCCCGTGACACCGTCACGCTGCTGTCGGTCTCCGACATGGAGAAGTTCCAGGAGACCGCCAAGAAGGCCGCGGAGGCCGGCCACGCCACCCGCTTCCTGCTGGGCCAGGACTTCGCGCTGGTCGCGGGCGACGAGCCCACCGCCAAGGCCCTGCTGAAGTCGGACGTGCTGCTCTTCACCTGCGAGAAGGGCTTCAAGGTGCCCGACGGCTACCGCAGCGAGAAGCTCCTCGTCGACGGCTGCGCGCTGACCGACTACGTGCCGAGCCAGGCCTAGGCCCGGCCGCGGGGGCCGGGGCCGCGGCGGTCGGGGTCGCGGCGGTCGGGGTCGCGGGCGGCCGGCTCCCGGCCGCGGCGCCCCCACGGCCGTGCCCAGGGCCGGACGGCGGCCGGATGAACCGACCCGGCACCACGACCCGGCCCCACGACCCGGCGACGGCGACGGCGACCGCCCCGAACCGGCCCCCGGGCCGCTCGGATACCGCCCGAACCGGCCCCCGGGCCGCTCGGTTACCGCCCGAGCCGGCCCCACGGCCGGCCGGCAGGCCGCCGGGGCCGGCTCAGAGCAGTTCCCTGAGGCGGTCGGCCAGCAGGTCCCAGCGCCAGCGCTCCTCGACCCACCGCCGGCCGCGCTCGCCCATGCGGGCGCGCAGCTCCGGGTCGAGCAGCAGGGTGGCGACGCGGTCGGCGGTCTCCTCGGGGACGCCGCCCCGGACCACCCAGCCGGTCTCGCCGTCGAGCACCGCGTCGGGCGCCCCGCCCGAGTCGCCCGCCACGACCGGCAGGCCGGTCGCGGACGCCTCCAGGTAGACGATGCCCAGGCCCTCGACGTCGAGGCCGCCGCGCCGGGTGCGGCAGGGCATGGCGAAGACGTCGCCCGCCCCGTAGTGCGCGGGCAGCTCCGACCACGGCACCGCGCCGGTGAAGCGTACGGATCCGGCCACGCCGGTCGAGCCGGCGAGCTTGCGCAGCTCCTGCTCGTACGGGCCCCCGCCGACGATCAGCAGGACCGCGTCGGGCACCCGGCGCAGGATCTCCGGCATGGCGAGGATCAGCGTGTCCTGGCCCTTGCGCGGCACGAGCCGGGAGACGCAGACGACCACCGGGCGGTCGCTGAGCCCGAGCCGCTCGCGCACCTCGGCGCCGCCCGAGTCGGGGTGGAAGGTCTTCTCGTCGACACCCGGCGTGAGCTGCGTCATCCGCCCGGCCGCGGCCGGACCGAGGGCGCCCGCGATCCGGGAACGGGTGTACTCGCCGAGGTAGGTGAGGGTGTCGGTGCCCTCGCCGATCCGCCGCAGCAGCTGCCGGGCGGCCGGCAGCTGGGCCCAGCCCGCCTCGTGGCCGTGCGTGGTGGCGACCAGCCGCCGTGCGCCGACCCGGCGCAGGGCCGGCGCCATCAGGCCGAGCGGGGCCGCCGCGCCGAACCACACCGACTCGCAGCCGTGCTCGCGCAGCAGCGCCGTCGCCCGGGCGGTGACCCGAGGAGTCGGCAGCAGCATGGTGGTGCGGTCGCGGACGACCGTGAAAGGCTGTTCCGCGTCGAACGCGGCAGTCGCCTCGATCCCTTCCCGGCTGCGCTTCCAGGTGGAGGCGTAGACCACGATCCGCTCGGGATCCAGGCGCAGCGCCATGTTGTGCAGGAAGGCCTGGATTCCGCCGGGGCGCGGCGGAAAGTCGTTCGTTACGATCAGGGTCTTGTGCATCGTGGGCGACAGTACCCTGGTCGCGCCTCCAGCCCGGCACCACCACCTCCGCCCCCGGCGGACCGACAGGACAGGAACAGGTCAGGTATGACGGGCACGGAGGGGACGGTGTCGCACGACGGTCTGCGCAAGCCGATAGGTCTGTGGGCCCTGACCCGCGTCCTGATCCTGCTGTGCGTCTTCAAGGTCGTGGTCATCCCCGGCCCGGACGTCACCAGCGACGTCGAGGAGATCTACCAGGGCTGGTACGAGATCCTCAGGACCGGTACCTATCCGCTGGACGACGTCACCTGGCAGTACCCGCCGGCCGCCGCGCTGGCGATCCTCGCGCCCGCCCTGATGCCGTTCCTCGGCTACTCGTCGGCCTTCTTCGTGTGCGCGCTGCTCTGCGACGCGGTCGTCTTCGGGCTCCTCCTGTACACGGGGCGGCGGCCCAGCCGCTCGATGCGCGGGGCGTGGCTGTGGCTGGCGGGGGTGCCGCTGCTCGGACCGACCGCGTACTCCCGGTACGACCTGATGGTGACGGCCGTGGCGGTGGCGGGCCTGCTCGCGGCGCTGCGCAGCCCGGCCGTGCTCGGCGCGCTCGCGGGCTTCGGGGCGACGCTGAAGGTCTGGCCGGTCCTGGTGCTCGCGGGGACGGCGCGCGGCCGGGCCACCGTCCGCTCCTGGGCCACGGCCGTGGGCGCGACGGCGGGCGTGCTCGCGCTGTGCGTCCTGGCGGCGCCGGGGGCGCTGGCGTTCCTGGGCTTCCAGCGGGACCGGGGCACCGAGGTGGAGTCGCTGGGCGCGCTGGTCTTCCACGTGGCCAAGCACTTCGGGTGGCCGGGCGAGGCGCGGATGAACTACGGCTCGATCGAGTTCCTCGGCCCGGGCGTCCCGGTGGTGTCGACGGCGGCGATGCTGCTGACGTTCGCCGCCTTCGGCTGGCTGCTCGTGTGGCGGCTGCGGGCCCGCCGCCACACGACCACGACCACGGCGGACGCGGCCTTCGTGGCGGTGCTGCTGTTCACGACGACGAGCCGGGTGATCAGTCCGCAGTACATGCTCTGGCTGGTGGGGGTCGCCGCGGTGTGCCTGGTGTACCGGGCGAGCCGGATGCGCCGGCCCGCGTACCTGGTGCTGTGGGCGACGGCGGTGACGCAGTTCGAGTTCCCGGTGTGGTTCTCGCACGTCTCGCACAGCGACCCGCTGGGCATCGCGCTGCTCCTCGTACGCAACGGACTGCTCGTCGCGGCCTCCGTCTCCGCCTGCCGGATCCTGTGGCGGCAGACGGTCACGGAGCCGCGGCTGGAGGCGCTGGGCCCGGTGCGGATCCCGGCTCAGGCGGACAGGGAGAAGGACCGGGTGTCGGTCCCGTCCTGAGCGGCGGCCCGCGCGGTCCGGCGGCGCAGCACCCCGAGGGCGGCGCACTGGGCGCCCATCGCGAGGGCCATGGCCAGACAGATCCCGGCGAGCCCGAGGCCGGCCGAGAGCGCGTGGGCGAGCGGCAGCTGGAGCAGCACGCCGGCGACGGTGATGCGGGCGAGCTTCGGTGAGTCGCCGCTGCCCTCGAAGACCCCGGCGAGGGCGATGAACCCGGCCATGAGCAGCAGGTAGGGGCCGAGGCAGCGCAGGAACAGCGCGCCCGCCCCGGCGACGGCGGGCTCGGCGCCGAAGCCGCGCATCACCGGACCCGCGGCGATCAGCAGCAGGACGGCCGCGCCCGCGCCGAGCAGCCCGCCGAGGAGGAGGGCCTGCCGGCCGACGGCCCCGCGCCGGTCCTCTCCGGCGCCGATCAGGTGCGCGGTGTGGATGGCGGCGGCCTGGCGGACGGCGTAGAAGGCCATGGTGGCGACGTACATGGCCTTGGTGGCGATGCCGTACGCGGCGATCTCGGTGACGCCGAGCCGGGCGACGACGGAGACGAGGGCGAGCGCGCCTGCCATGCGGACGACGAAGTCGACGGACATGGGCAGGCCGAGGGCGGCGGTGCGGCGCAGGGCGGCGGCGGTGCCGCCGGCCGGGCGGGTCGCGCGGGCGGCCTTCAGGTGCGCGTTGCGGCGCAGCGCGAGGAGTCCGGCGGCGAGGGCCGCGGTGCGTCCGAGGACGGTGGAGAGGGCGGCGCCCTGCACTCCGTGAGCGTGGACGAGGAACGGGTCGAGGACGAGGATCAGCCCGTTGGCGAGGAAGGCGAGCCGCATGGGGGTGCGGGTGTCGCCGGTGCCCTTGAGGACGCCGTCCAGGACCGTCGTGGCGAAGAACAGGGCCGTGCCCGGGAGCGAGATCGCGAAGTAGGCGGTGGCGAGGCCGTGCGCGGGGTGGCCGGTGCCGCCGAGCAGCAGCGCGGCGAGCGGGTCGCGCAGCAGATAGCCGCCGAGGGCGACGGGCGGGACGAGCAGGGCGCCGAGGGCGGCGCCGCCGCGCACGGCGGAGCGCAGCGCGCCGGGGTCGTCGGCGCCTCTGGCCCGCGCAACGAGCACGGTGGTGCCGGAGGCGGCCATGAGGACCACGCCGAGCAGCAGGTTCTCGACGTTGGTGGCCACGGCGACGGCGGCGACGGCGGCTCCGCCGAGCCGGGCGACCCAGACCATGTTGATGATCCCGGCGGCGACTCCGGCGAGCAGTTCGAGGTAGACGGGCCCGGCGAGCCGGACGAGCGTGCGGCGGTGCGCGGCGGCGGTCGCGGTGACGGCACTCATGGACGGTTCCCCCTCGTTTCGCTGTACCTCGATTCGAGGTAGCTCGAAAAGAGGTAGCATGCCGTGGGGGCGCCCGACAAGTGCGAAGGAGCAGAACGGTGCTGGAGTTGTCGATCCTCGGCTTCCTCTACGAGCGGCCGCTGCACGGCTACGAGCTCAAGGAACGCATCCAGGGCCTGAGCGGCCACGTCCGCCCGGTCAGCGACGGCGCGCTCTACCCCGCGATCACCCGGCTGGTGAAGAACGGCCTGGTCGACAGCCACACGGAGCCGGGCGCCGGCGCGGCCCCGCGGCGCACCCTCTCGCTGACCGGCGCGGGGCGGGCGGAGCTGCTCGCCCGGCTGCGCTCCCCCAAGGACGCCGAGATCACCGACGGCCAGCGCTTCTTCACCCTGCTCGCCTTCCTGGGCCTGCTCCCCGACCCGGCGGAGCAGGCCGCGGTGCTGCGCCGCCGCAAGGCGTTCCTGGACGCCCCCGCCAGCTTCTTCTACGCGGAGGGCACACCGGTCCGTGCCGAGGACGAGCCCGACCCGTTCCGCCGCGGGATGCTCCGGATCGCCCGCGCCACCGGCACGGAGGAGAAGGCCTGGCTCGCCGAGACCCTGGCCGACCTGGACCGCCGGGCGGCGGCGGGCCCGGGGGCACCCGGCGGGCCGGCGCCGCGGCGGCCCTGAACGGCGCGATGGGGCGGGCCCGGCGGGATCCGGCTAGCCGAGCCGCTCGGCCAGGTACGCCCGCCAGCGCGCCGTGAACTCCTCGGGGGTGATGCCCAGGACGTCCGCGAGGGCCTTCTCCACGGCGCCGTCCCGGGCCGGGTGGGCGCCGACGGCGCGGTAGAAGGCGGTGAGCCTCGCCTCGCCCCAGCGGTCGGCGATCAGCGCGCAGGCCAGCCAGCCGCTCTCGTAGGCGCGGGCCAGCGCCTCCGCGTCGCCGCCGAAGGCGAACGCCTTGTCGTCCGGCAGCTCCGCCGGCCCCTCGCCGGCCCGGACGGCGCGGGCGAGTTCGGGGGCGGCCTGGGCTGCGGTGCGGCCGGTGCCGCGGTAGGCGACCCAGTCGGCGAAACCCTCGGACAGCCAGACCGGGGTGGCCCCGGTGGTCCGGGACCGGGTGGCGACGTGGGTGGTCTCGTGGGTGAGCACGAAGCCCCGGCCGAACGCGCCGAGCACGCCGTACGCGTCCGGGTTGACGATCACCCGGTCCGCGGGCGCCTTCGGCCCGCCGCCGACCTCGCCGGTGGTGACCGCCGCTATCCCCCGGTACGAGGCCGCCGGCGCGCCGAGCAGCCGGCCCATCGCGTCCACCGAGGCCGGGACCAGGACCACGATCCGGCCCGCCCAGGGCGAGGGCCAGGCCTCGCCGACCGCGGGCACCGCCCGGTCCGCCGCGTCCGCGATCTCCTTCAGCCGCTCCGGGCGCTGGCCCACGCCGAGGACCAGGCTGCGGCGGCCGGTCACCGGGGTCACCTCGCCCTGCTGCCACAGCTGCTGCGGAGCCCCGGCGGCGGCCCGGTCGCCGGTGACGTACCAGCGCCCGTCCCGCTCGGTGAGCTCCAGGACGCGCCGGCTGGTGGCGGGTCCGGAGTCGTAGCCCTCGATGCGGTAGCCGAGTTCGGCCTCGGCGGTGGCCCGCCCCGGGCCGGCCGGGTCGACGTCGGTGACGCGGTAGCTCCAGCCGCCGAGCGGGATCCTCGCGAGCCGCCGGAACTCGGTGCGGGCGGCGGGGGCGAGCGCGGGGGCGAGGCCGGCCAGGTAGCCCGCCTCGTCACGGTGGAGGAGCGCCTCGGCGTGCCGGTCGAGCAGCCGCTGGACCTCGGCGGCGGCCGGGCGCTCCGGGGCCGGGGCGGTGCATCCGGCGAGGGCGAGCAGCCCCGTCAGCAGGCACACGAGGGCGCCGCGCGCCGCCCTGCCGTCCCGACCTGCCACGCCCTCGATCGTACGGGGGATCCCCGGCGGGGGTCTCAGACCCGGGTCACGGTGACGTGCGACATCATGCCGACCGGGTCGTAGCGGACCCGCGCGCCCGGATAGGGGGCGTGGATGACCTGGCCGTTGCCCGCGTAGATGGCCACGTGGCTGGCGTCGCTGCGGTAGGTGACGAGGTCGCCCGGCTGCGCCTGGGAGAGCGGGATCCGGCGCCCCGCGTTGCGCTGGGCCTGCGAGGTGCGGGGCAGCGCGATGCCGGCCTGGCGGTACGACCAGACCATGAGGCCCGAGCAGTCGAAGGCGGACGGTCCGGTGGCGCCCCACACGTAGGGCCGGCCGATGGCGCTGCGCGCGGCGATCACCGCGGCGGCGGCGCGCGAGGGGCCGAGGTCGCCGAGCGGCGGCGGTTCCTCGCCGAGCGCTTCGCGGCCGGAGCGGGAGGCCCGGTCGAATCCGGCCCGCTCGTCGGCGGTGAGCGAGGCGAGCAGCCGGCGGGCCTCGGCCAACTTGCCCTCGACGGTGCGCTTGTGGCGGGCCACCTCGGCCCGGCTGCGCTCCAGTTCGACGAGCGTGCGGCTCGCTTCGGCGCGCTCCTGGGACCGTTCGCGCAGTTCGCGCCGGAGCTCGCCGAGCGCGACGCCCTGGCGGGCGGTGACCCGGTCGAGGGCGGAGGCCCGGTCGAGGTAGCTGTCCGGGTCGGAGGAGAGCAACAGGGCGAGGGCCGGGTCGATGCCGCCGGAGCGGTACTGGGCGCCGGCCACCGAACCGAGCGCGCCGCGCATGCGGTTGATCCGCTCCTGGCCCCGGGCGAGGCTGTCCTGCGCCAGGGAGACCGTCCGGCGCAGCCGGGCGGCCTTCTCGTCCGCCCGGTGGTAACTCTCGGTGGCCCGCTCGGCCTCCTCGAAGAGGCGGTCGACGGCCGACTGCGTCGTCAGCGTGCGCTGGCTCGCGGCACCGGGGTCGGCGTGCGCGGGGACGGCACCGAGGGCCGTGGCCGCGGTGGCCGCGGCTGCGGTGAGGACGGTGACCCCGGTGGGTCGTCGGTGGGACGCCACGGATCGCGCTCCGTTCGGTTCGACGGACTGGGCGCGGCAGACAGTAGCCGCTGATCACTCCGCGTCCAACGAAGGCGCCGGGCACACAAAGTGACGCCCCGCCGGAGACCACAAGGTCACCGGCGGGGCGTCAGGTCAGTTCGCGGCCCTGCGAACCACCCGTTCGGAGGGCGGTTCGCGGGGTGTCCGGGGCGTGCCGGACGGTTCGCGTCGCGTCAGATGCGGACGCCGAACTGGAAGGTTCCCATGTAGTCCATGGACTCGTAGCGGACCACCGCGCCCGGCTTCGGGGCGTGCAGGATGGTGTTGTTGCCCGCGTACAGGCCCACGTGGGACAGGCCGTTGAAGAAGACCAGGTCGCCCGGCTTGAGCTGGCTGCGGCCGATCTTCACGCCGTCGTTCTGCTGGGTGTACGTGGTGCGGCTGATGCCGACGCCGGCCTGGCGGTACGACCACTGGGTCAGGCCCGAGCAGTCGTAGGAGTTGGGGCCCTCGGCGCCGGAGACGTACGGCTTGCCGAGCTGCGTGGCGGCGGCGTTGAGGGCGGCGGCACCGCGCTGCGAGGCGGGCACCTCGTTGCCGAGGTCGACGCGGTCGCCGGCGGCGCGGCTGGCGCGCTGCTCGTCCTGCTGCATCTTGGCGCGCTCGGCGGCCGTCAGCGTGTTGAGCAGCTTCTGGGCCTCGGCGAGCTTGCCCTGGAACTTCTTCTTCTTCTCGGCGAGCGTCTTGCGGACGTCTTCCAGGTCGGCGAGCTTCGTCGTCGCCTCGGCCCGCTCCTGGGCCAGGGTGCGCTGCTTGGCCTGGATGGACTGCAGGACGTCGGCCTGCTTGGCGCCGAGCTGGTCGATCGCGGACGCCTTGTCGAGGTAGGTGTCCGGGTCGGAGGAGAGGAAGAGCTGGAGCGCGGGGTCGATGCCGCCGGAGCGGTACTGCGCGGTGGCGACCGAACCGATCTGGCCGCGCAGGGTGTTGAGCTCCTGCTGGCCGCGGGCCACCTTGTCCTGGAGGGCGCCGATCTCCGTCTGGAGCTTCTCACGGCGCTCTTCGGCGAGGTTGTACTGCTCCGTGGCCTCCTCGGCCTCGTGGTGCAGCTTGTCGACCTTGGACTTGACCTCGTCGATCTTGGGCTTCGGGGCCGCCTGGGCTCCGGTCTGGGCGGTGAGCGCGACGGCCGCTGCGGCGGTCGCGGTGAGCACGGTCACACGGGTGCGGCTCGGTTGCTTGGGACGACGGTGGGACGCCACTCGGGCGAGCTCCTTCTTCCTCGAGCCGCCGACCGGGCGACGGCAGGCGGGACCCACGCTGATATCCCCGATGGATGATCGACCGCGCGAAGGTTCGAGCCCCGACCCTAGTGACCATCTTGTGATCAGTTCAAATCCCAAGGGTCAAAATCTCGCTCGCTCAACACATTATTTACGCGCACCCCACGGGCAGTAGTGGGCACTTGACCCTCTGCGGATCAGAAAACGGGCAATCAGGGCGCGCGTGACGATATTTCACGAGAGGCGCGAAAGGCGCTTCAGCAACAAGGCGGACGCGACGGGTCGCGCACCGGACTTGGCGACGCCGTCCGCCACCTCGCGGTCGGTGGAGACCACCACCACCGGACGCCCCGGCGGCTCCGCCCGCACCAGCTGACGGATCAACTCGTCGGCGGTGACACCGGGCTTGGAGAAGAGCACCCGCACGCCGCGCGGCGGGGCCAGCAGCACCGGCGCCGCCAGCTCGGCCCCGTCGAAGACACAGGTGATCTCCGCGCCGGAGCGGGCCGCGAGCGCGGAGAGGCCACCGAGCAGCCGAAGCCGCTGCTTCTCCAACGGCATCGTCGGATAGCCGGTCTTGGTGACGTTGTAGCCGTCGACCACCAGATGCGCCTGGGGCAGTTCGAGCAGCTGGTCCAGCAGCGCCGGGTCGGTCTCGGACAGGGCGCGGGCGGCGATGTCCTTCGGCGACATCCGGCCGGGCTCCACCGCGTCCACGGTGTCCGCCGGGTGCATCGAGGCCGGGGGCAGGGCGAGTTCGCGCCGCAGCCCCTGCGCGGCGTCCAGCACCGTGTCCAGGAGCAGCCGCAGCCGCATGTCCTCCACCGAGCGGCCCTCACGGGCGGCCCGCCGGCTGGACTCCAGGGCGGCCTCCACCTCGCCGAGCCGGGACTTGAGCCGCCGGGTCTCGCTCTCGGCGGCCGACACCCGCGCGGCGGCCTCGGCCCTCGCGGCGTCGATGTCGGCCTGGACGCGCCGCAGCGCCGCCTCGCCGCGCTTGACGTCGCTCTGGGCGCTGCGCAGCTTGCGGTGAAGCGATTCCGCTTCCTTGCGGGCGGCCTCCAGGTCGTGCCGCAGCTGCTCGGTCTCGGCCCTGGCGCGCTCCTTCGCGCTCGCGACCTCCTCGCGCAGGCGCTCCAGCTCTCGCCGGCCGGCCTCGTCGGCGCGCTCGGCGTCGGCGCGCTCCGCCTCCTCGCCGGCCGCGGCCACGAGCTTGCCCCAGCCGGCCGGGCGCAGCACATAGGCGGCCGCGGCGATGTCGACGGGGTCGGCGGCGGCGGGCGGGGTGCCGCTCTCGACGGCGCCGGCGAGCTCGGGCTGGGACTCCTTGAACCGTTCGCCGATCCGCTGCCGGAACAGCGGATCGCTCTCCAGGGCGGCCGCCATCGCGCTCCCGGCGAACTTGGCCCGGCGGGAGGCGGTGAAGCGGGCGTACTGCCGCAGCGGGGCGGGCAGCTCGGAGACGGCCAGACCGCCGAAGGCGTCCGCGACCAGCGCGACGACCTTCCGCCGGACGGCTTCGGGCAGGGGCCGGTCGAGCGCCTCGGCGGGGTCGTCGGCCGGACCCGCCGGCCGATCACCGTGCGCGGGCTGCTCCACGATCCGTCACCCCTCTCCCTGTCGTCGCCCTCGTGGGGCCGCTTCTCAGGAAGCGGCGCCGGGCCTGTCCACCAACTCGATCTGATCCACCGCGTTGCACCAGCGGCAGCGGACCGACTCGATGGTCTCACTGACCACCTCGCGCTCCTCCACCTTGGGCTCTCCGGCGAGGTCCAGATGGACGTACTCCACGACCTTGGACGAGCGGGTCACGTCGAAGCGGGTCAGGTTGCCGCAGAGAGTGCAGCGCCAGCGGGTCTCGGCGGTCGGCAGGGGAACCGTCGTCATCGTGCCGTCCTCTTTCCGTACGAGGATTTACGGGCCCGCGGTGCGCCGTCGAACTGCGGGAGTACTGCCCGTAACCCTACGGCCTCCCGGGTCTCCCGTGTCACGGCGAGGCACTCTGTCCAGGTGGGGCCCGGTACGCCATGATCTGTCCATGATCGATTGGCGGGGCGTGGCCCTCCGAGCCTGGCGGGGCGCGCGGAACGGGCCGACGGTGACCTACGGACTCATCGCCGCCTGCGTGCTGCTGTTCGCCGTCGGACCGGTCTCGGGGCTCAACCCCCAGTACGGCACCGGCGACACCCTGCTCGCGGCGCAGAGCGCGTACTTCCAGCGGTGGGGCGTGATCCCGGCGGACCTCGTGCACGGCGAGCCGCGGGCCCTGCTCACCCCGCTGACCGCCCTCTTCGTGCACGGCAGCTGGCTGCATCTGCTCGGGAACATGCTGTTCCTGTACGTCTTCGGGGCGATGGCCGAGGAACGGATGGGAGCGGCCGGCTTCTGCCTGTTCTATCTGGGCAGCGGCTCCCTCGCGCTGCTCGGGTACGCGGCGGCGCACTTCGACGAGGTGGACGCCGAGCAGACCCTGGTCGGGGCGTCGGGGGCGATCTCCGCGGTGCTCGGGGCCTTCCTCTACCTCTTCCCGCGCTCCCGGGTGACCAGCCTGTTCCCGTTCCTCCTCTTCCTGCCGCTGCGCTTCCCGGCCTGGATCGTGCTGATCTTCTGGTTCGCGCTCCAGTGGCTGGCGGCGCGCTCGGCGGGATCGGGGCCCGGGGTCGCCTATCTGGCGCACGTGGTGGGCTTCGGCATCGGGTTCCTCTACGCGTGGGCGCGCTACAGGCGGCCGGATAGAGTGAAACCACCAGCCGCGGCCACCGAGGGAGAAAGCCAGCCGTGATCACCGCGATCGTGCTCATCAAGACCAGCGTGGACCGGATCCCCGAGATCGCCGAGGCGATCGCCGCGATCGACTCGGTCAGCGAGGTCTTCTCGGTCACCGGCACCTACGACCTGATCGCCATGGTCCGGGTGGGGCGCCACGACGACCTGGCCGACATCATCCCCGGCCGGATCTCCAAGATCCCGGGCGTCGAGGGCACCGACACGCACGTCGCCTTCCGCGCCTACTCCCAGCACGAGCTGGACGCGGCCTTCGCCATCGGCCTGGAGTCGTAGGACGGACGCACGCGAACGGTGAAGCCGGCCTCTCCCCCGCGGGAGGCCGGCTTCACCCGTACGAGGGATGGATCAGCCGCGGTCCGGGACGCAGCGGCCGTCCTCGGTGCGGTAGTTCCACCGGGCGCCGTCGCGGACGAGCTCCTTCACCGCGCCGACGAAGCGTTCCACGTGCTCGTCGGGCGTGCCGGCGCCGAAGCTCACCCGGATGGCGTTGAGCGAACGCTCGCCGGGGGCCGCCTCGGGGGCGCCGCACTCGCCCGGGTCCTGCGGGTCGCTGCCGAGCAGGGTGCGCACCAGCGGGTGGGCGCAGAACAGGCCGTCGCGCACCCCGATGCCGTACTCGGCGGAGAGCGCGGCGGCGAAGTGGGAGCTGTTCCATCCGTTCACGACGAAGGAGATGACGCCGACGCGCTCGGCCTCGTCGCCGAAGAGGGAGAGCACCCGCACCTCGGGCACCTCGGCCAGGCCCTCGCGGACCCGGGCGATCAGGTGGCGCTCGCGCGCGACGAGCCGGTCGAAGCCGGCCTCGGTGAGCGCCCTGCAGGCCGACGCGATGGCGTAGACGCCGATGACGTTGGGCGAGCCTGCCTCGTGCCGGGCCGCGGTGGTGTGCCACTCCACGTCCACGCCGCCGTCGTCCCGGCGGGCCACGGTGCGGGAGGCTCCCCCGCCCGCGAGGTAGGGGTCGGCGTCCTGGAGCCAGTCGGCCCGGCCCGCGAGCACCCCGGAGCCGAACGGCGCGTACAGCTTGTGACCCGAGAAGGCGACCCAGTCGACGTCCAGCTCCTGTACGGAGACCGGGTGGTGGGGCGCCAGCTGGGCGGCGTCCAGGACGATCCGTGCGCCGTGCGCGTGCGCGGCGGCGGCGAGTTCGCGCACCGGCCACAGCTCGCCGGTGACGTTCGAGGCGCCGGTCACGCAGACCAGGGCGGGGCCGTGGGGATCGCGCTCGGCGAGCGCGCGCTCCAGGGTCTCGACGGCCTGCCGCGGGGTCCGCGGTGCGTCCAGGTAGGTGATCCGGGCGTCCCGCCAGGGCAGCAGCGAGGCGTGGTGCTCGGTCTCGAAGACGAAGACCTGGCAGTCGGCGGGGATCGCCTGGGCGAGCAGATTGAGCGAGTCGGTGGTGGAGCGGGTGAAGACGACCTGGTCGCCGGGGCGGCAGTCGAGGAACTCGGCGACGGCGGTCCGGCTGTTCTCGAAGAGGTCGGTGGAGAGCTGGGAGAGGTACCCGGCGCCGCGGTGGACGCTGCCGTAGTACGGGGCGTACGCGGCGACGTCGTCCCACACGCGCTGCAGGGCCGGCGCGCTGGCGGCGTAGTCGAGCGCCGCGTAGGTGACCTCGCCGCCGGTGACCAGCGGGACCGTGACGTCCCTGCCGAGGACCGGCAGCGGGGCGTCGCAGCAGGCGTCGGGCTCGGCGGACGGGGCGGTGGCGATGGAGGCGGAGGCGGTGGCGACGGAGGCGGCGGTGGCGGCGGCGTTCGGGCGTGCGGACATGACGGTATCTCCCGGCATAAAAGGGGCGCGAAATGGCGTGAAGAGGCCCGCGCGACGGCAGCGCGAAGAGGGTGCCGCGTACGGGTGGTGATGGAGAAGGGGGCCGGAGGCCCTAGCGCATTCGCTTGCTCACGAGACACTGCTCCCTAGAGGACCAAGGACCCCAGGGTTGTGCGCAGGGGTCCGCGCTTGCCGCAGGCTTCTGCACGTGCGGCCTGGTCTTCACCCGGGGCACCCCGCCACGGACGGAGGGTTGCCGGACAGCCAGCCGGGGCTTTGTCGCTGTCACTCATGACCTGGTACAGAACCTATGCCAGTCGATCACGACGACGCAACCCCGTCCCGGCATCCGGGACGGGGTCGTCGTACCGCGTTCACACGGGCCCTCAGGCGTTGCTGGCGGCCACCCACCGGTCCAGGGCCCGGCGTGCGGCACCCGAGTCGACGGACTCGGCGGCCTTCGCCATGCCGGCGCGCAGCCGCTCCGCCAGGGTGCCCTCCCCCGGCTCCAGGGCGGTCAGCGCCGCCGCCGAGTTGAGCAGCACCGCGTCCCGGACCGGTCCGGTCTCGCCGGCGAGCAGCCGCCGGGCGACGTCGGCGTTGTACGAGGGGTCGCCGCCGCGCAGGGCGTCCAGGGTCACCAGCTCGATGCCGACGTCCCGCGGATCGAAGCGCTCCTCGCGGACCGTGCCCTCACGGACCACCCACACCCGGGAGGTGCCCGTGGTGGTCAGCTCGTCCAGGCCGTCGTCGCCGCGGAACACCAGGGCGGAGTTGCCGCGCTCGGCGAGCACCCCGGCCACGATCGGCGCCATGCGCGGGTCGGCGACGCCGACGGCCTGGGCCCGCACCTTGGCGGGGTTGGTCAGCGGGCCGAGCACGTTGAAGGTGGTGCGGATGCCGAGCTGGCCGCGGGCCGCGGCCACGTGCCGCAGCGACGGGTGGAACTTCACCGCGAAGCAGATGGTGATGCCGGCCTCCTCGGCGACCTGCGCGACCCGCTGCGGGGTGAGGTGCAGGTTGATGCCGAGCTTCTCCAGGACGTCGGAGGAGCCGGAGGCGGAGGACGCGGCACGGTTGCCGTGCTTGACGACCTTCGCACCGGTGCCGGCCACCACGATGGACGCCATCGTGGAGATGTTCACCGTCTTGGCGCCGTCCCCGCCGGTGCCGACGATGTCGACGGCCGGCCCGGGCACCTCGATGACGTTGGCGTGCTCGTACATCGTCCGGACGAGACCGGAGATCTCGGCGACCGTCTCGCCCTTGGCCCGGAGGGCCACCATGAACCCGGCGATCTGGGCGTCGGTCGCCTCACCGCGCATGATCAGGTCCATCGCCCAGGCGGTGTCGTCGGCGGACAGGTCCCGGCCTTCGAGGAGCCCGTTCAGGAGGGCGGGCCAGGAGCGGCCCGCCGCGGTGTCGCCTCCAGCGGGGTTCACAGCGCTCATGGTCGCTCCTGATGTGTACGTACAGCCTGGCAAGGGGTTGCCTCCCACCCTATCGATCTCCGGGAACGGCAAAGAGCCCCGTCCATCGAATGGACGGGGCTCCCGCTGTGGCGACCTACTTCATGAGGTCAGAGGTGATCAGTGGTGGCCGTGGCCGCTCTGGATCTCCTTGTACTCCTCGGAAGTGGGCTTGGCGACCTGGCTGTCGCCGCCGTAGTAGCCCTTGTTGAGCTTGACCCGGAGCTTCTCCATGCGGCCGATCTTGCGCTCCACGCCGTTCTCGTCGACGCTCGGCGGCAGCTCGGCCGGCACGTACTGCTCGTGCGCCGTGAGCTTGTACAGCTCGCCCTGGCTGAGCGGCTGGTGGACCTCGACGAACTCACCGTGCGGCAGGCGCTTGATGATGCCGGACTCGCGCCCGTGCAGCACCTTGTCCCTGTCGCGGCGCTGCAGGCCGAGGCAGATCCGCTTGGTGACGATGAACGCGATGACCGGTCCGACGAAGAAGAAGATCCGGACGAACCAGGTGATCGAGTTGAGCGACAGGTGGAAGTGCGTCGCCCAGAGGTCGTTTCCACCACCCACGAGCATGATCATGTACGCGGTGATCCAGGCGACACCGAAAGCGGTGCGCGTCGGAGCGTTGCGCGGGCGCTGCGCGATGTGGTGCTCGCGCTTGTCGCCGGTGATCCAGGACTCGATGAACGGGTAGACCGCGATCGCGGCGAGCACCGCCGGGAAGATCGCCAGCGGGATCATCACACCGAGGACCAGCGTGTGGCCCCACAGGTTGATCTCCCAGCCCGGCATGACACGGATCAGGCCCTCGGCGAAGCCCATGTACCAGTCGGGCTGGGCGCCGGTGGACACCTGGTCCGGGCGGTACGGGCCGATGGCCCAGATCGGGTTGATCGAGGCGATGGCCGCGACGACCGCGATGACACCGAAGACCAGGAAGAAGAAGCCTCCGGCCTTGGCCATGTACACGGGCAGCAGCGGCATGCCGACGACGTTCTTGTTCGTCCGGCCCGGGCCCTCGAACTGCGTGTGCTTGTGGACGAACACCAGGATGAGGTGCGCGACCACCAGGCCGAGCATGATGCCCGGGAGCAGCAGCACGTGCGCCGAGTAGAACCGGGCGACGAAGTCGCCGCCGGGGAACTCGCCGCCGAACAGGAACATCGACAGGTAGGTGCCGACGACCGGGACGGACAGGATCGCGCCCTGCATGAAGCGCACACCGGTGCCGGAGAGCAGGTCGTCCGGGAGCGAGTAACCGGTGAAGCCGGTGAACATGCCCAGGAAGAACAGCAGGAAGCCGAACAGCCAGTTGATCTCACGCGGCTTGCGGAACGCGCCGGTGAAGAACACGCGCATCATGTGCACGAACATGCCGGCGAGGAAGATCAGCGCCGCCCAGTGGTGGATCTGCCGGATGAGCAGACCACCGCGCACCTCGAACGAGATGTGCATGGTCGAGTTGAACGCCTCGGACATCAGCTGTCCCTGGAGCGGGACGTACGGTCCGACGTACTCCACCTCGTTCATCGACGGGTGGAAGAACATCGTCAGATAGACGCCCGTCAGGATGATGATGAGGAAGCTGTAGAGGCAGACCTCGCCCAGCATGAAGGACCAGTGGTCCGGGAAGATCTTCCGCATGTTGGCCTTGGCCAGCGTGTAGATCCCCAGGCGACCGTCGGCCCAGTCGGCCACCCGCTCACCGGCGGGCGCCTTCTTCTGCGTATTGGTCACAGTGCTCATCCGCGCTCCCAGAAGGCAGGACCGACGGGCTCTGCGAAGTCGCCGTGCGCCTCGAGGAAGCCCTTGTCGTTCACGCCGATCCGCAGCTGCGGAAGGGCGTGGCCGGCCGGGCCGAAGATGACGCGGGCGCCGTCGGACAGGTCGAAGGTGGACTGGTGGCACGGGCAGAGCACGTGATGCGTCTGCTGCTCGTACAGGGAGATCGGGCAGCCGACGTGGGTGCAGATCTTCGAGAAGGCGACGATGCCCTCGTGCGACCACTCGAGCTCGCGCTTGTCCTTGATGTCCTCCGGCTGGATCCGGACGATCATCAGGGCGGCCTTGGCGATCTCGACCTGGAAGTCGTGATCGTGCTCCTCGAGGCCCTCGGGCTTCGCGAAGGTCAGCGAACCGACCGCGACGTCCTCGGGACGCAGCGGCTCGTTGGTGTTCATGTTGATGAGCAGCTTGCCCTTGGCCCACAGGGTGGAGCGCAGCTTCTTCTCGGGCAGCGGACCCATGTCACGCAGGAGCATCACGCCGGAGAGCGGCACCAGGGCCAGCGCGCCGAACATCGTGTTGCGGATCAGCTTGCGGCGGCCCATGCCGGACTCGGCGGCACCGGCCGCGAAGTCCGCCATGACCTTCGCCTTGACCTCGGGCGACGCCTCCATCGGGTGACGCTCGTCGGCGACCTCGACATCGGACATCAGGGTGCGGGCCCAGTGGACCGCGCCCGCGCCGATGAAGAACAGGGCCGCACCGAGGGTCAGACCCAGGGCGAAGTTGAGCGCGGACACCCGGCCGATCGGCCAGATGTACACGATCTTGTCGACCGGGAAGATCACGTACGAGGCGATGAAGCCGATCGTGGCCAGCATCGACAGCGTGAACATGAACGCGACCGCGCGCTCGGACCGGCGGGCGGCCCGCTCGTCGATGTCCTGGATGCGCGGCTTGTGGGGCGGGAGGCCCGGGTCGGCGAACGGGTCGTCGGCGACCTTCACCGCGCCGTGCGCGGTGGCCTGCTCGGTCGGCAGGTTCTCTTCTGGATTCTCTTGGGTACTCATGACTTCTTGGCCTTAGCGGTGTGGGCCGCGACCCAGATGGCAACTGCGATCAGCGCGCCCAGACCGAAGATCCACGCGAACAGTCCCTCGCTGACGGGGCCGAGGCCACCGAGCTTGAGACCACCCGGGTTGTCGGCCTTGTCGCTGTTCACGGCCTGGACGTAGGCGATGATGTCCTTCTTCTGCTTCTCCGGCATCGTGGTGTCGGGGAAGGACGGCATGTTCTGCGGGCCCGTCTGCATGGCCTCGTAGAGGTGCTTCGGGTCCACGCCCTCGAGGGACGGGGCGTACTTGCCGTAGGTCAGCGCGCCGCCCTCACCGGTGAAGTTGTGGCACTGGGCGCAGTTGGAGCGGAACAGCTCGCCACCCTTGGCGATGTCGGCGCCCTCAGGGCTGTACTGCCCGGCCTTCGGCGTGATCGGGCCGGCGCCGAGAGACGCCACGTACGCCGCGAGCTGATCGATCTCGGCCTGCGAGTAGATGACCTTCTTCTTCGGGACCTGGGCGCCAGGCTGCTGGGCCGGCATACGGCCGGTGCCGACCTGGAAGTCCACGGCCGCCGAACCCACGCCGACCAGGGACGGGCCGTCAGAGGTTCCCTGACCGCCGGTTCCGTGGCAGCTTGCGCAGCCGACGGCGTAGAGCTTCTGTCCCTCCTCGATGGCGAGGGACTGGGCGGTTTCATCGGCCTTCGCCGTGCCCGCGGGCGCGAACGCGGCGTACAGCCCCCCAGTTGCCGCCAGCGCGAGGAGTAGGACGACGACCGCCGCCAGCGGATGGCGTCGTCGTGCGGAGAGCTTTTTCACGGATTACCCCGGTGTCAGGATCTTCTGCGTCGATGCTTGCTGGATGTGTCTCCGCCCGGAGGCGGAGCCCGATTACTTGATCAAGTAGATCGTGGCGAAGAGGCCGATCCAGACGACATCGACGAAGTGCCAGTAGTAGGACACGACGATGGCGGCGGTTGCCTGCTCGTGGGTGAACCTCTTGGCGGCGTACGTCCGGCCGAGGACCAGCAGGAAGGCGATGAGACCGCCCGTCACGTGCAGTCCGTGGAAGCCGGTGGTCAGGTAGAAGACCGTGCCGTACGGGTTCGAGGACAGCGAGAGGCCGTCGTTCTTGACCAGCTCGGTGTACTCGAAGACCTGGCCGCCGATGAAGATCGCGCCCATCACGAACGTGATGATGAACCAGGTCCGGAGCTTCTTCACATCGCCCCGCTCGGCGGCGAAGACGCCGAGCTGGCAGGTGAGGGAGGAGAGCACCAGGATCGTGGTGTTCGTCGCGGAGAACGGAAGATTCAGGGCCTCGGCCTGTTCCGTCCAGAACTCCGCGCCCATCACGGATCGCAGGGTGAAGTACATCGCGAAGAGGGCCGCGAAGAACATCAGCTCGGAACTCAACCAGATGATGGTTCCGACGCTGGTGAGGTTCGGTCGATTGACCGACGGGTGCGCGTGCCCGGTATCTACTGTCGTTACTGTCGCCACGACCGACATTATGTCGGTCGCTTATCCCGCCCTCACTCCGGGGGGTGCCGTTCGGAGTGTCCGGGGCGCGTGTCCAGCCCGAACGGCCCATCCGGAAGCCGTTCCGGCACCCTTCGAACAGGTGTTGAACGGGTGTTGACGGGGTGTGGACCGGAGTAGCATCCGCGCAACGGCCGACCACCTTCACGGAGGAACGATGCAGTCGAGCGCCACGGTCCTGGTCTACAGCGACGACGCGAACACCCGCGCGCAGGTCCGCCTCGCGGCCGGGCGCAGGCCCGCCGCCGATGTTCCCCCGGTCGAGTTCGTCGAGTGCGCGACGCTGCCCGCGGTCCTGGCGGCGCTGGACGAGGGCGGCATCGACGTGTGCGTGCTCGACGGCGAGGCGGTGCCCGCCGGCGGCATGGGAGTGGGCCGGCAGATCAAGGACGAGGTCTTCCGGTGCCCGCCGGTCCTGCTGCTGATCGGGCGCCCGCAGGACGCCTGGCTGGCCACCTGGAGCCGCGCGGACGCCGCGATCACCCTTCCGGTGGAACCGGTGGAGTTCGCGGCGTCCCTGGCGTCCCTGCTGCGTTCGCGCCTGTCGATCGCCTCCTAGGCGCCCCTCGGCCTAGAGGGAGGGGCGCAGCCGGGCCTTGGCGTCCTCGGTGACGGTCGGGTTCCCGCCGTCCGTCACCAGGGCGCTGCCCTTGCGCCATTTGTCCCAGTCCAGGTTCCAGTCGCCGAAGCCGTTCCCGAAGGTGTCCATGGTGTCGCCCAGGCTGTTGACGACGCGGACGATGTCACCCGGACGGACGGTCTGGTAGAACCAGGCCGCGTTGTCGGTCGACATGCCGACACAGCCGTGGCTGACGTTGGCGGCCCCCTGGGAGCCCACGGACCAGGGCGCGGCGTGCACGTACTCGCCGCTCCAGGTCACCCGTGTGGCGTAGTAGACCGGGAGGTCGTACGACTCGGAGCTGCCCTCGGCTATCCCGATGCTGGTGCCCCGCATCCGGACGTAGTACTCCTTGCCGAGGACCACTTTGATCCCGTTACGGGTGGAGAAGCCCGGTTTCCCGGTGGTCACCGGAATGGTGTTGATCACTTCTCCGTTCTTGCGCACCGTCATGTAGTGCGAGCCGGCGTCCGCGACCGCTTCTATGCGGTCGCCGATGGTGAGCCGCAGCGGCTTGGACGCACCGCCGTAGAGCTTGTCGCCGACCTTGAGGCCGTCCAGGTTGCCGGTGACGGTGACGGAGGCGCCCGCGGGCCAGTACTCCTTCGGACGGAAGTGCAGCTTCTTGTCGTCCACCCAGTACCAGGAGCCCTCGACGGCGGGCGAGGAGCGGACCTTGAGGGCGCGTTCGACGACCGCCCGGGCCGCCCGGTCCTTCACCGGGAGGCTGAGTTCGGCGGTGATCGGCTGCCCGACCCCGTACGTGCCCGCCTCCGGGCCGAAGGCGGCGGTGAGCGCCCGTGCGGCCGGGGCCGTCTCGAACGTGAACGTACGGGCCCCTGGGGCGCCGTCGGCGTCCTCGGTGGCCACCCGGACGGTGTAGCGGACGCCGGCCGCCAGGGCGGCCGTGGAGCGCCACTTGCGCCCGTCCGCGGTCAGCTCGCCGGCCAGGTGGTGGCCCGACTCGTCGGTGGCGGTGACGTCGGTGATGCGCCCGTCGTCGCCCTTGGCACTGATCTCCAGCGGCTTCTCGGGATCCGCCTTCTTCCCCTCGGCCGGGGCGTTGAAGGAGACCTCGTCCGCCGCGTCGTAGGGCCTCGCCGTCAGCGGGTGGTCCCCGGCGCCCGCGCACGCCGTGGCGCCCGCGGTGACGGTGAGGACCAGAAGAGTGCAGATCGGAACTATCCGAATGCGCGGCGTGTCGTTCATGACCTCACGCTAAGAACATTCCTCGCGTGCGGCGCGCCGAGCGCATGCAAACGAGGGGCCCGGTCACTTCGCGTGCGAAGTGACCGGGCCCCTCGGGGCGTTACGGGGTCCTGCTACTGGTTCTGGTTCTCACCGCGGTAGAACTCGAACACCCAGCCGAAGATGCCGACCAGGATCAGCGGGGCCGAGAAGTACAGCAGCCACCAGCCCATCGCGATGGCGAGGAAGGCGAGCGCACCGCCGATGGCCAGCGAGAGCGGCTGCCAGCTGTGGGGGGCGAAGAAGCCCACCTCGCCGGCCTCGTCCGCGACGTCGGCCTCCTTGTCGTCCTGCGCCATCGCGTCGACCCGCTTGGCCGTGAAGGCCAGGTAGTAGCCGATCATGATGCACAGGCCGAAGGCCAGGAACAGCGCCGTCGTACCGACCGGCTCCTTCGACCACACGCCATAGAGCACTGCCATGGCGAGGACGAAGACGCTCAGCCAGATGAACATCTTGCCCTGGATCTTCACTTGCCGGCCTCCTTGCCGCCGGTGAGGGCCTCAGCCTCGTGCCCCTTGTTCTCGAGCTGGTCGAGAGCGGCGATCTCCGGGTGGTGCAGGTCGAACGCCGGGGATTCCGAGCGGATCCGCGGCAGGGTGAGGAAGTTGTGCCGCGGCGGCGGGCAGGACGTCGCCCACTCGAGCGAACGGCCGTAGCCCCACGGGTCGTCGACCTCGATCTTCTTGCCGTACTTGGCCGTCTTCCAGATGTTGTAGAAGAACGGCAGGATCGACAGGCCGAGGAGGAACGACGAGATCGTGGAGATCGTGTTCAGCGTGGTGAAGCCGTCGGCCTCGAGGTAGTCCGCGTAACGACGCGGCATGCCCTCGGCACCCAGCCAGTGCTGCACCAGGAACGTGCCGTGGAAGCCGATGAACAGCGTCCAGAAGGTCATCTTGCCGAGGCGCTCGTCCAGCATCTTGCCCGTGAACTTCGGCCACCAGAAGTGGAAGCCGGAGAACATCGCGAACACGACGGTGCCGAAGACGACGTAGTGGAAGTGCGCCACCACGAAGTACGAGTCCGAGATGTGGAAGTCCATCGGGGGCGAGGCCAGGATGACGCCGGTCAGACCACCGAAGGTGAAGGTGATCAGGAAGCCGACGGCCCAGAGCATCGGGGTCTCGAAGGACAGCGAGCCCTTCCACATCGTTCCGATCCAGTTGAAGAACTTCACGCCGGTCGGGACGGCGATGAGGAACGTCATGAAGGAGAAGAACGGGAGGAGCACGCCACCGGTGACGTACATGTGGTGCGCCCACACGGTCACGGAGAGACCGGCGATCGCGATGGTCGCGGCCACCAGACCGATGTAGCCGAACATCGGCTTGCGGCTGAAGACCGGGATGACCTCGGAGATGATGCCGAAGAACGGCAGGGCGATGATGTACACCTCTGGGTGTCCGAAGAACCAGAAGAGGTGTTGCCACAGCAGCGCGCCGCCGTTGGCCGCGTCGAAGACGTGGGCGCCGAACTTGCGGTCCGCCTCCAGGGCGAACAGCGCGGCCGCCAGGACCGGGAAGGCCAGCAGGACCAGGACACCGGTCAGCAGCACGTTCCAGGTGAAGATCGGCATGCGGAACATCGTCATGCCCGGAGCGCGCATGCAGATGATCGTGGTGATGAAGTTGACCGAACCGAGGATCGTGCCGAAGCCGGAGAAGGCCAGACCCATGATCCACATGTCCGCGCCGACGCCCGGCGAGCGGACCGCGTCCGACAGCGGGGAGTAGGCGAACCAGCCGAAGTCGGCGGCACCCTGCGGGGTGAGGAAGCCGGCCACGGCGATGATCGAGCCGAACAGGTAGAGCCAGTAGGCGAACATGTTCAGCCGCGGGAACGCCACGTCGGGCGCGCCGATCTGCAGCGGCATGATCCAGTTGGCGAAACCGGCGAACAGCGGCGTCGCGAACATCAGCAGCATGATCGTGCCGTGCATCGTGAACGCCTGGTTGAACTGCTCGTTCGACATGATCTGCGTACCC
Organism: Streptomyces sp. NPDC048018; assembly: GCF_043202995.1. Classification (NCBI taxonomy): domain Bacteria; kingdom Bacillati; phylum Actinomycetota; class Actinomycetes; order Kitasatosporales; family Streptomycetaceae; genus Streptomyces; species Streptomyces sp. NPDC048018. The sequence goes on from NZ_JBIDBK010000002.1 coordinate 404,352, forward strand.
GGACGGGCCAGCTCGGCGCGCATGAAGAGCGCCATGAGGCCACCGATGCAGAAGAAGGCGAACGACGTGACCAGGTACATCGTACCGATGGTCTTGTGGTCGGTGGTCGTCAGCCACTTCACCACGACGTTGCCGGGCTGCTTGCGGCGTACCGGGAGCTCGTTCTCGTACGAGTCCTCAGCCGCGGCCGCCCCGTGGGGTTCGTTGAGAATGCTCACAGCGTGTTCTTCTCCGCATTCCTGGCCGGGTCCGTCTGCTCAATGCCCGACGGGATGTAGCCGGTCTGCCCCTTCTCCGCCAGCTCCTTCAGGTGCGCCTGGTAGCGCTCCGGGGAGACCACCTTGACGTTGAAGAGCATCCGGGAGTGGTCGACACCGCACAGCTCGGCGCACTTGCCGAGGAAGGTGCCTTCCTGCGTCGGAGTGACCTCGAAGGAGTTGGTGTGACCCGGGATGACGTCCTGCTTCATCAGGAAGGGGACCACCCAGAAGGAGTGGATGACGTCACGCGAGGTCAGGACGAACCGGACCTTCTCGCCCTTGGGCAGCCACAGGGTCGGGCCGGGGTTGCCGGTCTGCGGGTTCCGGGTGCCGGGGATGCCGGCGTCGTAGACACCGCCGGCGTTCGCCACGAAGTCTTCCTTGAACTTGTCCGGAATCGCCGCGAGGTTCTTGTCCGTCTTGGCGTCGCCGGTCACACCGGGCACGGGCTCGATGTAGTTGAAGCCCCAGCTCCACTGGTAGCCGACCACGTTGACCGTGTGCGGCGGCTTCGGGGTGAGCTCGAGGAGCTTCGACTCATCGCGCGCGGTGAAGTAGAAGAGCACCGAGACGATGATGAGCGGGGTGACCGTGTACAGCGCCTCGATGGGCATGTTGTAACGGGTCTGCGGAGGTACCTCGACCTTGGTGCGGCTGCGCCGGTGGAAGATGGTGGCCCAGAGGATCAGGCCCCACACCAGGACGCCGGTGGCGAGCGCAGCCGCCCACGAGCCCTGCCAGAGGGAGAGGATCCGCGGAGCCTGTTCCGTCACCGGGGTGGGCATTCCAAGGCGGGGGAAGTCTTCCCAGTTGTACGAGCAGCCGGTGGCTGTCGCCAGGATCAGGCCCGCAGTCAGCACCTGCGGCAGCTTCCGCCGCATCGGGCGCCGCGACGAGCGGTCGGAGCCGTTGGGACTCACGTAGCGCCTTCCCGAGAGTCTCGGCCCGCGTTGGTCGGCCACGGCCGTCCGTCTCGCTGGTCGGTCGCCGCCCCGGCCGCGGGCAGGGGTTTGGATGTTTATGCGGACCAAACCCTACTGGACGCTATTTGGGGTCGCGCGGGGAGGGTGCCCAACGCGCCGTCCGGGCCCCCGAAGGGGTGGACTCCTTCGTTCCCCGGGCGGGTTCCGGGGGGCCGATCGGCGGTGCGGGCGGGCCTTCTGACGGGCCTTTACCCGGTCGGGGATAGCGTGGCCGGATGCCGTACTTCGACGCCGCCAGCGCGGCTCCGCTGCACCCCGTCGCCCGTCAGGCCCTGCTCGCCTCCCTGGACGAGGGCTGGGCCGACCCCGCCCGGCTGTACCGCGAGGGGCGGCGGGCCCGGCTGCTGCTGGACGCGGCGCGGGAGGCCGCGGCGGAGGCCGTGGGCTGTCGCCCGGACGAGCTCGTGTTCACTCCTTCGGGGACGCGCGCGGTTCACACCGGGGTCGCGGGGGCGCTCGCGGGGCGTCGGCGTGTCGGGGACCGGCTCGTGGTGTCGGCGGTCGAACACTCTTCCGTACTGCATGCCGGCGAGGCGTTCACGGCGGCGGGCGGCACGGTGACCGAGGTGCCGGTGGGGCGGACCGGGGCCGTGGACCCGGCGGCCTTCGCCGCGGCCCTCGATCCCCGGACCGCGCTCGCCTGCCTGCAGTCCGCCAACCACGAGGTGGGCACCGAGCAGCCGGTGGCCGAGGTCGCGGCGGCCTGCCGGGCCGCCGGGGTGCCGCTCCTGGTGGACGCCGCGCAGTCGCTCGGCTGGGGCCCGGTGCCGGAGGGCTGGTCGCTGCTGGCGGCGAGCGCGCACAAGTGGGGCGGCCCGGCGGGGGTGGGGCTGCTCGCCGTGCGCAAGGGGGTCCGGTTCGCGCCGCAGGGTCCGGCGGACGAGCGGGAGTCGGGACGGGCGCCCGGTTTCGAGAACCTGCCGGCGATCGTGGCGGCGGCCGCCTCGCTGCGCGCCGTACGGGCGGAGGCGGCGGCCGAGGCGGCGCGCCTGCGGGGTCTGGTGGAGCGGATCCGGACCCGGGTGCCGGAGCTGGTGCCGGACGTGGAGGTGGTGGGTGATCCGGTGCGCCGGCTCCCCCATCTCGTCACCTTCTCCTGTCTCTATGTCGACGGGGAGACGCTGCTGGCCGAGCTGGACCGGGAGGGTTTCTCCGTTTCGTCCGGTTCGTCGTGCACGAGTTCGACGCTGACGCCCAGCCATGTGCTGCGCGCGATGGGGGTGCTGAGCGAGGGCAACGTCCGCGTGTCGCTCCCGTCCGGCACCTCGGAGGAGGACGTGGACCGGTTCCTCGCGGTCCTGCCCGGTGTCGTCGGCTCCGTACGCGAGAGCCTGGGCGCTCCACGGCCGGCCACCGTCTCCGCCGGCGCTCCGGACACCCTCGTGGTCGACGCCCTCGGCAAGCGCTGCCCGATCCCGGTCATCGAGCTCGCCAGGGTGATCGGCGGCGTACCGGTGGGCGGCACGGTCACCGTCCTCTCGGACGACGAGGCCGCGCGCCTCGACATCCCGGCCTGGTGCGAGATGCGGGGCCAGGAGTACCTCGGCGAGGAGCCGTCGCCGAAGGGCGGGACGGCGTATGGGGTGCGCCGGGTGGCGTAGCCCGTACGCCACCCGGGACGCGCCGGAGCCCCGGGCACACGGCCCGGGGCTCCGGCGCGGACGTCTCCCTGGAGGGCCGGACCTCGGGGACGGGTCCCGAAGGCCGGACTCCGGCGGTCAGGCGAGGTGCGCCCGGACCTCGGCCGCGGCCTCGTCGCCGTACGCCTTGGTGAAGCGGTCCATGAAGTTGGCGCGGCGCAGGGTGTACTCCTGGGTGCCCAGGGTCTCGATCACCAGGGTGGCGAGCATGCAGCCGACCTGGGCGGCGCGCTCGTGGCCGACGCCCCAGGAGAGGCCGGTGAGGAAGCCGGCGCGGAAGGCGTCACCGACACCGGTGGGGTCGACCTTGGCCTCCTCCTCCGGGCAGCCGACCTCGATCGGGTCCTCGCCGACCCGCTCGATGCGCACGCCGCGCGAGCCGAGGGTGGTGACCCGGTGGCCGACCCGGCCGAGGATCTCCTCCTCGGTCCAGCCGGTCTTCGACTCGATGAGGCCCTTCTCGTACTCGTTCGAGAAGAGGTAGGTGGCGCCGTCGAGCAGCGTGCGGATCTCCTCGCCGCCCATGCGGGCGATCTGCTGCGAGAAGTCGGCCGCGAAGGGGATCTCGCGGGTCCGGCACTCCTCCGTGTGGCGCAGCATGGCCTCCGGGTCGTCGGCGCCGATGAGGACCAGGTCGAGGCCGCCCACGCGGTCGGCGACGGCCTTCAGCTCGATCAGCCGGGCCTCGCTCATGGCGCCGGTGTAGAAGGAGCCGATCTGGTTGTGGTCCTTGTCCGTGGTGCACACGAAGCGGGCGGTGTGCAGGACCTCGGAGATGCGGACGGAGCCGGTGTCCACACCGTGCCGGTCGAGCCAGGCGCGGTACTCGTCGAAGTCGAAGCCGGCCGCGCCCACCAGGACCGGACGGCCGCCGAGCTGTCCCATGCCGAAGGAGATGTTCGCCGCGACGCCACCCCGGCGGACGTCGAGGTTGTCGACGAGGAACGACAGGGAGACCGTGTGGAGCTGGTCCGCCACGAGCTGGTCGGCGAACCGGCCCGGGAAGGTCATGAGGTGGTCGGTGGCGATGGAGCCGGTGACTGCGATACGCACGGCTGGGTGCTCCTGCGGAAGTCGTAGAGGCGCGCGAAGCGCTCGTGGTGGGCGACGGGCGGGAATGACAGTTCACGCTACCGGCTGCGGGCCCGGAATCCGAACAGGGGAAACTACCCCAGAGTAGGCCTTTTCCCCGAAGGCCGAGCGTGCTTACGGTGCCGCCATGACCCAGTACCCCGCTCCTCGTGAGCCCCAGGAGTCCGAGTTCAGCCTCGCCGAGCTGTGCGGAGACAGCGCGCGGATGGCCCCGCACTGGGTGATCCCGTCCGAGCCGGCCGCCGCGCCCGTGTCCCCCGCGCTGATCCACGGCGTGGACGTGCCCGCCGATTCGGCCCGGCTGATCGCCGCCACATCCGAGTACGGAGGCTGAGGGCGCCTCCCAGGGAACCGTTCGCGCGCCGCTCCCGTCCCAGAGGTGTCTTCCGCAGAGATGCACGGTCTGGAGGAGCGCGCGGTGAGCAGCAGTACGGAGAACCGGCCCAGTAAGCACGGTCCGCTCCTGGTCGCCTCGGTGGCGGCGGGAGTCCTCCTCGTGGGCGGTGGCGGCGTGTACTACGCCGCCACGGCCTCGGGTGACGGCGGTGGCGGCGACAGTGCGTCGAAGAACGCGCCCGCCGCTCCCCCGCCACTGCGCCTGGGCGGGCAGAGCGGCGGCGCGGGGATCGCGCCGGGCGAACCCGATCCGGGCGGCGACCCCGCGGGGACCGTCTACCAGGCCGAGGGCCCGCTCCCCGCGGGGCCCTCCTCGGCCGCGGTCCACCGGCCCGAGGGCCGGGTCAGCGCGGCGGAGGTGACCCGGCTGGCGACGGCACTGGGCCTGGCGGGCACCCCGCGGCTGGTGGGCGAGGTGTGGCAGCTGGCTCCGGAGAAGGACGGCTCGGGACTGCGCCTGGACGTCTCGGTGAAGGCGCCGGGGAGCTGGACCTTCAGCCGCTACGAGGGCGGGCCGGTGGGCGACACCTGTCTGAAGGGCAAGGCCTGTCCGCCGCCCGGTGAGGCGAAGCCCTCGCGCGGCGGCTCCCCGGTGAGCGAGGCCGCGGCGAAGGCGGCGGTGGCACCGGTCCTCAAGGCGATCGGCCAGGACGACGCGAAGCTGGACGCGCACCAGGTCATGAACGGCTCGGAGCGGGTCGTCAACGCCGATCCGGTGGTGGACGGCCTGCCCACGTACGGCTGGTCCACCGGGATCCACGTCGGCCCCGACGGCTCGCTGGTGGCCGGCAGCGGACGACTGAAGGAGCCCGCCAAGGGCTACACGTATCCGGTCGTCAGCGCGAAGAAGGCACTGGCCGACCTGAACGAGGACGCGAAGGGGAGCGGGCCGGTCGGCATCGGCGGCTGCGCCACGGACCCGCCGGCCGGCACGGCTGCGGGGCAGGGCGCGAAGCCGGGTGACAGGCCGGACGCACCCTGTCAGGTCGCGGTGGACAAGGCGCCGCCGCACGAGGTGGCGGTGACCGGCGCGGTCTTCGGCCTGGCCGCGCAGTACCTGGAGGGCGAGCAGGCGCTCGTACCGGCGTGGCTCTTCACGGCGCGGGACGCCGCGCCCGGCAGCAGGCCGTACACGGTGGCGCGGACGGCGGTGGACGCCCGGTACCTGGCGCCGCCGGCCCGGCCGGCGCCCACGCCCACTCCCCCGCCGGACCAGGGGACGGCGCCCGAGCGGCAGCTCTCCTCGTTCACGACGGACCCGGGCGGCCGGAAGCTGTCGGTGACCTTCTGGGGCGGGGTGTGCAGCACCTACACGGTGACGGCCGAGGAGAGCCCGCAGCAGGTCGTGGTGCGGATCACGGAGAAGCCGACCGATCCGGACCGGGTGTGCGTCGCGATGGCCGTGGAGATCACCAAGGCGGTGACGCTGCGGGCGCCGCTGGGTGACCGGCCGGTCGTGGACGGGGCGAGCGGGCAGCCCGTGCCGCGTCCGTGAGCCCGCCGGGACGGTGAGACGCGCGTGAGGGCGGCATCCGGGGATATCCGGATGCCGCCCTCACGCGCGCTCAGGCCCTGGGGGCCCGAGGCCTAGCTGAAGCTGTCGCCGCAGGCGCAGGAGCCCGTGGCGTTCGGGTTGTCGATCGTGAAGCCCTGCTTCTCGATGGTGTCGACGAAGTCGATCGAGGCACCGCCCAGGTACGGGGCGCTCATGCGGTCGGTGACGACCTTGACGCCGCCGAAGTCCTTGACGACGTCGCCGTCGAGCGAGCGCTCGTCGAAGAACAGCTGGTACCGCAGGCCGGAGCAGCCACCGGGCTGAACGGCGACGCGCAGCGCCAGGTCGTCACGGCCCTCCTGGTCGAGCAGGGCCTTGACCTTGGCCGCGGCGGCGTCGGACAGGAGGATGCCGTCGCTGACAGTGGTCTTCTCGTCCGATACGGACATCTGCTTCTCTCCCGGGTTGGTACGGAGACTGCTTGCCGACGGTTGCAACCGGCGGGGCCGCGGATTCATTCCGGGCCGAGGCGTGTCTTTCCCTTTCATGCTCGCACACCGTGTCCAGAACCGTGGAAGGGCGAAGTCCGAAGAGGCGCAAGGCGAATTCGTCACATCGACACTATGGACATCGTCAAAGTGACGTGAACCGGTTATGATAGATAGCGTCATTTCGACGAAAAGGCTTGTCGAGCTCACTGTAGAAAGGGTGCGTGACGTGACCACCGCCCAGCCCCTGGACGTCCAGCCGACGCCGCTCGCCCTTCTCCTGCTCGGCCGCGAGGCCGACCCCAAGAGCGAGCGCGGCGTGGAGTGCCCCGGCGACCTCCCGTCGCCCTCCGACCCGGACCTGGTGGAGCGTGCCCGCGCCGCCAAGGAGAAGCTCGGGGACAAGGTCTTCGTCCTCGGGCACCACTACCAGCGTGACGAGGTCATCCAGTTCGCCGACGTCACGGGCGACTCCTTCAAGCTCGCGCGCGACGCGGCCGCCAAGCCGGAGGCCGAGTACATCGTCTTCTGCGGCGTGCACTTCATGGCCGAGTCGGCGGACATCCTGACCACCGACGACCAGAAGGTGGTCCTGCCGGACCTCGCCGCGGGCTGCTCGATGGCCGACATGGCCACCGCCGAACAGGTCGCCGAGTGCTGGGACGTGCTGACCGAGGCCGGCATCGCCGAGCAGGTCGTGCCCGTCTCGTACATGAACTCCTCCGCCGACATCAAGGCCTTCACCGGCAAGCACGGCGGCACGATCTGTACCTCGTCGAACGCGAAGAAGGCCCTGGACTGGGCCTTCGAGCAGGGCGAGAAGGTGCTCTTCCTGCCGGACCAGCACCTGGGCCGCAACACCGCCGTCCGCGACATGGGCATGTCCCTGGACGACTGCGTCGTCTACAACCCGCACAAGCCCGGCGGCGGCCTGACCGCCGAGGAGCTGCGCGGCGCGAAGATGATCCTGTGGCGGGGCCACTGCTCGGTGCACGGCCGCTTCAGCCTGGACTCGGTGAACGACGTGCGCGCGCGCATCCCGGGCGTGAACGTGCTCGTCCACCCCGAGTGCAAGCACGAGGTCGTGGCCGCGGCCGACTACGTGGGCTCCACGGAGTACATCATCAAGACCCTGGAGGCGGCCCCGGCCGGCTCGAAGTGGGCGATCGGCACCGAGCTGAACCTGGTCCGGCGCCTGGCGAACCGGTTCGCCGACGAGGGCAAGGAGATCGTCTTCCTCGACAAGACGGTCTGCTTCTGCTCGACCATGAACCGGATCGACCTGCCGCACCTGGTGTGGACCCTGGAGTCGCTGGCCGAGGGCACCCTGGTGAACCAGATCCAGGTGGACCGGGAGACCGAGTCCTTCGCCAAGCTGGCGCTGGAGCGGATGCTGGCGCTGCCGTAACGATTCCCCGCAGCTACGCCGAGGGGCGCCCCGCCTGAGCGGGGCGCCCCTTTCGTGCCTGCCCTGCGGATCAGAGGTCCAGGGCGTCCAGCAGCGTCGCGTCCGCCGGGGTGACGTCCGGCTGCTCCGGGTTGACCGTGCCGTCGCCCTTCGCCGCCTTCTTCGCCGCCTTCTTCTTCGCGCGGCGCTCCTTGCGGAGCTCCACCATCGCGTAGAGCGTCGGGACGAGGAGCAGGGTCAGCAGCGTCGAGGTGATCAGGCCGCCGATCACCACCACGGCCAGCGGCTTGGCGATGAACCCGCCCTCGCCGGTGACGCCGAGCGCCATCGGCAGGAGCGCGAAGATCGTCGCCAGCGCGGTCATGAGGATCGGGCGAAGCCGGTGCCGGCCGCCCTCGACCACCGCTTCGACCACGCCCAGGCCCTGGGCCCGGTACTGGTTGACCAGGTCGATCAGGACGATCGCGTTGGTGACCACGATGCCGATCAGCATCAGCATGCCGATCATGGCCGGGACGCCCATCGGCGTGCCCGTCGCGACCAGCAGGCCGATCGCGCCGGTCGCCGCGAACGGGATGGAGACCAGCAGGATCAGCGGCTGGACCAGCGAACGGAAGGTCGCGACCAGGAGCATGAAGACGATCGCCACGGCCGCGAGCATCGCCAGGGCCATGCTGCTCGCCGCCTCGGCCTGGTCCTCGGAGACACCGCCGACGGTGGCGGTGGCGCCGTCCGGGAGGTCGAGGCCGTTGAGCTTCGTCTGGAGCGCCGCGCTGACCTCACCGGTGTTGTCCGTGGTCGGCTTGGCCGTGATCGTCGCCGCGCGGGCACCGTCGATCCGGGTCATGGAGACCGGGCCGGGCACCAGCTCGACGGTGGCGATGTCGCCCAGCCGGACCGGGCCGAGGGGCAGCGCCTTCAGCTGGGCCAGGGTGGTGGCCGGCTTCGCCGAGGTGATCAGGACGTCCCGCTCGGTGTCGTCGAGGATCGCCTTCGCGGCCGGGGTGCCGCGGACGGCCTGGGAGACGACGAGACCGAGGGTGGCGTCGTCGAAGCCCGCGTCGGCGGCCTTCGCGTTCGCCTTCACCGAGATCCGGGGCACCGACTGGGACAGGTCGCTCTGGACGTCCGTGACGTCCTTCAGCTCCGCCACGGCGGTCCTGACCTGCTCCGAGGCCTTCTTCAGGACCGCCGGGTCGCCCGCCTTCACGACGACGCTCAGGTCCTGGTTGCCGAAGCCGGCGCCGGCCGCGATCGAGGTGTCGCCGATGCCGTCGAGCTTGCCGAGCTCCGCGTCGATCGCGTCGCGGGTCTTCTCGTACGAGGCGGAGTCCTCCAGGGTCACCTGGAAGGAGGCCTGGTTGGAGCCGGTACCGCCGCCGAAGGCCGCCATCCACCCCGAGGAACCGACGGTGACCTGGTAGTCCTTGACGCCCTCGGTGCCGGCGAGGACCTTCTCGACCTTCCTCGCGGCCTCGTCGGAGGCGGCGAGGCCGGTACCCGGCGCGAGCTTCTGCTTGACCGTGAGGACGGGCTGGTCGCCCTGGTCGAAGAAGTTGGTCTTCAGCAGCGGCGCCATGCCGAAGGTGACGACCAGGACCACGAGGGCGAGGGCCAGGCTGGTGAGGCGGCGGCGGGTCGCGAAGCGCAGCACGGGCACGTACGCGCGCTGCAGCCGGCTCCTGTTCTCCTTCTCCTCGGCCGCCCTGCGGGCCTCCTCGGGGTCCTCCGAGGTGCCCTTGGGGGCACGCAGGAACCAGTACGAGAGGACCGGGACGACGGTCAGCGAGACCAGCAGCGAGGCGAGGAGCGCCGCCGTGACGGTCAGGCTGAAGGAGCCGAACAGTTCGCCGATCATGCCGCCGACCAGACCGATCGGCAGGAAGACGGCGACGGTGGTGAGCGTCGAGGAGGTGACCGCGCCGGCGACCTCCTTGACCGCCGTGATGATCGCGGCCTCGCGCTCCTCCCCGTAGCCGAGGTGCCGCTTGATGTTCTCCAGGACCACGATCGAGTCGTCGACCACCCGCCCGATGGCGATGGTGAGCGCGCCGAGGGTCAGCACGTTCAGCGACAGGTCACGGGTCCACAGCACGATCAGGGCCAGGACCACCGAGAGCGGGATGGAGACCGCGGTCACCAGGGTGGAGCGCAGCGAGGCGAGGAAGACCAGGATGACGAGGACGGCCATGACGAGGCCGAGCGCGCCCTCCGTGGTGAGGCCGGAGATCGACTTGGCGACGGCCGGGCCCTGGTCGGAGACCACGGTCAGCTCGGCGCCCGCGCCCAGGTCCTTGCGCAGCTGCGGCAGCTTGTCCGCGACCGCGTCGGAGATGGCGACGGCGCTGCCGTCCTTGTCCATGGTGGCCATGACCGCGAGGCTGGGCCTGCCGTCGGTGCGGGTGATGGAGACGCGGCGGGACTCCTCCTGCCGGACCGTGGCGACGTCACCGAGGCGGACCGCCCTGCCCTGCCCGGGCTTGATCCGCAGGTCCTCGATCTGGCGCAGCGAGGTGTAGCCGCCGCCGACCTGGACGGTGCGGCTCTTGCCCGCCTCGGTGAACGCACCGGCGGGCAGCGTGCCGCCGCCGTTCCTGAGCGCCTCGGCGAGCTTCACCGGGGTCAGACCGGCCGCGGCGAGCTTGCGGTCGTCGGGCGTGACGGAGACCTGGAGGTCCTGCACGCCGTCGACGGTGACCTGGGCGACGCCGTCGATGTCCTCCAGGACCGGGACGACGGTGCGCTCCAGCTGGTCGGCGAGCGCCTGCTGGTCCTTGTCCGAGGAGACGGCGAGGACGACGGTCGGGATGTCGTCGGTGGAGCCGGCCACGACCTGCGGGTCGACCGAGTCGGGCAGCGTGGCCCGGGCCCGGTTGACGGCCTGCTGGACGTCGGCGACGAGCTGCTTGGTCCCCTCGTCCCCGTAGTCGAAGCTGGCCATGATGACGGCGCTGCCCTCGGAGGCGGTGGACGTGATGCCCTTGATGCCGTCGACGGCCTTGAGGTTGTTCTCCAGCGGCTGCACGACCTGCTTCTCGACCACGTCGGGCGAGGCGCCCTGGTACGGGGCGATGATCGAGACCATCGGGAGCTCGATCGAGGGGAACAGCTGCTGCTTCAACTGCGGGATCGCGATCACTCCGAAGAGGAGCGCGACAAGGGACATCAGCCCGATCAGGGCCCGTTGCGCGAGGCTGAATCTGGACAGCCAGGACATGGGGACTCTCTTCTGTGGCGTACGCGGCGACCGGACACCCTCAGGGGTCCCCAGGGGTGTCCGCTTATACGATCAGCCACGAGAAGGGCCGGATCCTCGGCCCCCGGGTCCAAATCCTTATCCCGCGCATACCGCGTCTGGAGTACGCCGGACCCCCCGGTCACTCCACCCGTGGACGTACCAGCCCGGATTCGTAGGCCGTCACCACCAGTTGGGCCCGGTCCCGGGCGCCCAGTTTGGCCATCGTCCGGTTGACGTGGGTCTTGACCGTCAGCGGGCTGACGTCGAGCCGCTCGGCGATCTCGTCGTTGGAGTGTCCGCCCGCCACCAGCACCAGGACCTCGCGCTCGCGGGCGGTCAGCGCGGCGAGCCGCTCGGAGTAGCCCGGTCCCGCCCTGTCGTCCGGGTCGGCGCCGCCGCCCTGCGCGAGGAAGCTGGCGATCAGGCCCTTCGTCGCGGCCGGGGACAGCAGGGCCTCGCCGGCGTGGGCGACCCGGATGGCGCCCAGCAGCTCCTCCGGCTCGGCGCCCTTGCCGAGGAAGCCGGAGGCCCCGGCCCGCAGCGACTGCACCACGTACTCGTCGACCTCGAAGGTCGTCAGCATCACGATCCGCACACCGGCCAGATCGGGGTCCGCCGTGATCATGCGGGTGGCGGCCAGCCCGTCCGTGCCGGGCATCCGGATGTCCATCAGGACCACGTCGGCCCGGGTGGCGCGGGCCTGCGCCACCGCCTCCGCCCCGTCGGCGGCCTCGGCGACGACCTCCATGTCGGGCTCGGAGTTCACCAGGACCTTGAAGGCACTGCGCAGCAGGGCCTGGTCGTCGGCGAGCAGCACCCGGATGGGCAGCCGCTCCTCCGGGGCGCCGCAGGTGTCCGTCATGCCTCGTCCTCCCCCGTGCAGCCGGTCACCGGCAGTATCGCCTGCACGCGGAAGCCGCCGCCGTAGCGGGGTGCGGCGGTGAGCGTGCCGCCGAGGGCCGTCACCCGCTCGCGCATTCCGATCAGGCCGTGGCCGCCGCCGTCCGCGGGCGCGGGCGCCGGCGGGCCGTCGTCGAGCACGGTGATCTCCACGGTGCGGCCCACCCGCAGCACGCTCACCTCGGCCCGGGCCTCGGGGCCCGCGTGCTTGCGCACGTTGGTCAGCGCCTCCTGGATGATCCGGTACGCGGCGAGGTCGACGGCCGCGGGCAGCGGGGTGCGGCCGTCGGTTCGGGCCAGCTCGACCGGAAGCCCGGCGTTCCGGAAGGTGCCCAGCAGGTCGTCCAGCACGGCGAGCCCCGACACCGGCTCGGTCGGCGCCTCCGGGTCGCCGGACTGGCGCAGCAGCCCCACCGTGGCGCGCAGTTCGTCGAGCGCCGAACGGGAGGCGGTGCGGACGTGCGCGAGGGCCTCCTTGGCCTGGTCGGGCCGCTTGTCCATGACGTGCGCCGCGACGCCGGCCTGCACGTTGACCAGGGCGATGTGGTGCGCCACGACGTCGTGCAGGTCCCGCGCGATCCGCAGCCGTTCCTCCGCCACGCGGCGCCGGGCCTCCTCCTCGCGGGTCCGCTCGGCCCGCTCGGCCCGCTCCCGGATGGCGTCCACGAACGCCCGGCGGCTGCGCACCGCGTCGCCGGCGGCCGCGGCCATCCCGGTCCAGGCGAAGACGCCGAGGTTCTCCTGCGCGTACCAGGGCGTGGGGCCGTAGAGCATGGCCGCGCCGGTCAGCCCGGCCATGGTCGCCAGGCCGAGCCGCCAGGTGGTGGGCCGGTCGGTGCGCGAGGCGACGGTGTAGAGCGCCACGACGGCGGCCATGGCCACGGGCGCGGGCCGCTCGGCGCCGACGAGCGCGACCAGGGACACGGTCGTCGTGAACACGAGCACGGGGATCGGCCGACGCCGGCGGAACACCAGCGCGGCGGCCCCGACCAGCATCACCACCGCGGCGGTGGCGCTGGGCGACCGGTCCCCGAAGGTCGGCCCGTCGGGGCTGCCGTGCGGGTCGGTGAAGGACGCGATGACCATCGCCCCGAGCACGAGGAACGCGAGCCCCGTGTCGAAGGCGAGGGGATGGTCCCGCAGCCGGTCCCGGCTCCGGGAGAGGAGGGTGCCGTCGGTCGTCACCCGGAGAACGGTACGGGGTCCCGGGCCCCGGGGCGGCGCGTCGGTCGGGGAAGGGGGAGCACGGGGCGAACGGGATCGCCCGCCCGGGGTGGAGCCGGACGGCCGGGGCGGTGCCACGGTCCGGGAAGGGGGAGTGCGGGGCGGACCGGGCCGTCCGCCCGGGGTGGAGCCGGTGGGCCGGGGCGGCGCCACGGTCATGGAAGGGGGAGCGCGGGGCGGACCGGGCCGTCCGCCCGGGGTGGAGCCGGACGGCCGGGGCGCGCCAGCCGGAGGGGCGGGCCCGCCGGTGCGGGCCCGTCGCCCGGCCCGGACCGGCTGTCGGCGGCCCGGGCGGGCCCGGGAGGGGTCAGCCCGGGATGAGGCCGTCGTCGGAGAGCATCTGGCGGACCTCGTCGAGGGTCGCCCCGGATGCCGGGAGGATCAGTTCGGACGGTTCGAGGGCGTCGTCGGGGAGCGGCTCGCCGAGTCGCCGTACGGCGTCCAGCAGCGCGCCCAGCGTGCGCCGGAAACCGGCCTCGTCCCCCGACTCCATCTCCGCGAGCAGCTCGTCGTCGAGCCCGTTCAGCTCGGCGAAGTGGCTGTCGGCCAGCTCCCACTGGCCCTCCCCCATGATCCGTACGATCATGACGCGTCCTCTTCCGGTCGCCTACTGCTTGTCGAAGCGGGGCTGGGACTGCTGCTGGCCCTGGTTCTGGGCCCTGCCGTCGCCGCCCTCGATCGCCTGCTGCTGCGCCGACGGGCCGCCGGCCAGCTCGGCCTTCATCCGCTGGAGCTCCAGTTCCACGTCCGTACCGCCGGACAGGCGGTCGAGCTCGGCCTGGATGTCGTCCTTGGCGAGGCCCGACTGGTCGTCGAGCGCGCCCGAGGCGAGCAGCTCGTCGATCGCACCGGCCCGCGCCTGGAGCTGGGCGGTCTTGTCCTCGGCCCGCTGGATCGCCAGACCGACGTCGCTCATCTCCTCCGAGATGCCGGAGAACGACTCGGCGATCCGGGTCTGCGCCTGGGCAGCCGTGTACGTCGCCTTGATCGTCTCCTTCTTCGTGCGGAAGGCGTCGACCTTGGCCTGCAGCCGCTGCGACGCGAGGGTGAGCTTCTCCTCCTCGCCCTGCAGCGTCTGGTGCTGCACCTCCAGATCGCTGACCTGCTGCTGCAGCGCGGCCCGGCGCGAGAGTGCCTCGCGCGCCAGGTCCTCGCGGCCGAGCGCCAGCGCCTTGCGGCCCTGGTCCTCCAGCTTCGCGGACTGGCTCTGGAGCTGGTTCAGCTGCAGCTCCAGGCGCTTGCGGGAGGTCGCCACGTCGGCGACGCCCCTGCGCACCTTCTGCAGCAGCTCCAGCTGCTTCTGGTAGGAGTAATCGAGGGTCTCGCGCGGATCCTCGGCCCGGTCCAGGGCCTTGTTTGCCTTCGCGCGGAAGATCATCCCCATACGCTTCATCACACCGCTCATGGGCTTCGCGCGCCCCCTTCTGACGGACTCGGCTCCTGCACTCCAACATGAACCACAGTACGGTTCCTGACTCCATTACCGCACTGTTCGGGGCCTGATGTGCTCCTCCCCAAGGACGAGTGGAGATCACGGCCCCTCCAGCCCAAGGAGTAGGGAACCCCCCGGCCCGTACCGGCGTAGACGCAGGCCGCCCGTCCGTCGCTTCGCCGATCCCGGAGATTTTTCAAGATCTTTTGAAGGGATCGCTATCGGATCGTTCCCACCGACGCTGGGGTCCATGCCCGGCAGCACGTACCCTTGGCCTTGTGTTCCGTAGCCGTTCGAACGATGAGAAGGCCCCCACCGACAAGGTGACGGCGGACCTCTCCAAGCAGCCCCGCGACCCCGAGGCCCCCAAGGGCCGACCTACACCGAAGCGGAGTGACGCCCAGTCCCAGCGCCGCCGCGCGCAGTCCGCGCCGACGGACCGCAAGGAGGCGATGAAGCGCCAGCGCGAGGCGCGCCGCACGGACCTCGCCCGTCAGCGCGAGGCGCTGGCGAGCGGTGACGAGCGCTATCTGCCGGCCCGTGACAAGGGCCCGGTGCGGCGTTTCGTCCGCGACTTCGTCGACTCGCGCTTCGCCGTCGCCGAGTTCTTCCTGCCGATGGCCGTGGTCATCCTCGTGCTGTCGCTGTTCGGCAACACCAACCGCGGTCTGCAGAACATCTCCCTGCTGCTGTGGGCCGGTGTCATCGTGATGATCGTCATCGACTCGATCGGCCTCACGATCCGCCTGCGCAAGCAGCTGAACACGCGCTTCCCGAACGAGTCCAAGCGCGGCGCCGTCGCGTACGGCCTGATGCGCACGCTCCAGATGCGCCGGCTGCGGCTGCCGAAGCCGCAGGTCAAGCGCGGAGAGCGGCCCTGAGCGCGGACACCGCGGCTTCGGGTGGGGTGCTGGCCGACTCCGGCGGACTGCCGGTGGTCGGCCACTGGCCGATCATGCCGGGCGGCCTGCGCCAGACCGTCCGCCAGGAGCTGATCGCCCGGCAGCTCGACGAGCAGATAGCCGGGCGCTACCCCGTGGGGCAGCGGCTGCGGATCCTCGACGCGGGCATGGGGCAGGGCACGCAGGCCCTGCGTCTCGCCCGCGCCGGTCACACCGTGACCGGCCTGGAGGCCGACCCCGAGCTCCTGAAGGCCGCCCGCGAGTCGCTGGCGACCGAACCGGCCGGCATCCGTGAGCGGGTCCGGCTGCTGCAGGGCGACGGACGCGAGACCGGCGTGCACTTCCTGCCGGGCTCCTTCGACGTCGTCCTGTGCCACGGCGTGCTCATGTACGCCGACGAGCCCGACGCGCTCCTCGCGGGCCTCGCCCGGATGCTGGCGCCCGGCGGCCTGCTGTCCCTGGTGGTACGGAACGCGGAGGCCCTCGCCATGCGGCCGGGCCTCGCCGGGGACTGGGCGGGGGCGCTGGCCGGATTCGAGTCGGACGTCTACGCCGACCGCAACGGCACCCAGGTGCGGGCCGACCGGCTCGACGCGCTGACCACGACCCTCGCCGGGATCGCGGCTCCGCTGCACGCCTGGTACGGGGTGCGGGTCTTCACCGACAACATCCCGGGCGACCTGGGCCTGCCGGCCGCGGACGAACTGGACCGCCTGCTGGCCGCGGAGGACCGGGCGGGGCGCACGGATCCGTACCGGCGGATCGCGGGGCTGCTGCACCTCTGCGGGGTACGGGGCTGATCCCACGGGGCGGGTCCGGCCTCGCGCCCGTCCGCCCCTTCTCCCGGGCCTCCGGGCATCCCCGGACTCCCCGCCCCTCCGGCCCGTCCGGCCTGTCACGGCCCTCCGGGCCTCAGGACCTCGCACCGGTGAGGTGGGCGCGGGGCTCACCCGGTGGGCGCGGGCCCCCGCCCGGGCGGCCCGCCCCCCTCGTCTCCCCGGCTCTAGCCCTCCGCGTCCAGCGCCATCGGGCCGTAGATCTTCGTGCCGTCCTCGGACAGCGTCACCTGCTCCGCGCCGCCGTCGAGGAGGTCGCGCCAGTGCTCGCCGATCCAGGACTCCGCGTCGCCCTGGGTGCTGAACTCCTCCGGGGTCACCGACGGCGTGACCTCGGTGCCGTCGGACTTCTCGAACCGCCACGTCCATGCCATGTCAGCCTCCGGATGATCGGTTTCCTGCCCGCAGCGTAGCCGGGCGCGCACCGCTTGCGGTGTCGCGGGAGGATCTAGGGGTGGAACTGACTCTGCTCGGCACCGGCGCACCCCTCGGACTCCCCCGCCCCGGCTGCCCCTGCGCCGTGTGCGCGCTGTCCCGCGGGGAGCGGGCGCGGGCCGCGACCTCGCTGCTCCTGGACGGGGCCCTGCTGCTCGATCTGACGCCCGGGGCCGCGCTGGCCGCCGCCCGCTCGGGGCACTCGCTGGTCGGCGTACGGCAGGTGCTGCTGACGCATCCGCACGACGGGCCGGCCGTGGAGATGCCGGCCGGTCTGCCCACGGCGGTGCGGGTGCCGGACGGACGGGAGCTCACGCTGATCAGCGGGCACCGGGTGCGGGCGATCGCGATGGACGCGCCGGGGACCGGGTACGAGGTGATCTCGGCGGACGGCGAGCGGCTGCTGTACCTGCCGCCGGGCGGCGCGCCCGCGGGCCTGACGGAGAACCACCGGGCGGTG
The DNA here is from genome assembly GCF_043202995.1 of Streptomyces sp. NPDC048018. Classification (NCBI taxonomy): domain Bacteria; kingdom Bacillati; phylum Actinomycetota; class Actinomycetes; order Kitasatosporales; family Streptomycetaceae; genus Streptomyces; species Streptomyces sp. NPDC048018. The sequence goes on from NZ_JBIDBK010000002.1 coordinate 421,541, forward strand.
GAGCCGTACGACATGGTCGTGGCCGATGTGACGGGACGTCCGGACGGGCTGGCCCGGCTGCGGGCCGCGGGGGCGGTCGGGGGGAGTACGGACGTGGTCGCCGTGCACCTGGACCACGACGCCCCGGCGGGGGCGGAGCTGGACCGGCGGCTCGCGGCGGCGGGCGCCCGGGCGGTGCCGGACGGCACGACGCTGTACGTCGGCGAGTACCACGCGGTGCCGGAGGTGCCGCGGCGGACGCTGGTGACGGGCGGCGCCCGGTCCGGCAAGTCGGTGGAGGCGGAGCGGCGTCTGGAGACCTTCCCCGAGGTGGTGTACGTGGCCACGGGCGGCGCCCGCGAGGGCGATCCCGAGTGGGCGCGGCGGGTGACCCTGCACCGGGACCGGCGGCCGGGCTCCTGGCGGACCGAGGAGACCTGCGACCTCGTCCCGCTGCTGCGGGCGGACGGGCCCGCGCTGCTCGTGGACTGTCTGTCGCTGTGGCTGACGGACGCCATGGACCGGGTCGGCGCCTGGGACGACGAGACCTGGGCGAACGGCGGGCAGGAGGCGTTGGCCGAGCGGGTCGCCGAACTGGTCGCCGCGGTCCGGGAGACGAGCCGTACGGTCGTGGCGGTGACGAACGAGGTGGGTTCGGGCGTGGTGCCCGCGACGCCGTCGGGGCGGCGCTTCCGGGACGAGCTGGGCCGGCTGAACGCGGCGTTCGGCGACGAGTGCGAGCAGGTGCTGCTCGTGGTGGCGGGCCAGGCGCTGGTGCTGCGCGGGTAGGGTGCGAACACATGCCCCACGACCGATGACGTCCTAGGCGGAACGAACCTTGAACCTCGACGACTTCTCCGATCTGATCGAGCGCCCCGACGGGGGGATACGGCACGAGGCCGAAGAGCGCAGGGAGCGCCTCGCCGTACGGCCCGGCGCGCTCGGCCGGCTCGACGAGCTGGGCGAGTGGCTGTCGGCGGCCCAGGGCAGGGTCCCGGTGCGGCCGGTCGAGCAGCCGAAGGTGGTGCTGTTCGCCGGCGACCACGGGGTGGCCTCGCTCGGCGTGTCCGGACGGGCCGCGGGCGGCGGGTACGAGCTGGTGCGCGGCGTCCTCGACGGCGCGAGCCCGGTCGCGGTGCTCGCGCGCACCCAGCAGGTGCCGGTGCGGGTCGTGGACGCGGGTCTGGACTGCGATCCGGAGCTGCTGCCGGCGGAGGTGACGCGGCGTCGGGTGCGGCGTGGCACCGGCCGGATCGACGTCGAGGACGCGCTGACCGCGGAGGAGGCCCGGGCCGCTCTGGAGCTGGGCATCTCGGTCGCCGACGAGGAGGCCGACTCCGGCACCGATCTCGTGGTGCTCGGCGACGTGAGCGTGGGAGGCACCACCCCCGCGTCCACGCTGATCGCCGCGCTGTGCGGGACGGACGCCTCGGTGGTGACCGGCCGGGGCGGCGCGGGCATCGACGATCTGGCCTGGATGCGCAAGTGCGCGGCGATCCGGGACGCGCTGCGCCGGGCCCGGCCGGTGCTGGGCGACCAGCTGGAGCTGCTGGCGGCGGTCGGCGGGGCGGACCTGGCGGCGATGACCGGCTTCCTGCTGCAGGCCTCGGTGCGGCGGATGCCGGTGATCCTGGACGGCGTGGTGGGCGCGGCCTGTGCGCTGGTGGCGCAGCGGGCGGCCTTCCGGGCCCCGGACTGGTGGCTCGCGGGCCAGGTGAGCGGGGAGCCGGCGCAGGCGAAGGCGCTGGACCGGATGGCGCTCAACCCTCTGCTGGACCACGGCGTCACTGTGGGCGAGGGAACCGGGGCGCTGCTCGCGCTGCCGCTCGTCCGCGCCGCCGCCGCGCTGGCCGCGGAGCTGCCGGAGTCACCCGCTCCGGACGCCGTGACGGACGACGCGGAGCACTGAGCGGACGGTCCGTCGGGGTGCGTCCGGCCCGCCACGCGGGTGGACGCACTCCACACGAGGCCATGCGGAACGGTGCCCCATATGATCGCTTTTCATGGGAGAGGTCCGCTTGTCCACCGAAGGAGCGCCCCGGAGCACGGTCCGATCGCGGCGCAGCGCCGCGTTCACCGTCTGGTATCTGCGGGTCGTCACGTTCATCAACTTCCTGAGCGCCGTCTGGGTCTCGTTCGGCAACGACCTGCGCCGGCACAACGAGGACAACTACTTCACCCCGTACCTGCTCACCGCCGGCTTCGCCTCCGGGGTGTTCACGCTCTTCCTGGCGATCACCATGCGCCGGCGCAAGCGGGCCGCCTGGATCCTGAACATCGTGCTCTGCGGGCTCTTCCTGCTGCTGTTCCTGGTCGTGATGATCTTCCCGGAGATCCGGCAGCACGCCCAGAACTGGATCTCGCTGGTCCTGACGACCGCCTTCTTCCTGGCGCTGCTGTTCGGCCGCAAGGAGTTCTACGCCAAGGGTGACCGCTCCAACCCGCTCGCCGCGACCGTCGTGGCGGTCGGCGGACTGCTCGTCACCTCGCTGCTCGCCGCCGGCCTGGTCACCGTCACCAACACGGCGACCGCGCACTCGACCTTCCTGGAGCGCTGGCGGTACGGCGTGATGCGGCTGATCACGCTCGCCACCGACGACACGCGCTTCCCCGCCATCACCACTCCCGGCTGGGTCGACGTCGTCATCAACGTCATGTCCACGCTGCTGCTCTTCGCGGTGCTGTTCGCCGCCTTCCGCGCGCGGCGGGCGGTCGACCCGCTCACCGAGGAGGACGAGGACAAGCTGCGGACCCTGCTCGACAAGCAGGGCGACCGGGACTCCCTCGGCTACTTCGCGCTGCGCCGCGAGAAGAGCGTCATCTGGTCGCCCAGCGAGAAGGCGGCCGTCACCTACCGGGTGGTCGGCGGGGTCTCCCTGGCCTCCGGCGACCCGATCGGCGACCCCGAGGCATGGCCCGGCGCGATCGACCCGTGGCTGGCCGAGGCGCGCGAACACGGCTGGATCCCGGCGGTGATGGGCGCGAGCGAGGAGGCCGGGCAGATCTACGCCCGGCACGGGCTCGACGCCCTGGAACTGGGCGACGAGGCGATCGTGGAGACCGACGAGTTCACCCTCGACGGGCGGGCCATGCGCACCGTCCGGCAGGCCTACAACCGGGTCAAGCGGGCCGGCTACCAGGTCCGCATCCGGCGCCACGAGGACATCCCGGCCGACGAGATGGACGAGCTGCTCCGCATGGCCGACGACTGGCGCGACGGGGCCACCGAGCGCGGCTTCTCGATGGCGCTCGGCCGGCTCGGCGACCCGCGGGACGGGCGCTGCGTGATGCTGGAGTGCACCGACGCCCAGGGCGAGCCGCGGGCCCTGCTGTCCTTCGTGCCCTGGGGCCCGAAGGGACTCTCGCTCGACCTGATGCGCCGGGACCGGGACTCCGAGAACGGCCTGATGGAGTTCATGGTCATCGAGCTGCTGCAGCGCGCGAAGGAGATCGGGATCACTCAGGTCTCGCTGAACTTCGCGATGTTCCGCTCCGTCTTCGAACGCGGCTCGAAGCTCGGGGCGGGACCCGTGCTGCGCATGTGGCGTTCACTGCTCAGCTTCTTCTCCCGCTGGTGGCAGATCGAGTCGCTGTACCGCGCCAACGCCAAGTACCGACCGATCTGGGAGCCCCGATTCATGCTCTTCGAGAAGAGCGCCGACCTGCTGCGGATCGGCCTGGCCGCCGGCCGCGCCGAGGGCTTCCTGGAGGCCCCGGGGCTGCCGAAGTGGATGCATCGCAGACATCTGGAGGGCCGGCGTTGAGCCCTTCCCCGAAGGGCTTCGCACGGCGTGAGTGGGGCCGGCTCCACGCGACCGTACGGACCGCGCTCGTCACCCGCGGGTGGCGGGCGATCCCGATGACGCTGGCCGCGGTGTGCCTCACCTCGGTGTTCCAGATCGTGCAGAACCAGCCATGGGGCTATCAGGCGGTCCAGGACATCGGCTCCGTGCGGGCCGAGGACCCGCTCCTGCCGGCCCTGCTCCGTACCCCGCTGTCCCTGTTCGTACCGGCGCTCGACCTGCCGGTGTGGGGGGCGCTCGCGCAGGTCCTGCTGGTGTTCGGGATCGCGGAGATCTGCCTGGGCCGGTGGCGGACGCTGGGCATCGCGTACGTGGCGACGCTCGCGGGCACCCTGTACGCCCGGGTGGGCATCGCGCTCGGCCCGGACCACCCGCTGGGGCTGCCCGCCACCGACGCGCAGGTCGTCGACACCGGGCCGTCGGCGGCGGTGGTCGGTCTCGCCGTCTACGTGTGCTGGCGCTACCGGGCCCGCTGGACCGGCGTCCTGGTGGTCGTCGCGATGGGCGTGGAGGTGCTGGTCAAGAACAACCTGGCCGGCAAGGAGCACCTGGCCGCCATCGCCGCGGTCCTCGTGATCGTCGCCGGGCAGGAGTGGCGACGGCGGCGGCGTCAGCGCGGGGCGGAGCCGCGGCCGGGGACGCGCTCCTGGAAGCCGCCGATGATGTCCTGAGCCCTGCGGCGCACCCGGACCCAGCGCCTGTCGTGCCGGTAGGTGCGGATCCGCGAGCGGGCCCGGGCCCGGTGGCGGCGCGCGTACAGGCGCCGTGACCACCAGGAGCCGGGGCGGGCCAGGCGGACGGCGCCGACGATCGCGACGAAGGGGATCAGGGTGCCGATCACGGCCATCCGGAACTTCCCCTTCATCAGGGTGACCAGCACCAGGGCGAAGTTGAGCACGAGGGTGAGGACGAAGGTCGCCCGGTCCTGCTGCTCCTCGGCCGTCATGTCGTTCACGCCGAGCGGCGAGAAGCCGCCGAGCGTCAGCAGCACCAGGGCGGCGGTCAGGACGACGACCTCGACGCTCTTGCGGCCGTCCTCCGACCAGTAGACGTCGTCGAGATGGAGGATCAGCGCGAACTCGTCGAGCACGAGCCCGGCACCGACGCCGAAGACGACCGCGAACACGGCCGCGCCCACGCCGTGCCGCCCGCTGCCGACCGCCCCGAAGCCGCCGAGCACGGTGAGCACGACTCCCGGGACCACGTGGTGGATGTGCAGCCCGCCCGTGGAGACGTTCCGGAAGGGGCCCTTGCCGGCCCGGATGAGCCGGGTGATGGTCCGGGTGACGGCGAAGGTGAGCAGGAACGAGGCCAGGGCGAGAAGCAGCGGAAGCTTCCCGGGTTCGACGATGTTGCGGGAGAACCAGTGACCCATGCCACCCTCTGACGATCGGTCTGATTTGATCGGCTTGCGTACGTTATCGCCAATCTAGCGGTCCGGGCGGGGCACTACCCTTCCGCGGATGGACGGCCTGCGTTTCGCCTTCGGCACCCTCACCGTGATTCCCGCCCGCATCACCCGCTGGGACCGCGACGCGGCGCGCGCCGGGATGCTCTGTGCCCCGCTCGCGGGCCTCGTCGTCGGCCTGTTCGCGGCGGCGGTCGGCGGGGTGTTCCTGGTGCTCGGCTCGGGCCCGCTGCTCGCCGCCGTCCTGACGGTCGCCGTCCCCGCCGTCCTGACCCGCGGCCTGCACCTCGACGGCCTCGCGGACACCGCCGACGGCCTCGGCAGCGCCAAGCCCGCGGAGGACGCGCTGCGCATCATGAAGCAGTCCGACATCGGCCCGTTCGGCGTGATCGCCCTGCTCCTCGTGCTCCTGGCGCAGATCGCCGCCCTCGCCCGCCTCTACGGCGAGGGCTGGGCGCAGGGCACCGTCGCGGCCGCCCTCGCCGCGACGGTCGCCCGCCTCGCCCTCACCCACGCCTCCCGGCAGGGCGTCCCGGCCGCCCGCCCCGAGGGCCTGGGAGCGATCGTCGCCGCCACCGTCCCCGTCCGCGCCGCCGCCCTGGCGACCGCCGCGGTCCTCGCCCTGTGCGCCGCGTCGGGCGCCCTCTCCTCCGGGTACGACGCCCTGCGCCTGCTCCTCGCGGCGGTGGCGGCCCTCGGCGTGGCCGAACTCCTCCTGCGCCGCTGCGTGCGGCGCTTCGGCGGAGTGACCGGTGACGTCTTCGGCGCGGTCGAGGAGACGGCGGCGACGGCGATGCTGATCGCGCTGACGCTGGGTTAGCAGGCCTGCCGCCAGGCCCCCAGGTCGTACCTCTTCCGCATCGAGCCGAAGCCCAGTTCGCGGGTCCGCGGGCAGAACGCGGCGGGGGCCAGTTCGTACTCGGCGTGGAAGACCGCCTTGCCGGCGCGGACGAAGGGGGTCAGGAGGTCGCACTCCTCGTACTCGGCGCACTGCTCGTTGACCGCGAAGTCGAAGTCGGGGAGGAGCAGCGGGATCTGGTCGAGGTCGTTCTTCAGGCCGACGGCCAGGCCGCGGTCGTGGGCCAGACGGGCGATCAGGCGGTTGTAGCGGAGTTGGTCGGCGGCGGTGAGGGGGAAGCCGGTCGCGTTCGCGTAACCGTCCATGTTGTCGGGCTCGACCGCGTCGAAGCCCTTGGCGCGGCACATGTCGAGGCGGGCGCCCATCAGCGGGGCGAGCAGGTCGGTGCGGCGGATGTCGAGCCAGCGCTCGCCGGACCAGCCGTTGCCCCTGCCCAGGAGGGACGCGGGGAACTTCCCGGCGTCCGGGCGGAAGTCCTCCCACGCGCCGGTGGAGACGTAGCAGATGACCTTGCGGCCGCGCCGGTGCAGGTCGGCGACGGTCGCGGCGGAGTGGTCGAAGCCGTCGATGTCGTAGACGGGGGCGTCCACCGACGGGTCCAGCCGGCCGCTGAGCTGCCACTGCCAGGCGAGGCCCGGGCGGGGCTGCCAGCGGGGCGCCCGGGGCGCGGGGTCGTCGGGCGGTGGGGCCGTCGTGCAGGCCGCGAGCAGCAACAGGGCGAGCAGGGGCAGGAGGCGTCTCACCGGGCGGGCTCCAGGGTGTGCGGAAGGGTGCCCCAGGGATGGGCCCCGGTGCCGGGGACGACGCAGTGCACCGGGGTGGCCGGACGGGCACCGGCCGGGGCCGCGTAGACGAGGTGGCAGTAGTGGTCGGCGACCGGCAGGTCCAGGCCCTGGTAGGAGTCCCACGGGCCCTCGAAGGTGACGAGGAGGTCGGCCAGGGCCTCGTAGCCCGGGGCGGGGTGGGCGCCGTGGTTGAGGACGAGGGTGCGCGAACCGGCGGCCCGCGCGGACACCGCGAGCCGCCGGTAGTGCGGCAGCGCGTCCGGGTCCGTCGGCACCTGGTCGAGGAACGCGCCGTCGGCCCCGTACCAGTCGCGGTGCCGGACCAGGTCGGCGACGACGTCGGCGTGCGGGCGGCGCCCGTAGTCGGTGTCCGCGTAGCCGAGGACCCGCACCCCGGCGCCCCGCAGCCGGGCGGCGACCTCGGCGAACGCGGGGTCGGGAGCCGGGCCCGCGCCGCTCGCCGGGTTGAGGACGACGCCGTAGAGGGACGAGGCCGCCGCGACGACGGAGGCCCAGTGCTCGGGACGCTCGGCGGGGTGCTCGTAGAACGGCACGAGGAGGGAGGAGTTCACAGTCCGGCCCCTAGAAGCGGTGGGCGGTCGGTCGTACCAGCAGAACACAGGTGAGCACGCACAGCACGGCCGCCGCGACGCCCGCGGCGACCGGCCCCGCGGCGGGCGCGGCTGCCTGCGCGGCGGCCGCCGGCAGGCAGACCGCGGCGGCGCTCGACACCGCGCCGAAGGCCTGGAGCAGCAGCCCCAGCCACAGCACCGCGCCGACGAGCAGCAGCGAGCCGACCCGGCCGGCGGAGACGGCGGCGCCGGGCCACAGGAGGGCGGCGGCCACGGTGAGGACGGACAGCAGGGCGAGGTAGCCGCCGAGACAGCGGGCCAGCATGCCGGTGACGGCACGCCGGAACTCCCCCGCCGTCGTCAGCAGCCGCAGCCGGGTCAGGCTGGCGCCGCGGAAGCGGTGCAGCAGCCATTCGGCCGGGCCCATGGAGAGGCTCAGCGCGATGACCGCGTCCGCGCCCGCGTACAGCATCAGCAGCCCGCTGCCGAGGCCGAAGAGGCCGTACGGGAGGGAGCGCGCGAACGGCGGGCCGCCGCGGCCCCCGGCCCGCCGGCCGATCCCCGGCCGCAGCGCGAGCGCCGCGAAGACGGTACCCGCGGCGAGCGAGAGGAGCAGCGGGGCGACGCGCAGTGCGTCCGGCAGGTCGTGGAGCGGTGCGGGCAGCAGGGCGGCCAGCGGCGACAGGCTGACGAGCAGGGCCCGTTCGCGCCCGAGGACGAGCAGGACGGTGGCCGCGGCCAGGTACAGCGCCTGCCCGGCGGCGAACAGCGCGGCCGGCCCCTCTCCCGGCCCCGCGGCGGCGAAGGCGACGAGCGCCCCGGCGAGCGCCCCGGCCGGAGCGCCGGTGAGCAGGGCGCGGGCGGCGGCCGGGCGGTCGCCGAGTCCGAGCCAGCTGTACGCGCGGTGGGCGAGGGACTGGTTCCACATCCAGCCGGTGACCGCGCCCGCGAGCAGCGGCACGGCCCCGGGCGGCAGTCCGTACCGCCCCGGACCGCCGGCCGGCAGGGGCGCCCCGAGCACGTACGCGAGCCCGGGCAGCGCGAACAGCAGCCCGCGCAGCAGGCATCCGGGGAGCCCGGTGTGCCAGGGTCCGGCGGGCGGCGCCTCGGGCTCCGGGTGGCGGCGCTCGGTGCGCGCGTAGAGGTCCTCGGCGAGGGCGAAGGAGTCGGCGCGGCCGTAGGTGAGCCGGATGTGATCGTCCGTCATGCCGTCGGACTCGAGGATCGCGGCTATCTCGTCGGGGTGCACGGCGACGGCGGCGAGCGCGTCGAGCCGGTCGGCGAGCGCGTCCAGCGGGTCGGCGGCGAGGGGCCCGGCCCCCGGGGCCCCGGGGGCCGGCCGGCCGGGGTCGCCCGCGGGCGCGGGCGCGGGGGCGGAGGGCCCGCCCGTCGGCCGCGGGGCGGCGGGCGGGTCCGGCGGCGCGGTGGCCGGCGCCGCACCGGTCGGGCGGGCGCCGGGGCGGTGCGGGCCGCGGGCGGGGCGGGCCTCCGCGCCGCCCCGGGTGGGCGGGCCGGAGGGCGGGGCAGGGGCGGGGCCCTCCCCCGTCCCGCGCCGGCCCGTCGCGCGTTGCCGCGGGATCGCCGGGAGGGAGTCGCCCGTCGTAGGGGGCTTCAGCCAGAGGGAGCCGCTCATGTCCACACGCCTCCGGCCGCTTCGGTGCGCCAGGGGTCGGTGAGGCGGACGGTCCAGTCCTGCGGTTCCTCGGGCGCGGTGACCGGGCGGCCGGCCAGTTCCCGGTAGATGCGGCGGAAGCCGTCGACCGAGCGGTGCAGGGTGAAGCGGTCGACGACCCGCTGGCGCGCGCGGCGGGCGAGGTCGGCGCGGCGTTCCCGGTCGCGGAGGAGTGCGGTGGTGGCGGCGGCCATGACGGCCGGTTCGCGGGGCGGGACGACGAGGCCGGTGTCGCCGACGGCCTCGCGGACGCCGCCGACGTCGGTGGAGACGGTGGCCCGGCCGCAGGACATGGCCTCGATCAGGGAGAAGGGGAAGCCCTCGCTGATGGAGGACAGCATGACGATGTTGCCGGCGGCGTAGGCACCGGCGACGTCGGAGGTGCGGCCCTCGAAGGTGACGCCGTCGTGCACGCCGAGTTCGGCGGCGAGCTTCTCCAGGCGGGTGCGGTAGTCCTCGTTGCCCGCCGGCACCGGGCCGAAGAGCCGCAGCCGCAGCTCGGGGAGCTCGGCCCGGCAGATGGCGTAGGCGCGGACGAGGGTCTCCAGGTCCTTGATGGGGTCGACCCGGCCCACCCAGCTGAGGGTGGGGGTCTCCGGCTCGGGCCCGGCCCAGGGGAAGGCGGCGGGGTCGACGCCGTTGTAGACGGTGCGGATGCGCGAGACGGGTGCGCCGCCGCGCTCCTCCCAGCGGCGGTTGTACCGGTTGCAGGGGGTGATGAGGTCCGCCTTGCGGTAGCCGAGGGAGTTGAGCTCCCGGTAGAAGCCGAGCAGCAGGGACTTGACGGGGAAGCGCTGGGCCTCGGTGCGGTAGCCGAGGTAGCGCTCGCGCAGGTAGATGCCGTGTTCGGTGAGCAGGAAGGGCACCCCTTCGAAGTGCTGGGCGGCGAGCGCCGGCAGGGTGGCGAGTCCGCTGGAGACGGCGTGCGCGACCCGGGCGCCGGATATGCGGGCGGCGAGCGGGCGCAGCGCGTGTTCGAGCAGGTCGGTGGCGGTCAGCGCGTCGTGGACGGTGGGCCGGGCCGCGGCCGTCGGCAGGTGCGGCATGGTCCAGATCCACATCAGGGAGCGGAGCACCCGCTCGGTGCGCAGGGCGGCGGTGAGCCGTCCGGCGCGGGCGAGTTCGGCGAGTTCCCAGAGGCTCTCGCCGAAGTCGCAGCCCGCGGACGGGTCGAGGATCGCGAGCAGGAAGCGCTCGTAGGTGTCGAGGAAGCGGCGGCGGGTCCGGCCGCGCGGGGCCGTCCTGGCCCGCTCGGGGGCGGGGCCCCAGAGCGGGTAGGAGGTGTGCGCGGTGAGGTTGGGCGGCAGTTCCCAGGTGACGGGTTCCCGGCCGCTGCCGGTGAGGGCGAGGACGTGGAAGTCGACCTCGGGCATGCCCCGGATGAGCTGGTCGCACCAGGTGCTCACGCCTCCGTGGACGTGCGGATAGGTGCCTTCGGTGAGCATGGTGACATGGCGGCCACTGCTCGGCATGTGCGGTCCCCCCGGACGGAACGTGCTGGTCAGATGGTCGGAAGCTGGAGCGTGACGCCGCTCTGGAGCAGTTCGGGCGTGGTCCAGGCCGACCGGGTGCCCGCGTAGGCGGTGCCGAACGCGGCGGTGCCGAGGAGGAGTTGCCTGCGGGTGCCCTCGGGCGCGGTGAGCGGGACGGCGACGCCGGAGGGGGCCCTGACGGTGACGGTGGCGCCGATCCGGTAGGCGGTGACCTGGCCGGCGGCGAGTGCCCGGTCCCAGGCGGCACGCCGGTTCAGCTCGGTGCCGACGTCCTTCTGACGCGGGTTCACCAGGGGGGTGTTGTCGGCGAACAGCGCCCGGTAGTCGGCCAGGACCGCGTCGAGGACGGGGTAGAGGAGGCGCTCCTCGGCGAGGTTGGACTGGTGCACGTAGTGCGGCCGCGGGTCGTTGCCCAGCACGTGGGTGAGGGCGGTGCGGGCCTCGCGCGGGACGATGTGGGCGGCGTAGCCGGTGGCGGTGTCGAGCGGGGCGGGCAGGCAGGTGGAGGCCGGGTTGTCCTCGCAGATGCCGCTGCCGCCGTCGGCGCGCGAGGTGTAGATCCAGTTGTACTCGTCGGTCATCTCGGCGGCGGTGCCCACGTTGTAGTAGACGTTCATGGGGTGCCGGGGCACGGTCTGCGCCGCGTTGGAGCCGCTGCCGACGGAGCGCTGGGCCGGTTCCCTGGAGTTGTCGCTCCCGGTCCACCGGACGCCGTTGTCGGCGAGGGCGCCCGCGAGGTTGGGGTTGTCGACGGGCTGCTGCGGCAGGGTCCTCAGGCCGGAGTGCTCGCCGGTGACGAGTTCGCTGCGGTCGACGGGGAGTCCCTTGCCGAGGGCCCAGTCGAGGTTGGCGCGGATCTCGGTGGAGATCGCGGACCTGCTGACCCACTGGGTGGCCCCGGTGGACGTCTTGGCGCAGCTCCAGGGGACGGTGGTGGCGTCCTGGACACAGCCGAGGAAGGGGTGGGTGTAGGTGTGGTTGATCCACCGGTACTGCGCGCGGTCGGCGATCAGCCGGGCGGCGAGCGGGTCGGTGCCGCCGTGCTCGGACTTCCACTGCTCGCCCTGGCCGCCGTTGTAGACCATGTCGAGCAGGAAGCCGGAGGACTTCTGCCAGGCGGCGGCGTACGCGGCGTCGTCGGCGGTCATCCGGACCGGGTTCTCGGGCTGTCCGGCCCCTCCGGGGCAGTCGAGGTCGCCGGGGGTGCAGTTGCGGACGGTGTCCCAGCGCGCGTCGGGGGCGAAGACGTCGTCCACGTGCACGGAGAGGTAGTTGCGGCTCTGGCCGAGGTGGACGCCCTGGGTGAGCCACTCGACGATGCCGCGGGCGAGCGCCCGGAACTGCCGCTGGTGGGGGTTGTAGGCGAAGGTGACGACGAGCTCGCGGCGTCCGTCGTGGGCGTACTCGCCGATGAGGCTGGCCCGGCCGCCGCCCGGCACGGGCATGTCCAGGTAGCTGGTGTAGCCGGCCCGGGGGCGGCCCGCGTAGCCGTAGCTCTCGGAGACGTCCGGGGCGTTGTCCTCGAAGGTCACCGGGCCCCTGAGGTCGCGGAAGGGGCCCGCCCGGCCGGCGGGCGTGACGGAGGCGCGGGCGCCGTCGAGGACGCCGGACCAGCCGCCGTCGGAGGTGTAGTCGAGTCCGACGCCGGGGTGTGCCCAGGTGTACGCGTCGACCTGCGGGATGCCGAAGGCCTTCTCGTAGGCGACGAGCGCGGTCTGCTCGGCGGAGTCGGGGCCGAAGGCGGACTCGTGCGGGAGGACGACGCCCTGGTACCGGGCGCGGGGCCGGCCGGTCGCGCTGTCGGAGGGGTCGCTGAGGAAGGCCGCGGTGAGGACCGGGCGGTCGGCGTCGTTGAGGTCGAGGGTGCGGTACGGGATGCCGGAGCCGGCCAGTTCGGCGGTGATCGCCCGGACGGCGCTGCCGCCGTCGTCGACGACGAGCACGGTCAGGTCGATCCGCGGGGCGGGGTCCGCGGCGCCGGCCTGCGCGGAGGGCACGACGGTGGCCAGCAGCCCGGCGGCGGCCAGCGCGGCGATCCGGGCGGCCCGGGGGCCGCGGGGCGAGCGGGCCACCCGGCCGGCCCGGTGGCCCCGGGGGGTGCCGGTGGCACGGGCGGCGCCGGCAGGAGCCCCCGCCGCGGACGGGGACACGGGGCCGGAGGCGGACGCGTCGCCGGAAGGGACCCCGGACGCGGGGCCGGGGACGGCGGACGCGGGGCCGGCGGTGGAGGTGCGGGCGGCGTTTCTGGGCGTGCGGAAGCGGCCGGAATCCATCGGTGGTGTCCCCCCTCGGCGGTCCCGCCGGACGGCGGGACCCGCGAGATGTCGCAGCTGGGGCGAGGGACGGACGGGACCGCCCTCGCACGATTGAGGCGAGTGTGAAACGAGCCCGCGGGGCTCGCGAGGTAAACCCGGCAGAGACTCCACGGATGAGTGAATCACCGCCGCCGTGAGCGAGACCGTCGAGCGAGCGTAGGCTCGTTCCCGGCGCTCATCGGGCCGAAATACGATGCGGCGGGCACGGTCGGCCCATCCCTCGACCGCCACAGAACTCAACGGAAGCGAGAAATCACCACCGTGACTGCTCTCACTCTCAGCACCGCCGGAGCGGCGACGCTGCGCGCCGACGCCCTGGTCGTCGGCGTCGCGAAGGCCGGCAAGACGCTCGTCGTCGCCCCCGGCGCGGAGCTCGTCGACCAGGCCTTCGACGGTGGACTGGCCGCCGTCCTGGAGACGCTGGGCGCCTCCGGCGCCGAGGGTGAGGCGACCAAGCTGCCCTCCCCCGCCGGCCTCAAGGCACCCGTCGTCGTCGCCGTCGGCCTGGGCTCCGCCCCCGAGGACGGCGCGGAGTACGGCACCGAGACCCTGCGTCGCGCCGCGGGCACCGCCGCCCGGGTCCTGACCGGCTCGAAGAAGGCCGCCTTCGCCCTCCCCGTCGCCTCCCCCGAGGCCGTCGGCGCCGTCTCCGAGGGCGCGCTGCTCGGCGCGTACGCCTACACCGCGTACCAGGAGAACGGCCAGGGCGCGAAGAAGCCGCTGGCCGAGGTCGCCCTCCTCGGCGCGAAGCCGCGCGACAAGGCCCACAAGGCCGCCGCGGAGCGCGCGCTCGCCGTCGCGGAGGAGATCAACCGCGCCCGCGACCTGATCAACATGCCGCCGAACGACCTGTACCCGGCCACCTTCGCCACCGCCGTCCAGACGGCCGGCAAGGAGCACGGCCTCAAGGTGCAGGTGCTCGACGAGAAGGCCCTCGCCAAGGGCGGCTACGGCGGCATCCTGGGCGTCGGCATGGGCGCGACCCACCAGCCGCGCCTGGTCCGCGTGGCCTACACGCACCCGAAGGCGGAGAAGACCCTGGCCCTGGTCGGCAAGGGCATCACCTACGACTCGGGCGGCATCTCCCTGAAGCCGGCCGGCCACAACGAGACGATGAAGTGCGACATGAGCGGTGCCGCCGCCGTGTTCGCCACCGTCGTGGCCGCCGCCCGCCTGGGCCTCGCCGTCAACGTCACCGGCTGGCTCGCCCTGGCCGAGAACATGCCGTCCGGCAACGCGCTGCGCCCCGGCGACGTGCTGCGCATGTACAGCGGCAAGACCGTCGAGGTCCTCAACACGGACGCCGAGGGCCGGCTGGTCCTCGCGGACGCGCTGACCAAGGCCTCCGAGGAGCACCCGGACGCGATCGTCGACGTGGCCACCCTGACCGGTGCCATGGTCCTGGCGCTCGGCAACCGCACCTTCGGCGTCATGGCGAACGACGACGCCTACCGCACCGCGATCCACGAGATCGCGGAGGAGGTCGGCGAGCAGTCCTGGCCGATGCCGCTCCCGGCGGACCTGCGCAAGGGCATGGACTCCCCGACCGCCGACATCGCCAACATGGGCGAGCGGATGGGCGGCGGCCTGGTCGCCGGCCTGTTCCTGAAGGAGTTCGTGGGCGAGGGCATCACCTGGGCCCACCTGGACATCGCGGGCCCGGCCTTCCACGAGGGCGCCCCGTACGGCTACACCCCGAAGGGCGGCACCGGCTCCTCGGTGCGCACCCTGGTGCGCCTGGCGGAGCTGACCGCCGACGGCGAGGTCTGAGCGGGTCCCGCGAGGGCACCCCTCGGTCGCACGATCACGCGGGACCCCGGGCGTCACGCCCGGGGTCCCGCCCCTTCGCCCGCGACGGGATCCGTGGCTTCCCGCGCCCCCGTCACCCCTCCGTACGGACGATCGGCCGGTCTCATCCCCCGGCCCCGCGTCCCGCCGTCCGGCAACAAGTGCGAAGATGGGTTCTCGGCAGGACAGGGCCCCCACCACAGGGCCGAAGAAAATGCGGCCGGAACCAGCCGCCGCCCGGTCAGGGAAGACCGGCGACGAGCGCACATGCATGGAGGACGTGACGTGGCGAACGACGCCAGCACCGTTTTCGACCTAGTGATCCTCGGCGGCGGTAGCGGCGGTTACGCCGCGGCGCTGCGCGGAGCGCAGCTGGGCCTGGACGTCGCACTGATCGAGAAGAACAAGCTCGGCGGCACCTGCCTGCACAACGGCTGCATCCCGACGAAGGCCCTGCTCCACGCCGGCGAGGTCGCCGACCAGGCGCGCGAGGCGGAGCAGTTCGGTGTCAAGGCCTCCTTCGAGGGCATCGACATCAAGGCCGTGCACAAGTACAAGGACGACGTGATCTCGGGCCTCTACAAGGGTCTGCAGGGTCTGGTCGCCTCCCGCAAGGTGACGTACATCGAGGGCACCGGTCACCTGTCCTCCCCCACCTCCGTCGATGTGGACGGCCGTCGCGTCGAGGGCCGTCACGTCCTCCTCGCCACCGGTTCCGTGCCGAAGTCGCTGCCGGGTCTGGAGATCGACGGCAACCGCATCATCTCCTCGGACCACGCGCTGACCCTGGACCGGGTCCCGGAGTCCGCGATCATCCTCGGCGGCGGCGTCATCGGCGTCGAGTTCGCCTCGGCGTGGAAGTCCTTCGGCACCGACGTCACGGTCATCGAGGGCCTGAAGCACCTCGTCCCGGTCGAGGACGAGAACAGCTCCAAGCTGCTGGAGCGCGCCTTCCGCAAGCGCGGCATCAAGTTCAACCTGGGCACCTTCTTCCAGTCGGCCGAGTACACCGACAGCGGTGTCAAGGTCACCCTGGCGGACGGCAAGACCTTCGAGGCCGAGGTGCTGCTCGTCGCCATCGGCCGCGGCCCGGTCTCGGCCGGTCTCGGCTACGAGGAGCAGGGCGTCGCGATGGACCGCGGCTACGTCCTCGTCGACGAGTACATGCGCACCAACGTGCCCACGATCTCCGCGGTCGGCGACCTGGTCCCGACGCTGCAGCTCGCGCACGTCGGCTTCGCCGAGGGCATCCTCGTGGCGGAGCGGCTGGCCGGCCTGAAGCCCGTTCCCGTCGACTACGACGGCGTGCCGCGGGTGACGTACTGCCACCCGGAGGTCGCCTCCGTCGGCATCACCGAGGCCAAGGCCAAGGAGATCTACGGCGCGGACAAGGTCGTCGCCCTGAAGTACAACCTCGCGGGCAACGGCAAGAGCAAGATCCTCAAGACCGCGGGCGAGATCAAGCTCGTCCAGGTCAGGGACGGTGCCGTGGTCGGCGTCCACATGGTCGGTGACCGTATGGGCGAGCAGGTCGGCGAGGCGCAGCTGATCTACAACTGGGAGGCGCTGCCGGCCGAGGTCGCGCAGCTCATCCACGCCCACCCGACGCAGAACGAGGCGCTCGGCGAGGCCCACCTGGCCCTGGCCGGCAAGCCTCTGCACTCCCACGACTGACGCTCACGTCACACGGGCGCGACGACCACTTTCCGCAATTCGTTAGGAGCAACTGAAACCATGTCGGTTTCCGTAACCCTGCCGGCGCTCGGCGAGAGCGTCACCGAGGGCACCGTCACCCGCTGGCTCAAGGCCGAGGGTGAGCGTGTCGAGGCCGACGAGCCGCTGCTCGAGGTCTCGACCGACAAGGTCGACACCGAGATTCCCGCCCCCGCCTCGGGCATCCTGGCCTCCATCAAGGTCGCCGAGGACGAGACGGTCGAGGTCGGCGCCGAGCTGGCCATCATCGACGACGGCAGCGGCGCCGCGGCTCCGGCCCCGGCCGCCGAGCCCGCCGCCGCCCCGGCCCCCGCGGCCGAGGCCCCCGCCGAGCCGGCCCCCGCCGCCGAGGCCCCGGCCGCCGAGCCGGCCCCGGCGGCCGAGGCTCCGGCCGCCGCCCCGGCCGGTGGCGCCACCGGGACGGACGTCGTGCTGCCCGCGCTGGGCGAGTCCGTCACCGAGGGCACCGTCACCCGCTGGCTGAAGTCGGTCGGCGAGACCGTCGAGGCCGACGAGCCGCTGCTCGAGGTCTCCACGGACAAGGTCGACACCGAGATCCCGGCCCCGGCCTCCGGTGTGCTGCTCGAGATCGTCGTCGGCGAGGACGAGACCGCCGAGGTCGGCGCCAAGCTCGCCGTCATCGGTGCCGCGGGTGCCGCTCCCGCCGCCGCTCCGGCTCCGGCCGCCCCGGCCCCCGCCGCCGCTCCGGCCCCGGCTCCGGCTCCGGCTCCCGCTCCGGCCGCCCAGGCTCCGGCTCCGGCCCAGGCCGCCCCGGCTCCGGCCGCTCCGGCCCCGGCTCCCGTCGCCCCGGCCGCCCCCGCCCCCGCCGCCGCACAGCCGGCGGAGGACGGTGCCTACGTGACCCCGCTGGTCCGCAAGCTCGCCACCGAGAACGGTGTCGACCTGGGGGCCGTCAAGGGCTCGGGCGTCGGCGGCCGTATCCGCAAGCAGGACGTCCTCGCGGCCGCCGAGGCCAAGAAGGCCGCCGCCGCCGCTCCCGCCGCCCCGGCCGCCGCCGCGCCGAAGGCCCCCGCCCTGGAGGTCTCCCCGCTGCGTGGCCAGACGGTGAAGATGACCCGCATGCGCAAGGTCATCGGCGACAACATGATGAAGGCGCTGCACGGCCAGGCCCAGCTGTCCTCGGTCGTCGAGGTCGACATCACCAAGCTGATGAAGCTGCGCGCCCGTGCCAAGGACGCGTTCGCCGCCCGTGAGGGCGTCAAGCTCTCCCCGATGCCGTTCTTCGTGAAGGCGGCGGCCCAGGCGCTGAAGGCCCACCCG
Source organism: Streptomyces sp. NPDC048018 (assembly GCF_043202995.1). NCBI lineage: Bacteria > Bacillati > Actinomycetota > Actinomycetes > Kitasatosporales > Streptomycetaceae > Streptomyces > Streptomyces sp. NPDC048018. Next base: position 439,209 of record NZ_JBIDBK010000002.1, read on the forward strand.
GTCATCAACGCCCGGATCAACGAGGACGAGGGCACCATCACGTACTTCGACTCGGAGAACATCGGCATCGCCGTGGACTCCGAGAAGGGTCTGATGACGCCGGTCATCAAGGGTGCGGGCGACCTGAACATCGCCGGTATCTCGAAGGCCACGGCCGAGCTGGCGGGCAAGGTCCGCGCCAGCAAGATCACGCCGGACGAGCTGTCCGGTGCGACCTTCACCATCAGCAACACCGGCTCGCGCGGTGCGCTGTTCGACACGATCATCGTCCCGCCGAACCAGGTCGCCATCCTGGGCATCGGCGCCACGGTCAAGCGTCCGGCCGTCATCGAGACCGCCGAGGGCACCGTCATCGGCGTCCGCGACATGACCTACCTGACGCTGTCGTACGACCACCGCCTGGTCGACGGCGCCGACGCGGCCCGCTACCTGACGGCCGTCAAGGCGATCCTCGAGGCCGGCGAGTTCGAGGTCGACCTCGGTCTGTAAGGCAGACGGCCGAAAGGCAACGTAACAAGCCTCACCTGCGGCGCCCCCGTCCGGATGTGTTTCCGGGCGGGGGCGCCGCCGTATTGTCTTAGTGTCCAGTGACTCCTAAGGAGCGGCCCCCATGACCATGCCCGTCGTCCATTCGCTGCGCGAGCAGATCCGCGAGCACATCGTGGAGGGCATCGTCAGCGGCCGCTGGAAGCCGGGCGAGCGCATCGTGGAGCGACGGATCGCGACGGAGCTGGAGGTCTCGCAGACCCCCGTCCGGGAGGCGCTGCGCGAGCTGGAGTCGCTGCGGCTGATCGAGTCGGCTCCCAACAAGGGCGTCCGGGTGCGCAATCTGACGGCCGCGGACCTGGAGGAGAGCTACCCCGTCCGGGCGGGTCTGGAGCAGATCGCGGCGGAGCTGGCGGCGGGCCGGCTCGCCGCGGACTGCTCGGCCCTGGAGCCGCACGTCGCGGCCCTGTACGAGGCGGACGCGGTCTCGGACGGCACGGCGCAGGTGCGGCACACGGTGGCCTTCCACCGGGAGCTGGTGAAGGCGGCCGGGAACGGCGTGCTCCTGCACACCTGGGAGGGCCTGGGCATCGAGGTGTTCACGGCGCTGTCGATCCGCTGGCTGGGCACGGTGCAGAAGTCGTACGCGGAGGAGCACGATGAGCTCGTGGAGGCCTTCCGCCGGGGCGACCCGAACATCGGGGCGCTGGTGAAGGCGCATGTGCTGGGGTGTGCGCCGAGGGCGTGATCCGGCCACCGGACGTCATGAGCGGGTCTGTGTCGAACAGGCCCGCTCATTCGTGCGCCGGGGCTCTCAATCGCTCTCCTACCTGCACGGATCCTTCGAAAACAAGGCACCGGGTGCCCGTTTTCGCGGCACCCTGTGCCGACTTTCTCGCTCCGGGGAAGTTTTTCGCTTCAACGCTTTGATCGATCATCGATCGGCGGCTTACAGTCTTCGGCGGGCCGTACCCCGGCCCTTCGCCCTGTCCTGCCAGACAAGGCCCCCTTTATCTCCACCCCCACCTGTCCGGAAGGCGGCGATCATGACCGATCCCGTAGGCAAGATTCCGAGTGAGCTCGACCAGCTCCCGGACCGTGACACCGAGGAGACCGCCGAGTGGGCGGCCTCCCTCGACGCCGTCACCAAGGCCGCCGGCCCGCACCGGGCCGCCTACCTGATGCGCCGCACGCTCCAGCACGCCGAGGGCGCGGGCCTGGCCCTGCCCAAGCTGCTGGAGACGGACTACGTCAACACCATCCCCACCTCCGCCGAGCCCGTCATCGACGGCGACGAGGAGATGGAGCGCCGGATCACCGCGTGGAACCGCTGGAACGCGGCCGCGATGGTCACCCGCGGCGCCAAGCACGGCGTCGGCGGCCACATCGCCACCTTCGCCTCCGCGGCCTGGCTCTACGAGACCGGCTTCAACCACTTCTTCAAGGGCAAGGAGTCCGGCGAGGCCGCCGGCTCCGGCGACCAGCTCTACATCCAGGGCCACGCCTCCCCCGGCATCTACGCCCGCGCCTTCCTCGACGGGCGCCTGGACGAGACGCACCTCGACAACTTCCGGCAGGAGTCCGGCGGCAACGGCCTGCCCTCCTACCCGCACCCGCGGCGCCTCCCCTGGCTGTGGGAGTTCCCCACCGTCTCCATGGGGCTCGGCCCGCTCTCCGCGATCTACCAGGCGCGCTTCAACCGCTACCTGACCAACCGCGGCATCAAGGACGTCTCCTCCTCGCACGTCTGGGCCTTCCTCGGCGACGGCGAGATGGACGAGCCCGAGTCCACCGCGGCCCTCGCACTGGCCGCCCGCGAGGGTCTGGACAACCTGACCTTCGTCATCAACTGCAACCTGCAGCGCCTCGACGGCCCGGTCCGCGCCAACTTCAAGATCGTTCAGGAGCTGGAGGCCCAGTTCCGCGGCGCCGGCTGGAACGTCGTGAAGTCGCTGTGGGGCAACGCCTGGGACGAGCTGTTCGCGCTCGACACCACCGGCGCCCTGGTCCGCCGCCTCCGCGAGGTGCCGGACGCGCAGGTCCAGACGTACCAGACCCGTGACGCCGCCTACATCCGCGCCGACTTCTTCGGCAAGGACCCGGCGCTCGTCGAGATGGCGAAGCTGCTGTCCGACGACAAGATCCTCGAGTGCTTCCACCTCTCCCGCGGTGGCCACGAGCCGCGCAAGGTGTACGCCGCGTACAAGGCCGCCCTGGAGTTCAAGGGCGCGCCGACGGTGATCCTGGCGCAGACCGTCAAGGGCTTCACCCTGGGCGAGGGCTTCGCGTCGAAGAACGCGAACCACCAGATGAAGAAGCTGTCCGCGGACGAGTTCAAGGCCATGCGGGACCTGCTGGACCTGCCGATCTCGGACGCACAGTTCGTCGACGGCGTGGTCCCCTACGGCCACCCGGGCGCCGACTCCCCCGAGGTGCGCTACCTCCAGGAGCGCCGCGCGGCCCTGGGCGGCCCCGCCCCGGCCCGCCGCGTGCACCCGCTCGCGCCGCTGCCGGCCCCGGCCGAGAAGGCCTTCACCGCCTTCGACAAGGGCTCCGGCTCGCAGTCCGTCGCCACCACGATGGCCTTCGTCCGCCTGATCAAGGACCTGGTCCGCGACAAGGAGACCGGCAAGCGCTGGGTCCCGATCGTCCCGGACGAGGCCCGCACCTTCGGCATGGAGTCCCTCTTCCCCTCGCTCGGCATCTACTCGCCGAAGGGCCAGACGTACGAGCCGGTCGACCGCGACCAGCTGATGTACTACAAGGAGGCCGTCAACGGCCAGATCCTGAACGAGGGCATCACCGAGGCCGGCTCCATGGCCGACTTCATCGCCGCGTCCACCGCGTACGCGACGCACGGCGAGGCGATGATCCCGTTCTACATCTTCTACTCGATGTTCGGCTGGCAGCGGACCGCCGACCAGATGTGGCAGCTCGGCGACCAGCTCGGCCGCGGCTTCCTCGTCGGCGCCACCGCCGGCCGCACCACCCTCACCGGTGAGGGCCTGCAGCACGCCGACGGCCACTCCCCCGTCATCGCGGCCACCAACCCGGCGGCGCTGACCTACGACCCGGCGTTCGCCTACGAGGTCGCGGCCATCGTCAAGGAGGGCCTGCGCCGCATGTACGGCGAGGCGGCCGAGGGCGAGGACCAGAACGTCTTCTACTACCTCACCGTCTACAACGAGCCCATGCCGCAGCCGGCCAAGCCGGCCGGGGTCGACGAGGGCATCGTCAAGGGCCTCTACCGCTTCAACACGGCCGAGTCGGCCGGCCTGGAGCTGCCCGCGAACGCCACCCGCATCCAGCTGCTCTCCTCCGGCACGGCCATCCACTGGGCCCTGGAGGCGCAGAAGCTGCTCGCCGCCGAGTGGGGCGTGGCCGCCGACGTGTGGTCCGCGACCTCCTGGACCGAGCTGCGCCGTGACGCGCTGGAGGCCGACGCGGCCCTCCTGCGCGGCGAGGAGCGCGTCCCGTACATCCGCCAGGCCCTGGAGGGCGTGGACTCCCCCGTCCTCGCCGTCTCGGACTACATGCGCCAGGTCCCGGACCAGATCGCGCAGTGGGTCGAGCAGGACTACACCTCGCTGGGCGCCGACGGCTTCGGCCTGTCGGACACCCGCGACGCCGCCCGCCGCCACTTCGGCGTCGACGCCCGGTCGATCGTCGTGGCCGCCCTCGCCCAGCTCGCCCGCCGCGGCGAGGTCCAGGTGACGGCCGTGAAGGAGGCGCGCGAGCGCTACGGCCTGTAAGGCCTGATCCGACCGGTCCGGGGGGCCGTGACCGTACGCGCGTACGGTCACGGCCCCCCGGCCGTGTCCGGGCACCGCACCCCGGCGGGCGGCACGGATGGCAGGCTGGGGGGATGCGTGCCGCCCGCCTCATCAAGATGGTGCTCCTGCTGCAGTCCCGGGCGTCGATGACCGCGGCCGAGCTGGCGGAGGAGCTGGAGGTGTCCGAACGGACCGTCACCCGGGACGCGTCGGCGCTCTCCGAGGCGGGGGTGCCGGTGTACGCGGACCGCGGCCGGGCGGGCGGGTACCGGCTCGTCGGCGGCTACCGCACGCGGCTGACCGGGCTCGCGCGCGGCGAGGCGGAGGCGCTCTTCCTGTCGGGGCTGCCGGGGGCGCTGCGGGACATGGGGCTCGCGGACGCGGCCTCGGCGGCCCGCCTGAAGGTGTCGGCGGCGCTCCTGCCCTCCCTGCGGGACGCGCCGGAGGCGGTGGGGCGGCGCTTCCACCTGGACGCGCCGGCCTGGTACCAGGAGCCGGAGACTCCGGAACTGCTCGCGCCGCTCGCGGAGGCGGTGTGGGACGACCGGCCGGTGCGGGCCCGCTACCGGCGGGGCGACGCCGAGGTGGCGCGGGACCTGGAGCCGTACGGGCTCGTCCTGAAGGCGGGGGTCTGGTACGTGTGCGCCCGGGCCGGCTCCTCGTACCGCACCTACCGGGTGGACCGGTTCGCCGAGGTGACGGTGGGCGAGGAGCCCTTCGAACGGGACCCGGACTTCGATCTGGCGGCGTTCTGGACCGAGCGGTCGGCGGAGTTCGCGCGCTCGCTGCTGCGGGCCGAGGTGGTGCTGCGGCTCACGGAGGCGGGCGCGCGGCGGCTGCCGTACGTGACGGACCGGGCGGCGGCCGAGGAGGCGCTGGCGGCGGGCGTCGCCGAGCCGGACGGGCGGGTCTCGGCGGTGCTCCGGGTGGAGAGCGAGGAGGTGGCGTTCGGCCAGTTGCTCGGCCTGGGCCCGGAGGCGGAGGTGCTGGCCCCGGCGGCGCTCCGGGAGCGGTTCGCGGCGGCCGCCCTGGGCATGGCCGCGCGCTACGGGCAGCCGGCCGGCCCGCGCTGACCCGCCCGCCCTACCGGTAGTCCTCGACGGACACGTCCGGGTCGGTCTCCTGGGCGATCATGAAGCCCCATGCGTCCGGCCGCGAGCCGTCCGCGTCGGTGAAGCCGTACTCCCGCGCCAGCTGTCCGCTGGACAGCGACTGTCCGTTCCAGCGGGCCCGGCCGGGGTCGGCGGCGAGCGCCGCGACGGCCCGGCCCACGTAGACCGGGGACTCGGCGACCGCGAAGTCCGGCAGGTCCCCGGTGGCGTCGCGCCAGTTCTCCTCGGTGACGCCGAAGTGCGCGAGCATCTGCTCGGACCTGAGCCAGCCGGGGGTGACGGCGACGGCGCTGCCGCCGTACTCCGCCAGCTCCTTCGCGAGGCCGAAGGCCATCCGGATGGGGGCGTTCTTGGCGAGGTCGTAGAAGAGGTTCTCGCGGTAGCGGGTGCCGTTGTACCGGGCGGTGCCGTCGGTGACCTCGACGACGAGTCCCCCGGGGTGGCGGATCAGCAACGGCAGCAGGGCGTGCGAGGTGACGACGTGTGTCTTCACGCCGAGTTCGAGCATCCGCAGGCCGTCGTCCAGGTCGACCTCCCAGGTCTTCCTGCCGAAGGACGGCCCGAGGAGGTGCTCGCCGCCCCAGACGTCGTTGACGAGGACGTCGAGCCGGCCGTGGTCGCGGTCGATCCGCCCGGCCAGGGCGCGGACCCGGTCGGCCTCCAGGTGGTCGGTGGGGACGGCGACGCCGTCACCGCCGGCGGCCGTGACGAGCTCCGCGGTCTCCTCGATGGTCTCGGTGGCCCGGCCGACCTCGCTGACCTTGTCGCGAGTGGTGCGCCCGGTGACGTAGACGGTGGCCCCGGCGGCGCCGAGCTGGACGGCGATGGCGCGTCCGGCACCGCGGGTGGCGCCGGCGACGAGGGTGACACGTCCTGCGAGGGGCTTCGTTTCCGTGGTCATGCGAGCAGCCTGACAGGGAAATCCGACATCTCCTGTCCGGATTCTTTTCGGCCGTTTCCGGGTGCGTCGCCCCCCGCGACCCACGATGCTTGTCCCGTGATGGACGAGACGGAGTTCTGGGAGATGATCGACTCCACCCGGGAGCGGGCGGAGGGCGATCCGGACGAGCACGCCGACCTGCTCGTGGAGCGGCTGACCCTGCTCGACCCGGATTCCGTCGTGGACTTCGCCCGCCATTTCGAGGCCCGTTACAACCGCGCGTACACCTGGGACCTGTGGGGCGCGGCGGCGGTGCTGCTCGACGGGGCGGGGGTGGAGGCCTTCGACTACTTCCGCTGCTGGCTGATCGGCCAGGGCCGGGAGGTCTTCGAGGGCGCGGTGCACGATCCGGACGCCCTGGCCGAGCTGCTCGTCGACTTCGACGAGGAGATCGACGGGGACGGCGAGGAGCTGGGTTTCGCCGCGGACGAGGCGTACGAGCGCCTGACCGGCGCGGAGACGCCGGACCTGGGGATTCCGCCGCCGGGCGCGGAGCCCGAGGGCACCCCGTTCGACCTGGGCGACGAAGGGGTGCTCGCGGCGCGCTTCCCGCGGCTGTGGGCCCGGTTCGGCCCCGGGTGACCGGGATGCGACGGGTGCGGGGACCGGGAGTCCACGGCCCCGGCGCGCCGGGGGTCGGCGGCCGTGGCGGGGACGGGCGTCAGCGGGTGGGTGCCGCCGGCGGTCCGGGCCCCGGCGGCCCTGGGGCCCGGTCGGGTCCACCGCGCGGGTGGGCCGCCCGTTCGGACCTCGGGCGGCCGTAGCCGGGGCGTAGGCCCTGTCCTCGGACTCCCGCCTGCCCCGCCGGGCAACGACGGGAGCGTGACGACAGGACCCCTGGGTCAGAAGTGGGTGCCGCCGTCGATGCGGACCTCGGTGCCGGTGATGAACCGGCCGTCCTCGGAGGCGAGCATCGCGACGACGCCGGCGACGGTCTCGGGGCCCGCGAAGCCCTGGCCGAGGGCGGGGGCGAGCTTGGTGAAGAGGGACCAGTCGGTGTCCTCGGGCAGGCCCGGGCCCAGGGACTGCTTGCTGGCGCCGGAGCCGTCGGTCATGCCGGAGGAGATGGAGCCGGGCTGCACCGCGGTGAAGCGGATGCCCTGCTTGGCGTACTCGGCGGCGAGCGCGTGGGTCATCGACTGGATGCCGCCCTTGCTGGCCGCGTAGGCCGCCATGTAGGGGTGGGCGAACATCGCGGACGTGGAGGAGAAGTTCACGACGGCGGAGCCGTTGCCCTCCAGGAGCGCCGGTATCGCCTCGCGGATCACCAGGAAGGTGCCGGTGAGGTTGACCCGGACGACCTGCTCGAAGGCCTCGAGGGTGGTCTCGTGGGTGTGCGAGGAGCGCAGGATGCCGGCCGCGTTGACCAGCACGTCCAGGCCGCCGAGGGCGGCCACGGCGGCGGCCACGCCCTCGCGCACCGAGGCCTCGTCGCCGATGTTCACCAGGACGGTGGTCAGCCGGCCGGCGGCGTCGCCGGCCTTGGCGACGGTGTCCTTGAGGCCGTCCTCGCTGATGTCGGCGGCGACCACGGTGCCGCCCTCCGCCAGCATGCGCAGCACGGTGGCCTGGCCGATGCCGGAGCCGCCGCCGGTGACGAGTGCGCGGCGTCCTTCGTAGCGGGTCAGCTGGTTCATGACGACAACCTCTCGATGTCGAGTTTTCCGGGGGTGCCGCCACCGTACGCCCAAGTGGCACGTTTTGCCACACCTGCATGAAATGCACAGATGGCAACCTGGAGCGTACGCTGGGGGCGTGAGCACGCAGCCCGGATCTCCCCGCCCGTCCCGGCCCCCGACCCTGACCGAGCGCCGCAAGGCCGCCACTCAGCTCGACATCGCCCACGCCGCCGCGGAGCTGTTCACCGAGCGCGGCCCCGACGACACCACCGCCGAGGACATCGCCCAGCGGGCCGGCGTCGCGCTGCGCACCTTCTACCGCTACTTCCGCTCCAAGCAGGACGCCGTCGCGCCGCTCCTCGCGGGCGGCGCCGACCGCTGGCGCGCCGAACTCGCCGCCGCCGAGCCGGGCACGGCCCTGCCGGCCGCCCTGGAACGGTCCATCGCCGACTCCCTCGCGGCCGACGGCGAGGAGGCGGCGGAGGGCCTGCGCCGGACCCGCGGCCTGCTGCGCGCGGCGGACCGGGACCCGGCGCTGCGGGCCGTCTGGTACCGGGTCAACCAGGAGTCCGAGGAGCGCCTGCGTGAGGTCCTCGCCGGGCTCGCGGGACCCGGCACCGACCCCCTGGAACTCCGGCTGGCCGCCGCCGCGGCGACCGACGCGATCCGGATCGCCCTGGAGACCTGGGCGGAGACCGACGCACCGGTACGGGGCGAGGGCGCCCCGGCGGAACTGGCGGTGCGGTGCCTGCGCGAACTGACGGGCGGCATGCGGCTCCTCGCCCCCGCGCCGACCGGACCGGCGGCGGGCCCGGCCGCCGCCGAGCCGTGCCCCGGCGCCGCGGGGAGCCCGCCCGCCGCGGAGACGCCCGCCGCGGAGACGCCCGCCGCGGGGACCCAGGACTTCTCCCGGACGGACCCCGCCGCTTCGCGGGGGTCGTCAGCCGAGCAGTGACCGGCCCATGAGGACGTCGTCCACGAACTGCCCGTCGAGCAGGAACTCCCCCGGCAGCACGCCCTCGACCGCGAAGCCCTCGGCGGCGTAGAGGGCGCGGGCCGGCGCATTGTGGCCGAGGACCCGCAGGGTGATGCGGGTGGCCCCCTCGGCGCGGGCGCGGTCCGTCGCGGCGCGCAGCAGGGCGCGGGCCACGCCCCGGCCGCGGGCGGGCCCGGCGACGGCGAGGCCCTGGATCTGCCGGACGTGGGCGTGGCAGGCCATCGGGGTGGGCGGGACGAGCCGGAGGTAGCCGACCAGTTCCGCGCCCGCCGTCTCCGCGACCAGGTAGTGCTCGGGCAGATGCCGCTCGTCGTAGAACGGCTGCCCGGGCGCGGGGGCGGGCAGCACGGCGTGGAGGCGCGACCAGGTGGCGCGGTCGAGCGCGGCGAGGGCGCGCTCGTCCCCCCACGCCGCCTCGCGGATCCGTATCTCCGGCACGGTCATGCGGGCCACTGTGCCACGGAGGGCCGCGCGGAGGGCAGGATGGCGGCATGCAGCCCTCCTCGCAGCACTCGTCGCACCCCGCCCCGGCCCCTCACAGGCGGGTGGCCGTCACCGGCGCGTCCGGACTCATCGGCTCCGCCCTCGTGCGCTCCCTGCGCGCCGACGGCCACGACGTGCTGCGGCTGGTCCGCCGGCCGGCCGCCGCGGCCGACGAGGTGGAGTGGGACCCGGCCCGGCTGTACGTGGACACCGCCGGTCTCGTCGGGGTCGACGCGGTCGTGCACCTGGCGGGCGCGGGCGTCGGCGAGCGGCGCTGGAGCGAGGAGTTCAAGAAGGAGATCCGCGACAGCCGGGTGCTCGGCACCCGGGCGATCGCCGAGGCGCTGGCCTCCCTCGCGACGCCGCCGGAGGTGCTGGTCTGCGGTACGGCCCTGGGCTATTACGGCGACACGGGCAGCCGCGCGGTGGACGAGAGCGCGCCGGCCGGCGAGGGCTTCCTGCCCTCGGTGTGCGTGGAGTGGGAGGCCGCGGCGGCGCCGGCGGAGGCGGCCGGCATCCGGGTGGCCTACGCCCGTACCGGCCTGGTGGTGGCCCGCGAGGGCGGCGCCTGGGGGCGGCTGTTCCCGCTCTTCCGGGCCGGGCTCGGGGGGCGGATGGGCGACGGCGGCCAGTACTGGAGCTTCATCGCGCTGCACGACGAGGTCGCCGCGCTGCGGCACCTGATGGACACTCCGGGTCTCGCGGGCCCGGTGAACCTGACCGCGCCCGAGCCCGTCACCAACCGGGAGGTGACGGCGGCGATGGGGCGCGTGCTGCGCCGTCCGACCGTCTTCCACGTGCCCGCGCCCGCCCTGCGGATGGTGCTCGGGGAGTTCGCGCAGGACGTGCTCGGCAGTCAGCGGGTGCTGCCGGGACGCCTGTTGGAGACCGGCTTCGACTTCGCGTTCCCGACGATCGACGACTCGGTGCGTGCCGCGGCCCACTGACGGCCCGCCACCTCCCGCGCTCCTCCCGTCCTCCCCGCCGCGTCACCTCCCGCTTCGCCGTGCGTGCGCTCCCCCGTGCTGCGTGCACCCCCGTCACGCGCGGCGCCCGGCGGTGGGAGCGCTGCCTACTCTCTTGCGAACTCGGGCATTCCGGGGGCGCGTCGGGGGCATAGGCCTCAGACCAGCCGCGCCGACCTGGGGAGGGGCACGTGCGCAAGGAATCGGACGTCGTCGTCGTGGGAGCCGGGATCGCGGGGCTCGCGACGGCTCATCAGCTGACCGGGGCCGGGCTGTCGGTCACGGTCCTGGAGGCCGCGCCACGGGTCGGCGGCCGGATGGCGACCGACACCGTCGACGGCTTCCGGGTCGACCGCCTCGGACCGCTGTTCACCGTGCCGGAGGTCGAGGGCGTCCCCCTGCGCCCGTTCGCCCCTGGCGTGCTCGTGCACAGCGACGGGCGGTACGGGCGATGGGGCGCGCCGCACGCGCCGTGGAGCACACGGGGCGCAGGGGGCTCACGGGGCGTCGCGGGGGCCCGTGGGGTGGCCCGCGCCCTTGCGGGCGCCCCGCGGAATCCGGCGGTCTCGCTCGACCAGGCGCGGCTCGGCGCCTCCCTGGTGCGGCTGGCCACGACGCCGCCGCAGCGGCTGCTGACCCGCACCGAGCGGTCCGCCCGGGAGGCGCTGACGGCCCGTCTGCCGGTCCGTACCGTGCAGGGGGTGCTGCGCCCGCTGCTCGCCGCGCTGCTCGGGGACCCGGACCTGGCGACGTCCAGCCGGCGCGCCGACCTCGCGCTGCGGTCCTTCGCGCGGGGCCGGATCGGTGTGCCGGAGGGCGGTTCGGGCACGCTCCCGGAGCGCCTCGCGGCGGCGCTGCCCCCGGGCACGGTCCACACCGGCGTACGGGTCACGGAGGCGTCGATCTCGCGGGTGACGACCGCCGAGCACGGGGTGTTCCCCTGCCGGGCCGTGGTCGTGGCCACGGGCGGGCGGACGGCGGCGGAGCTGCTGCCCGGGCTGCACGTGCCGGACTACCAGGCGGCGACCGTGCTCCACCACACCGCCCCGGTCGCCCCCTCCGCCGACCCGGTGCTGCTCCTGGAGTCCGATCCGGGCGGACCGGTGGCGCACACGGCGGTCATGAGCGCGGTGGACCCGACCCGGGCGCCGGCCGGGCGGACCCTGATCACCTCGACGGTCCTCGGCACCCCGCCCGACGACACGGAGCGCCGGGTGCGCAAGCACCTGGCGACGCTGTACGGGGTGTCGACGGACGAGTGGGAGCTGCTGGCGCTGCACCACACGCCGGGCGCCTTCCCGGCGATGCGGCCGCCGTTCGACCCCGAGCGCCCGATACGCGTCCTGGCCGGCCTCTACGTCTGCGGCGACCACCGCGCGACCGGCACCCCCGTCGGCGCCCTGTCCTCGGCCCGCCGCGTCACGGCCGCCCTGCTGACCGACCTGGGGCTGCCGCTGCCCCGGGCGGAGAACGGGGCGGCGAAGGCCGCGTAGGCCCTGGGGCGGGCCCTCAGAAGACCCCCTGGCCGAGCGCGGCGACGCGGTCGCGGTAGCCGCGGACGGCGGGGGCGTCGCGGTGGGGCTCCAGGCGGCGCTCGAAGTCGCGGACGTACTCGACGGCACGGGCCGAGCGCATCTCGGAGGCCTGCTGGGCGGCCTCGGCGCCGAGCGCGCAGGCCTGGTCCAGTTCGCCGAGCGCGAGCCGGGCGGAGGCGAGGACGACCCGGCAGAAGAGCCTGCTGCGGGCGTAGCCGGGGGCCCGGAGCTGGAGGGCGCGCTCGGCGTGCTGGGCGGCGGCCCGGTACTGCTGGAGGTCGCGGTGGCAGTGCCCGAACTCGTCGGCGAGCTGGGCCTCGTCGAAGGACCGGGCCCAGTACGGCACCTCGTCCCCGGGCCTGGCCGCCTCCAGGGCGCGCTCGGCGCGGGCCAACGCGGCGCCGCAGGCCCGGGACTCGCCGAGCACTCCGTGCCCGCGCGCCTCGACGGCGTGCAGCAGGGCCTGGACGACGGGCGGAGCGGCGGCGCCGACGCCCTGCTGGGCGACCCGGGCGAGCTGCACGGCCTCGCGGCCGTGGCCCAGGTAGACGGCCTGGTGGCTCATGGTGACCAGGACGTACGAGCCGTAGGCCCGGTCCCCGGCCGCCTGGGCGAGCCGCAGCGCCTGAACGAAGTACCGCTGGGCGAGGCCGTGCGCGGCGATGTCGTACGAGGTCCAGCCGGCGAGCCGGGTGAGGTCGGCGGCCGCCGCGAAGAGCCGCCGCCCGACGCTCTCGCCGTAGGTGCCCCGCAGCATCGGCTCCGCCTCGTGCTCCAGGTAGCGGACGAGGGCCTGGCGGGCGTGACCGCCGCCGTAGGCGTGGTCGAGGGTGCGGAACAGCTCGCCGACCGAGCGCAGCGCGGCGATGTCGCCGCTGGAGACCCGCTGCCCGGGGCCCCGGTCGGTGCCGCGCTGCCGGGGGACGGTGAAGCGGCCCTGGAGCGGGACCCGCGGCTCCGGGCCCGGGGCCCTCGGGGCGGCGGCCACGGACGCGCCGCCGGAGGGCTCACCGCGCGCCACCCGCTCGTCGGCGCGGCCGATCAGCCAGTCGCGGCTGGGGACGACGAGCCCGGCCGGGGTGAAGGCGATCTTCCGCAGCTCGGCGTGGCTGCCGGAGTCCTTGCGCCACAGCCCGCTCACGATGTCCACGGCCTCCTCCGGGGTCGCCGCGAACTCCAGCCCCGCGTAGACAGGGGCGCAGGCGTCGAGGCCGAGGTCCTGCGCGGACAGCCGGCGGCCGAGCCTCCGGGTGAAGACCTCGGCGATCAGCGCGGGCGTGGTGCCACGCGGCTGCTGCCCGCGCAGCCAGCGGGTCACCGAGGTCTTGTCGTAGCGCAGGTCGAGGCCGTGCTCCAGACCGAGCTGGTCCACCCGTCTGGCGAGACCCGCGTTGGAGAACCCTGCCTCGGCGATGAGCGCGGCGAGCTGGCGGTTCGGGATGCGCTGCGGGGGTCGTTCCGTCATCAGCTGTGCGGTCTCCTGCCTTCCGGGCCGGGGTGGGAGCCCGTATGGACCCTCCTGGCCCTCATGGAACGGCGTGAATTTAGCGGCACCGATCACCCGGACCGCCACCTTCGCCCCACATTCATCCGATCGTGTGAGGAACGGGAGCGAGGGTTGCCGCAGCTCGATGACCAGGAACCGGCACCGGGGCTCACGAGGGACGGAGGACGTTCGCCGGGCGACGGCGGTGGCGGGCCAGCCGCGCACCTGCCGAAGGCCCGTTCGGTCCGTCGCCGTACAGTGGCATGGGCGTGAATGACGCATGGTGCCGCGCCGGCTCCCGCCCGGGACGATCCCCGGAACCCGGTCCACGGCACCCAGGAGGAGGCAAGGCCGTGAGTGAGCTGCGATTCGTCCGTCTGGGCTTCGGCGAGGACGCCGTCGAGTACCGGGTGGCGTGGGACAAGCAGCGCGAGGTGCACGCAGCCCGGTTCGCCGACGAGGTCGAGGACACCTGTCTGCTGCTGGAGCACCCGCCGGTGTACACCGCGGGCAGGCGCACCGCGGACAGCGAGCGCCCGCTGGACGGGACGCCGGTCGTGGACGTGGACCGCGGCGGCAAGATCACCTGGCACGGGCCGGGCCAGCTGGTCGGCTACCCGATCATGAAGCTGCCCCGCCCGGTCGACGTGGTCGCCCACGTCCGCCGCCTGGAGGAGGCGCTGATCCGCACCGCCGCCGAGTTCGGCGTGGCGACCAGCCGGGTCGAGGGCCGCAGTGGCGTGTGGGTGCTCGGCGACCCGGTGGAGCAGCGCCCGGCGCTCGGCGGTCTCTCGCTGGACTTCGACCCGCGGCTCACCGACGAGGAGTTCGACCCCCGGCTGAACGGCCCGGAGTACGCCCCGTCCAACGCCGGCCAGCGCCGTGAGGACCGCAAGCTGGCGGCCATCGGCATCCGGGTCGCCAAGGGCGTCACCATGCACGGCTTCGCCCTCAACGTGAACCCGGACAACACCTGGTTCGACCGGATCATCCCGTGCGGCATCCGCGACGCGGGCGTGGCCTCGCTGGCCGGCGAGCTCGGCCGGGACGTCACGATCGAGGAGGTGCTCCCGGTGGTGGAGAAGCACCTGCGGGACGTGCTGGAGAACGCGGAGCTGAAGCCGCGCCCCGTCGAGCGCGACGGCGCGGGCGAGGCGGCACGCGACGGCGCGGGCGAGGCGGCGCAGGCCCCGGCCTAGGAATGCCCACCCCTGGCCACGGGTTGGCCAAGGGTGAAGGGCAGAGGAAGCAACGGGCGTACCCTGGTGTGCGCCGAAGAATCGAAGCTACAGGAGCCGATGTGTCCGCAGTCGCACCCGACGGACGCAAGATGCTGCGCCTGGAGGTCCGGAACAGCCAGACCCCCATCGAGCGCAAGCCCGAGTGGATCAAGACCCGGGCGAAGATGGGGCCCGAGTACAACAAGCTGCAGGGTCTCGTGAAGAGCGAGGGCCTGCACACGGTCTGCCAGGAGGCGGGCTGTCCCAACATCTTCGAGTGCTGGGAGGACCGCGAGGCGACCTTCCTCATCGGCGGCGACCAGTGCACGCGCCGCTGCGACTTCTGCCAGATCGACACCGGCAAGCCGCAGGCCCTCGACCGTGACGAGCCGCGCCGCGTGGGCGAGTCCGTCGTCACGATGGACCTGAACTACGCCACGATCACCGGCGTCGCCCGCGACGACCTGGAGGACGGCGGCGCCTGGCTGTACGCGGAGACCGTGCGCCAGATCCACCAGCAGACCGCCGAGCGGGCCGCGGGCCGTACCAAGGTCGAGCTGCTGGCCCCGGACTTCAACGCGGTGCCGGAGCTCCTGGACGAGGTCTTCGCCTCGCGTCCGGAGGTCTTCGCGCACAACGTCGAGACGGTGCCGCGGATCTTCAAGCGGATCCGGCCCGGCTTCCGCTACGAGCGGTCGCTGGAGGTCATCACCAAGGCCCGGGACTACGGTCTGGTCACGAAGTCCAACCTGATCCTCGGCATGGGCGAGACCCGTGAGGAGATCAGCGAGGCCCTGCAGCACCTGCACGACGCCGGCTGCGAGCTGATCACCATCACGCAGTACCTGCGTCCTTCCGTCCGGCACCACCCCGTGGAGCGCTGGGTGAAGCCGCAGGAGTTCGTGGAGCTGAAGGAGGAGGCCGACGAGATCGGCTTCTCCGGCGTGATGTCGGGCCCGCTGGTCCGCTCCTCGTACCGCGCGGGACGCCTGTACCAGCAGGCCATGGAGCAGCGCAGCCGAGCCGGAGCGTAGGCGGGGGGTCCGTCCGAGGGACGAGGGCGGGCACCCGGCCGCAGCGGCGGCGAGGCGGAGCGCGACCGGAGGACCCGTGCAGCGCAGCCGAGCCGGAGCGCGCGGGGCGTGTTCCGGGCCGTCGGGTCAACAGCTTTTTCGCGCCTTTCACAGATGCGGCCGTCCGTCCGGATGGCCGCATCTGTCGTGTCCGGTGTCTTCATCAGTGTTTGACCGTGGGGTCACACCCTGGTAACACCGTTCTGTGAGCCTGTTCTCACTCACTGCCACGAACGTTCACGGAGGCCCTCGCCCATGCAGGCCGCGCATATCCGAGCCACCGCGTTCCCGTCCGTCACCGACGCCCTGCGCGCCATGGAGGCCCTGCTGCTGGCCCGGGGGCAGCGCACCGCCCGGCGTAACGCCTGGACGTCCGTCCTGGAGGACCGTCGCCGCGCGAAGGACCGCGTGGAGGCCCAAAACGTGATGGAGGCCGTGGCCGGTCGGGCCTCCCGGGCCACGTAAACTTCAGGACATGGCGAGGAAGGCAAACACGGGCGGCGCTGACGCCGCGAACCCCGGGCGACTGAAGCAGATCGCCCTCACGTACAAGATGACCCGGAAGGCCGACCCGAAGGTCGGTCTCGTCGTCGCGGGCGTGGGCATCGTCGTACTCGGTGTCCTCCTCGCGATCGGCTTCCTGATCGGTCACCCGGTCTACCTGGGCATTCTCGGCTTCGTCCTCGCGTTCCTCGCGATGGCGATCGTCTTCGGACGGCGCGCGGAGAAGGCCGCCTTCGGGCAGATGGAGGGCCAGCCCGGCGCTGCGGCGGCGGTGCTGCAGAACATCGGGCGGGGCTGGACGGTGACCCCGGCGGTCGCGATGAACCGCAACCAGGACGTCGTGCACCGGGCGGTCGGCCGCCAGGGCATCGTGCTGGTCGGCGAGGGCAACCCGAACCGGCTGAAGCCGCTGCTCGCGGCCGAGAAGAAGAAGATGGCCCGGGTCGCGGTGGACGTGCCGGTGACCGACATCGTCGTCGGCAACGACGAGGACGCCGGCCAGGTGCCGCTGAAGAAGGTCCGCACCAGGATGCTGAAGCTGCCCCGGCTGCTGTCCGGTCCGCAGGTGACGGCCGCCAACGACCGGCTGCGGGCCATGGGCGACCTGATGAGCAACATGCCGCTGCCGAAGGGTCCGATGCCGAAGGGCATGCGGATGCCGCGCGGCGGAAAGATGCGCTGAGCGCAGGAGACGACGAAGGGGCGCCCCGGACCTGCTCGGTCCGGGGCGCCCCTTCTCGTTCCCGTCTTCTCGTTCCCGTCGCGGCGCGGGCCCCGCGGCGGGTCTCAGATCCGGACCTGGACGGCGCCGGAGAAGCGGTCGTGCAGGCCGCGGCCGTCGCGGTCCCAGATGAGCGCCGGGAGGGCGAGGCAGACCAGGAGGCTGCGCAGGGCGACCCGGACGATGCCGAGGCGCCCGCCGTGCACCGAGACGACCCGGAGTCCGAAGAGGCGCTTGCCGGGGGTGGAGCCGACGGTGCCGACCGTGAGGACGCTCACGACCAGCAGGATGAGCAGGGCCCAGTTGCCGGTGGCCTGGTTGTAGCCGTGGGTGAGAAGGCCGTATGCGATCAGCATGCAGAGGGCCCAGTCGACGGCGAGGGCGCCGAGGCGGCGGCCGGGGCGGGCGATCGAGCCCGGCCCCTCCTCCGGCAGACCGAGCTGCTGCCCCCGGTAACCGAAGTCCACGCCTGCTTCTTCGGCCGCGGCGCGCGGGCCGGAGAGCCATGATCCGAGTGCTTGCCTGTTGTCCACCCGACCACGGTACTGCGCCCGTTTTTGATCACTTCGGCCTGGGTGGCCGGGTCCTCGCGGGGCTGCGGGGCACACCCGCCCCGGTTAACTTCGACGAAACAAATGGGTCATGCTTGAGAAATCCCGTCTGCCTATGGTCGGGTCCTGCGTGTGCCACCGCACTGGCCGCACGACCGAGCTGCAACCCCGCCCCTCCCCGGGCCGGGAGTAGGAGGAGTTGGATGTTCCAGAACGCCGACGAGGCCAAGAAGTTCATTCAGGACAATGACGTCAAGATGGTCGATGTCCGTTTCTGCGACCTTCCGGGCGTGATGCAGCACTTCACGATCCCGGCGACGGCGTTCGACCCGTCCGAGGAGCTGGCCTTCGACGGTTCGTCGATCCGCGGCTTCCAGGCGATCCACGAGTCGGACATGGCCCTGCGCGCCGACCTGTCGACGGCCCGCCTGGACCCGTTCCGCCGCGACAAGACGCTGAACATCAACTTCTTCATCCACGACCCGATCACGGGCGAGCAGTACAGCCGTGACCCGCGCAACATCGCGAAGAAGGCGGAGGCGTACCTGGCCTCCACCGGCATCGCCGACACCGCGTACTTCGGCCCCGAGGCCGAGTTCTACGTGTTCGACTCGGTCCGCTTCGAGACCTCCGCGAACCAGGGCTTCTACCACATCGACTCCGAGGCCGGCGCCTGGAACACCGGCAAGGAGGAGGACAACCGGGGCTACAAGGTCCGCTACAAGGGCGGCTACTTCCCGGCCCCGCCGGTCGACCACTTCGCCGACCTGCGCGCGGAGATGTCCCTGGAGCTGGAGAAGGTCGGCCTGCAGGTCGAGCGCCAGCACCACGAGGTCGGCACCGCCGGCCAGGCGGAGATCAACTACAAGTTCAACACGCTGCTCGCCGCGGCCGACGACCTGATGCTGTTCAAGTACATCATCAAGAACGTCGCCTGGCGGAACGGCAAGACCGCGACCTTCATGCCGAAGCCGATCTTCGGTGACAACGGCTCGGGCATGCACGTCCACCAGTCGCTGTGGTCGAACGGCGACCCGCTGTTCTACGACGAGGCCGGCTACGCGGGCCTGTCGGACACCGCGCGCTACTACATCGGCGGCATCCTGAAGCACGCCCCGTCGCTGCTCGCCTTCACCAACCCGACGGTGAACTCGTACCACCGCCTGGTGCCGGGCTTCGAGGCCCCGATCAACCTGGTCTACTCGCAGCGCAACCGCTCCGCCGCCATGCGCATCCCGATCACGGGCTCGAACCCGAAGGCCAAGCGCGTCGAGTTCCGCGCGCCGGACCCGTCCTCGAACCCGTACCTCGCCTTCTCCGCCCTGCTCCTCGCGGGCCTCGACGGCGTCAAGAACAAGATCGAGCCGGCCGAGCCGATCGACAAGGACCTCTACGAGCTCGCCCCCGAGGAGCACGCGGGCGTCGCCCAGGTCCCGACCAACCTCGAGGCCGTTCTCACCGCCCTGGAGAACGACAACGAGTACCTGCAGGCCGGCGGTGTCTTCACCCCCGACCTGATCGAGACCTGGATCGACTACAAGCGCACCCACGAGATCGCCCCGATCCAGCTTCGCCCGCACCCGCACGAGTTCGAGCTCTACTTCGACCTCTAAGCCGCAGGCTGCCCCACGAGGGCCGGCATCCCTTCCCGGGATGGCGGCCCTCGCCGCGTTTCCTACAAGGATGCGAACAGCAGACAAACTTTCGTCCATACCTACGAGTAGGGGGTTCACTCTCCGCGACTGATCGATAGCGTGTGGTCGTCGCTGCCGCCACACCCGGAGCACAGGGCTCCGCTGGGACTAGCTGGCGCGATGAGGACTTGCCGAACGTGACTCAGGCGGCTTTCGCCCCTGCCGAGACGCTACGACTCCAGCCGTACACCGACCACTGCCGCGTCATCGCCGACGAGGGTGCACACGTGGTCATCGGCGTCTCACCGGGGAACAGTTATTTCACTGCCCAGCGCATGCGCGATCTGGCGCGCTGGGGGCTCGACCACTACGAACGGGTCGACTTCGTCTACACCGATCTGCACGTCGCCGACATGTACGAGGCCCTCGGCTACGCGCCCGACGAGGCACGGCGCAAGGCCGTGAAGAACCTGCGCGGGGTGCGGGCGAAGGTCCAGGGCGCCGTGGCGGAGGCCGGGGCCGGCGGGCGGCTGCGGGGCCGGGGGATGTCCGAGTTCCGCGGCGTGCCGGCCTACGACGCCCTGCACCGCGAGGTGGTGGCGGCCGTGGCCGGGGATCCACTGGTGCGGGCGACCTGCGACGCGCTGGCCGGGATCTTCCTCGCCGGGAAGCTCACCCCGGGACAGGAGACCACCGAGCGGCAGAAGGAGGTGTGCCGGGAGTACATCTGCGCCGAGGTGCCGCTGTTCCTCGACACCCCGGCGATCCTCGGGGTGCCGTCCTCGCTGAACGTCTACCACCAGGCCCTGCCGCTCGCGGACCTGCTCTACGCCCGGGGATCCGGGCTGCGCGCCTCGCGCAACCAGGGACACGGCATCCTCACGCCCGCCGAGTCCCGTGAATCCGCCCCGTCCCCCGAAGGAGATGCGCGATGACCCTCGCCGTCGAGACGCTGCCCGACTTCCCCTTCGACTGGAACGGCACCCGGCTGCCCGCCGAGGTCGGCGCACTGCGCGCCGAGCCGGTGCGGAAGGTGCGGACCATCGCCGGTGCCGAGGCCTGGCTGGTCTCCTCGTACGGGCTGTGCAAGCAGGTCCTGGAGGACCCGAGGTTCAGCCTGAAGGACACCTCCGCGCCCGGGGTGCCCCGGCAGTACGCGCTGACCATCCCGCCGCACGTCGTGAACAACATGGGCAACATCACGGGCGCGGGGCTGCGCAAGGCCGTGATGAAGGCGATCAACCCGAAGGCCCCGGGCCTGGAGGAGTGGCTGCGCGCCAAGGCCGGGGCGCTGGTGGACGCCATGCGCGCCGAGGGGGCGCCCGGGGAGCTGCGGAGCGGCTTCGCCGACCCGTACTCGGCCGGGCTGCACTGCCGGCTCCTGGGGATCCCGGAGGAGGACGGGCCGCGGCTGCTGCGCAGCCTGGACGTGGCCTTCATGAACGCGCCGCGCGAGATCGAGGCCGCCCGGCTCCACTGGGACCGGGACATCGCCTACATGACCGAGCGGCTGGACGATCCGGCGACCGGTGGGCTGATGGCGGAGCTCGCGGCGCTGCGCGACGATCCCGAGTACGCGCACCTGACCGACGAGATGCTGGCGACGGTCGGGGTGACGCTCTTCGGGGCCGGGGTGATCTCCACCGCGGGCTTCCTGACCATGGCGCTGGTGTCGGTGCTGACCCGGCAGGACGTGCGGGACGCCCTGGCGGGCGGCGGGGTGGTCGGCGCCATGGACGAGCTGCTGCGGGTCAACCTGTCCATCGGCGACGGGCTGCCGCGACTCGCGCTGGAGGACGTCCGGCTCGGTGACACCCTGGTGCGGGCGGGCGAGCTGGTGCTGGTGCTCGTGGAGGCGGCCAACCACGATCCCGAGCAGTTCCCCGAGCCGCTCGCCTTCCGGCCGGACCGGGCGAACGCCGCGGAGCACCTGTCCTTCGGTGGCGGCCGGCACTTCTGCCCGGCGACCGCGCTCGGCAAGCGGCACGCCGAGATCGCCCTGGAGACGCTCCTCGACCGGCTGCCGGAGCTGCGGCTCGCGGTGCCCGTCGAGCAGCTGGTGTGGCGCACCAACTTCATGAAGCGGCTGCCGGAGCGGCTGCCCGCGGCCTGGTAGCCGGCGCCGAGGAGGGGCGCTGCCCGGCCCGGGTGCGAATGCCGGAGCCGGGCAGCGCGTCGTGGACGGCCGCTCAGCGGCCGTAGCGGATGAGCGCGCGGACCATGTGGCAGGTGGTGTCGGAGGGCGGGTGGATGCCGAGCTGCACGGCGGTGGTGCGTATCTTGGCGTTCGACGCCCGGGACGGCAGATAGACGCCCGCGTCGAGCAGGGCGATCGCGAGGCGCATGGCCTTCAGCCGGCGGTTGTGCGTGACGTACCACTCCCGGGGGCGGCCCGCCGGGAGCGGCTGCCTCTGGAGGGGCTTCCAGGGTTCGAGGGACGGTGTCCGGATCATGGCGACGGCCACGGGCGACCTCCTGGCGAACGGTGGGCGGGGGCCCTCCCCGGGACCCTCACCTTCACCCCTCATTTTAGTGCCCCCCACTGACAATCGTCCCTGGCCAGACCTGCTTTGGCGGTACTTTGTGAGCATGGAGATCTGGATCAACCCCGCCTGTTCCAAGTGCCGCAGCGCGCTCACCCTGCTGGACGCCGAGGGCGCTGACTACACCGTGCGCCGCTACCTGGAGGACGTGCCCTCACCGGACGAGATCCGGGCGGTCCTGGAGCGGCTGGGCCTGGAGCCGTGGGACATCACGCGGACCCAGGAGGCGGCCGCGAAGGAGCTCGGGCTCAAGGACTGGGCGCGGGACGACGCGAGCCGGGACCGCTGGGTCGAGGCCCTCGCCGCGCACCCGAAGCTGATCCAGCGCCCGATCATCACCGCCGAGGACGGCACGGCCGTGGTCGCGCGGTCCGAGGAGGCGGTGCGGGACGCCTTGTCCCGCTGATCCGGCCGGCGCGGGTGCCGGCCGGGGGCCGGCGCGCGGGCAGGGTGAGGGCCGGCGACGCGGGCAGGCCGGGGGCCCGAGCGGATCCCGCGCGCACGGCCTCCTAGGGCTGCGGCGTCCCGGGGCCGCCGGTGCCGTGCCCACGGTCCGGGAGCGACCCCGCGGCCTGCGCCTCGGCCTCCGCCAGGATCTCGGTGAGCCGGGCGCCGAAGCGGACGTCGCAGGGGTGCGGCTCGCCGGTCCGGACCGCGTCCAGGAGGGCGTCCACCGCACCGGCGAAGGCGCCGAGGGCGCCGTCCCAGCCCGGCATCGTCGTCCGCCCGTGCTCGCCGTACAGGGAGAGCGCGGCCTCCGAGGCCCCGGGCGGGGCGCTGAGGGTGAGCGTGGCCGTGCTGCTCGCGCCCGAGGCGTGACGGAGCACCAGATGGCGGGTGTCCGCCGGGCCGGCGGCGCAGGTCACCGAGGTGACGTCGCCGAGCACCGGCAGGTAGACCGAGAGGACGTGCGGGCCCACGTCCCACAGGCCGCCCTTCTCCCGCCGCCAGGGCGAGGCGGCGTACGCGCTGTCCGAGCCCGGCGCGAACAGCGAGCCCAGCCAGTGCGCCTCGCCGAGGAACCAGCCTCCCGCCGCCGCCTGTTCGTCGATCCAGCGGGCGGTGGAGTCCGCGAAGCGCAGGGTGCAGAAGACGACCGAGGCGACCCCGGCCGCCGTCACCGCGCCGGACAGCTCGCGGGCCGTCGCCACGGTCGTCGCCACCGGCTTGTCGAGGATCACGTGGCAGCCGGCCGCCGCGGCCCGCATCGCGAGCGGCGCCTGGACGTCGGGAGGCAGGGCCAGGGCGACGGCGTCGCTGGCCTCGAACAGCGCGTCCACCTCCGCGTAGGCGCGGGTCCCGCACGCGGCCGCCAGCGCGGCGGCGGCCTCGGGGCGCCTCCCCCACACCCCGCTGAACTCCACGCCCGGGTGCCCCGCGAGGGCCGGCCCGTGGGTGCGCTCGGCCCAGGGGCCGGTGCCGAGGAGACCGATGCGGGTGCGGGCGCCAGGAAGCTTCGTCATGCCCCCAGTCTGCCGGTCCGGCCCCTCGCCCGGTCCCGTGGGCCCGGGACCCCCGGGACGCGAACCGACGCCGCGGGCCGCCTCCGCGGGGCGCGTCCGCGGGCCGCCGGTGGGCGCGGAAAACCGGTGGAGGCCCTCCCCGCCCCCGGTGCTAGCGTTTCCGCGCCGGCCGCGGGACTCCGGTGCGACTTCCGGGACCTGCCTCTGAAGCAACGTATTCGCTGTTCGCGCCCTCATTCCCCGGCCGGCACCCTGCGAAGGAGGGGGACGATGTCCGACCTGATCGCCGCCGAGGACGTCCTGCTCTTCGTCAACGCGGCCGTCACCGCGACCGGTCAGGGCGAGTTCCGCTCCTCCGCCGGGGAGCAGCGGCTCTCCCTCCGTTTCGTCCACGAGTACGTCCGGGTCAACTACCGCCCGCTGTACGCCGCCACGCTCGCGCTGGACGTCAACGACCACAACGCCGCCCTGATCGTGGAGCAGTTGCTCCGCTCCCCGGGCGAGGCGGGCGCGGGCGAGGGGCGGCTGATCGCCGCGCGGCTCGCGAAGCTGCCGCCGCAGCGGGTCTACCGCCTGTTCGGCGCCCTGCGGGCCGCCGGGGTCAACAACCGGCGCACCCGGGCGATCGTGCGCGACTGGCTGGCGGCCCGCGACCTGGCGCACGACGCCGTGAAGTACCGGTCCGGGCTGAAGGCCGCCGTTCGCCACGCGCATCTGCCGTTCCCGCGGGGCGGGGAGCCGGGGGCCGAGCTGGGCGACTTCCTCTTCGCCCCCGGCCGGCGCGCCCGCTACGCGCACCCCACCCTGGAGGCGTTCCGCCGGGCGCGCCACGAGCAGGGGGCGCTGTACGAGCTCCCGTTCACGGTGGCCGAGGGGTTCGCCGCCCGGCACGGGGTGCGCCGCGAGGTGTTCCTGGAGCGGATGGCACCGCGGATGACCCGCCTGGAGCGGCTGCGCACCCGCGCCGCCGGTCCGGGCACCGACCTGTCGGTGATGCCCCTGACCCGGCTCGCGCTGTACGTGCTGTCGCTGCCCTTCGAGGAGAGGGCGCGGCGGCGCGGCGAGCTGACCGGGGCCCTGCGGAGCGCCGCGCGACGGGTGGCGGGTCCGCACGCCGGACGCTGGGGCCGGGTGGCCTCGGTGCTCGACGACAGCTGGTCCGCCTCGGGTTCGGGGGTGAAGCGGCGCCGGCCGCTGGCCGTCGCGCTCGGCTGCCACTTCCTCCTGGAGGCGCTGGCGGCGCCGGGGGCGTACACGGCGCACTGGACCTCGGGCGGGCGCGATCCGCTGCTGGTCCGCCCGTGGGGCCCGACGCCGCTCGGGACGCGGATCCTCGATGCCCTGGAGGACGCGCCGGAGCGCCTGGTGATCGTCTCGGACGGCTGGGACAACGCGCCGCCCGGGCTCGCCGGCGAGGTGCTGCGGGTGTGGCGGGCGCGGCTCGATCCGGAGCGGCGGACGAGCGTGGTCCATGTGAACCCCGTATACGACGCGGACGTCTTCGACGTGCGCCGGCTGGCACCCGGGGTGCCGACGGCGGGCATCCGGGACGCGGAGGACCTGTCGGCGCTGGTGGAGATCGCCCGCTTCGCCGAGGGCCGCGAGGGGCTGCCGGCGCTGCGGGCGTATCTGGACCGCCGGGTGGAGCTGTTCCTGGGGGCGGCCGCGGCGGAGGGACGGGCATGAGCCGGATCGATCTGACCGGGCTCACCGTCCGGCCCGCCCAGGTGTGGGGCGGGGTGCGGCTCGTCCCGCTGGTGCGGGACGAGCCGGTGACCGGCCTGCGGCTGCACCGTGAGGTCTACGCCGGCGGCCCGTTCGGCGACACGGTGGACGTCGGCGACGGCACGGCGTACACCTCGTACATCCCGCACGGGTTCGTCGCGGACTGGTCCGGTTCGGGTACGGAGGCCGCCGCCTACGGGACCCGGCTCGGGACCGAGCCGCCGGTGGCGGTGCCGGTGCGGCGGCTCGCCCGGCGCCGCCGGGGCGCGTCCCGGCTGCGGTTCCTGCCGCTCCATCTCGCCCTGGAGGGGTATCTGGCGCTGCATTTCGGCGGGCCGTCCGTCGTGTGGGACGAGTGGTCCCGGGAGGCGGTGCGGCGCGGGCTGTCGCCGCGCGCGGAGGCGGCCTACGCGGGGTGGCAGGTGCCGGGACTCGCCGAGGCCCTGCGGGTCTTCGAGATCCACCCGGGGCAGTGCGGGATGCTGCTGTACGTGGCCGACGCGCTGGCGGCCGCCTTCGTGGTCCCGCACCCCGGCGACTACCGGGTGCTGCACCCGACGCTGGTGGAGGACCTCTTCGGGGAGCTGGTGCACCAGTACGCGCTGTACGGCTCCCCCGTGGCGGACTTCACGACGTCCCTGGACGCCGGCGCCGTGCGCTCGCTCGCCGATCTGCGCCGGGCCGCCCACGCCCAGGAGCGGGCCTGGGCCGAGGCGCACGACGGGCTGATGGCGCGGGACCTGCTGGAGACCCCGTACGCCTTCGAGCGGGTTCACCGGATGGGCGGCTTCCGGCTCCACCGCTTCCTGCCGCCGTTCCTGCGCTCGGGGCAGGAGCAGCACATCGGCGAGCTGATCTGCGACCACAAGGGGCGGACGCTCTACCTGAAGACCTTCCGGCTGTCGGAGAACCAGATCCGGCGGGGGTACCTGCTGCGCCGGCTCGCGGACTGCGACTGGCACCTGGACCGTACGGCGGAGGCACTCGGCACGTCGTACGCCGAGCTGGTGGCGCGGATCCGGCGGGCCGGCTTCGGCTCCCTGCTGGACGCGCACGTCGTCGCACGGCGGCTGCGCGAGAAGCGGGAAGGCTGAGTAACACGGGGTTCACAATCGGGCAACCGACGGGAAATCCCGTGTTGCGAAGCTGCGCACGACGCAGACACCGCCACCGCAGCCCTCGCAACGTCGCGAGCCGCCGCCCGGCACCCGCATGCCAAAGGATGAGGCCCCGTGACCTTCAAGGCTGAGTACATCTGGATCGACGGCACCGAGCCGACCGCGAAGCTTCGCTCCAAGACGAAGATCATCGCGGGTGAGGGCCTGCCGCTGGAGGAGCTGCCGATCTGGGGCTTCGACGGCTCCAGCACCAACCAGGCCAAGGGTCACGCCTCGGACCGCGTCCTCAAGCCGGTCTTCTCCTGCCCCGACCCGATCCGCGGCGGCGCCGACATCCTCGTGATGTGCGAGGTCCTCAACACGGACATGACGCCGCACGAGACCAACACGCGGGCCGCGCTGGCCGAGGTGTACGCGAAGTACGCCGCCCAGGAGCCGATCTTCGGCATCGAGCAGGAGTACACCTTCTTCGACGGCGAGCGTCCGCTCGGCTTCCCCGTCGGCGGCTTCCCGGCCCCGCAGGGCGGCTACTACTGCGGCGTCGGCGCCGACGAGATCTTCGGCCGTCCGATCGTCGAGGCGCACCTGGAGAACTGTCTCAAGGCCGGTCTGGGCATCTCCGGCATCAACGCCGAGGTCATGCCGGGCCAGTGGGAGTTCCAGGTCGGCCCGCTCGCGCCGCTGGAGGTCGCCGACCAGCTGTGGGTGGCCCGCTGGCTGCTCTACCGCACGGCCGAGGACTTCAACGTCTCCGCGACCCTGGACCCGAAGCCGGTGAAGGGCGACTGGAACGGCGCCGGCGCGCACACCAACTTCTCCACCAAGGCGATGCGCGAGGGCTACGACGCGATCATCACCGCGTGCGAGTCGCTCGGCGAGGGCTCGAAGCCGCTCGACCACGTCAAGAACTACGGCGCCGGCATCGACGCGCGCCTGACCGGTCTGCACGAGACCGCCCCGTGGGACGAGTACTCCTACGGCGTCTCCGACCGCGGCGCCTCGGTCCGCATCCCGTGGCAGGTGGAGCAGGACCGCAAGGGCTACATCGAGGACCGCCGTCCGAACGCCAACGTGGACCCGTACACGGTGACCCGCCTCCTGGTGGACACCTGCTGCGAGGCCCTGGAGAAGGCCGGCCAGGTCTGAGACCGGTCCGGTCCGCGCACTCCGAGGAGGGCGTCCCCGCCGTCGTACGCGACGGAGGGGGCGCCCTCCTCGCGTCGCCGGGCGGAGAGCGCGGTGGCCGGGGCCGCACGGGCCGGGTCTCCCGGGCCGCCGGGGGAGGTGGTCCGGGGCGGTCGGTCCCCGTCAGGGGCCCGGCCGGCGCGGGACTCCGGTCGGTCGAGCGCTGTTTGTGGCCGACCGAGGGGTGCTCAGCTCGTTTCCCTCCTGGTTTAATAGGGATATGGCCAGCATGCAGAACGACACCGCGACGGGTCGCCACGACCTCGAGCCGTTCTGGCCTTCCCGGCAGCACCACGACTTCGACCGGTGCTGTCGGCGCGTGAGGAACGCGTCGGCCCTCTAAAGCCCCGACCGGCACGGATGCCGGTCCCGCGGCCTTCGGCCGACGCGCACGACGTACGACGCCCCGTCCGTCCGCAACTCGCGCGAAAGAGCTGAGACTTCCATGGCCCACACCCAGGCTGCCGCCGCCCCCCTGACCGCCGCCCGTCCCCGTCTGCGGGCCGTCGCGCCCGACGAGGTCGCCGGGCTCGCCCAGGTCGCCGACTTCCTGCCGCCCGGCGCCACGCTCCTGCCCGCGCCGCCGCACGCGCTGCCCACGCTGCCGGGCCGGCCGCCGATGGTCGGGTATCTGGTCCTGCTGCCCGCCGACCAGCAGCCGCCGGCGCACCTGGTGGCTCCGGAGGCGCAGATCGAGCAGGGGCCGGTGACCATCGACAGCGTGCAGCGCATCGCCAGTGTCGACGGGCGGCCGCTCGACCTGACCTACCTCGAGTTCGAGCTGCTCGCCCACCTCGTGGCCCGCCCGCACCGGGTGCACACCCGCGACCAGCTGGTCACGACGGTGTGGGGGTACGGGCACGTGGGCGACGGCCGGACCGTGGACGTCCACGTGGCCCGGCTGCGCCGCAAGCTGGGCGCCGAGCACCGCCACACGATCCAGACCGTGCGGCGGGTCGGCTACAAGTACACGCCCTGATCAGGCGGTTCGTCGTGACCTCGCCCGGGCGACGAGCGCCAGGGCGAGGTCGACGGCCAGGAAGGCCACCAGGCTGATGCCGAGCAGCGGCACGAACCAGCCGACCAGCGCGGTCACCGCGAGGAGCGGGAGCAGCATCGTGGGCGGGACCCTGCGCCAGGTGCCGCGGGCGACCGGGCGGCCCGGTCGGCGCAGCCACCACATCCGGTAGCCCCAGACGATCAGCAGGATCAGGGCGAGCGCGAGGGCGGCGAGCGCGAGCTGGTTGAACAGGCCCAGGTAGACGCCCATGTGGGCGTCGATGCCGATCCGGGTGAGCTGGGCGAGCAGCGGGTAGTCGGCGAAGCGGAGGCTGTCGAGGACGGTGCCGTCGGCCGGGTCCACGGCCACGGAGTCCAGCTGCGCCGGGAACTGCTTGTCGGTCTCCTTCACCACGTAACCGCTGCCCTCGGCGGGCAGGACGACGGAGATCGAGGGGCTGTCGATGCCGGCGGCGCGGGCCGCCGCGACCGCCTTGTCGATGCCGACGTCCGCGCCCTGGGCGGCGGGCGCCGGGTGGTGTCCGGCGCCGTGGCCCGCGTGCTCGCCGCCCGCGCCGGCGCCGCCGGCGAGTCCCGCGGAGAGCGTCGGGGTCGCGCCGCCGAGCCGGTCCTGGACGGAGCCGATGTTCTCGCCCGCGTACCGCGACCAGGTCAGACCGGTGGCGGACAGGGCGACGAGACCGGCCACGGCCCACAGGCCGACCGTGCCGTGCCACGAGAGCGTGCGGCGGCGGGACTTCGGTCCGCGCTCCGGCAGGAAGAGGGCGCGGCGGTTCCTGCGGCGGCGCCCCAGCCACAGCAGCAGGCCGCCGAGGGCGACCACCCACAGCCAGCTGGCGGCCAGTTCGCTGTAGTTGCGGCCGAGCTCGCCGAGGTGCAGGTCGACGTGGAACTGCGAGAGCCAGGTGCGCAGCGGGAGCGCGCCGGAGCTGCCGTAGCTGGGCAGCTGTCCGCGTATGTCGCCGGTGTAGGGGTCGACGAAGACGGCGAGGGAGGTGCCCTCCGGGACGTCCGGGTCCGCCATGAGGACCCGGGTGGTGGCCCCGGGCTCGGCACCGGGCCAGACGGCGGTGACGGTGCCGTCGGGGTCGGCGGCGCGGGCGGCCTCGACCTGGCGGGAGAGCGGCAGGGCGGTGGCGCCGTCCGGCACCGGGACTTCGAGCTCGTGCGCGTAGAGCACCTTCTCGGCCGGATAGGAGAGCGCGTACAGCAGTCCGCTGGCGGCGGCGACGAGCAGGAACGGGGCGACGAGGACGCCCGCGTAGAAGTGCAGGCGCAGGACGAGCGGGCGCAGCGCGGCCCAGCCGCTCGCCCGGCGGCCGCCCGGGGGTCCGTCCGCCGCTTCGGGGGTGTCGGGGCGTGCGAGGTCGTCGATGGTCATGACGGTCCTTGGAGTCGTGACTCGTGTCGGAGTCGTGTCGTGTGTCGACATGGGGAGGCGACCCCCGGTCGATCACGTCAGACGCGTGCTCCGAGGGCCGTGGCGCGGGGTGCGGGCCGGTCGGGCGGGCCGCGCCGGGAGACCGTGTGCGCGAGGACGACGCCGTGCAGGCGGCGGGTGTACGGGCTGACACGTACGGGGCGGAGGGACGGTGCCACGGGGACCGGGACGCGCACGACGGCGAGCGCGAGGCGCAGCGGACTGAACGTGGACGCGCCGACCGTGCGGGCCAGGGCGAACAGCGCGGCCTCGCCCCGGGCCAGCCAGAGTCCGCAGACCAGGGCGGCCAGGAGGTGCGCGGCGAGCATCCCGGCGCCGGAGCCCGCGCCCATGGCGTGGCCTTGCGTCAGGGGCCCGGCGTGGGTCAGGTGCGCCGCGTGGGTGAGGAAGGGGTCGGCGAGTACCGCCGCGGGCAGTTCGGCGGCGGTTCCGGCGAGGGCACCGGCGCCGTCGGCCGCGAGTTCCGCGGCCCCGGTGTGCGCCGCCCCGGTCATCCCGGGCATGCCCTGCATCCCCGCCGTCCCTGCCGCGCCCGCCGTGGTGCCGGCCGGTCCGGGGTTCTCCCCCAGGCCGAAGAGCAGGTGCAGGACGCCCTGGACGGCCGTCAGGCCGGTCGCGAGGGCGGCGGGGCCGCGACGGCGGGCGGCGGCGGACCAGGCGAGGGCGGCCACCACGCCGAAGGCGGCGAGGAGGGAGCCGGGCGGGATCGCGTGGGCGGACATGGACGAATGCCCCACAGCCGCCAACACCACGCACACCGCCGCGAACAGTGCGGCCCGGAGGGCGCGCAGGGGCGACCGGGTGTGCGTCATGGTGCGCCCATGCTGTCACCCCGGCACCCGGCACCGGTGATCGCCTCCCCCGCCCATCGGTTAACGTTCGTAGGCAACGTGCCTTTCGCACCGGTATCGGAGGATTCGCCGCATGCCCGCCATCCCCGCCGCCACCGTGGCCAACCTCCGCGACCTCGGCACCCTCCCCCTCGGCGAGGGCCGCAGCGTCCGCGAGGGCCTGGTCTTCCGCTCCGGGCAGCTCGACCGGCTCGATCCCGCGGAGCCGGTGCTGGCCGGACTCGGCATCCGTACGGTCGTCGACTTCCGCACGGCCGCCGAGCGGGCCGAGCGGCCAGACCGTGTGCCGCCGGGCGGGCGGCTGCTCGTCGCGGACGTCCTCGCCGACTTCCTGGCGACCAGCGGCCTGCCGCCCGCGGCCCGGCTCAAGACGCTGCTGTCCGACCCGGCGCTGGCCGAGGAGCACCTGGGCGGCGGCCGGGCGCAGGCCGCCTTCGCCCGGACCTACCGGGCCTTCGTGACCAGCGACTCGGCCCGCGCGTCCTACCGGGCCTTCCTCATGGAGCTGGGCGACCCGCACGCCGGTCCGCTGCTCTTCCACTGCACGGCGGGCAAGGACCGCACGGGGTGGGCGGCGACCGTGGTCCTCTCGCTGCTCGGCGCGGACGAGCGGACGGTGACGGACGAGTACCTGGCGGTCAATCCGGCGGTACGGGAGGCCTTCGCGCCGCTCATCGAGGGCTTCACGCTGCAGGGCGGCGACCCGGAGCTGGCGCTGGCGCTGCTCGGGGTCGTACCGGCCTACCTGGAGGCCGCGTGGGACGAGGTCGCGGTGCGGCACGGGTCGATGGAGAAGTACGTGCGGGAAGGGCTCGGCGTCCCGGACGAGACGGTCGCGGTCATCCGCGAGCGGCTGACGGTGTACGCGGCCTGAGGCCGGGCGCGGCGCGGGGCGCGCGGCCGGGCGGCCGCGCGGGCGGGCGCACAGTCGGGCCGGCCGGGCGGCTGCGCGGGCGGCCTGGCGCGCAGCCGGGCGGGCGGGGCGGCCGGGGTGACCATCGCATGATTCGCTCGTTCTGCTGAACGTGAGCACCCAGGAACTCGCCCCCTCCTCCCCCGTTCCCGACTCCCCCGGCCCGGTCGACGTCGAGCAGGCCGAGGCCGCGCTCGTCGAGCACTATCCGCGGCTCGTCCGGATCGCCTATCTCGTCCTGCCGCCCTCCCTCGGGCGCAATCGGCGGGTGCTCACCGCGCACGCGCTGGTGCAGCGCGCGCTGCCCCGGAGGCGTATCGCCGGGGCGGTGCCCGGGGCGCGGCGGGCCACGGAGGACGCGGTCGACCCGGGGTACGCGTACGTACGGGGCGAGGTGCTGCGGCAGGCGCTGATCGCCGGGCTCCCGCTGCGGCGCCGGGCGCTGCCGCACCGGGCGCAGTTCCCGCCGCTGCTGCCGCACGTGTGGGGGCTGCGCCTGTTCCCGCGCGCGGGCGGCGCCGACGAACTGGCCCTGGACCAGCGCCTGTCCGCGCTCTCGGGGCCGGCGCGGGCGGCGTACGTGCTGCGCGGTCTGGAGCGGCAGGGGGACCCGGAGGTGCTGCGGGTGCTGGCGGCCGCCGGGGTCGGGGAGCCGGCGGCGGCGCTCGCCGAGGCGGACGGGGTCGAGGCGCGGTACGTGCTCCTGGAGTCCCCGGAGTTCGACCCGTGCTCGCTCCAGGCGCGGCCGACGGATCTGATGCGGCGGCGCCAGCACGGCCGGGCCGCGGCCGCCGCGGCGGCGGCCCTCCTCGTCTGCGGGGCGCTGCTCGGGCTGCCCGGTGACGGGTGGGGCAGAAACGGTGCTGCGGCCCCCTCGTACGCGCGCAATCCGGCGGCGGAGGCGGCGCTGGACCCGGCCGGCCTGAAGCGGATCGGCACCGCCGACTGGCGGTACGCGGCGCGGACGGACTTCTCGGTGTGGCCGGCCCGCGGCGGGCTGACCGGGGACACCGCCCTGCTGCGCCGGGCGCTCGCGGTGTGGGCCCGCCCGGGGCCGACGGTGCGCGCCTCGGCGACGCCCGCCACGCCGGTGGGGCCGCCGATGGGGCCGCCGCAACTGCTGTTCGCGGGGGAGGTGGACGCGGTGCGCGTGGTGCTGTTCTTCGACGGCCTGCGGGTGGTGCGGTACGCGGAGCCGGTGGGGAGCACGAGCGGGGCGGCGCTGGACTTCGCGCGGACGGACGGGGCGGACGCGGTGGGTTCGGCGGCCCTCGTGGTGTCGCGCGCGGCGGGCAACGTGCGC
Organism: Streptomyces sp. NPDC048018; assembly: GCF_043202995.1. Taxonomy (NCBI): domain Bacteria; kingdom Bacillati; phylum Actinomycetota; class Actinomycetes; order Kitasatosporales; family Streptomycetaceae; genus Streptomyces; species Streptomyces sp. NPDC048018. The sequence continues at coordinate 471,870 of NZ_JBIDBK010000002.1, forward strand.
TATCTGACGGCCCCGTGGGTGGAGGAGGCGGCGGTGCGGGACCTGCTGGCGCCGGCGAAGGCGGCACGGGTCCTCGTGCGGGACCGGTACGGGGTGACCGAGCCGCTCCCGAGTCCGGTGACGGCGCGGAGCTGTACGCGCTGGAGCGCGCTGCAGCTGCGCGACGCGACGGGCGCGCGGCTGCTGACCGACCTGGGCGAACTGGCCCCGGCGCGGCTCACCTCGGGCCCGCCCGGCCGGCCCGTGGACGCGACGGGCGCGGCGGCGCGGGAGGAGTGGGCGGGGGCGGCCTGCCAGCTCCTGGCGGTGCGCTCGCACGGGGTGCGGTCGGTGAACTCCTGGGCGTACGCGACGCAGCGGCTGCCCGAGGGGGCGGGGAGCGCGGAGTGGCTGTGCGCCCGGGCGGAGACGTGGCGGGGCACCGGGAGCCGGAGCCTCGCGCTCTTCCGGGCGCCGGGCGCGACGGGTTCGGCGCCGGCCGCCCGCTCGGAGGGGTCGGCTGCCTGCGGGGCGCGGGATCCGCGGGTGCTGGCGGGGGTCGTGTGGCAGGCGAGGAGCGGCCAGTGGTACGTGCTGGCCGCGGGGTCGGGGGACTTCACGTCGCTGGCGCTGTCGGGCGGGGTGAAGGGCCGCGCCGACGGGCGGGTGCTGGCGGTGAAGGCCGCCCGGGGGAGCCGCGCGGACCTCACGGGCACCCTGGCCGACGGCACCCGCCTGCACGCGCTGCGCTGACGGGCCCCGCCGGCGCGGGAAACCGGTGCGAAAAAGGGGCTGCGCGGGATCTGGCCGGTTCGCTTACCGCTCAGTACATTGACGCCATGTCTAATACGCAGCCTGCACCGGTGGCGTCGGAACACATCGAGCTCAAGGCTCGCAAGGTGTCCTTCGACTGGGAGGACACCCCGCTCCACTGGGTGCCCGACGACCCGTTCACCACCCACACCATCAACGTGCTGCACCTGCTGCTCCCGGCCGGCGAACGCTGGTTCGTGCACGTGTACAGGCAGGTGCTGCCCTACATCACCGACGACCGGCTGCGCGCGGACGTCATCGGCTTCATCGGCCAGGAGGCCGTCCACTCCCAGGCGCACGACGACGTGCTGCCGCACCTCAGGCGCCTGGGACTCGACCCGACGCCGTACACCGCCCAGGTCGACTGGTTCTTCGAGAAGCTGCTCGGGGACCGGACGCTGCCGCCGGGACGGGCCCGGCGGTGGTGGCTGATGGAACGGGTCGCGCTGATCGCCGCCATCGAGCACTACACCGCCTTCCTCGGCAACTGGGTGCTCAACGCCGAGGAGCTGGACCGGGTCGGCGCCGATCCCGTCATGCTGGACCTGCTCCGCTGGCACGGCGCCGAGGAGGTCGAGCACCGCTCGGTCGCCTTCGAGCTGTTCCTGCACCTCGACGGCAGCTACCGGCGGCGCGCCCGGACCTGGGCGACGGCCTTCTCCGCGCTGGTGTTCCTGTGGCAGCGCGGGGTGCGGTTCTTCATGGAGAACGACCCCACGCTCCTCGGCGCCAAGCCGTCCGTCGGCCAGTTCGTCCGCAAGGGCCGCGCCGGCGTCCTGCCGTCGACACCGGACATGCTGCGCTCCATCCCCCGCTATCTGAGCCGGAGTTACCACCCCTCCCAGGAGGGCGACACCGCCCAGGCGGTGGCCTACCTGGCCGGCTCGCCCGGCGCCAACGGAGGTCGCTGACCGTGCCACGCATCCGTACCGTCGCCCTCGTCGCCGGCGGCGCCCTGCTCGTCAAGCGGGCACTCCGGCGCCGGATCACCACCTCCCCGCTGTGGCCGCTGCCCGCCCTGGAGGAGCCGGTCTCCGGGCGCGGCCAGCAGGCCACCGTCACCCGGCGGGTGCGCGTCACCGAACGCACCGCACCCGCCGACGGCGTCGTCCAGCTCCGCCTCGAAGGCACCGGACTGCCGGCCTGGCAGCCCGGCGCGCACATCGACCTCGTGCTGCCCTCCGGCGCCGTCCGTCAGTACTCGCTGTGCGGCGACCCGGCCGACCGCGCCGCCTACACGGTGGCCACCCGCCTCATCGAGGCCGGACAGGGCGGCCGGGGCGGGTCGGCCGAGGTCCACGAGCGGCTGCACGCCGGCACCGAGATCGAGATCCGCGGACCGCGCAACCGCTTCCCGCTGGCGCCCGCGTCCTCGTACGTCTTCGTCGCGGGCGGCATCGGGATCACCCCGGTCCTGTCGATGGTGCGCGCCGCGGAGGCGGCCGGGGCGGACTGGCGGCTGCTCTACTGCGGACGCAGCCGGGCCTCGATGCCCTATCTCGACGAGGTCACCGCCCTCGGCGGGGAGCGGACCACGGTCGTCGCCGAGGACGAGGACGGCCGTCCCGACCTCGCGTTCCTCGCCTCGGTCGGCGCCGCCACGGAGGTCTACTGCTGCGGCCCCGAAGGGCTCATGACGGCGGTGGGCGCCGCCCTGCCCGAGGGCCGGACGCCGCGCCTGGAGCGCTTCTCCGCCGCACCGCCCGGGGGCGGCGAGGCCTTCGACCTCGAACTCCGGCGTACCGGGCGGACGTTGCGGGTCGCTCCCGGGCGGTCGGTGCTGTCCGTGGTCCGCGAGGCCGTGCCGGACCTGCTGTACTCCTGCGAGCAGGGGTTCTGCGGGACCTGCCGGCAGACGGTCCTGGAGGGCGAGGTCGACCACCGCGACGAGCTGCTCACCGACGCCGAGCGGGCCGGGTCCATGCTGATCTGCGTCTCGCGGTGCGCCGGGGAACGGCTCGTCCTCGACCTCTAGCCGCTACGGGAGGACCAGCCAGTCCAGGGCGAACGCGGTGGCCAGGCCCCCCACCAGGAGCCAGGTGGCGAGCCGCGTGCGCCCGTTGCGGGAGAGCTCGATCACGACCCCGCAGAGGATCATGGCGAGCCCGTAGACGCCGACGACCAGGACCGAGGTGTGACTGGCCAGCCTGGCCACCAGCACGGCGCCGGTCACGACGAGCAGGACCGATCCGGCCACCACCCGCAGCAGCCGCGCCTGGCGCGGGGTCAGGCCGGCCGGCTCCTCCGCCGCGTCGGGCCGGTCCGTCGCGTCGGGCCCGTCCGCCAGGTCCGCGGTGTCCTGCTCGGGGGCCTGCTCAGAAGCACTCATGTGCCGGGAGCGTATAGGACTCCCGTTAGGCTGTTCGCATGACGACCGGGGTACGCCGCAGGATGGGCGTCGAGGAGCGCAAGCAGCAACTGATCGGGGTGGCCCTTGAGCTGTTCAGCCACCGCTCCCCCGACGAGGTCTCCATCGACGAGATCGCGGCCGCCGCGGGCATCTCGCGGCCGCTCGTCTACCACTACTTCCCCGGCAAGCAGTCCCTGTACGAGGCCGCGCTGCGCCGCGCCGCCGACGACCTGGCGGCCCGCTTCCTCGAGCCGCCGCAGGGGCCGCTCGGGGCGCGTCTGCTGCGGGTGATGCGCCGGTTCTTCGACTTCGTGGACGACCACGGACCGGGCTTCGCCGCGCTGATGCGGGGCGGCCCGGCGGTGGGCTCGTCGACCACCAACGCGATGATCGACGAGGTGCGGCAGGCCGCGTACGAGCAGATCCTGGCCCATCTGGAGGTCGAGAGCCCCTCGGCGCGGCTCGAACTGGTCGTCCGCTCCTGGGTGTCGCTCGCCGAGACGACCGCGCTGCTGTGGCTGGACGGGCGCCGGGTGCCGCGCGCGGAGCTGGAGCTGCAGCTCGTGCACGACTTCGCGGCGCTCGCGGCGGTGAGCGCGGCCTACGACACCGAGATGGCACAGATCCTGATCCCGGTCCTCGCCGACGAGCCGGCCGACGGGCCGTTCGGTGAACTGGTGGGCCGGCTCGTGGCGCTGGTGCCGGAGATCCCCGGTCAGCGCTTGGCGTAGGAGGGGTCGAGGTCGCGCACCTCGGCGGTGAGGGTGACGCCCTCGGTGTCCTTGAGGTGGTCCGGCAGCAGCGCGAGGACCGCCGCGGCGAGCCGGGCCTTGGCCTCGGCGCTGCGGCCCGGCAGCAGGGCGATGTCGACGTGGACGAGCGCGGTCTCCTCCGCCCCGTCGCCGACCACGGTCTCCTCGATCTCGCGGAAGCTGGTGACGCAGCCGGCGAGGCGGGCGTCGACCGTCTCGACGACGACCGGGTGCAGCGCGCGGGCGAAGCCGCGCCGGTCGAGGGGCGCGGAGTAGTCGACGGTGATGTGCGGCATGGGAGTCGCTCCTGGTGATGCGGATGTCAGGGCACAGCTTGACCGGACGCCCGCCCCCCGCACAAGGGACCGTCCTTCCCCCGGACGTCGTCCGGGGGAAGGACGGTCCCTCGCCGTGTCCCGTGCGGTCAGCGCGCCGTGAAGACGGCCACCGTGCGGGCCGGGACCGTGAAGGTGCCCGTGCTCTGCTCGTACGCGGCGGCCCTGACCACCGCGTCGGCGCCGTTCGCCTGGACCGGGTGCAGGCGGTAGCCCGTGCCGGCCAGGGCGCCGACGGTCTGCCGCTGGGCCCGCGGGGTGGCGTTGAGGACGACGACCAGGTCGCCCAGGCGCATGGTGATCACGCCGGGGGTCTCGTCGCGGCCCGAGAGCGGGAAGGACAGCGCGTCCTGGACCCGGGCGGCCGTGTCGAGGGAGAAGACGCGCTCACCGCTGCGGATCCTCAGCAGGTCGCGGTAGGCGGCGGAGGCGCCGTCGATCTCGGCGCAGCCGGGGGCCACGGCCGGGTCGGCGAGCAGCGGCTTCGCGTGGACCCACTTGGACCTGTTGTCGGCGGCCGGCGGCAGGCCCCGCCCGAAGCCGTTGCCGTCGCGGCAGTCCCAGTGGATCGCGTTGAACCAGTCGCCGCTGTCGAACGAGTTGCGGTCGAGGGACTTGGAGCGGAGCAGGTCCGAGCCGGCCTGGGAGAGCGCCGGTCCCTGCGAGAGGGTGGCCGTGGCCATCGCGAGGACCTGCATACGGGCCCGGTCGGCCGCCGGGGTGCCGGCCGGCAGCTTGAAGGCGAGGGCGTCGTAGAGGCTCTCGTTGTCGTGGGCGTCGGCGTAGGCGAGGGCGTCGCCGGGGGCGGCGGCGTAGCCGGCCGGGGCGCCGTTGTAGTCGACCTCGGAGCCCTTGACCGTGCGCCCGGAGGTGTCGGTGAAGGTGTAGGAGGCCAGGTTGCCGGAGAGCCCGACCTTGATCAGGTCCTGGTAGTGGAGCAGCCGGGCCTTCTGCTGTTCGGGGGTGCCGTTGGCGGCCGAGGCGTTGGGGTCGGTGTAGAGGCCGGAGGCGAAGCCCTGGACCCCGGGGTCCTCGTCGAAGGGGCCGCCGCCGCGGACGGCGTCGCGGGCCCGGTCGGAGAAGGTCGCGATGCCGGTGCCGGCCATGTTCTTCTGGGTGGCCTGGACGAAGCGGGCGTCGTCGGCGACCTCGCCGAAGTTCCAGCCCTCGCCGTAGAGGACGATCGCCTTGCCGTCGACGCCGTCCTTCTCGACGGTCAGTGCGTCCAGCGCCTTGCGGACGGCGAGGATGTTCGCCTTCGGGTGGTGGCCCATGAGGTCGAAGCGGAAGCCGTCGACCTTGTACTCCCTGGCCCAGGTGACGACGGAGTCGACGACGAGCTTGCCCATCATGGCGTTCTCGGGCGCGGTGTTGGCGCAGCAGGTGGAGGTGGCGACGGAGCCGTCGGCCTGGAGACGCTGGTAGTAGCCGGGCACGATGCGGTCGAGGACGGACTTGTCGGACTGTCCGGCGGCGACGGTGTGGTTGTAGACGACGTCCATGACGGTGCGCAGGCCGTCGCCGTTGAGGGCCTGGACCATCCGCCGGAACTCGACGGTGCGGCGGGTGCCTTCGGGGTCGGTGGCGTACGAGCCCTCGGGCACCGTGTAGTGCAGCGGGTCGTAGCCCCAGTTGTAGGCGTCCTTGGCCGCGGCGGCGGTGACGCAGGCCTGCTGCTCCTCGGAGTCGGGGGCGTAGACCTTCAGGTCGCAGGCGGGCGCGGTCTGCTCGGACCTCTTCTCGGGGATGGTGCCGATGTCGAAGGCCGGCAGCAGGTGGACGTAGGAGGTGCCGGCGGCGGCGAGGGCCTTGAGGTGCCGGGAGCCCTGGCTGTCGCCGTCGGTGAAGGCGAGGTAGGTGCCCCGGTGGCCGGCCTTCGCGGTGGGGTCGGCGACGGAGAAGTCGCGGATGTGGAGTTCCTGGATCTGCGCGTCGCGCAGGGGCACCGCGGCGGGCTTCCTCAGGGTCTTCCAGCCGGCCGGCGCGAGCGCCGGGTCGGCGAGGTCGACGACGAGGCTGCGCGCGGAGTCGGTGGTGAGGGCGGTGGAGTAGGGGTCGGTGACCCGGTTCTCGACGGTCCTGCCGACGCTGGGCGCCCACACCTTCACGACGTACCGGTACGGCTTGCCCGCCCAGCCCCGGGTGCCGGTGACGGACCAGACGCCGGAGGCGTCGTCGCGGCGCATGGGCACGGTCCTGCCGTCGAGTTCGAGGGCGACGGACCGCGCGGTCGGGGCCCAGAGCGACAGGGTGGGACGCCCGGCCCGGAAGACCGGGCCGAGGGCGGCGCCGGTGGCCTTCGCCGCGTAGAGGTCGTCGAGGACGCCGGCGGTCTGGACGCCGGTGGCGGTCAGGACGGCGCCGTTCGCCGCGTACTGGGCGGCGACGAGCTGGCCCCGGAGGGCCGCCCGGACCCGGTCGCGGTCCCGCGGGTCGACGGTGAAGGCGCCGTACGCCTTCAGGTGCGGGAAGGCGGCCTTCTGGGCGTCGGTGAGCCGGGTCGGGTTGAGGCGGAGCACGGTGCGGTCGCCGGTGAGGGCGCCGTCCTTCACCGCGATGGCGCCGTCCCGCGAGGCGAGGAGCACGCTGGAGGCGGCGGCGTCGCTGCCGTTCCAGGCGAGGGTGTCCGCGTCGATCCAGACGGCCTGCGCCTTGGTGAGGTCGAGGGCCGCGCCGCTGCCCTTGGGCTGCGGCAGCAGGTACTTCTCCTGTCCGCCGAGCAGCCAGACCTCGTGGCCGGCGGCCTTGAGGTCGAGGGACTGGTCGGTGGGCAGGTCCTTCTCGTCGCCCTTGTGCAGGATGTAGCTGAGCGAGGTCGCGCCGGCCGCGAGGGGGACCTCGAAGACGGCCCCGTACGCGTCGGTGCGGACGGGCTGCAGCGGCCTGCTCCAGTCGGTGGGGTTCGCGGCGCCGGTCCAGGTGTGCAGGCCCCAGCCCGTGAGGTCGCCGTCGGCGCGCTTGTAGTGCAGGACGGCCTTGGTGGTGTCCTGGGGCGGGTAGGCGCCGTCGGGGGCGGAGGTGTGGACCTCGGGGCGGCCCTGCTCGATCCAGACCTCGCCGGTCTTCGAGAGGTCGATGCTGCGGTCGGCGTCGGTGTCCTTCACGCCGTCCTTGTTCACGGCGATGAAGCCGACCGAGGAGGCGCCGGGCTTGAGCCGCACGTAGGCGAAGGCCCCGTAGGCGTCGCGCCCGGTGAAGGGCTTGCCGGCGGGCCAGCCGGTGCCCTCGCCGTCGGCGATGTCGCCCCAGGTGTACAGGCCCCAGTCGGCGTAGTCGCCGTCGGTCCGCCGGTAGTGGACGACCGCGTAGTCGCGCTGGGTGGCGGTCGGCGGCTGCTCGACGGCCGGGGCTCCGCTGGTGGTCGCGGCGGTCGCGCTCGCGGTGCGGCCCGCGCTGTCGACGACGACGGCCTTGTAGCGCAGGGCGGTGCCGGCGGGCGCGGTGACCTTCTGGGTGACCTTGTAGGGGGCGTGGTCGGCGGAGCCGAGGACCTGCCAGGGCCCGTTGCCGGTCTGGGCGGCGAAGACGACGCGGTTCAGGCCGCCGCCGGTGACGTCGGCGCCGAGTTCGACGGTGCCGGTGGCGCCGGCGGCCGGGGGCGTGAGGGTGAGCCGCGGCGCGGTGGCGGGGGCCGGGAGCGGCCGGTCGGCCCTGAGGACGAGGGCGGACAGGGCCGGGACGGTCACGGTGACCTTGCCGTCCTTCGCGGCGACGGTGCCCGTGCCGCCGTACAGGACCCGGAAGGCGGCCGAGTCGGCGGGCACGGAGACGGTCTGCGGGACGGCGGCGCTGTTGGCGGCGACGAGGTACTCGGTGCGCTGCCGGGCGTCCGTGCGGGAGAAGGCGTAGACGGAGCCCTGGGAGTAACGCTCCTGCTGGATGCCGTCGCGCAGCGCCGGGTGCTTCCGGGTGAGCGCCGAGAGCTCGGTGATCTGCCGGTAGAGCGGGTGGGTGGTGTCGTAGGCGTCGCTCGCGTGGGTGCGGTCGGTGCCGAGCTGGTCGTCGTCGAGGTAGTCGGCGGTCCGGGAGGCGAACAGGCTCTGCCGGGCGTCCTTGTCGCCGCCGGCGCCGGTGAAGCCCTGCTCGTCGCCGTAGTAGACGACGGGGTTGCCGCGGCTGAGGAACATCAGCTCGTTGGCGAGGCGGTAGCGCTGGAGGAGCTCGGCCTCGCCGGCCCGGGGATTGTCCTGCTTGAGGAAGGTGCCGAAGCGGCCCATGTCGTGGTTGCCGAGGAAGGGGACCGACTCGTAGGCGTTGGCCTTGTCGGTGGTGTAGCGGTAGTCCTGCGCGAAGAGGTTCGCCAGCTTGTCCGCGGGGCCGCTCTGGGAGGCGAAGCTGCGGGCGGCGTCCTGGAAGGGGAAGTCGAGCGTCGCGTCGAGGCGTCCGTCGGTGACGTACGGGGCGGTGACCGCGGGGTCGGCGGAGTAGACCTCGCCGAACATGAAGAAGTCCTTGCGGCCCCGCTTGGCGGCGTACTCGTCGAGGGCGGTGGCCCACTGGGTCCAGAACTCGGTGTTGACGTGCTTGACGGTGTCGATGCGGAAGCCGTCGATGTCGAAGTCGCGCACCCAGCGCTGGTAGATCCGCTCCATGCCCTGGACGACCTCGGGACGCTCGGTCCACAGGTCGTCCAGACCGGCGAAGTCGCCGTGGGTGGAGGACTCGCCGGCGAAGGTGGAGTCGCCCCGGTTGTGGTACATCGTCGGGTCGTTGAGCCAGGCGGGGACCTTGGCGTCCTTCTCGTCCGCGGCGACGACGGGGGTGCGCGGGAAGGAGTCCCGGTCGACGGCGGGGAAGCGCCGGGTGCCGTCGGCGTAGTCGGCGTCGTCGAAGGGCACGCCGTCCTTGGTCAGGTAGGGGAAGGCGCCCTTGGCGAGGTAGCCGTAGGACTTCTCCTCGTAGTCCACGACGTCGGCGGTGTGGTTGGTGATGACGTCGAAGAAGACCTTCATGCCCTTGGCGTGGGCGGCGGCGATGAGCCGCTTGAGGTCGTCGTTGGTGCCGAAGTGCGGGTCGACCTGGGTGAAGTCGGTGATCCAGTAGCCGTGGTAGCCGGCGCTGGCGTTCTTGCCCTCGCCCTGGACGGGCCGGTTCTTGAAGATGGGCGCCATCCAGATGGCGGTGGTGCCGAGGCCCTTGATGTAGTCGAGGCGCTCGGTGAGGCCCTTGAGGTCGCCGCCCTGGTAGAAGCCCTTGTCGCCCGGGTCGAAGCCGGTCGCCGTACGGCTGCCGGTGAGGCCGCCGCGGTCGTTGGAGGCGTCGCCGTTGGCGAAGCGGTCGGGCAGCACGAAGTAGAACTGCTCGCGGGTCAGGTCGTGGCGGGCCGGGGTGGCGGCGAGGGCCCGGTCGGAGGGCGGGGCCGGGGGCCGCGGCGTGGCCGTGGCGGGGATGGCGGGCACGAGGGCGGCGCACAGCGCGGCGGCCAGGACGACCGCCGTTCTCTTGCGTGTCACGGGGGTGCTCCCAGGAGGACGGGAAGGGGGGCCGCCCCGGCCGGGGCGGCCCTGGGACGCGGCGGACGTCAGTTGCGGAAGGTGTCGTTCACGGTGACCTGGCCCGAGGCGGGGACGGTCGCGGTGCGGTTGGCACCCGATTCCCAGGTCACGTTTCCGGCCTGGTCCTTGCGGACGTACTTGTACTCGAAGGCCGTTCCGGCGGGCAGCGTCACGGCGAGCTTCCACACCGGGTACGCGGCGGAGTCGAGCTTGAGGGCGGCGGCCGGGGACCAGTTGCCGAGTTCGGGGCGGTTGCCGGTGACGTAGATGTTCTGGCCCGTCACCGTGGTGGCGTTGACGTTGAAGGAGACGCCGGCGGTGACCGGCTGGGCGGCGCAGGTGCGGGCGCCGGCGTGCAGCGCCAGGGCGGTGTCGGCGCCGAGGGTGGCCGTGAACTGGCCGGCGGAGTTCACCGTCACGGCGTTGCCGCTCTGCACGTCGCAGTAGGTGCCGCCGGGCAGGGAGGTCTGGAAGGTGCGGGTGAGGGCCGAGGTCTCGTGGTTGATCACCACGTAGGCCTTGGTGCCGCGGCCGAACGCGATCGCGTTGTTGCCGTTGTCCCACCAGTCGGTGACGGCCTGTCCGCGGGCGGTGTTGCGGAAGGCGACCATGGAGGAGATCTCGCGCCAGGCGTGCTGGCACTTCCAGCCGTTGCTGTAGCAGGCGTTCACCTGGTGCCCGTTGGGGGCGCCGGCGTCCTTGTCGGTCCACTCGTAGCCGGAGTGGACGTCCGGGGAGCCGTAGGGCCAGGCCAGCATGAAGACGGAGGCCAGCGTGTACGAGGCGCCGGCCTTGTAGTTGAGGGTGTCGCCGCCGCGCTCGGTGTCGTGGTTGTCGACGAAGACGGCGGACTGGCCGCTCGGCATGTAGCCCCAGGCCTCGCCGAAGTTCTTCAGGTACGAGAGCTTCTCGTTCTGCAGGACCCGCTTGAGGTCACGGGCGTAGCGGAACTCCTGGACGTCGCCGGTGCCGAGGTACTCGCTCGGGGAGACGGCCTCGCCGGCGCCGTGGATGGCCTCCTGCTTCCAGTAGGCGGAAGGATTCGTCAGCCGGGACTTGATGTTGGCCAGGTCGGCGGCCGGCATGTGCTTGGCGGCGTCGATGCGGAAGCCGTCCACGCCCAGTGACAGCAGGTCGTTGAGGTAGGCGGCGATCCGGCCGCGCACGTACTCCTCGCCGGTGTCGAGGTCGGCGAGGTTGACGAGCTCGCAGTTCTGGACGTTCGCCTTGTCCTGGTAGTTGGAGATGGCGGCCCGGCAGTCGTCCATGTCGGAGCCGGAGTAGACGCCGGGGTAGTTGTACTTGCTGTAGGTGGATCCCCCGGTGCCGGTGTAGGTGGCGTTGGGGTCCGACGGACCGGCCATGTGGTTGACGACCGAGTCGGCGACGACCTTGACCCCTGCCGCGTGGCAGGTGTCGATCATGCTCTTGAAGGCGGTGCGGTCGCCGAGCGGTCCGGCGATCCGGTAGCTGACGGGCTGGTACGCGGTCCACCACGGGGATCCCTGGATGCGCTCCTGGGGCGGCGAGACCTGGACGTAGCCGTAGCCGGCGGGGCCGAGCTGATCGGTGCAGGCCTTGGCCACCGAGGCGAAGTTCCATTCGAACATCACCGCGGTGACGTCCTTCTCCCCCGGGGGCGAGGCCTGCGCGGTGGGGGTGCCCGTGACGGCCACGGCGGCTCCTGCCACAAGGGCGAGCGCAGCGGCCACGGTCTTTCTTGCCATCTCTCCTCCTGTACGACGTCCCTGTCGCAAGAAGTTGCCGAAAATGACAGCAACTGTTTTCAGCCGCGACCGTAGGGGCGCACAGGCGTGCGGTCAACCCTTCGCACAGCCCAATGGAAGGGATTACGCAAGGAGTTGCGGCGGCTGCGCAGTGGAACCGCGTACGACCAGCTCGGGCTGGAAGACGAACTCCGTGCGCTGGACCGGGTTTCCCTCGATCTCCTCCAGGAGCGCGCCGACCGCCGCCGTCGCCATGGCCTGCACCGGCTGGCGCACGGTGGTCAGCGGCGGGTCGGTGAACGCGATCAGCGGGGAGTCGTCGAAGCCGACCACGGACACGTCGCGGGGCACGTCGAGCCCCCTGGCGCGGGCCGCCCTGACCACCCCGAGGGCCATCAGGTCGGAACCGCACACGATGCCGGTGCAGCCCTCGGCGAGCAGCAGGTCGGCGGCGGCGTGGCCGCCCTCCACGCCGAACAGGGTGGGCCGCACGAGGCGTTCGGCCTCGGCCCGCTCCACCCCCAGCTGTTCGCGCAGTTCGGCGCAGAAGCCCTCCGCCTTGCGGCGCGAGGGCACGTAGCGGGTCGGCCCGATGGCGAGACCGATCCGTTCGTGCCCGAGGTCGACCAGGTGCCGTACGGCCATCCGGGCCGCCGCGCGGTCGTCGGGCGAGACGAAGTTGGCGTCGATGTGTTCGTTGAAGCCGTTGATGAGGACGAACGGCACCCCGCGCGCGGCGAGGCGGGTGTAGCGGGCCGGGTCGGCGCCGGCGTCCGCGTGCAGGCCGGACAGGAAGACGATGCCGGCCACCCCGCGCTCCACGAGCTGCTCGACGAGCTCGTCCTCGGTCGCGCCCCCCGGCATCTGTGTGCACAGCACCGGGGTGTAGCCGTGCCCGGCCAGGACCTGCTCGATGATCTGGGCGAACGCCGGGAAGATGGGGTTCGTCAGCTCGGGCACGACCAGACCGATGAGGCCCGCGCTGCGCCGTTTGAGGCGTACCGGACGCTCGTAGCCGAGCACGTCGAGCGCGGCCAGCACCTTGTGCCGGGTCGCGCCGGCCACCCCCGCCTTGCCGTTGAGGACCCGGCTGACGGTGGCCTCGCTCACCCCCGACTGGGCGGCGATGTCCGCGAGCCGCGGGGCGCCCCCTCCGGCGCCCCGCGGCAGGGGGATCGTCACACCGCCCACCAGGCGGTGGTGTCGGCGGGCAGCTCGGCGGTGCCCTCGCCGTCGGTGACGATCCGGATCTCCTCGTTGGAGAGAAGGAACCGGCCAGGCAGCGGGACGGTGATGGCCCGGCCGGTGGTGTTGGCGGTGCAGACGAAGCCGTCGCGGCGGAAGACCAGCACGCCCTCGGGGGCGTCCTGCCACTCCACGGACTCGCCCGCACCGAGCCCCGGCTGCGCGCGGCGCACGGCGAGCGCGCTGCGGTACAGCTCCAGGGTGGAGGTGGGGTCACCGGTCTGCGCCTCGACGCTCAGTCCGCCCCAGGAGGCGGGCTGCGGCAGCCAGGAGCCGCCGGTGCCGAAGCCGTACGAGGAACCCCCGGTGGTCCAGGGCAGCGGCACGCGGCAGCCGTCGCGGAAGCCGTCCTGGCCGGTGGCCCGCCAGAAGGACGGGTCCTGGCGGACCTCGTCGGGCAGGTCGGTGACGTCGGGCAGGCCGAGCTCCTCGCCCTGGTAGACGTAGGCGGAGCCGGGCAGCGCCAGCATCAGCAGGCTCGCGGCGCGGGCCCGGCGCAGCCCGAGGGCGCGGTCGCCGGGGGTGCGCAGCTGGGTGCCGAGGCCCGCCGGATTGGCGAACCGGGTGGCGTGCCGGGTGACGTCGTGGTTGGAGAGCACCCAGGTGGTGGGGGCGCCGACCGGGCGCATCGCGGCGAGCGAGGCGTCGATGACGCCGCGCAGCTCGGTCGCGTCCCAGTGGGTGCCCAGGTACTGGAAGTTGAAGGCCTGGTGCATCTCGTCGGGGCGCACGTAGTTGGCGGTGCGCTCGACGGTGGGGGTCCAGGCCTCGGCGACGAGCACGCGCTCGCCGTCGTACTCGGACAGCACCGTGCGCCAGGAGCGGTAGATCTCGTGGACGCCGTCCTGGTCGAAGAAGGGCATGACGTCGTTGCCGAGCAGCTTCAGCTGGTCGTGGCTGCCGATGTCGGGCAGGCCGGCGGCCTTGACCAGGCCGTGGGCGACGTCGACGCGGAAGCCGTCGACGCCCATGTCGAGCCAGAAGCGCAGGATCGAGCGGAACTCGTCGCGGACGGCGGGGTGTTCCCAGTTGAAGTCGGGCTGCTCGGGCGCGAAGAGGTGCAGGTACCAGTCGCCGGGCGTGCCGTCCGGGTTCTCCGTACGGGTCCAGGCGGGGCCGCCGAAGATGGACTCCCAGTCGTTGGGCGGGAGTTCGCCGTCGGTGCCCTGGCCGGGGCGGAAGTGGTAGCGCTCGCGCAGCGGGGAGCCGGGGCCCTCGCGCAGCGCGCGCTGGAACCACTCGTGCTGGTCCGAGGAGTGGTTGGGCACCAGGTCGACGATGATCCGCAGGCCCAGGTCGTGGGCCTCGCGGATGACGGCGTCGGCGTCGTGGAGCGTGCCGAACATCGGGTCGATGGCCCGGTAGTCGGCGACGTCGTAGCCCGCGTCGGCCTGCGGGGAGGCGTAGAAGGGGGAGAGCCAGACGGCGTCGACGCCGAGTTCCTTGAGGTACGGCAGCCGGCTGCGGATGCCCACCAGGTCGCCCATGCCGTCGCCGTTGCCGTCGGCGAAGCTGCGGGGGTAGACCTGGTAGATCACCGCGTCTCTCCACCAGTCCGACTGCGTGCCGGTGGCGGGTACGGCGTCGGCGGGGGCGGCGAGGTGCTGGGTCATGTCTTCCTTGCTTGTAAGGAGTGTGCGGACACGGAGTGCGCGGACACGGCGGCTCTTCCGAGCTCAGCCCTTGACGGCGCCGGCGGACATACCGGTCACCAGGTGGCGCTGGGCGAAGAGGAACACCAGCGCGGCGGGGATGGCGATGAGCACGGAGGCCGCGGTCATCGGGCCCCACTGGGCGCCGTACTGGTTGACGAACTTCTGCAGTCCGCCGGCGAGGGTCAGGTTCTCGTCGCCGACCATGAAGGCGGAGGCGTAGGCGACCTCGCTCCAGGCGGTGATGAACGAGTAGAAGGCGGTCACCGCGATGCCCGGCTTGGCGAGCGGCAGGATCAGCCGCCAGAAGGTGCCGAACGGGGTGAGGCCGTCGACCTGGCCCGACTCGTCGATCTCGCGCGGGATGGTGTCGAAGAAGCCCTTCATCATCCAGGCGCAGAACGGGACGGCGATCGTCAGGTAGGTGACGACCAGGCCGGTCGGGCTGTTGAGCAGGCCCATCGACGCCATGATGTTGTAGATCGGCACGATGAGGACGGCGACCGGGAACATCTGGGTGATCAGCAGGGTCCACATGAGACCGCGCTTGCCGGGGAAGCGGAAGCGGCTGACCGCGTAGCCGGTGGTGGAGGAGACGAAGACGCCGAGCACGGTGGTGAGGGCGGCGATGAGCAGCGAGTTGCCGAACCAGGTGAGGAACGGGGTGTCGTTCAGCAGGTTCGTGTAGTTCTCGAGCGTCGGCTCCTTGACGAAGTCCGTGGTGGTCGCGAACTTCGCCGGCTTGAGCGAGGTCAGCAGCACCCAGAGCACCGGGAAGACGGCGATCACGGAGGCGACGACCAGGGTCGCGTGCAGCCCGACGGAGGCGAGCGGCGAACGGCGGCCGCGGCGGGGGGTGTGGACGGCGGTGGTCACCAGACTTCTCCCTGCTTGCGGAGGACCCGCCGGTAGACCGCGGCGAAGACCATCAGGAGGATCAGGATCAGCACGCCCCAGGTGGAGGACTGCGCGTAGTCGCGGGGGCTGATCTCGAAGGAGAACTTGTAGGCCTGGGTCACCAGGATCTGGGTGGCCTCGCCGGGACCGCCCCGGGTCAGCAGGAAGATCACCGGGAACATGTTGAAGGTCCAGATGGTGCTCAGCAGGATCACCGTGGTGCTGACGGACCGCAGTCCGGGCAGGGTGATGTGCCGGAAGCGCTGCCAGGCGCCGGCGCCGTCCATCTCGGCGGCCTCGTAGAGCTCGCCGGGGATGGACTGCAGACCGCCGAGCAGGGCGACCATCATGAACGGCACACCGAGCCACACGTTCACGGCGATGACCGAGAACTTGGCCCAGGTGGGGTCGTTGAGCCACGGCACGGCGTCGATGCCGCCGCCCGCGAGCAGCTGGTTGAGGATGCCGCGGCGCTCGTCGTAGAGGAAGCGCCAGGCGAAGACGGAGACGAAGCCGGGGACGGCCCAGGGCAGGACCAGCAGCATCCGGTAGACGGAACGTGCGGCCATCTTCCGGTTGAGGATGTTGGCGAGCGCGAGGCCGAGGACGAAGGTCACCGAGACACAGGAGACCGTCCACACCAGGGTCCAGCCGAGCGTGCCGAGGAACTGGCCGCCGGTGAGCGCGTCGGTGTAGTTCCGCAGGCCCGTGAACTCGTAGGTCGCGGGAATGTGGTTGACGCCGATGGAACGCTCGACGTTGCGTTCGTTGGCGTCGGTGAGCGACAGCCAGATGCCGCGGACCAGCGGGTATCCGATGATCACGCCGATCACGAGCACGACCGGGGCGACCATCGCCCAGGCGTACCAGTGGGTGGAGAGCGAACGCCGCACGGCGCCCTGGCCCCCGCCCTTGTGCTTGCCAGTTCCGCGGCTCCGGCCGCGGGCGACGTCGTCGCCCGCGGCCTTCGCCACCGACTGGCTGCTGGTGTCCACAGCCATCAGCCGGTCTGCCTTCCTTCCCGCTTCCTTGTTACTTCCAGTCCTTCAGGAGCTTGCGGTAGGAGTCGCCCGCCGTCTTCGCTCCCTGCTCCGGGGTGGCCTGGTTGGTGAGGACCTTGGTGTACTCGGTGACGAGCGGGGCGAAGAGGCTGCCGCCCTCCGGGATCCAGGGGCGCTCGACGGCCTTGTCGACGACCGGCTTGAAGAAGGTGATCATCTCGTTGGTCGCCACCTCCGTCTTGCCGTAGGCCGAGCTGCGCGTCGGGAGCAGGCTGAGCTCCTTGGCGACCTGGGCCTGGACCTCGGTCGAGCTCATGTACTCGACGAAGGCGTAGGAGGCGTCCAGGTTCTTGGAGCCGGCGTAGACGGCGAGGTTGTGGCCGCCCTGCGGGGCGCCCTGGCCGGCCGAGCCGGCCGGGACCGGGGCGATGCCCAGGTTCGCCTTGTCGGCGAACTCCTTGCCCGTGTAGGTGTCGGCGACGGCCCACGGGCCGTTGATCATCATCGCGACCTTGCCGTCCTTGAAGGCGGCCTGCATGTTGTCCCAGCCGTTGGTCGCGTCGGTGATCGCGGCCTTGGAGTCGACCAGGTCCTTGACGGTCTTGAAGGCCTTGACGCCGGCCGGGTTGTCGATCGTGACGGTCTTGGTGTCGGCGTTGACCATGTCGCCGCCCTCGCCGTACAGGAAGGACAGGAACCAGTAGGCGTCGTCACCGCGCAGGTACAGGCCGGTCTTGCCGGTCTTCTGCTTGATCTTGGTGGCGACGGACTTCAGCTCGTCGATGTTCTTGGGGACCTCGACGCCGGCGTCCTTGAAGATCTTCTTGTTGTAGAAGATGCCCATGGAGTCGATGACCTGGGGCACGGCGTAGGTCTTGCCGTTGTACTTCGTCGAGGCGGCGGCCTGCTTGAGGAAGTCTTCCTTGTCCTTCAGGGCGGCGGTGCCGTCCAGCGGGGCGAGGTAGCCGAGGTTCGCGAAGTCCGGGGTCCAGGCGACCTCGGAGCGGATCACGTCGGGGGCGCCGGCGCCGGACTGGGCGGCGTTCTTGAACTTGTTCTGGGCGTCACCGAAAGGCACGTTGACGTACTTGATCGTGACCTTGGGGTGCTTCTTGGTGAAGTCCTCGGCGATCTTCTTGAAGACCTTGTCCTCGGAACCGACCGTGGAGGTGTCCCACCAGGTGACGGTGCCGGAGAGCTCGCCC
The DNA here is from genome assembly GCF_043202995.1 of Streptomyces sp. NPDC048018. Classification (NCBI taxonomy): domain Bacteria; kingdom Bacillati; phylum Actinomycetota; class Actinomycetes; order Kitasatosporales; family Streptomycetaceae; genus Streptomyces; species Streptomyces sp. NPDC048018. Next base: position 489,321 of record NZ_JBIDBK010000002.1, read on the forward strand.
GAGCCCTTCGCTCCGCCGTCGGTGGATCCGTTGTCGCTTCCGCACGCCGCCAGGGTCACGCCCAGGGCCGCGACCAGCGCGGTGGCCGCTATGCCACGCCGCATGTGAACTCCTTCAGGTGGTCCCGGATGACGAGGGGCTGGAACCTTCCTCTGCGACCGCTCCCTCGCGGCGCGCCGGGTTGCCAGGAACGTAACAGGGATGAAAACGAGCCGAAAGAGCTTGCGTGAAATTTCTGCAAGACCCGGGGATCGTTACATCCACGTGTCCCTAAGGTTGCCGACGAGCCGCTTGACACCTCCGGGGACACATCTCCTCTTGCAAGAACTTGCGCAAGGTGGCCGACAACGGCCGGAACCCGCGTTCGGTGGGCAATCCGACGCACGACCGGTACAGTCCACTCCCATGACCGCGCGGCTCGCCGACATCGCAGCCCAGGCGGGGGTCAGTGAAGCCACAGTCAGCCGCGTGCTCAACGGCAAGCCCGGTGTGGCCGCGGCCACCCGTGAATCCGTGCTCGCCGCACTCGACGTGCTCGGCTACGAGCGCCCGGTACGGCTGCGCCAGCGGAGCGCCGGACTCGTCGGACTCATAACCCCCGAACTGGACAACCCGATCTTCCCCGCGCTCGCGCAGGTCATCGGGCAGGCCCTCACCCGTCAGGGATACACCCCGGTGCTCGCCACCCAGACCCCCGGCGGGTCCACGGAGGACGAGCTCACCGACATGCTGGTGGAGCGCGGGGTCTCCGGCATCATCTTCGTCTCCGGGCTGCACGCCGACACCACGGCCGACACCACCCGCTACGACCAGCTGCGCGGCAAGGGCGTCCCGTACGTCCTCATCAACGGCTTCTCCCCCAAGGTGCAGGCCCCCTTCGTCTCCCCCGACGACCGGGCCGCGATGGTGCTGGCCGTGACGCACCTGGCGGCGCTCGGGCACACCCGGATCGGGCTGGCCGTCGGGCCGAAGCGCTTCGTGCCGGTGCTGCGCAAGATCGAGGGTTTCCGCAAGGGCATGCAGCAGCGGCTCGGGCTCACCCCCGAGGAGGCCGAGGAGCTGATCCAGCACTCCCTCTACACCCTGGAGGGCGGCCAGGCCGCCGCGTCCGCGCTCATCACCAAGGGGTGCACGGCGATCGTGTGCGCGAGCGACATGATGGCGCTCGGCGCGATCCGGGCGGCCCGGCAGCAGGGGCTCGACGTGCCCAAGGACGTGTCGGTGGTCGGCTTCGACGACTCCCCGCTCATAGCGTTCACCGATCCGCCGCTGACCACCATCCGGCAGCCGGTGCAGGCCATGGGGCAGGCGGCGGTGCGGGCGCTCCTGGAGGAGGTCGGCGGCACGCCGGCCCCGCACAGCGAGTTCGTCTTCATGCCCGAGCTGGTGGTTCGCGGTTCGACGGCCTCCGCTCCCGCGCCCTCGGTCGCGGTTCCCTCTCCTTCCTGAGACTGAGAGGGTGCGCCTCATACCCGACCGAGGGATGATCGGTCGAGGGAACGGGATCTGGCAGACTCTCCTCCTATGGGTGAAACGACCGTGAAGACCTCGGAAAGTCGGACGACCCCGTCGTCACCCACCGTTGGCGGCGGCAGGTTCACGCGCGCGCTGCGCGTCCGCACCCCGCGCCGGCCCCGGATCTGGTTCGAGATCCTGCTCATCGCGGTGAGCTACTGGCTGTACTCGCTCATCCGCAACGCGGTGCCCGAGCAGAAGGCCAAGGCGCTGGAGAACGCCGACTGGATCTGGGAGTTCGAGCACTCCCTCGGCCTGGCCTTCGAGCATTCCGTCAACCACGCCGTGAACTCGGTGACGTGGCTGATCGTGTCGATGAACTACTACTACGCCACCCTGCACTTCGTCGTGACGATCAGTGTGCTCGTGTGGCTCTACCGTACGCAGCCGGGTCGTTACGCGGCGTTCCGCACGGTCCTCTTCGCCACGACCGCGGTGGCACTGGTCGGCTACTACCTGTATCCGCTGGCTCCGCCCCGCCTCATGAACGGGCAGCAGTTCATCGACACCGTGCTCGTGCACCACACCTGGGGCTCGATGGCCTCCGGCAACCTCAAGCACATGTCGAACCAGTACGCGGCGATGCCGTCGATGCACATCGGCTGGTCGCTGTGGTGCGGTGTGACGATCTTCCTGCTGGCCAGGGCGCCCTGGGCCCGGATCCTCGGACTGCTCTACCCGACGGCCACGCTCGTCGTCATCGTGGCCACCGCCAACCACTTCTGGATGGACGCGGTCGGCGGCGTGATCTGCCTGGCCTTCGGCTTCCTGGCCTCGTACTTCTGGTACGGCTCCCGCCCGCACCGGCTCCCCCGCCTCGTGGAGCCCGCCGCGTCGCTCCCGCAGGGCACGACGCGGGGCGGTCCGTCCCCGGAGGCGGGGACGGACCCGGAGTCCGCCGAGCAGGAGAAGGTCGGCTCCGGAAGGTGACCCGACCGCGGCACACGGTGGACCGGACGGGGTCGATCCGGTAACCGGGTTCGGGGGCCGGGGCCGCGGGTCTTGGAGGTGCGCGTTCTCGGCGGTGCCGTCCTGGGCGGCCGTCCTGGGCGAGGGCGGGCCCGCCGGTCCGCCACGGGCGCCCGGCCCGCCCCTGGCGTCGTACCGGCCCGTCGGACGCGAAGGTGCCCCTGCCGTACGTGAAGGCCGCCCCGCCTCTTCGACGGGGCTTCCCGGGCGTTCGCCGACGTGCTGCCGGCCGTCATCGCCCTGGAGAACCCCTGAGACGATGAACCCGACCGCCGCCGGGACGCACTCGGCGTGCATCCGCGAAGGGGGACCCCCACATGACCATCCTCGTTCTCTCCGGCATCCTCGTGCTCGCCGTCGCCGGCTGTGTCTGCGTGGTCTGGGCGGCCCGCGGCGGCCCGCGCTGGACCCGTGGTGTCGCCAGGGCGACGCTGGCGGCGGGCGAGCTGGCCCGCAGGTCCGGCACGGGCGGAAGGCGCAGGAGCGGCGACGACACCGCCGCGATGGGCGGCGACTCCTAGCCAGGGCCCTCGGGACGGGGCCCTCGGGACCGGCCCGGCCCCGGAAGGCCCTGGGCAGATGCGCCCTGACCGGATCTGCCCGGGGACGGGGCTACCCGGGGCCGGGGCTGCTTCGCGGACACGACCTGGACGGTCCGCCGCAGGGGATCCGGTGCTCCGCCGGGGAATCCGGCACCTCCTCGGGCCCCCGGCGGCCGTGCCGCCGGGGGCCCGAGAGGACGGGGGCCCAGGTCTCGTCGGCCGGGCCGGACCAGGGTGTCAGCGCCGGACCCGCCGCCGACGCGGGACCAGCAGGAACACTCCGCCGGGCACGCCCAGCGCGGCCGCCGCGAGCAGGTACGGCGCGGTCTGTCCGCCCGTCGTCGCGAGCGAGCCGTCGCGCTTGCCGCCGGCCGGAGGCGTCGTCGACGGCACGGGCGTCGGCTCGGACGGCGAGGGCGTGGCGGTGGACGCGACGGGCGTCGGCGCGGGCTCGGCCGGCTGCGCCGGAGTCGCGCCCCCGCCGCCCGGGCGGGACGGCGACGGGGCCGGCCGGGAGGGCTCCGGCTGCGGGGCGCCGCCGCCCGGTCCCTCCGGCGTGGGCTCGCACCCGAAGACCGAGGAGCCCACCCACGGGTAGTTGTGGCTCTCGTTGCCCGCGCCGTGGGTGCGGATGTCCCCTCCCGCGTAGAGCCGGCCGTTGGTGCTGGCGGTCAGATCGGCGTCCGCCTCGGGCGCGAGGATCAAGCCCATGAAGTTTCCACCGCCGCCGAGCCTGATCGAGGCGGACTCCTCGAAGTTGTAGAGAATCCGCGAGGCCGCCTCACCGAAGCGCGGGGAGTCGTACGTGTCCACGCGGTCGCCGTTGATACCGACGGACAGGGGCGAGATGCCGACGGCCTGGCCGCCCTTCACGTTGATCACGACGGCGGCCCCTTCGGGGAGGGACCGGAAGAGGAAGGTCGAGGCGCCGTCGATGTCCCCGGCCGAGATCTCGAAGACCTGCGGAGCGGCCGCTCCCCTGCCCTCGAAGGTCACGGTGCCGCCGGAGCGGACGCTGGTCCCGGTCGGACGGAGGGCGGCGAGGGACGCCGACTCGCGGCGGACCGTGCCGCCGAACGCGGCGTAGGGCCCCAGGGCCTCGCGCGCACCCGTGCCGGAGGAGAGGGACCCTCCGTTCGTCGTCAGCGAGCCCTTCTCGTCGATCTTCCCGCCCACCCGGACGGAGCCTCCGTAGCGCGGGCCCGCGGTGAGTCCGTGCCCCACGTCGACCGTCGTCCCCTTGGCGATCCCCAGGTCGCCGCCGACCGCGAGCATCAGCTCGCCCGACGCCGGCAGGATGCCCGAACCGGCGCCGACCCGGCCGACGTTGAAGACTCCCCCGGCCGTCTTCGCGAAGGTGGCGTGGCCGCCCACGACGAGCAGGCCCTCCGCCTCGGCGGTCCCGCCGTCGGCGGTGTAGTCGCCGCCCGCGTACAGGGCCACGCCGGCGTCGGTGAACAGGGGGACGTGGCCGATCCCGGGTTCCTTCCCGGGAGTCGGGCACCCGGCGGACCGCTCCCCCGCGGGCGCGAGAGGTGCGGCGAGGGCGGTGCACGGGACCGAGAGGGCGAGGGCGAGGGCCGCGGCGACGCCCACTCGCGTGCGCGGGCCCACGGTGACTGTCTTGGACATGACGGTCTTGGACATGACTGTGCCGATCTCTGATGAGGGTGTGGTGAGGGGTGAAGGGAGGCGGGGCGTGCGGTAGCAGGGGTGCGGCGGGGAGGGGGGTGAGGCGGGGCCGGGTGGGGCGGCAGGGGCCGGAAGCGTCGTGCCGGGGTCAGTCGCCCCAGCCGCTCCAGCCACTTCGGTCGCCGGCGTTCCAGCCGTCCCGGTCCCTCCGGTCCTCCCGGTCGGTCTCCGCCCGAAGGGCGGCGCGGGTCAGCGGGCCGTAGACGCCGGCCCGCTCCGGGATGGCCCGGGACGCCTGGAAGCGGCTCAGGGCCTGCGTCACGGACGGGCCGAACGTGCCGTCGACCGATCCGAGGTACAGGTGGAGCCGGCCGAGCCGGCGCTGGAGGTCCTCGACCTCGGGGCCGGTGCTTCCCGGTCCGAGCGCGTCGACGCCCGGGGGCCCGGACGGTCGGGGGCCATGGGACGGAGGCGGCTTCGGGCGGTGGGTCGCGGGCGGCGCGGACGGGCGCGCCGGAGCGCGGGAGGCGGTGGCCGTGTGCGCAGCCGTCGGTGTGACGGCCGGTGTGACGGCCGCCGTGGGTCGCCGGGTGGGCGCGGCCGGCGGTGCGTCCCAGGAGTGGAGTTGGGGCGGGGTCGACGGGTCCGCGGGCCGCCGGGCCGAAGGCCCCGCGAGAACGACGGGGACGGCGGGGGGCAAGGGGACGGCGGGTCTAACGGGGACGGCGAGGGCCACGGGGACGATCGTTCGCGGCGCCGGAGCATGCCCCCGAGGGGCGGTCCCTACGCGCCGTAGAACAGCTCGTCGACCACCGCGCGGGCGCGGCGGGTGACGCGGCGGTAGTCGTCGACCATCTCGCCGACCCTGCCCGGGCCGTAGCCCAGGTAGCGCCCCACCGCCGCCAGTTCGCGCGGCTCCGAGGGGAACGTGTCGCCGGGGCGGCCGCGGACCAGCATGACCGCGTTGCGGACCCGGGAGGCGAGGACCCAGGCCTCGTCGAGGATCTGGGCCTCGTCCGTGCCCATGAGCCCGGCCGCGCGGGCCGCGGCCAGGGCCTCCCGGGTCCGGGTGGTGCGCAGGCCCGGCTCGGCCCAGCCGTGCCGCATCTGCAGCAGCTGGACGGTCCACTCGACGTCGCTCAGGCCGCCGCGGCCCAGCTTGGCGTGCAGCGTGGGGTCGGCGCCGCGCGGCAGCCGTTCGGTCTCCATGCGGGCCTTGAGACGGCGGATCTCGCGCACGGCGTCCTCGCCGAGCCCCTCCGCCGGATAGCGCAGCGGGTCGATCAGGGCGAGGAAACGCTCCCCCAGGTCCCTGTCGCCGGCCATGGGTTCGGCACGCAGCAGGGCCTGGCTCTCCCAGACGAGGGACCAGCGGCGGTAGTAGGCCTCGTACGACTTGAGGGTGCGCGCCAGCGGGCCGTTCTTGCCCTCCGGGCGCAGATCGGCGTCGATGAGCAGCGGCGGGTCGGCGGTGGGGAGCTGGAGCAGCCGGCGCATCTCGGTGACGACCCGGTTGGCGGCCCGGGCGGCCTCCTGTTCGTCGACGCCCTCGCGCGCCTCGTGCACGAACAGCACGTCGGCGTCGGAGCCGTAGCCCAGCTCGTGTCCGCCGAAGCGGCCCATGCCGATCACCGCGAAGCGGGTGGGCAGTTCCTCGCCCCACTCGGCCCGCACGGCCGCCCGCAGCGCGCCCGCGAGGGTGGCCGCGTTGAGGTCGGTGACGGCCTTCCCGACGTGGTCCACGAGCGCGCCGGGGTCGGACTCGCGGGGGTTGTCCTCGGTGCCGTAGGAGCCGATGAGATCGGCCGCCGCGGTACGGAACAGTTCGCGGCGCCGTACCCCTCGGGCCGCGGCCACCGCCTGCTCGGCACCGTCGGCGCGGCCGACGGCGGCGAGGACCTCCTGTTCCAGGTGCTCGCGCCCGCGCGGGCGCAGGCCCTCGGGGTCGCCGAGGATCGCGACCGCCTCGGGCGCCCGGAGCAGCAGGTCGGGGGCGAGCCGGCCGGCGGACAGGACCCGGGCGAGGTTCTCGGCCGCAGCGCCCTCGTCGCGCAGCAGCCGCAGGTACCAGGGGGTCTTGCCGAGCGCGTCGGAGACCTTGCGGAAGCCGAGGAGGCCCGCGTCCGGGTCGGCGGAGTCGGCGAACCAGCCGAGCAGCACCGGCAGCAGCGTCCGCTGGATGGCGGCCTTGCGGGTGACGCCGGAGGAGAGTGCCTCCAGGTGGCGCAGGGCGGCCGCGGGGTCGGCGTACCCGAGGGCCTCCAGACGCTGCCCGGCGGCCTTCGGGCTGAGCCGGATCTCGCCGGGGGCGAGCTGGGCGACGGCGTCGAGGAGCGGGCGGTAGAACAGCTTCTCGTGCAGCCGGCGCACCACGGCCGCGTGCCGCCGCCACTCGCGGTTGAGCTCGGCGACCGGGTCGGTGCGCAGGCCGAGGGAGCGGCCGAGGCGGCGCAGGTCCTCGTCGCCCTCGGGCACGAGGTGGGTGCGGCGCAGCCGGTGCAGCTGGATGCGGTGCTCCATGGCGCGCAGGAAGCGGTAGGCCTCGTCGAGCTGGGCGGCGTCGGCACGGCCGACGTAGCCGCCGGCGGCGAGGGCGGCGAGCGCGTCGAGGGTGGTGCCGCTGTGCAGGCTGCCGTCGCTGCGGCCGTGCACCAACTGCAGGAGCTGGACGGCGAACTCGACGTCCCGCAGGCCGCCGGGGCCGAGCTTCAGCTCGCGGTCGACCTGGCCGGCCGGGATGTTGTCGACGACCCGGCGGCGCATCTTCTGCACGTCGGCCACGAAGTTCTCGCGCTCGGCGGCCTGCCAGACCAGCGGGGAGACGGCCTCGATGTACGCGGCGCCGAGCTCCTCGTCGCCGGCCACGGCCCGGGCCTTCAACAGGGCCTGGAACTCCCAGGTCTTGGCCCAGCGCTGGTAGTAGGCGAGGTGGGAGGAGAGGGTGCGGACGAGCGGACCGTTACGGCCCTCCGGGCGCAGGTTGGCGTCGACGGGCCAGATGGTGCCCTCGACGGTGGTCTCGGAGCAGATCCGCATGAGGTGGGAGGCGAGCCGGGTCGCGGCCTGCAGGGCCTTGGCCTCGTCCACGCCGTCGGCCGCCTCGCCGACGAAGATGACGTCCACGTCGGACACGTAGTTGAGTTCGTGGCCGCCGCACTTGCCCATGGCGATGACGGAGAGCCGGCACTGGACGGCGTCCTCGGGCGCGGCGGCCCGGGCGAGCGCCAGCGCGGCCCGCAGCGTGGCGGTGGCGAGGTCGGCGAGCTCGGCGGCGGTCTGGGCGACGTCGATGGTGCCGCACACGTCACGGGCCGCGATGGCGAGCAGGCAGCGGCGGTAGGCGACGCGCAGCGAGACCGGGTCGTCGGCCTCGTCCAGTCCGCGGGCGAACTCGGCGACGCCCGGGTGCAGATCGGTCGCCTCGTACGTGACGAGGGTCTGCCAGTCGTGGGGGTGCCGGGCCAGGTGGTCGGCGAGCGCCTCAGAGGAGCCGAGGACGCCGAGCAGCCGGTCGCGGAACGGCTTGGCGGACAGCAGGGTGGTGGTGAGGGCCGGCCGGTCGGCAACCGGCTGGGCCTCGACGAGCCGGACCAGGCCGCGCAGGGCGAGATCGGGGTCGGCGGTGGCGCCGAGGGCGTCCAGGAGCACGGAGTCGCCGCGCAGGGCGGCGAGCTCGTCCAGGTCGAGCAGCCGCTCGGCGGCGGACGGATCGGTGAACCCGTGCCGCAGCAGCCGGGTGAACGTGCTGCTCCTGCGTCCCGGCACCGTCATGCCGCCGCTCCTCCACCGGTCGATACCGCTCGGTCCAGTCCCCGGCCGAGCCTATCCGGCGAATCCCTCCGGATGCGCGGCGGCGGGCTGGCGGACGGCGGTGGTCCGGACCACGATGAACTGCCGGCGGTGCCCGCGAGCATCCGGGACCGGGCATCCGAGACCGAGGAGAGGCGACCGTGAACTGGACGCTGGAAGTCATCGTCGTACCCGTCGTCGACCTGGACCGGGCGAAGGAGTTCTACGCCGGGAAGTGCGGCTTCACGGTGGACCTGGACCAGGAGGTCGCCCCCGGCGTCCGGGTCGTCCAGATCACCCCGCCGGGCTCGCGCTGTTCGATCTCGCTGGTCCAGGGCATGCCGCCGTTCCCGGGCACCGGCGCCACCGCCCCCGGCGCCCTGCACGGGCTCCAGTTGTGCGTCACCGACATCGACGCGGCGCGCGAGCGGCTGGTCGCGGCGGGCGTGCACGTGACGCCGGTGATGCACGTGGGCGCGACGGGCTGGGAGGCGGGCCGGGGCGGGACCTGGAACTCCTTCATGTCGTTCCAGGACCCGGACGGCAACGGCTGGATCGTCCAGGAGGCCCCGTCGGAGCTCTCGGAGCGCTGAGGCCCGGCGCCGGGCAGAGGCGCCGCCGTCCGGCGCCGGGCGGCGTGACCGTGCCCCGGCCCCGGACGGCGTGTCCGTGCCCCCGGCGCCGGACGGCGTGACCGCGCTCAGGGCCCGCGCCCGACCGCGCGTCCGTGCCCCCCGGCCCGATCCGCGGCATGTCCGTACCTACGGCGCCCGACCGCGCTCAGGGCCCCCTCCCGACCGCGCGTCCGCGCCCACGGCCCGCACCCGCGGCCCCGGGGGGCCCCACGGCCCGATCCGGGGCCCGGGGACGGGGCCTACGGCACGTCCGTGAACACGACGCGGTAGTTCCGTACCCGCTCGTCCTCGCCCTCGTAGGCCATCCCGGCCGCCTCCATGACGCGCTGGGAGGGGATGTTGCCGAGGTCGGCGTCGCCGCGGACGGCGGTGGCGCCGGCCTCGCGGGCGCGGGCGATCAGGGCGCGCAGGGACTCACGGGCGTAGCCGTGCCCGCGGGCACCGGGGACGAGCCCGTAGCCGACGGTGACGACACCGTCGGCGTCCGGCGGGCCGTGGAAGCCGATCCCGCCGACGGTGGTGCCGTCCTCCAGGTGTATCGCGTACGGCCGGTAGACCCCGGGGTCGCCGCGCTCGGCGACCCCGGCGAGGAAGCCGCGCGCGCTGGCGGCGTCGCCGGCGCCGGGGTAGTCCTCGGCCCAGCGGTCGCCGGGGGCGGGCCGGCCGTCGACGATGCGCCGGGCCTCGTCGACGGAGAGCGGGCGCAGGCGCAGCCGCGCGGTCTGGATGGTGCGCAGGTCGTTCACGGACCGCAGTCTCGGGCGCGTTCCGCTCGCCCGCAACGCATTTGTGCCGAGGTCAGGGCTTCTCCGCCGCCTCGCGGCAGGCGTCGGCGGCGCGGCCGGAACAGGGGAAGAGGACGGCGGCCTGGTCGGGCGGGCGGTGGCCGAGGATCTCGGCGCTGCGGCGGCGGGCCGGGGCGGGGCCCGGTGGCGATCGGCGGGCCGGCCGGCGGGTTGGAACGAGAACCTTGCGCCGGTCCCGGGGCGGCGGCTCGATCGACGTCGCCGGCCCTCTCCAGGCGGTCGACGAGCCGGGTGGGCCCGGGGGCCGGTCCGGCGCACTCGACGGACGTGACGGGCCCGGCGAACTCGCGGAGTCGAGCGCGCAGAGCCCGGCGGCCCGGGCCTCGGCGTGCCCGGGCGGCAGGACAGCCTTCGGACATGGCCCTCCGGCGGCACGCCGACTCAGGCGCGTGCGGTGGCCCAGCGCCGCAGCCGCGCCAGGTTCTCCCGCTTGCGGTCACGCGCACCGGCGGTCTCCTCCGGGGCTTCCAGGAAGGCGAGCACCGGCGTCCACCGGCGCCCGCCGCGCCGGGACGTCCACCGCACGGCGGGAAAGGCCGTGACGGCGCCGATCCGCGCCCGGTCGAGCCGGCGGGTCCACAGGAACCCCCGGACGACCAGCCGGTCGTGCTCGCAGCGCACGCCCACCCGCCAGCCCCGCACCGCGACGGCCAGGGCGGCGAGGGCGGCCGCCGCCGCCACGGCGGAGCCCTCCGCCGCCCAGACGGCGAGGCCGACGGCCGGGGCGCCGCCCAGGGCGGTGTGGGCGATCCGGTTGGGGGTGGTGGGCCGCAGCTCCATGCTCCGCGCTACAGCACCGGCAGGTTCTTGCGCAGCTCGAAGGCGGTGACCTCGGAGCGGTACTCCTCCCACTCCTGCTTCTTGTTGCGCAGGAAGAAGTCGAAGACGTGCTCGCCCAGGGTCTCCGCGACCAGTTCGCTGCGCTCCATCAGGGTGATGGCCTCGCCGAGGTTCTGCGGGAGGGGCTCGATGCCCATCGCGCGGCGCTCGGCGTCGCTGAGGGCCCAGACGTCGTCGTCGGCGCCGGCGGGGAGTTCGTAGCCCTCCTCGATGCCCTTGAGGCCCGCGGCGAGCAGCACCGCGTACGTCAGGTAGGGGTTGGCGCCCGAGTCGATGGAGCGGACCTCGACGCGCGAGGAGCCCATCTTGCCCGGCTTGTACATGGGGACCCGGATCAGCGCGGAGCGGTTGTTGTGGCCCCAGCAGATGTACGCGGGGGCCTCGCCGCCGGAGCCGGCGGTGCGGCCGGAGCCGCCCCAGATGCGCTTGTAGGAGTTGACCCACTGGTTGGTGACGGCGGAGATCTCGCCCGCGTGCTTCAGCAGGCCGGCGATGAAGGAACGCCCCACCTTGGAGAGCTGGTACTCGGCGCCCGACTCGTAGAAGGCGTTGCGGTCGCCCTCGAAGAGGGACAGGTGGGTGTGCATGCCCGACCCCGGGTAGTCCGAGAAGGGCTTGGGCATGAAGGTGGCCTGCACGCCCTGCTCCAGCGCGACCTGCTTCATGACCAGCCGGAAGGTCATGATGTTGTCGGCGGTCGACAGCGCGTCCGCGTAACGGAGGTCGATCTCCTGCTGGCCGGGGGCGCCCTCGTGGTGGGAGAACTCCACCGAGATGCCCATCGACTCCAGCATGGTGATGGCCTGGCGGCGGAAGTCCATGCCCACGTTCTGCGGGGTGTGGTCGAAGTAGCCCGAGTTGTCGGCCGGGGTGGGCCGGGAGCCGTCCAGCGGCTTGTCCTTCAGCAGGAAGAACTCGATCTCGGGGTGGGTGTAGAAGGTGAAGCCCAGGTCAGAGGTCTTGGCGAGCGCGCGCTTCAGGACGTAGCGCGGGTCCGCGAAGGACGGCGAACCGTCCGGCATGAGGATGTCGCAGAACATCCGGGCCGTGCCGGGGGCCTCCGCGCGCCAGGGCAGGATCTGGAAGGTGCCCGGGTCGGGCTTGGCGATCATGTCGGACTCGTAGACCCGGGCGAAGCCCTCGATCGCGGAGCCGTCGAAGCCGATGCCCTCGTCGAAGGCCTGCTCGAGCTCGGCGGGTGCGACGGCCACCGACTTCAGGAAGCCGAGCACGTCGGTGAACCACAGACGCACGAAGCGGATGTCGCGCTCCTCGAGCGTACGGAGCACAAATTCCTGCTGCTTGTCCATTTCCACACCCATCCTCGCTGGTCAGGCCGCCTGATCCCACCGCCTCCGGCACTTCGGGGGGCACCTGAGCATCCCACCACATGGTTTCGCGCACGTTGCACACCCATACTGCCTGCTCCGTTGTGACTCAGGTAACGGGGGGAGCGGCCGAAAAGCGGCGCCCGCGCGACGGCCCGCCGGAGCCGGCTCCCTGCCGATGGGTACCCGTCCCGCCCACGGCGCCCCTTCTGCCACTACGATCGGCGCCCATGGGAGCCTCCCGGCTCGACGGCCCGCCGCGACACGCGCGTCCCCTGGCACTGGCGAGTGCCGTGGCGACGCTCCTCGGCGCGCTGTTCCTCTGTCTGGGGGTCGGCCACCCGGGAACCGCCCACTCCGGCGAGCGGGCCCGGCACACGACGGCGGACGGCCTGACCGGCGCCGCACCGACCGGCCGGACCGACGCCGCGGACCCCGGGCGGGCCGACGCCGCACGAGCCGGCCGGACCGGCACCGAACGGAGCGGCCGGGTCAGCGGTCGCCCCGGTCCGGTCGCCGCCGCCTCCGCCGACCGGTACGTCTGCCCGTACGAGCGCGGCGGCTGCTCGCTCTTCCCCTCGCTCTCCCCCGCGGTGCTCAGCGCACCGCCGCTCGACCCCCCGCTGCACGCGGAGGGCGGTGTCCCCCGCCTCACCGCGCCGGACCTCTCCGGCCGGGCGCCCCGCCCCGGCGCACGGCCGCGCGCGCCGGACCTCCACGTCCTTCAAGTCCTGCGGACGTAAGCGGCCGGGCACTTCGTCACGTTCGTTTCGTTTCCGCGTTCCCCACTCGTCTCCAGACTTCACGAAGGACCACATCACCATGGCCGCGAACCGCTCCTCCACCGCCGACCGCCGCGCCCGAATAGAGGAGATGCGCCGCGCCGAGCAGGCCCGCGAGCGCCGCAACCGCTTCATCACGATCGGCGTGTCCGGCGCCGTCGTGCTGGCCCTCGTCGGCTTCGGCGGCTGGGTCATCACCAAGGAGAACGACAAGAAGGACCAGCAGGAGGCCGCCGCCAAGGCCCCCATCAAGGACGAGAAGTCCTGGGACGCCAAGAAGCTGACCCGCAACCACGTCAACACGCCGGTCAAGTACGACATGAAGCCGCCGGTCGGCGGCGACCACAACCCGGTCTGGCAGAACTGCAACGGCGACGTCTACGACAAGCCGGTCAACGAGGTCAACGCCGTGCACTCGCTGGAGCACGGAGCCGTGTGGGTGACGTACACCAAGAAGGCGGCCTCCGGTGACGTCGACAAGCTCAGGACGAAGGTCAAGAAGACCCCGTACTCGCTCATGAGCCCGTACGAGGACCAGGCCGCCCCGATCGTGCTGAGCGCCTGGGGCAAGCAGGTCGCCGTGGACAAGGCGGACGACCCGCGGGTCGACGCCTTCTTCACCAAGTACGTCACCGGGCCGCAGACGCCGGAGCCGGGCGCCGCCTGCACCGGCGGTGTCGGCGCCGAGGGCCAGGGCGGCGCCGGGATGGGCCAGTGAGGCTGAACCGCACCCAGTGGCAGTCCGTCGCGATCACCGTCCTGGCGGTGCTGTTCGCCGCGGGCGCCCTGACCTTCGCCTCCGCCGACCACGACGAGGCCCCGCGCACCCCCACCGCGGAGTCCGCGGACGCCGGTTTCGCCCGTGACATGGCGGTCCACCACCAGCAGGCCGTCGAGATGTCGTTCATCGTCCGCGACCGGACGAAGGACGAGGACGTGCGCCGCCTCGCGTACGACATCGCCAACACCCAGGCCAACCAGCGCGGCATGATGCTGGGCTGGCTGGACCTGTGGGAGCTGCCGAAGGTGCAGTCCGGCGTGGCGCCCATGACCTGGATGGGCATGGGCGTGGACGTGGGCGGGGAGGACGGCGCGCTCATGCCGGGCATGGCGACCCGGGCCCAGCTCGACCAGCTGCGCACGGCCTCCGGCCGCGCGGCCGAGGTGCTCTACCTGCAGTTGATGACCGCGCACCACAAGGGCGGCATCCACATGGCCCAGGGCTGCGTCGAGAAGTGCGTGCCCGGGGTGGAGCGCAACCTCGCGCAGGGCATGGTCGACTCGCAGGAGTCCGAGATCAAGCTGATGGCGGACATGCTGAAGGCGCGCGGCGCGTAGGCGGCCCGTACCGGCGCCCACCCGGCGGCCCCCGTGACCCTGCGGTCGCGGGGGCCTCGTCGCGCGCCGACAATTGAGGGTGCTCGGGGACGTAGGCACGACCACGTTCGACGAAAGGCACCCACCCCATGAAGACGGCGAAGGACATCATGCACCCGGGGGCCCAGTGGATCCCGGCACACGAGACGCTCGACCGCGCCGCCCAGCTGATGCGCAATCTCAACGTGGGCGCGCTGCCCATCGCCGACGAGAACGAACGCCTGTGCGGCATCCTCACGGACCGCGACATCGTCATCGGCTGTGTGGCCATGGGCCGCGACCCCTCCAAGATCACGTGCGGTGAGATGGCCAAGGGCACCCCGCGCTGGATCGAGTCCGGCGCCGAGGTGGGCGCCGTCCTGGAGGAGATGCAGAGCCACCAGATCCGCCGCCTGCCGGTGATCGACGGCGAGAAGCGTCTGGTCGGCATGATCAGCGAGGCCGACCTGGCCAGGAACCTCACGGACGAGCAGCTCAAGTCGTTCTGCGAGAGCGTGTACGCGACTTCCTGACCGCTCCCCGGGGGCTGCCCGCACCGTTGCCCGAGGGCGCCCCGATCACGCCCCGTCAGGACGCCCCGCGCAACACCGCCCGGGCGATCGCGTCCGGGCGGTCCAGCATGACCAGATGGCCCGACGGCTCGGCCGCCTCGTAGCGGGCGCCGAGCCGGCGGGCCAGTGTGCGCTGGCGCCGCTCCCAGCGGGGGGAGCCGTCGGGGGCGGCGAGCACGGTGACCGGCAGGCCCGGCGGCAGCGGCGCCCGCTCGCGCAGGTCGAGCAGCTCGGCGGCGACGGCACCGTAGCGGGCGTTCTCGTCGAGGAGGCCGCGCCAGACGCGGGAGCTGCGGTAGACGCGGCGGACCAGGGCGGGCGGCGACGGGTCGGGCCGCCGCACCGAACCGCGGACGGTCAGGGCACGGGCCGCCGGGCCGAGCGCGGCCGGGACCCCCGCGGCGCCCAGGGCCGCCCCGAGGGCGCGGGCGAGCGCCGGGGCGGTGCGGAGGGCGCGCGGGCGCTCCTCCACGGAGGAGTCGACGAGGACGAGCGCCGCGGTGCGGGTGGGGTGCAGCCGGGCGAAGGCCTCGGCGTGGAAGCCGGCGATCGAGTGCCCGACGACCGTGGCGGGGGCGCGGCCGTCGGGACCGAGGGTGTCGAGGACGGCGTCGAGGAGGGCGGCGATCCGGTCGGCCTCGCCGGTGAGGGTCGGCGGCGCGGCGGCGGGCTGCGAGAGGCCGTGGCCCGGGCGGTCGAAGCGGACGACGGTGCGGTGCGGGGCGAGCAGCGGGACCACCGGGTCCCAGTCGAACCAGCTCATGCCGAGCCCGGCGGCGAGGACGCAGACGGGGCCCGAGCCCTCGACGACGACGTGATGGGCGACGCCGGCGTGCCGGACGAACGCCGGCGGCACTCCCCCGGCCGCCCCGCTCCTCGGGCCGTTCCCCCGCCCGCTCTCCGCACCCCTCACCGGGCCCTCCCCCTCGTGCCGCCGCGGCGCGCGCGCACCGAGGCCGAGCAGCGCGGCGGCGGCACGCGTGCGGCCGCACATGTCGGCGGGCGCCCGCCCGGCATTCCTGGACACAGTGGTTCGAACGCCGGAGGGAAGCCGCGGGTTCCCGGTGCCCGGGCGGGGGCTCGGTACGAGGAGCGCGGGACATAGCGTCGAATTGACGATTAGACTGGGGGCGTGCCTCAACTTCGCCTCGCTCTGAATCAGATCGACTCCACCGTCGGCGATCTCGCCGGGAACGCCGAGGCCGTCGTCCACTGGACCCGGCACGCCGCCGAGCAGGGCGCGCACCTCGTGGCGTTCCCCGAGATGGCGCTGACCGGCTACCCCGTCGAGGACCTGGCGCTGCGCTCCTCGTTCGTCGAGGCCTCCCGGGACGCCCTGCGGGCGCTCGGGCGGCGGCTCGCCGACGAGGGGCTCGGCGAGACGCCGGTGGTCGTGGGCTACCTCGACCGCTCCGAGCGGGCGCAGCCCCGGCTCGGCCGGCCCGCCGGTTCCCCGGAGAACGCGGCCGCGGTCCTCCACCGGGGCGAGGTGGTGCTGCGGTTCGCCAAGCACCACCTGCCCAACTACGGCGTCTTCGACGAGTACCGCTACTTCGTCCAGGGCGACACGCTGCCGGTCGTCCGGGTCCACGGCGTCGACGTGGCCCTCGCGATCTGCGAGGACCTCTGGCAGGACGGCGGGCGCGTGCCGGCGGCCCGCAGCGCCCGGGCCGGGCTGATCCTGTCGGTCAACGCCTCCCCGTACGAGCGGAACAAGGACGACACCCGGCTCGAACTGGTCCGCCGGCGGGCCTGCGAGGCCGGCTGCACGACCGCGTACGTCGCCATGATGGGCGGGCAGGACGAGCTGGTCTTCGACGGGGACTCGATCGTCGTCGACGCGTCCGGCGAGGTCCTCGCCCGCGCCCCGCAGTTCACCGAGGGCTGTGTGGTCCTCGATCTGGAGCTGCCGGCGGCGCTCCCGGACGCCCCCACCGGCGTCGTCGACGACGGGCTGCGGATCGACCGGGTGGTGCTCTCCGAGGAGCCGCTGCCGGCCTACGAGCCGGAGGTGACGGGCGGTTACGCGGACCGGCTCGACGACGACGAGGAGGTGTACTCGGCGCTCGTGGTGGGCCTGCGGGCGTACGTGAACAAGAACGGGTTCCGCTCCGTCCTGATCGGCCTGTCCGGCGGCATCGACTCCGCCCTCGTCGCCGCCCTCGCCTGCGACGCGCTCGGCCCCGCGAACGTGCACGGCGTGTCGATGCCGTCCCCGTACTCCTCGGACCACTCGCGCGCCGACGCCGCCGAACTGGCCCGGCGCACCGGCCTGAACTTCCGCACGGTCTCGATCGAGCCGATGTTCGACGCCTACATGGGCTCCGTGGGCCTCACCGGGCTCGCCGAGGAGAACCTCCAGGCGCGGCTGCGCGGCACGCTGCTCATGGCGCTCTCCAACCAGGAGGGCCACCTCGTCCTCGCCCCCGGCAACAAGTCCGAGCTGGCGGTGGGTTACTCGACCCTGTACGGGGACGCGGTCGGCGCCTTCGGCCCGATCAAGGACGTCTACAAGACCTGGGTGTTCCGTCTGGCCCGCTGGCGCAACCGGGCCGCGGAGGAGCGCGGGCAGACCCCGCCGATCCCGGAGAACTCGATCTCCAAGCCCCCGAGCGCCGAGCTGCGCCCGGGTCAGGTCGACACGGACTCCCTGCCCGACTACGAGGTCCTGGACCGGATCCTGGAGCTCTACGTCGACCGCGACCAGGGCAGGGACGAGCTGGTGGCCGCCGGGCTCGACGACGCGCTGGTGACCCGCACCCTGCGGATGGTCGACCTGGCGGAGTACAAGCGCCGTCAGTACCCGCCGGGCACGAAGATCTCCGCGAAGGGCTTCGGCAAGGACCGCCGGCTGCCGATCACCAACCGCTGGCGCGAGGCCACGCGGGACTGACGCCGGGACGCCCCGGCGTCACCGCCTGCCCCCCCGGCGTCACGGCCAGACCCGGGGGTCACAGCCAGACCCGGGGGCTTCACCGCCTGCCCCCGGCGTCACAGCTGCCCCCGGGCGTCGCGGCTGTCCCCGGCGTCACAGCCTGACCCGGGCGGCCACCGGCAGGTGGTCGCTGCGGGTCTCCGGCAGGGTCCAGGAGGAGACCGGTTCCACCCCCCGGACCAGGATCTGGTCGATGCGGGCCATCGGGAAGGACGCGGGCCAGCTGAAGCCGAATCCGTCGCCCGCGGCGCCCTGGGTGGACCGCAGCTGGGAGGTGACGCCGTTGAGGGAGCGGTCGTTCATGGTGCCGTTGAGGTCGCCGAGGAGGACGATCCGCGCGTGCGGGTCGTGGGCGATGGCCTCGCCGAGGGCGCCTGCGCTGTCGTCGCGCTGGTTGGCGGTGAAGCCGGCGTTCAGCCGTACCCGTACGGACGGGAGGTGGGCGACGTACACGGCCACCTCGCCCTTGGGGGCGGCGACGGTGGCCCGCATGGCGCGGGTCCAGCCCATCCGGATGTCGACGGGCTGCGGGTCGCGCAGCGGGTACCTGCTCCACAGGCCGACCGTGCCCTGCACCGAGTGGTGCTTGTAGGTGCCGGCCAGGATGCGCTCGTAGACCGGGACCATGTCGCCCTTGAGCTCCTCCAGGGCGACCACGTCGGCGCCGGAGGCGGCGATCTGACGGGCCGTGCCCTCGGGGTCGAGGTTGTCGGCGTTCACGTTGTGGCTGACGACGGTGAGGTCGCCGCCGGGCTCGGACTTGTCGACGACGAGGCCGCCGAAGAGGTTGAGCCAGACCACGACCGGCAGGATCAGCGCGATCAGCGCGGTCGCGGAGCGGCGCAGCAGGCCGAGGACGAGCAGCACCGGCACGAAGAGGCCGAGCCAGGGCAGGAAGGTCTCGGTGAGGCTGCCCAGGTTGCCGATCCGGTTCGGGACGTCGGCGTGAAGTCCCATCAGAAGGGCCAGCAGGACGGCGCACAGGGCGAGGACGATGCCCCGCCGCCAGATGCCCCGGTCGCCGCGGAGCCCGGCGAACCGGGCCCCCAGGCGGGATGCGGGCCGGCGGCTGGAGCCCTTGTCGTCCGGCGTTCCGCCGTGCTCGGTCTCCGTCATGTCCACCCGCGCCATCGCTGCCGTCCTCACTGCCTTGCTGTGCGACCCGGTCTCGACACTAGGCGATCGCGGGTCGGTCGTACTCCTCGAGGGACGACACCCACGCGTGGCGGGTTCCTGCAGGTGGCGTGGGGCGGGCTGCTGTGACAGAACGCGCACATTCGTACGAGTCAGACACGCGGTCGCAGACCGTCCATGATCGTGTCGACGATCTGCTCGGGCAGGCCCGGCTCCAGCGTGGCGCCGGGGCGGATGATCGAGCGCAGCAGCAGCGGGCCGACGAACAGGTCGTTGACCAGCTCGACGTCCAGGTCGGTGCGGACCTCGCCGCGTTCGACCCCCCGCCGGATGGCGTCCAGGCCCATGCGGCGGCGCGGCTCGATGACCGTGTGGTGGTAGGCGTCCCACAGCTTGGGATAGAGCTGCATCTGCGAGAACACGCTGTGCAGCAGCGCGGAGGTCCGCTTGGCGAGCCCCCGCTGCCGCATCGTCTCCAGGAGCACCACGAAGTCGTCCCGCAGCGAGGTGCCGGGCAGCACCGGGTCCGGCGGCTCGACCGACCGCAGGAGGTCGACGAACAGCTCCTCCTTGCCGGGCCAGCGCCGGTAGATCGTGGCCTTGCCGACGCCTGCGGTACGGGCGATCTTCTCGATGGACACGTCGGCGAGCGCCAGCCCGCTCTCCAGCAGGCCGACGGCCGCGTCGAAGATCGCCTGTTCCACCGCCTCGCTCCGCGGCCGCCCGCGCCGGCCGCCGCCCGGGCAGTCGGCGACCGGGGCGGATCCACCCGTGTGCTGCGACACGCTCGTTGCGCCTCTCCTTCTTGGCTAGTTCGGAACCGATTCTCCCGCTTCGGCGCGCGTGCCCGGGGCGGGCGCACCGGCGGCCGGTGCGGCCGGGGCGCGGCCGGGCAGGAAGACGGCGACGACGACCGCGCCGAGGACGGCGACGACGGCCGAGCCGATGGCGGTGACGTGCATGGCGTCGATGAACGCGTCGTAGGCGGGGGCGAGCAGGCCGTGGCCGGCCGGGCCGAGCTTCTCGGCGACGGCGAGGGTCGCCTCGATGGACTCGCCGGCGGTGTCGCGGAGGCCCGCCGGGACGGCGCCCAGGTGCCCCTCGATCTCGCCGCGGTAGGTGGTGGAGAGGACGGAGCCGAGCACGGCCACGCCCAGGGCGCCGCCGACCTGCCGGAACGTGTTGTTGATCGCCGAACCGGAGCCGGCCTTCTCACGGGGCAGCGACTGCATGATGGAGACGGTGACCGGCGGCATGATGTGCGCCATGCCGGCGCCCTGGAGGAAGAAGACGACCTCCAGGATCCACAGCGGGGTGTCCGCCTCGAAGAAGGCGAAGGCGGCGAGGCCCACGGCGACGGCCAGCATGCCCGCGGTGCACACGGCCTTCGCGCCGAAGCGGTCGACGACCAGCCGGGCCCGGGGCGCGAAGATCATCTGGGCGACGGCGAGCGGCAGGATCAGCAGGCCGGACTCCAGCGCGCTGTAGCCGCGGACGCTCTGCAGGTAGAAGGCGGAGAAGAAGGTCACGCCCATGAGGGCGAAGAAGACCAGCGCGATGGCGCCGACGGCCGCGGAGAACGCGGGCTTGCGGAAGTACGAGACGTCGAGCGCCGGGTGGTCGCTGCGCTTCTCGTACAGCACGAAGGCGACGAGGACGACGATGCCGCCGAGGGACGGGACCAGCACCTCCGCGTCGGTGAAGCTCGCCAGCTCGCCGCCGCGGATGATGCCGTACACGAGCAGCACCAGGCCGAGCACGGACAGCAGCACGCCGGGCAGGTCGATCCGGCCGGGCCGGGGGTCCCTGGAGTCGGGGACCAGCCAGGCCATGAGCGCGAAGGCGAGCAGGACGACGGGCACGTTGACCAGGAAGATCGAGCCCCACCAGAAGTGCTCCAGGAGGATGCCGCCGGTGATCGGGCCGACGGCGATGGCGAGGCCGACGCTGCCGGCCCAGATGCCGATGGCCTTGGGCTGCTCGTCGCGCTCGAAGACGTTCATGAGAACGGCGAGGGTGGCGGGCATCACGAAGGCGGCGCCGAGACCCATCACGGCCCGGTAGGCGATGAGCTCGCCCGGGGTGGCGGAGAAGGCGGCGAGTGCGGAGCCTATGCCGAAGACGGTGATGCCGAAGAGCAGCACCTTCTTGCGGCCGAGCCGGTCGCCGAGCAGGCCGGAGGTGAAGAGGAGGCCGGCGAAGACGAGCGTGTAGGAGTTGATGGCCCACTCCAGCTCGCTCTGGGTGGCGCCGATACCGGTGGGTGCGGGGCTGGCGATCGTCTTGACCGCCACGTTGAGGATCGAGTTGTCGAGGACGACGATCAGCAGGCTGAGCATGAGCACGCCGAGGATGACCCAGCGGCGGCGGTGCACGGCCTCGGGCACGCGACGGGCGCCGGGGGCGGCGGAGACAGGGGACGGCTGAGACATGGCACTCACCCTAGACCCATTTCGATACGAGACCGTCTCGTATTGAAAAAACAGAGGGACTCTTTACGTTCCCGGGATGTGAACAGCGCCACGCGACCCCACTCCGCCGGGCGACTTCCCCCTTTCCCCCCGGAAGTGCCACCATGGATGTGGTCCGGGGACGCCACAGGGCGCCTCGAGATGACAACAGAGGAGCCGTTCACCATGACGCTTCAGGCTGCCCAGAAACCGCCCGCGGACAGCGGCAAGGCGCTGTACGGAGGCAAGGGCACTCGCCGCATCACCGTCCACGACATCGCCGCCGCCAAGACCCGCGGCGAGAAGTGGCCCATGCTGACCGCCTACGACGCCATGACCGCCTCCGTCTTCGACGAGGCCGGCATCCCGGTGATCCTCGTCGGCGACTCCATGGGCAACTGTCACCTCGGCTACGACACCACCGTGCCCGTCACCATGGACGAGATGACGCTGCTCTCCGCCGCCGTCGTCCGCGGCACCAAGCGCGCCCTCGTCGTGGGCGACCTCCCCTTCGGCTCGTACCAGGAAGGGCCCGTCCAGGCCCTGCGCAACGCCACCCGGCTGGTCAAGGACGCCGGCGTCGGCGCGATCAAGCTCGAAGGCGGCGAGCGCTCGCTGCCGCAGACCGAGCTGCTCGTCCAGGCCGGCATCCCGGTCATGTCCCACCTCGGCCTGACCCCGCAGTCCGTCAACACCATGGGCTACCGGGTGCAGGGCCGCAGCGACGAGGCCGCCCACAAGCTGCTGCGCGACGCCAAGGCGGCCCAGGACGCGGGCGCCTTCGCCCTGGTCCTGGAGCTCGTCCCGGCCGAGCTGGCCGCCGAGGTCACCCGCTCGCTGCACATCCCCACCATCGGCATCGGCGCCGGCCCCGACACGGACGCCCAGGTCCTCGTCTGGACCGACATGGCCGGTCTGACCGGCGGCAAGGTGCCGCGCTTCACCAAGCAGTACGCCAACCTGCGCGAGACGCTCGGCGACGCCGCCCGCGCCTTCGCGGAGGACGTCTCCGGCGGGGCGTTCCCCGCCGAGGAGCACACCTTCCACTGACGCGCGCCGTGGGACCGGCCCGGGTCGGGAAGCGCTTCCCGGCAGACCCGGCCCGGTCCCCCAGGACCCCTGCGGAAACACCGACAGCCCGCCGACCGTCCCCCGTCGGCGGGCTGTCGCCGTGCTCCGGCCGCACGAGCCCGCCGGGCGCCGACGTCGCACCGACAGACGCGGCGGACCCCTGCCGCCGCGTGTCGGCGGCCCTGTCGGTCGGCTGTCGGTGCGCTGTCGGTGACGACCGCTTTCATGAGGGACATGACGCGATCACACACCAACGCCGTCGAGGTACGGGGCCTCGTGAAGCACTTCGGCGAGACGAAAGCGGTCGACGGCGTCGACCTGGACGTCCGCGAGGGCACCGTCCTCGGCGTGCTCGGCCCCAACGGAGCCGGCAAGACCACCCTCGTCCGCTGCCTGTCCACCCTCATCGTCCCGGACGCCGGGACCGCCACCGTCGCCGGCTACGACGTGGTGCGCCAGCCCCGGCAGCTGCGCCGCACCATCGGTCTCACCGGCCAGTACGCCTCCGTCGACGAGAAGCTGTCCGGCCGGGAGAACCTGTACATGATCGGGCGGCTGCTCGACCTCTCCCGCAAGGACGCCCGCCGCCGCGCCGACGAGATGCTGGAGCGCTTCTCCCTCACCGAGGCCGCCAAGCGCCCCGCGATGAACTACTCCGGCGGCATGCGGCGCCGCCTCGACCTGGCCGCCTCGATGATCGGGCAGCCCGCCGTGCTCTACCTGGACGAGCCCACCACCGGCCTCGACCCGCGCACCCGCAACGAGGTGTGGGACGAGGTGCAGCGGATGGTCGCCGAGGGCGCGACCGTGCTCCTCACCACCCAGTACATGGAGGAGGCGGAGCAGCTCGCGAACGAGCTCACCGTCATCGACCGCGGCCGCGTCATCGCCAAGGGCGGCGTCGACGAGCTCAAGGCCCGCGTCGGCGGCCGCACCCTGCAGGTCCGCCCGGCCGACCCGGCCGACCTGCCCGCCATGGCCACCGCGCTGCGCGAGGCCGGCCTCGACGGGATCTCCGGCGTCACCGCCGTGCCCGACGAGAGCCTGCTGTACGTGCCGATCCTCAGCGACGAGCAGCTGACCGCCGTCGTGGGGCTCTTCGGCGCCCGTGGCTTCGGCATCGCCCACATCGGCACCCATCTGCCGAGCCTCGACGAGGTGTTCCTCGCCATCACCGGCGAGAAGACGCCCGTTTCCGACGCGATCACCGAGGAGGTCGCCGCATGAGCACCACCACCCTCCCCCAGACCCCCGTCGACGCCCCCGGCGGCACCCCGGCGAAGCGGGCCGCCTCCGGCGCGGCCGACGGCCGGATCGGCCTGCGGGCCAACCTGCGCCACATCGGCGCCCTCGCCCGGCGCAACGCGCTCCAGATCAAGCAGGACCCGGAGTCGATGTTCGACGCCGTCCTGATGCCGGTCATCTTCGTGCTGCTCTTCGTGTACGTCTTCGGCGGCGCGATCTCCGGCAAGGGCAACAACGACCAGTACGTCAACTACGTCGTGCCCGGCCTGATGGCGATGATGGGCATGAACATCGCGATGGGCGTCGGCACCGGCATCAACGACGACTTCAAGAAGGGCGTCATGGACCGGTTCCGGACCATGCCGATCGCCCGCTCCTCGGTCCTCATCGCGAAGATCGTCGTCGAGATCGGCCGCATGCTGATCGCCACCGCGATCCTGCTCGGCATGGGCTTCCTGCTCGGCCTGGAGATCCACACCACGGTCCTCCACCTGTTCGCCGCGATCGGGCTGTCGATGGTCTTCGGCGCCGCCCTGATGTGGATCTTCATCCTGCTCGGTCTCACCATGAAGACGGCCCAGGCCGTCCAGGGGATGGCCATGCTCGTCCTGATGCCGCTGCAGTTCGGCTCGTCCATCTTCGCCCCGCCGACCACGATGCCCGGCTGGCTGCAGTCCTTCACCGACTACAACCCGCTGTCCAACCTCGCGGACGCCGCCCGCAACCTGATCAACGGCGGCCCCGTCGCCCACTCGGTGTGGATGACCCTCGCCTGGGCGGCCGGCATCACCGTCCTCACCGCGCCCCTCGCGGTCGCCAAGTTCCGCAAGAAGACCTGACGCACCGGGGCACAGGACTCGGCGCGCCTCAGATCGCGTCGGCGCGTTCGAGCAGGGCGGCGGCCTCCTCCAGGGAGAGGCCGTCGCCCTCGGCGTACGCCGCCTCGAAGACGGCCTCGTCGCCGAGCGCGGACCGGGCGAGTTCGGTCGCCCGGCGCCGGTTCTCCTGCTCCATGGGCGAGGGCAGATGGGCCGGCGGGATCAGTGCCTCGTACGCGCCGAGCAGGGTCGCGGCGCACCGCGCCGACGCCCCGCCGAGACCGGCGAGGGACCACGCGGCGGTGATCAGGTGGATCGCCGGCATCTGCGGGGCCACCATCAGCGACAGCGCGCCCAGCGAGCGCTCGTACGCGCGGCGGGACAGCGCGAACCCCGAGGCGTAGCGCCCGTCGAGGTTGTCCACCCAGCCCAGGCTGCCGAGGGTGAAGCCCTCGAAGATGGAGAAGGTCTCGGCCTTGAAGTCGTCGAGCAGCCGCAGCAGGTGCTCGCGCGCCTCGGCCGTGCGGCCGGTGCGCGCGAGCAGGATCGCGAGGAAGATCCGGGCCGCCAGCATCGGCTCGTGGCCACGGCCGTGTTCGCCCTCCACCACCTCCCGCAGGATCCGCTCGCCCTCCTCCCGCCGCCCGGTCTCGATCAGCATGTCCGCGTACCGGGCGCGCAGCAGCGCCATCTGCGCCTGGGCGCCGATGCGCTGCGCGTAGGCGATGGCGGCGGCGAAGTCCTCGGCGGCGCCCTCGAACTCCAGCCGGCGCTCCCGGGCCTCGGCGCGCGAGGACAGCGCCTCGGCCGCGCCCCACGCGTCGTCGAGGCGCACGAAGATCTCCAGGCTCTCCTCGGCGTCGGCGCCCGCTTTCAGGGCCAGGTCGGCGCGGTTGGCCAGGAGGTTGGCGCGCAACTGGAGGGCGTTGGCGAGCTCCCAGTCGTAGCCGTGGCGGCGGCAGGCGTCGACGTGGGCGTCGAGGGCCGCCTGCATGCGGCCGGCCTCACCGATGAGGAGCACCGCGAAGACGGCGAAGGAGCCCGGCACGCGGCAGGTCTGCGGCAGCCCCGGCGAGTAGACGCCGGTGATCAGCTTCAGCCGCTCGATCCCCTCCGGGGTGGTCCACCGGCCGGTCTCGTGGTCCATGTTCATCAGCTCGACCAGCCGCACCCCGCGCCGGGCCTCCCACAGCTGCTCCTCCGAGAGCGGCGGGGGCGCGGCCGTGCACGGCTCCTCCAGCGGTACGACCGGGGCGGGCGGCGAGCCGAAGGGGTCGGGTCCGAGCGCGGCGACGGCCTCGGACCAGTGCAGGGCGTCGACGCGCAGGTCGCGCATGTTCCAGTACCAGAGCAGCGAGTGCACCAGGACCAGTGCCTCGTGCTCGTCCCGCGCGGCCACGGCCCGGCGCAGCGCGGTCCGCAGGTTCCCGTACTCGGCCCCGAAGCGCGCGACGGCGGCGACCTGGCGGCCGGTGCGGAGTTCGGGGTCGGTGTGCCGCGCGAGCTCCCGGTAGTACGTCAGATGGCGCCGCTCGGCCGCCTCCCGGTCCCCCGCCTCGTCCAGACGCTCCGCCGCGTACTCCGCCACCGTCTCCAGAAGGCGGTACCGCATCCCCGCCTCCGACTCCGCCGCCACCACCAACGACTTGTCCACCAGCGAACCGAGCAGCGACAGCACATCCCCCGCATCCGCACCGGCGTCGAAGCCGGCCCCCGCGCCGGCGGCGGGACCCGGCGCCCCGCCCCCGCACACCGCCTCCGCCGCCTCCAGATCACACCCACCCGTGAACACCGCCAGCCTGCGCAGCACCGCCCGCTCCGCCCCGTCCAACAGGTCCCACGACCAGTCCACCACCGCACGCAGCGTCTGCTGCCGCGGCAACACCGTCCGCGCCCCCGACGTCAGCAACCGGAAACGGTCGTCCAACCGCTCCGCGATCTGCCGCACCCCCAGCATCCGCAACCGGGCCGCCGCCAGCTCGATCGCCAGCGGCAGACCGTCCAGCCGCCGCACGATCTCCGCCGCCGCCTCCGCGTCCTCCGCCACGTCGAAACCCGGCCGCGCCGCCGCCCCCCGCTCACCGAACAGCCGCACCGCCGTCGCCCACGGCAACGGACCCAGCGGCCGCACCACCTCCCCCGGCACCCCCAACGGCTCACGACTCGTCGCCAGCACCGTCACCCCCGGACACCGCGCCAGCAACACCTCCACCAACTCCGCCGCCGCACCCACCACATGCTCACAGTTGTCCAGCAGGACGAGCATGCGGCGGTCCGCGCAGTACTCCAGGAGCCGGCCGGTCGGCTCCTCGCCGAGGCGCAGCTCCTCGGCGCCCGCGCCGAAGAGCACGGTCTCGCGGGCGCCGACCCCGGCGAGCACGGCTTCGGTGACGGCCTCGGGGTCGGTGACGGGGGCGAGTTCGACCAGCCAGACGCCGTCGCGCCACTCGGCGGCGACCCGCTCGGCGGCCTCCTGTGAGAGCCGGGTCTTCCCGGCGCCGCCGGGGCCGAGCAGGGTGACGAGTCGTGCGGTGCGCAGATCGCCCTGGAGGGCCGCGATGTCGTCCTCGCGGCCGACGAAGCTGGTGAGGCGGGCGCGCAGGTTGCCCACGGGCGGGCGGCCGGCGGGCGGCGGGGCGGCGGCCCGGTCCGGGGTGTCCAGCAACTCGGCGTGCAGGGCGCGCAGTTCCGGGGACGGATCGGCGCCGAGCCGCTCGGCGAGCCCGCGGCGGACGGTCTCGTAGGCGGCGAGCGCCTCGGAGGGCCGGCCCGTGTCGCGCAGGGCGCGGATGCGCAGGGCCTGCAGCGGCTCGTCCAGCGGGTGCTCCGCGCACAGGGCGGCGAGCTCGGGCAGCGCGGCGGTGGCCTCGCCGAGGGCGAGCGCGGCGGTCAGCCTGGCCCGGCGGGCGTCGACCCGGCGGGCCTCCCAGCGGGCGGCCTCGGCGGCGCGGTCGGGAAGGTCGGCGAGCGCCGGTCCCTTCCACAGGGCGAGGGCCTCGTCGAGCAGCTCGGCGGCCGGGCGGGGGCGGCCGGCGTCCAGCTCGCGCACGCCGTCGGCGGTGAGGCGGACGAAGCGGTGGGCGTCGACGTCCTCGGGGGTGGCGTCGAGGCGGTAGCCGCCGTCGACGGAGACCACGCGCTCGTGGCCGAGCGCCCGGCGCAGCCGGCCCACGAGCGCCTGCAGCGCGGCGACCGCGTCGGCGGGCGGGTCGGCCGCCCACACCTCGTCGACCAGCACCCCGACGGGCACGCCGCGTCCGGCCCGCAGCGCGAGCACGGTGAGCAGCGCGCGGACGCGGGGGCCGCCGACGGCGACGCTGCCTTCTGACGTGTGGGCCCGGGTGGGGCCGAGGACGGAATAGCGCACGGGGCCATTCTCCGCGAGACGCATGCCCCGGACCCACGGGGTTCGGCCCCGCCGCGCGCCGCGGGGCGAGGTCCTGGTGCCGGACGGGACGGCCGCGCCGGGGAGGAGGACGGGGCGGGCCGCGCTCGGGGGCGTGGTGGGGGCCCGGGGGCGGAACCCGGACCGGGGGCCGGTACGTTTCCCGGGCACGGCACACCGCCGTACCGCACCCTCACGCGCGCCTTCCGGGAGTCCATCCATGGCCACGACCACGCATCGTCACGACGAGCGGCGGATCAGCCCCGTCTTCCTGGCGATCCTCGCGGTCATGGCCGTCACCGGCTGGGCCGTGTGGAGCGACTTCGCGGCGCTGCCGGGGCTGGCGGTGTTCCTGTTCGTGACCTCGGCGTGGGTCGTGTCGCTCTGTCTGCACGAGTACGCGCACGCCCGCACCGCCCTGCACGGCGGGGACATCACCGTCGGGGCCCGCGGCTATCTGACCCTCAACCCGCTCGCGTACACCCACGCCGTGCTGAGCATCGTCCTGCCCGTGCTCTTCGTGATCATGGGCGGCATCGGTCTGCCGGGCGGTGCGGTGTTCATCGACCGGAACAGGGTCCACGGCCGCTGGAAGCACAGCCTCATCTCCGCCGCCGGACCGCTCGCGAACGTCCTGTTCGCCGTCGTGTGCACCGCGCCGTTCTGGCTCGGCGCGCTCGACGGGGTGCCCCTCGCGTTCCAGTACGCGCTGGCGTTCCTGGCGTTCCTCCAGGTGACGGCGGCGCTGCTGAACCTGCTGCCGGTTCCGGGCCTGGACGGCTACGGCGTGGTCGAGCCCTGGCTGTCGTACGGCATCAAGCGGCAGATCGAGCCGTTCGCGCCCTACGGCTTCTTCGTGGTGATCGCGCTGCTCTTCGTCCCGGCGGTCAACGGCGCCTTCTTCGACGGGATCGACGCCCTGCTGCGGGCGCTCGACGTGCCGGAGCTGTCCCGCTACTGCGGCTCGAACCTCTTCCGGTTCTGGGAGGACACGCCGGAGTTCTGCCAGGTCGCCTGAGGGGCGGCCGCGGAGTTCAGCCCTGGCTCCCGGCCGTCGTCCTGGCCCGCTTGATGGAGAACCACGCCATGTTCGAGGACAGGCCGGCGAGCAGCACCCACACGATGCCGATCAGGCTGCCCCGGGCGAAGGAGAGGACGGCCGCGGCGACGGCGAGCGCGCAGACGACCAGGGCGTAGAGGGCGAGGCGGGGCATGGGGTCGGCTCCTGTCCGGGTACGGCGGGTGGTGCCCGTCCAGTGTCCCCCATGCCCCGGTCCGCGCCGGTACCGGCTCGGGTCGGACCGACTCAGACGTCCGTGACGCGCAGGCCCGCGTGGGCCTTGTAGCGGCGGTTCACCGAGATCAGGTTCGCGACCAGCGACTCGACCTGGTGGGCGTTGCGCAGCCGGCCGGCGAAGACTCCGCGCATGCCGGGGATGCGTCCGGCCAGGGCCTGGACGAGCTCGACGTCGGCCCGGACCTCGCCCAGGACCATCACGTCGGTGTCGATCTCGTCGATCGACGCGTCCTGGAGCAGCACCGCCGACAGGTGGTGGAAGGCGGCCGTGACCCGCGAGTCCGGCAGCAGCGACGCGGCCTGCTCGGCGGCGGAGCCCTCCTCCGGCTTGAGCGCGTAGGCGCCCTTCTTGTCGAAGCCGAGCGGGTTCACGCAGTCCACCACGAGCTTGCCGGCGAGCTCCTCGCGCAGCGACTCCAGCGTCTTGGCGTGCCCGTCCCACGGCACGGCCACGATGACGATGTCGCTGCGCCGCGCGCACTCGGCGTTGTCGGCGCCCTCGACGCCGAGGCCGAGCTCGTCGGCGGCGGTCCGGGCGCGGTCGGCGGCGCGCGAGCCGATGATCACCTTCTGGCCGGCCTTGGCGAGCCGGTAGGCGAGGCCACGGCCCTGGTCGCCGGTGCCGCCGAGGACACCGACGACGAGGCCGGAGACGTCCGGGAGGTCCCAGGGGTCCTTGGGGGCGGGTGCAGTGGTGGAGGAAGTCATGGCCTCGACATTACTGGCCGGTCGCCCCGGCCGGACCCGTCCGGGTGAGTCCGCCCCGAACACCCACCCGTGCGGCCCGGTCTCCGGCACCATGCGGCCCATGGACGCCGTACGTGTCGCACTGCTGCGCGAGGTACTGGCCGGGACCGAGTGGCCGGCCGCCGCCCGCCGGTTCGCCGGCGCGCTGCGGTCCTCCGTCGTCTCCCACGGGGGCGGGCTGCTCCTCGTCGGCACCGCGGAGTACGAGCCGTGGCACCTGGCCGCGCACCTCGTCGACGAGTCCGCCTGGTCGGGCCGTCCCGAGCTGGCCCCGACGCTCGTCCGTCACCGGGTGCGGCCCGGCGACCCGGCGCACCTGGCGGTCGGGCTCGGGCGGATCCGGTCGGCGGGGCGCGGCTCGACGCTGCTGATGGTCGCGCCGTCGCGGCCGGACGAGGGCCTGCTCGAACGCGTCCACGACGCGCGCCGGGCCGGGGCGACGGTGCTGTCCCTGGACGGCGGCGACACGGAACTGCTCGGCCTGGCGCACGAGACGCTGACGGTGGCGGCGGACGCGGGGGTGGACCTGGACACCGTGCAGCACCTGGTGAGCGCGGCCACCGGCGAGAACTGTCCGCCGCCCGTCCCGCGCGGCCGCCTGCGCTTCCGCGACCGCCTCTCGCGTCTCGCGGACCAGCTGACGGCCCCGCCGCCGGAGCAATGGTGAGACCCGCGCCGGCGCGCCGCCCCGACCGGTGGCGCGGGCTCCGCCCGACGACGGCGGGGAGGGGTCCGGGGCGGAGCGGCGAGGCCGCCGCACCGCCCGGGCCGCCTCCCGGGCCGCCGCCTAAATCGGTTGCCCGGGGCGGGCGCCGCGCCGAGCATGGCCCCTCGTGAAACGCCTCGCCCGTCTGTTCCCCGATCTCGCCCCCTGGCGCTCCTCCCGTGACTTCCGGCTGCTCTGGGTGCAGGGGATCGTCGCGTTCTTCGCGAGCTTCATGGCGCTGATCGCGCTGCCGCTGCAGATCAAGGACCTGACCGGCTCGCCGTTCGCGGTCGGGGCGATGGGCGCCGTGGAGCTGGTGCCGCTGGTGGTGTGCGGGCTGTACGGCGGGGCGCTCGCCGACGCCGTCGACCGGCGGAAGGTGATCGTGGCGACGGAGGCCGGGCTCGGCGTCCTCGCCCTGGTCCTGCTGCTCGACGCGCTGCTGCCGCGGCCGCTGCTGTGGCCGCTGTACGTCGTCGCCGCGGGCGTCTCGGCCCTCGCCGGGCTGCAACGGCCGGCGCTCGACTCGCTGATGGCCCGCATCGTGCCGCACGAGCAGCAGACGGCGGCCGCCGCGCTGAACTCGCTGCGCTGGCAGGTCGGCTCCATCGCCGGGCCCGCGCTCGCGGGCCTGGTCGTCGCCTACGCGGGGCCCGCGCCCGCGTACGCGGTGGCCGTCGCCGGTTTCGCCGTCTCGGTCCTGCTGTGCCGCCGGCTCTCGCCCGCGCCGCCGGCGCACGGCGCGGACCGGCCGTCGCTGCGCGGGATCGTGGAGGGCGCGCGGTACGCGTGGTCGCGGCCGGTGCTGCTCGGTACGTACGCGGTCGACCTCGCGGCGATGTTCTTCGCCTTCCCGAACACGGTCTTCCCGTTCCTCGCCGACGAGCTCGACGCGGACTGGTCGCTCGGCCTGATGTACGCGGCCGGTTCGGTCGGCTCGCTCGTGCTGGGGCTCACCAGCGGCTGGACGTCGAGGGTGCGCCGCCACGGTCTGCTCGTGGTGGCGGGGGCGACGGGCTGGGGCCTGGCCGTCGCCGCCGCGGGCTGGTTCGGGAACATCTGGCTGGTGCTGCTCTGCCTGGCGTTCGCGGGCGCCGGGGACATGCTGAGCGGCCTCGGCCGCGCGACCATCTGGAACCAGACCATCCCGGAGCGGCTGCGGGGGCGGCTCGCGGGCATCGAGGTCCTCTCATACAGCGTCGGCCCGCAGCTCGGTCAGGTCCGCGCGGGCACGATGGCGGGCTGGACGGGCACCCGGGCCGCCGTCTGGTCGGGCGGTGTCGCGTGCGTCGCCTCGGTGGGCCTGCTGTGCCTCGCGCTGCCGAAGCTGCTGGCGTACGACGCCACGACGGACGAGGACGCGCTGGCCCGCAAGGCGCGGCAGGACGCGCCGGCGGCGGCCGGGGGCGGCGAGGACGCGTCAGTAGCCGGTGTTCGGTGACGGGCCGCCGACCGTGATCTGCGTCTTCATGCCCAGGTCCTTGTGCCCGTCGACGGGGCAGGAGAGCGTGTAGGTGCCGGACTTCAGCGTCACGTTCAGGGTGTCGGACTCTCCGGGTCCGAGCGTCGTGGTCCTGTTCTCCCCGCCGGAGCCCTCGATCTCCAGGGCGTGGGTCTGCTGCCCGGTGTTCTTCACCACGAAGTGGTAGGCGCCGGGTTCGAAGCTCTGCCGGGACAGGGTGATGCGGTAGTCGGCGAGGTCCGCGTCGACGCGGGTCGCCGCCGTGGTCGTCGTCGGACTCGGGGGCGGGGTGGTGGTGCCTCCGCCGTTTCCGCCGTCGTCGCCGCAGGCGGCGAGCAGGGCGGTGAGGGCGCCGGCCGCCAGGCCGAGCGCCACGCGGTTCCGGGTTCGTGGCTGCGTCATGGTTCGGTCCTCCGCAGGGGATACGCCGGTGCCGCGGCCGCGGATTGCGGCGGACAATGGGCGCAGGTCCTCCCGCGGGGCAGACGGTCCGGCGGGGACGGCGTCCCGGCGGGGAGGCAATCCCTCCGGGGCCACGGAACGTATCCACGGGTATGCGGAACATGGGCCCGTCTCTGGGGCGGGTACCCGACGAGGCACTGCTCTCCGGTCTGGCCACGGGCGACCCGGAGATCGCGGTGGCCTTCGTGCGCCGCTTCCAGCGCACCGTCTTCGGCGTGGCCGTCGCCGTCGTCGGCGACCCCCAGCTCGCCGAGGACATCGCCCAGCAGACCTTCGAGCGGGCCTGGCGGCACGCCCAGATCTACGACTCGCGGCGCGGCTCCGTACGGACCTGGCTGACCACCATCGCGCACCACCTGGCGATCGACGCGGTACGGGCCAGGCGGGCGAGCCCGGTCGCGCCCGAGGACCTGGACGCGCTGCTCGGGGCCGTGACGGAGACGCCGGAGCGGCGGGCGCTCGCGGAGGAGGGCTCGGAGCGGGTGCGGCGCGCGGTGGCGACGCTGCCGCGGGAGCAGGCGCGGGCGCTGGTGATGGCGGGGATCTACGGGATGACGGCGCGCGAGATCGCCGGGTGCGAGGACATCCCCCTGGGCACGGCCAAGACCCGGATCCGGACCGCGACGATCAAGGTGCGGGCGCTCCTGGCGAACGAGGCGGAGCGGCGCGAGCCGAAGGAGGGGCGGTGAGCGTCGTGGAGTGCGCACGGCTGCGGGACCTCGGCGCCGAGCTGGCACTCGGGGTGCTGCCGGCCCGGGAGCGGGCCGAGGCGGTGGCCCATCTGGACCGCTGCGCGGACTGCCGGGAGTACGTCGGGCAGCTGACCGCGGTGGGGGACGGTCTGCTGGGGCTGTTGCCGGAGGCGGAGCCGCCGGTCGGCTTCGAGTCACGGGTGGCGCGGGTGCTGAATCCGCCGCCGGTCCCGGCGCGGCGGCGGCGCGGGAGGGTGCGGCTCGCCCTGGCGGCGCTGGCGGCGGCGCTCGCCTGCGGCTTCGGCGGGTGGGCGGTCGGCACGACCGTGGAGAGCGCGCCGCCGGCCGTCGAGCGGCCGGCGGGCCTCCTGGAGACGGCGCTGGTCGCGCAGGGGCACCCGGTGGGACGGATCTACGCCCACCCGGGCTCGGGCCGGGGCGCGGGCGGCTGGGTCTACATGTCCGTGGACCTGGCGGGGGCGGGACCCGGGCCGGTCCGCTGTCTCCTCGTGCGGGCCGACGGGTCCGCGGTGCCGGTGGGGTCGTTCCCGCTCCGGGACGGCTACGGGTACTGGGGAGCGCCGGCCGAGGTCGACCCGGCGACGGTGACCGGCGCCCGGCTGCTGGGGCCGGACGGCACGGTGCTGGCCACGGCGCGCTTCCCGGCGCCGGCGGGCGGCGGCCTCGCGGGGCCGGCCGCCGCCCCGGCGCCGTGGGGCCCGCCCTTCGCGGCGTAGGGCCTGGCCTGTCCTGCGGACCGGGCCGGGCCCGGCCCCTCCGGCAGGCGGCGTCACCCGCAGGCGGAGGCGCGTGGCGCGGGCAGCGGGCCCGGCCCGGTCCGCAGGGCGGCGGGCCCCATGCCTCTCCGCAGGGCGGGCCCTATGCCTCGGGGTCGTCCTTTCCGGCCTTGTCGTGCCAGCGCGGGTCGGTGTCCCACTCCAGGTTCCGCTCCTCGGCGGTCTGCATGGCGTGGGTCGCCTCCTCACGGCTGGTGTACGGGCCGAAGCGGTCCTTCGCCGGGCACTCGGGGCCCTCCTCGACCTTCTTGTGCTGCAGGCAGTAGTACCACTCGCCCGGCTTGCCGGCCGTGCGCTTCTTGAACAGGGCCATCCTCGGCTCCTTCCTCCGTCACCATGCTGCCCCAGACGCGGTCGTTAGACTCGCTGACATGTCTGGCCAGTCGCTTCTCGTACCGGGGGAGCTGTCCCCCCACCGTTCCGTTCCGGGGTCCATCCGCCGCCCGGAGTACGTCGGAAAGCCCGCCCCCGCCCCGTACTCCGGCCCGGAGGTGCAGGACTCCGACACCATCGAGCGGATGCGCATCGCCGGCCGCATCGCCGCGCAGGCGATGGAGGAGGCCGCC
The DNA here is from genome assembly GCF_043202995.1 of Streptomyces sp. NPDC048018. NCBI lineage: Bacteria > Bacillati > Actinomycetota > Actinomycetes > Kitasatosporales > Streptomycetaceae > Streptomyces > Streptomyces sp. NPDC048018. Next base: position 523,854 of record NZ_JBIDBK010000002.1, read on the forward strand.
AAGCACATCGCTCCGGGTGTCACCACGGACGAGCTGGACCGGGTCGCCCACGAGTTCATGTGCGACCACGGGGCCTACCCGTCCACGCTCGGCTACCGCGGCTTCCCCAAGTCGCTGTGCTCCTCCGTCAACGAGGTCATCTGCCACGGCATCCCCGACTCGACCGTCCTCAGGGACGGCGACATCGTGAACCTGGACGTGACCGCGTACATCAACGGCGTCCACGGCGACAACAACGCCACCTACCTGTGCGGCGACGTCGACGAGGAGTCGCGGCTGCTCGTCGAGCGGACCCGGGAGTCGCTGAACCGGGCGATCAAGGCGGTCAAGCCGGGGCGCCAGGTCAACATCATCGGCCGGGTCATCGAGTCGTACGCCAAGCGCTTCGGCTACGGCGTCGTGCGGGACTTCACCGGGCACGGCATCAACTCGTCCTTCCACTCCGGGCTGATCATTCCGCACTACGACTCCCCGCACCACACCACCGTCATCCAGCCGGGCATGACGTTCACGATCGAGCCGATGCTGACGCTGGGCACGCACGAGTACGACATGTGGGACGACGGCTGGACCGTGGTGACCAAGGACCGGAAGCGGACGGCGCAGTTCGAGCACACGCTCGTGGTGACCGAGACCGGCGCGGAGATTCTCACGTTGCCCTGACCCCTCCGAAGGGTAGCGTTTTACCGACAGGACGTCGGGAACCATTGACTTAGGCAAGCCTAAGTCGGCACGATCCGCAGTGGTTCCCGACCCCTACGGCCCCGACTGCCCCGGAGGCATGCCTTGGACACCCCCTTCTCGACGCTCATCCGCACCGCCTCGCACGAGCAGCACACGGAGGCGGAGTCGTCGACGTTCATGAGCGACCTCCTCGGCGGCCGGCTGGCCGTGGACGCCTACGCGCGCTACACGGAGCAGCTCTGGTTCGTGTACCGCGCCCTGGAGGACGGCGCGGAGGCGCTGCGGACCGACCCGGTCGCCGGGCCCTTCATACAGCCGGAACTGTTCCGCACGGCCGCCCTGGAGCAGGACCTCGCGCACCTGCGCGGCCCCGGCTGGCGCGCCGGGCTCACGGCCCTGCCGGCCACCGAGGCCTACGCGGCGCGGGTCGCCGAGTGCGCGCGGGACTGGCCCGCGGGCTATGTCGCCCACCACTACACGCGCTACCTGGGCGACCTGTCGGGCGGTCAGATCATCCGCGACAAGGCCGAGCGCACCTGGGGCTTCACGCGCAAGGGCGACGGCGTGCGGTTCTACGTCTTCGAGGGGATCGCCAACCCGGCCGCCTTCAAGCGGGGGTACCGGGAACTCCTCGACGGCGTGAAGGCGGACGACCTGGAGAAGCAGCGGATCGTCGACGAGTGCAAGCGCGCCTTCGACTTCAACGGGGCGGTGTTCCGGGAGCTGGCGGGCGAGTTCCCGCTCAGCGCCGCCTGACACCGGGGCGGCCGGGCGGGTCCTCAGACGGTCAGGGTCCGCTCCAGCCGGACCCGGCCGCCGAGTTCCACGATGCCGTCGGGGCCGGGAGCGGTGAGCAGCTGCGAGCCCCGGCCCTGGGTGATGTTGAGCGCGCGGCCCAGTTCGGCGGTGAGCAGCAGCGCCGCCGCCCCGGTCGCCTCGTCCTCGTCGATGCCGTCGCCGCGCCCGGGGAACGCGCGCGCCCTGATCCGCCCGGCGGCCTCCTCCTCCCAGGCCCAGGCGTAGATCCACTCCCCCGGCTCGGGCACGGCCAGGTCCTCGACCTCGGCGGCGGACCCGTACTGCCGCAGCGTGCGCGGCGGCGCCCACTCGGCGCGCGCCTCGATCCAGGTGAACTCCCCGTCGCCCCGCACCCACACCTCGCCGGCCGGCGGACAGACGACCTCCAGGTCGAGCAGCCAGGCCGCGCCGACGAGCGGGTGCCCGGCGAAGGGCAGCCGCAGCCCCGGGGTGTAGATGTCGACGATCCCGCGCTCCGGGTCGTCCACGAACACGGTCTCGCTGAAGCCGAGTTCCTTGGCCAGCGCCTGCCGCGCGCCCTCTTCGGGGTAGCCGCGCGTGTCCCGCACGACCCCGAGGGCGTTGCCGTGGCGGCCGTCGCCCGCGCAGAAGACCCGAAGGACGTCGATGTCAGTCGTGTTCATGCCGGAATTCAACCATCCACGCGTCCCACTCGGCGGGACCGCCGGGAATCGGCAGGGCCAGCGTGCGGGCCTCGTCGTAGGGGGCGGCGGCGAGCGCATCGGAGCAGTACCGGGCCGGCGTCTCCCGCGCCGGTCCTCGGCCGGGCGGGAGGGTGTCCGGCCGCCGCTCGAACGCCGCGGCGGTCGCGCCCTGGACGGCGGCCACGGTCTCCTCGTCCTCGCCCCGCGCCAGTACCAGCGCCTCAGGGTCCCGCCCCTCCGCGAGCGCCGCCACCGCCCGGTCGTGCCCGTCGAGCAGGAGCCAGCCGTCGAAGGCCGAGATCCACCACAGCAGGACGGGCGGCAGGACGCCCTCGCGCGCCAGTCGCCGGTACGCCTTGACCCGCGGGGCGTCGGGGGCGGAGAGCCGGCGCAGGGGCAGCACGCCGTTCCAGCCCTCACTCTCTTCGAGGCGGGCCGTGGGCCAGTCATGGACGAAGTCGCCCCGCCAGACGTACGGGGGAAACCCGGACCGTCGGGTGAGCAGCAGACGGTCGGCGTACAGCGGGCCCCGGCCGGAGGCCTCCAGTGCGCTCGCGAACCGGTGGAGCCAGTCGGGACGGCGCCGTGCCTCGGCGGCCCGCAGGGGCGGGAGGGGTGAGCGGTAGCCGGCGCGGCGGTGCACGGTGACGCCCCCGCGGTCCTCGTCGGCTCGCGCGAGGAGGACGGGCCGCTCCCCCTGCCGGACCAGCATCCGGCGGCCGTCGGTCATCTCCGCGCGGAGGGCGGGGAGTCGGTCGGCGTGTCCGGTCAGGACCAGGGCTCCCGGGAGGATCTCTCGGCGCATGCCCCGCACGGTATCCGGGCACGCGGCGGGGCCGCACCGGCGGGCGCCGCGGCCCCGCCCGTGGGCCGGCGGTCGCCCGGGGGCCGGTGGTCGCCCGGGGGCCGGTGGTTCGCCCGGGGGGCGGCGGTCGCCCGGGGGGCGCGGGGGCGCGCGCACCGGTGTCCCGCCCGTCCGGCCGATCCGCCCCCCCCCGAATACGGACAATCCACCCGGCTTTACGATCCCTTGACCTCACCATGAAGACTCCACGAGCCCCCCGTTACCGCACCGTGTCCGCTTCGCCGGGCCTGAGAGCTGAATCACTGGACGGGCGGGTATTGCTGAGGTAAGCCTCGGTTAAGTTAGGTCCGCCTCACCCCGTCCCCGCCGTTCAGCCCCCGAGTGGAGCCCCCATGCGAGCCGTCCGTCTCTCCGTCGTCACCGCCGCCGCCACCGCGGCGACTCTGGCCGCCGTCACGGGCTGCTCCCAGAAAAGCGACTCGAAGGCGGACGACGGCGCGATCCAGGTGATCGCCAAGGACGACTCCTGCGAGGTCTCCAAGAAGGACTTCCCGGCCGGCCACGTGAAGCTGAACGTGGAGAACCGCGGCAGCAAGGTCACCGAGGTCTACGTCCTCTTCCCGGACGACCGGATCGTCACCGAGCGCGAGAACATCGGCCCCGGCACCAAGGCGACCATCACCGCCGAGATCAAGGCCGGTGACTACGCGATCGCCTGCAAGCCCGGCATGAAGGGCGACGGCATCCGCCGGCAGGTCACGGCCACCGGCGCGGGCGCCGCGGCCGCCAAGCGCTCCCCGGAGATGGACGCCGCCGTCGCCGCCTACCGCCAGTACGTCCAGGCGCAGGCCGACGAGACCCTGCCGAAGGTGAAGCTCTTCACCGACGCCGTCCGCGCCGGGAACGTCGAGGCCGCCAAGAAGGCCTACGCCGACTCCCGCATCGGCTGGGAGCGCACCGAGCCGGTCGCCGAGTCCTTCGGCGACATCGACCCGAAGGTCGACGTCCGCGAGGACGGCCTGGAGGCCGGCCAGAACCCGGTGACGGACTGGACCGGCTGGCACCGCCTGGAGAAGGCGCTGTGGCAGGACAAGAAGATCGGCGCCCGCGAGAAGCAGCTCGCCGACCTGCTCGACAAGGACCTCGCCGACTGGCAGAAGCGGGTCGGCAAGGCCGAGATCACCCCGACCTCCATGGCCAACGGCGCCAAGGAGCTCCTGGACGAGGTCGCCTCCGGCAAGGTCACCGGCGAGGAGGAGCGCTACTCCCGCACCGACCTGGTCGACTTCAAGGCCAACGTCGAGGGCGCCCAGAAGTCCTTCGAGCTCCTCAAGCCGGTCGCGCAGAAGAACGACCCCAAGCTGGTCGCCGAGCTCGACAAGCAGTTCGCGGCGCTGAACACCCTGCTGGACAAGTACCGCGCGGACAAGACGAGCTACGTCTTCACCTCGTACGAGAAGGTCGGCAAGGAGCAGCGCAAGGAGCTCTCGGACGGCGTGAATGCGCTGGCCGAGCCGCTCTCCAAGCTCGCCGCCGCCGTCGTGAAGTAAGGGGGACACCACGATGACCACGGACTCCGCGAACACGGACGAGCAGGCCGCGGCCGCTCCCTCCCGCCGTTCCGTCATCGGCTGGGGCGGTGCCGGGCTCGCGCTCGGTGCCGCCGCGGCCGGCGGCGCCGTCGCCCTGACCCGGGGCGGCGACACCGCCGTGCCCGTCGCCGAGACCGGCGCGGCCGTCCCCTTCCACGGCGAGCACCAGGCCGGCATCGCCACCGCCGTCCAGGACCGGCTGCACTTCGCGGCCTTCGACGTGAAGACGAAGGACCGCGCGGAACTGATCCAGCTCCTGAAGGACTGGACCCGGGCCGCCGAGCGCATGACGGCCGGACACGAGGTCGGCGAGGGCGCCTACGGCGGTCTGCCGGAGGCCCCGCCGGACGACACGGGCGAGGCCCTCGGCCTCAAGCCCTCCCGGCTCACCCTCACCATCGGCTTCGGCCCCTCGCTCTTCGACGGCCGCTTCGGTCTGCAGGGCAGGCGGCCCGGGGCCCTGGTGGACCTGCCCAGGTTCCCGGGCGACAACCTGGACCCGGCCCGCAGCGGCGGCGACCTGTGCGTCCAGGCCTGCGCCGACGACCCCCAGGTCGCCGTGCACGCCATCCGCAACCTGGCCCGGATCGGCTTCGGCAAGGTCGCGGTGCGCTGGTCGCAGCTGGGCTTCGGCAAGACGTCCTCGACGACCCCGGACGCGCAGACCCCGCGCAACCTGTTCGGCTTCAAGGACGGCACCCGCAACATCGCGGGCACCGAGACCGACCGCCTGGCCGAGCACGTGTGGGTGTCGGGCAAGGACGCCGAGGGTCCGGCCGCGTGGCTGGCCGGCGGTTCCTACCTGGTCGCCCGGCGCATCCGGATGAACATCGAGACCTGGGACCGCACCCCGCTGGCCGAGCAGGAGGACATCTTCGGCCGCGACAAGAGGGAAGGCGCGCCCGTCGGCAAGGCCAAGGAGCACGACGAGCCGTTCCTGAAGGCGATGAAGCCGGACTCGCACGTGCGCCTGGCGCACCCCGACTCCAACGGCGGGGCCACGATCCTGCGCCGCGGGTACTCGTTCACCGACGGCACGGACGGCCTCGGCCGGCTGGAGGCGGGCCTGTTCTTCCTGGCGTACCAGAAGGACGTCCGCACGGGCTTCATCCCGGTGCAGACCTCGCTGGCCCGTCACGACGCGCTCAACGAGTACACCCAGCACGTCGGTTCGGCGGTCTTCGCCATCCCGCCGGGCGTCCGCGACAAGGACGACTGGTGGGGCCGGGCGCTGTTCGCCTAGCTCGGAAGCCTCGTAACTCCGGAAGGGAACCGACGTGTTCGGGAACTATCTGATCGGCCTGCGTGAGGGACTCGAGGCCAGCCTGGTCGTCTGCATCCTCATCGCGTACCTGGTGAAGACGGGGCGCCGCGACGCCCTGCGGCCGATCTGGATCGGCATCGGCGTCGCGGTCGGGCTCGCGCTCGCCTTCGGCGCCGGACTCGAGTTCGGCTCGCAGGAGCTGACCTTCGAGGCGCAGGAGGCGCTCGGCGGCTCGCTGTCGATCCTGGCCGTGGGTCTGGTGACCTGGATGGTCTTCTGGATGCGCCGGACCGCCCGCCACCTGAAGGCGGAGCTGCACGGCAGGCTGGACGCGGCCCTGCAGATGGGCACCGGCGCGCTGGTCGCGACCGCGTTCCTGGCGGTGGGCCGCGAGGGTCTGGAGACGGCGCTGTTCGTGTGGGCGTCGGTGCGGGCCTCCTCGGACGGCTCCCACGCGCCGCTGGCCGGCGTGGTCCTGGGCCTGCTCACGGCGGTCTTCCTGGGCTGGCTGTTCTACCGGGGCGCCCTGAGGATCAACCTGGCGAAGTTCTTCACCTGGACCGGCGGCATGCTGGTCGTGGTGGCCGCGGGCGTCCTCGCGTACGGCGTGCACGACCTCCAGGAGGCGCGCTTCCTGGGCGGCCTGGAGAACAAGGCCTTCGACATCTCCGAGACGATCGCCCCGGACGGCTGGCTCGGCACCCTCCTGAAGGGCGTCTTCAACTTCCAGCCCGACCCGACGGTCCTTCAGGTCACGGTGTGGGCGCTCTATCTGATCCCCACGCTCGCGATCTTCCTGGCCCCGGTAGGGTCGGGTCCGTCCCAGCGGGTGGAGAAGCAGAAGGCGACCGATGAGAAGGCTGACGCGAACCGGGCGGAAGCGGCCGGCTGACACGCTCCTCGCGGCGGTGACGGCCGCCGGTCTGGCGCTGACCGCGAGCGGCTGTGTGACGGTGCACGGCGAGCGGGAGCTGATTCCCGCGACGAGCCGGGCCGAGGCCGACCAGGCCCTCGAGGACTTCACCGAAGCCTTCAACAAGGCCGACAAGGCCTACGACCCGACGCTCGACGCGGGCCGGGTCACCGGCCCGCTCGGGGAGATCAACCAGGCCGGCCTGAGGTCGCGTCAGGTCAGCAGCCCCGGCGGCAACAAGGACCACCGGCCCCTGAAGCTCACCGACGCCCGGTACGCCATACCCCGGAAGGCCGGCTGGCCGCGCTGGTTCGTCGCGGACACCGACTCCAACCGGGACACCGACCAGGGCCCCGGCGACAACCGCTGGGTCCTGGTCTTCGTGCGCGCGGCCGCCGCGGAGCCGTGGCAGGTCGCCTATCTGTCGATCCTGGCCCCCGGCAAGGTCCCCGCCTTCAAGACCGAGGCCGGGTACGCCGTTCCGGTCGCCGCCGCCACCAAGGACCTCGCGGTCGCACCGGCGGAGCTGGGCGAGCGGTACGTGTCGTTCCTCAGGGACGGGCAGCAGGGGCCGTTCGCCGCCGGGCCGGAGACCACCGAGTGGCGGGCCGAGCGGAAGAAGGCCGCGAACCGGCCCGGGCTCGTCACGCAGTACGTCGACCAGCCGGAGAGCCGCGGGGACTTCGCGCCGCTGGGGCTGGCCACGGAGGACGGCGGCGCCCTGGTCTTCTTCGCCACCCGCTACTTCGAGCGGCAGACGGCCGCGCCGGGCTACCGGCCGAAGGTGGGCCGGGACGTGAAGGCGCTGATGACCGGCGAGGTCAAGGACACGATCACCAAGCGCTGGGTGTCCAGCCAGGCGGTCCTGGTGAAGCCGGCGGGCACGGCGGCCGACGGGGTCGTGGTCCTGGGCCGGGTCCAGGGAGTGACGGCGGCGGAGGGCTCGTAGCGCCGCGGGCCCCGGCCCGGCGGAGGGAACGCCTCCGCCCGCGTCGGGGGCGCGCTCAGCGGCTGAGCGGCCAGGCGGCCTCGTGGTCCACGGAGCCGCCGTGCTCGGCGGCGTGGCGGCCGCAGGCGTCGGTGAGGGCCTCGATGAGGCTCAGCGGCTCGGGCAGCGGGTGCTCGGGGCCGCGGAGCCAGCCGAGCTCCGGCTGCGCGCCCTCGTCACCGGGGAGCCGGGAGGGCGGTACGAGCACGTAGCTGCCGCGGCAGTGCCAGCGCAGGCCCGGGTGCTCGTCCATGGTCTCGGGATGGCAGTCCAGCTCGCAGGGCCACCACTCGTCCTCGTCCTCGGGAGTGCCGCGGGTGGCCGTGAAGAACAGCATGCGGCCCCCGTCGGCACGGTCCTCGGCCGCGCCGGAGACGGCGACCGGACCGACCTCGACGCCCTCGGCGAGCAGCCGGTCCAGGGCGGCCCGGCCGGCGGCGAGGGGGACGTCGAGGACGTCGTGGACCATGCCGGTGGCGGTGATGAAGTTCGCCTCGGGCTGGTTGCGGGCCCAGCGCTCGATCTGGGCGCGGTCGGTGGTCGACTGGGTCTGCCAGGCGAAGGAGACCGGGTGCCGGGCGGGGGTGGGACAGCCGATCCGCTCGCAGGAGCAGCGGTAGCCGACGGGGTGCGCGGCGGGAGCGAGGGGCATGCCCGCGGCGGCGACGGCCAGGAGCGTCTTCTCGCGGTCGTTCTCGATGTCGGCCGCGCTGCGCTTGGGGCGCCTGCGAAGCCACTGTGCGAGTCTGCTCTCCGTGCCGCGGTAGCGGCCGATGCCGTCGCCCATCTATCCCCTCACCTCATGCCCGCCCGTTCGGTCCTACGGGCTCTCCATCGTCCCACCATCCTGCTCCCCGGGTGACCGGAGTCGGGAACCGGGGCCCGTTGCCTCGGTCACGGTCGGCCGGAGAGGCCGCGCAGCGCGTAGTCGACGAGGGTGTCGGCGTAGGCGTGGGTGAGCGGCAGGGTGCGGTGCAGCCAGCGGTGGTGGAGGGGGCCGACGAGGAGTTCGAGGGCGGTCCGCGGGTCGACGGCCGGGTCGATGTCACCGGCCCGCTGCGCCGCCTCGATACGGCGTACGTAGGCCTGGAGCTGGGGTTCGAGCAGTTTGGCGGTGAACTCGGCGCCGAGCGCGGGGTCCACGACGCCCTCGGCCGCGAGGGCGCGGGTGGGCCGGTCGAAGGCGGGGTCGTTCAGCTCGTCGACGGTGGCGCGCAGCACGAGCCGGAGGTCGGCGGCGAGGTCGCCGGTGTCGGGGATCTCACGTACGGCGTCGCCGCCCGCGGCCCCGGCGGCCTGCTCGGCGAGGTCGAGGAAGGCCTCCATGAGGACGGCGGCCTTGGAGTTGGCGGGCCACCAGCGGTAGATGGTCTGCTTGCCGACACCGGCCCGGGCGGCGATGCCCTCGACGGTGGTCCTCGCGTAGCCGGCCTCGGCGACGAGGTCGAGCGCGGCGGCGTAGATGGCGCGGCGGGAGCGTTCGCTGCGGCGGGAGGAGTCGGGCGCCTTGGTGTCGGACATGGGCCCACGCTACCAGGCGACGAGACGTTCCGTCTCGCTACCCGTTCTTCATCCGAACCACCCGAACGGTCCACTGCGCGCGGCCCCCGGAAGGCGGACCATGGGCTCACCGATCAGCATCGCCGATCTGCGACCGTAGAGGAGCCCTCTTTGCGCCACACTCCGCGCGAGGCCTCGCCCCGCCGTTATCTGATGTGCGCACCCACGCACTTCGAGGTGACCTACTCCATCAACCCCTGGATGGACCCCACGAAGCCGGTCGACCTGCCGCTCGCCCTCGCGCAGTGGGAGGACCTGCGCGATCGCTACCGCGCACTCGGCCACACCGTCGAACTGCTCGACCCGGCCCCGGGCCTGCCGGACATGGTCTTCGCCGCGAACGGCGCCACCGTGGTGGACGGCCGTGTCCTCGGGGCCAGGTTCGCCCACCCGGAGCGCTCGGCGGAGGCCGTGGCGCACCTGGACTGGTTCCGCAGGAACGGTTTCCCGGACACGGACCTGCGGGAGCCGGAGCACGTGAACGAGGGCGAGGGCGACTTCGCCGTGACCGCCTCCTGGATCCTCGCCGGCCGGGGCTTCCGCTCCAGCCCGCTCTCGCACGACGAGGCCCAGGAGTTCTTCGGGCGGCCGGTGATCGGCCTGGAGCTGGTGGACCCGCGCTACTACCACCTGGACACGGCGCTGTGCGTCCTGGACGACGCGGGCGACGAGATCATGTACTTCCCCGACGCCTTCTCCCCCGGCAGCCGCGCCGTGCTGAAGCGGCTCTTCCCGGACGCGCTGCTCGCCACCGGGACGGACGCCGCCGCGCTCGGCCTCAACGCGGTGAGCGACGGCCGGCACGTCCTCCTCCCCCAGGCGGCGGTGGGCCTCTTCGGCCCGCTGCGGGAGCGCGGCTTCGAACCGATCGGGATGGACCTGGGAGAGCTGCTCAAGGGCGGCGGCAGCGTGAAGTGCTGCACCCAGGAGCTCCGGCCCCGGAGCCTGTGAGGGGCCCGGGACCGGGGAGGTGCCGGGCCGGTGAAGTGCCGGGGCCGGTGAGAGACGGCGCCGGTGAGAGACGGGGCCGGTGTCTCGGGACAGGTACCGGTGGGAGACGGGCGCCGGTGAGCGCCTAGTCCTCGTCCCGGCCGCCCGCCGGCGGCCAGGGGTCACCCCACTCGGCGTCACGGGCCTGCTTGTACAGGGGCCCGTGGCGCTTGGTGACGGTGTCCCGGCCGAGCCCGTCCGGACCGCACAGGTCGAGCAGCACCTGGCCCTTGCGGATCTGGGGCCGACGGGTGATGCGGGCGGCGACCGGGGTCACGGGGAACCGGCTGGCGGCCACGTAGGCGAACTTCTCGTCCTCGTACGGCAGCGAGCCGCCCTTCACCTTGCGGTGCAGCGAGGAACGGCTGACCCGGGCGGCGAAGTGGCACCAGTCGGTGCCCGGCACGATGGGGCAGGCGCCGCTGTGCGGGCAGGGCGCGGCGACGGTGAAGCCGGCCTCCACCAGCCGGGTGCGGGCCTCGATGATCCGCTCGTAGCCGTCGGGGGTGCCCGGCTCGACGATGACGACGGCCTGCGCGGCGCGCGCGGCCTCGGTGACGAGCGCGGTGCGGTCGGCCTCGGTCAGCTCGTTGAGGACGTAGGAGACGGTCACCAGGTCGGTGTCGGCGAGCTTGAGCGCGCCGCCGATCCGCTCCCGGCGCCAATCGGCGTCGAAGACGCCGCGGGCCAGCTCCCGGCCGATCGCCAGGGCCGGCTCGGCCCAGTCCAGGACGGTGGTGCGGGCCGCGCCCTCCCAGGTCTCCGCGACGGCCCAGCTCGCCGCCCCGGTCCCGCCGCCGACGTCCGTGTGCGTGGCGGGCGCCCAGTCGGGCGCGGCGTCCGCGAGGGCGTACAGGGCGCTGCTCACCGCCTCGAAGGTGGCGGGCATCCGGTACGCGGCGTAGGCGGCGACGTCGGACCGGTCGCGCAGCACCGGCGCGTCGGTCGGGGTGGCCCCCCGGTAGTTGGCGATCAGCCGCTCGACGGCCTGCGCGGCCTGCCGCGGCGGCAGCCCGTCGAGGGCGGCGGCGAGGGCGGCGCGCAGGGTGTCAGCGGCGGGGAGGGAGGCGTTCACCGGCCCATTTTAGGCGCCTTCCGGACGCGCTTCGGCGGGCCTGCGCCAGGGCCGGCACAGCAGCAGGAAGCAGGCGAGGGCGGCGGCCGCGCAGCTGACCTGGACGACGGCCATCGGGACGGCCGTGGCCTCGCCCGCGATGCCGACCAGCGGCGAGACGACGGCGCCGACGAGGAACGAGGAGGTGCCCAGCAGGGCGGAGGCGGAGCCGGCGGCGTGCGGGGTGCGCATGAGGGCCTGGGCGTTGGTGTTGGGCATCGCGAGGCCCATCGCCGACATCAGGACGAAGAGTCCGGCGGCGATCGGCGCGAGTCCCGGCTCGCCGAAGACGCCGCTGGTCATGAGGAGCAGCGCGGTGGCGGCCAGCAGGATGATGCCGAGGCCCCAGCCGAGCGCCTTGTCGAGGCTGACGCGGCCGACGAGCAGCTTGCCGTTGATCTGGCCGACGGCCACGAGCCCGATCGAGTTGACGCCGAAGAGCAGGCTGAAGGTCTGCGGGGAGGCGCCGTAGATCTCCTGGACGACGAAGGGCGACGCGGAGATGTACGCGAAGAGGGCGGCGAAGGCGAGGCCGCCGGCCAGCATGTAGCCCGTGAAGACGCGGTCGGCGAGCAGGCCGCGCATGGTGCGCAGGGCCTGGCCGACGCCGCCCGCGTGGCGCCGCTCGGGCGGCAGGGTCTCGTGCAGGAAGCGCTGGACCACGAAGGTGAGGACGAGGCCGACGCCGGTGAGGACGTAGAAGACGCCCCGCCAGTCGGTGATCCGCAGGATCTGGCCGCCGATGAGGGGCGCGACGATCGGCGCGACGCCGGAGATCAGCATCAGGGTGGAGAAGAACCGGGCCATCTCGACGCCGTCGTACAGGTCGCGGACGACGGCGCGGGCGATGACGATGCCGGCGGCGCCCGCGAGGCCCTGGAGCAGCCGGAAGCCGATGAGCAGGGCGGCGGAGGGGGCGAGCGCGCAGACGGCCGTGGCGAGGACGTACACGACCATGCCGACGAGCAGCGGCCGGCGCCGGCCCCACTTGTCGCTCATGGGGCCGACGACGAGCTGGCCGAGGGCCATGCCGGCGAGGCAGGCGGTCAGGGTGAGCTGGACGGTGGCGGCGGGCGAGCGCAGCGCCTCGGTGACCTCCGGCAGGGCCGGGAGGTACATGTCCATGGAGAGCGGCGGGAGGGCGGTGAGCCCGCCGAGGACGAGGGTGACGAGCAGCCCGGCCCTCCGCGCGGAGGCGACCGGTGCGCTGGCTGTGTGATCGACGGTGCTGGTGGCCCGGCCGCTCTCCGGTATCGGCATCAGTTCTCCGTTTCGTTGAAACCTTCCCCAGATTACGCGTGTCAGGCGGGTGCGAGACCGGGACTTCCGGCCTGCGTGACGAAGGACGCGGCCGTGACCACCGGCGCGCCCTGCGTGGTCACCGAGGCGACCGTACGGAAGTCCGCCCGGGCGCTGTCCTCGCCGAGGGCGACCGTCACATAGCCGCGCCGGCCGTTGTAGAAGCGCAGGTGCGGGTTGGCCCGGGTGAGGTCGTCGTAGTTGGACGGGCGCTCGGAGCCGTTCCTGCCGCTGGTGACGGAGGTGGTGACGATCTCGGTGCCGACGGTCCGCGAGGCCGGGTCCCGGAAGTCGGCCTTGATGTCGAGGGCGTAGGCGACGTGCACGTCTCCGGTGAGGACCATCAGGTTCTCGATCCCGGCCGCCCGCGCGCCGGCGAGGATCCGCTGCCGGGAGGCCGGGTAGCCGTCCCAGGAGTCCATCGAGAGCTTGTACGCCGCGGTCGGAACGCTGCGGCGCTCCGAGAGGACGACCTGCTGGGGCACGACGTTCCAGGTGGCGCGCGAGTCGCGCCAGCCGTCGAGCAGCCAGCGCTCCTGGGTGGCGCCGGTCAGGGTGCGCGCCGGGTCCTCCGACTCGGGCCCCGGCGTCTGCCAGCCGTCGCCGTACGCCTGGTCGGAGCGGTACTGGCGGGTGTCGAGGATGTCGAACTGGGCGAGCCGCCCGAAGCGCAGCCGCCGGTAGAGCCGCATGTCGGGGCCGGTGGGCCGCTGGGGGCGGCGCAGCGGCTGGTTCTCCCAGTAGGCGCGGTAGGCGGCGGCCCGGCGGATGAGGAACTCCTCGGGCGGGACGTCGTTCTCGGGGACGTCGCCGGCGTAGTTGTTCTCCGTCTCGTGGTCGTCCCAGGTGACGGCGAAGGGGTGGGCGGCGTGCGCGGCCATCAGGTCCGGGTCGGACTTGTAGAGGGCGTAGCGCAGCCGGTAGTCCTCCAGGGTGAGGGTCTCCCGGTCGAAGACGTCGGGCAGCCGGCGGTCGGTGTAGGCGCGGGCGCCGCCGGTGGCGTTGACGGCGTACTCGTAGAGGTAGTCGCCGAGGTGGAAGACGACGTCGAGGTCCTCCTCGGCGAGGTGGCGGTAGGCCGTGAAGTAGCCGTCGTGGTACGCCTGGCAGGACACGGCGGCGAGCTTGAGGCCCGTGGGGCGGGCACCGGGAGCGGGCGCGGTGCGGGTGCGGCCGACGGGGCTGCTCCAGCCGCCGGCGAGGAAGCGGTAGAAGTAGTCCCGGCCGGGCGCCAGGCCGTCGACCTCGACGTGGACGGCGTGGTCGAACTCGGGGTGCGCGACGGCGGTGCCGCGCCGGAGCCCCCGGGTGAACCGCTCGTCGTGGGCGAGCTCCCAGCGGACGGTCACCCGGGTGCCGCCGGGCAGGCCGCCGCCGCTCTCGTACGGGTGCGGGGCGAGCCGGGTCCACAGCAGCGCGGAGCCGGGCAGCGGGTCGCCGGACGCCACCCCCAGGGTGAACGGGTTCTCGGTGATCCTGCGGGGGTCGAGCTCCGCCGCGGCGGCGGTGCCGGCGGACGGCAGGTTCACGGCGAAGGCGAGCGCGGCGGCGGCGCCCGTGACGGTCAGGAACCGACGGCGCCCCAAGTGCTTCGCCACGGCGCGCAGTTCGTTTGCGTACGGGTCGGTGTGGGCCTGCGTGCGGGTCATGTACCCCTCCCCTGACGGTGGTTGTCCGTCGGACATTCGAGAGGGGCGGGACGACCTCACGTTGTCGGGTACAGAACATCCACGTGTCGGACGGATGAGTTCATGGGGCACGCGTCTGCCGTACGCTGCGCGCCCATGAGCATCGCAGTGGTGACGGGAGCGGGATCGGGCATCGGCCGGAGCGTGGCGCGGGCCCTGGCGGAGGCGGGCTGGCGCGTGGCGCTCGCGGGCCGTCGCGCGCAGGCCCTGGAGGAGACGGCCGCGGCCTTCCCCGACCGGGACGCCGCCCTGTGCGTCCCGACGGACGTGACCTCCGCCGAGCGGGTCGCGGCCCTGTTCACGGCGGTACGGGACCGGTGGGGCCGGGTCGACCTGCTGTTCAACAACGCGGGCACCTTCGCCGGCGGCGGCGTCCCCGTCGAGGACCTCGACCCCGAGACGTGGCGGACGGTCGTGGACGTCAACCTGACGGGCTCGTTCCTGTGCGCGCAGGCCGCCTTCCGCGCGATGAAGGACCAGTCCCCGCAGGGCGGCCGCATCATCAACAACGGCTCCGTCTCGGCGCACGTGCCGCGCCCCCACTCCATCGCGTACACGGCGACGAAGCACGCGATGACGGGCCTGACGAAATCCCTGTCCCTGGACGGACGCCCGTACCGGATCGCCTGCGGTCAGATCGACATCGGCAACGCGGCCACCGACATGACGGCCCGCATGCAGACCGGCATCCTCCAGGCCAACGGCGAACTGGCGGTGGAGCCGGTGATGGACGCGGCGGACGTGGCGGCCACGATCGTCCACATGGCGGGCCTGCCGCTGGAGGCCAACGTGCAGTTCGCGACGGTGATGGCGACGGCCATGCCGTACATCGGGCGGGGCTGAGAGCCCCGCCCGAGGTAGGGGAGGGGACGGGCGGGGGGCCGGGGGCCGGAGCCTGCGGGCGGGTGGCGGGGTGGCCGGGGGGCCGGAGGCCGAGGGCCTGCGGACGGGGGGTGGCCGGGGGCCGAGGGCCTGCGGACGGGGGTGGCCGGGGGGCCGGGGGCCTGCGGACGGGTGGCGAGGTGGTGGCCGGGGGCCTGCGGCCGGGGGCCGGGGGGCCGGGGCCTGCGGACGGGTGACGGGGTGGCCTGGGGCCTGGGGCCCGCGGCCGGATAGCCAGGTGGCCGGCGGCCTGGGACATGCGGGCGGATAGCCAGGTGGCCGGCGGCCTGCGGGCGGGGGGCGGGTTGCCGCAGCCGAGGGCGGACTACGCGGCCGGGATCCGGATCACGGAGTCGGGGCGGATGCCCGGCCGCCGGGTCACGGCGTGGCCTGGCCGGTCTCGAAGCGCGAGATCCGGCCTCCCTCGACCGTGAAACGCCAGGCGGTGCGCATCGCGCCCCAGGTGTCGTTGCGGTACGTGGCCACGAGGGCGCGCCCGTCGTCGGACTCGCTCTCGACCTCCATGCGTCCGCCCGAGGAGAAGATCTCCCGCTCGGTCCATTCGCGGAGGTCACGCTCCGAACCGTCGTCGGACATGGTCGCGTCCGGGGCCAGGGCGTCGAAGAAGGCCTGCTGGTCGTTGGCGTTGAGGGCGGCGACGAAGGCCCGCACGGCGGGGTCGCTGAGCCGGTCCACGGAAATGGTCATGCCCTACCCGTACACCGCCCGCCCCCGCCGCCCCGGGAACCTGGCAGGCTGCACCCGTGACCGACCCCATCTGGCCCACCGTCGACCGCCTCCAGGAATGGCTCACCGACCGTCAGAGCCTCCCGCCCGGCCAGGAGATCCTGCTCCGCGTCCTCAAGCTGTCCGAGGAGGTCGGCGAGACGGCCCAGGCGGTCATCGGCGCGACCGGCCATAACCCCCGCAAGGGGCACAGCCACAGCTGGCAGGACGTCGAGGCCGAGCTGTGCGACGTCATCATCACGGCGATGGTCGCACTGCGGACGCTGACACCGGACGCCGCGGAGGTCTTCACCGGGCACCTGCGACGGGTCGCGGAACGCTCGCTGCGGGAACCGCCGGAGCCACCCGCCGCCGGGACGGGGGCGGGACCGCCCGGGACATGAGACCGGGTCTTCCGGCGGGCAGCACCAGGCGCCGGGACGGGGCGGGGCTGGCGTCGCGTGCGGCCGCTTCAGCTTCCGCGTCGGCACGCGCCGTCATCTCCCACGGCCGCCGCGCGGATCGCTTCAGGGGCAGCGACGGCCGCGCGCCCACCCTGCGGGCTAACGGGCTGCTGGCTGCCCCGGCACGACGAAGCCCCCGCCGTGGCGGGGGCTTCGGTGTCGAGGGGCAGACGAGTCGGGCTGTACGCCGGGTTCTGTACCCCGGGACCTCGCGGTCGTCGGGGTGACGGCCATCCATCTAGGACCGGCGTTGCCGCCGGCCTCGTGCGGTCTACCCGCGGACTCGGGCGGGCAGCCCTCGATCGTCCGCGCAGGGACACCGGGGTGTCCCCTTTTGACCTTGCTCCTGGTGGGGTTTACCGAGCCGCCTGAGTCACCTCAGGCGCTGGTGGTCTCTTACACCACCGTTTCACCCTTACCGGGGACCGAGGTCCCCGGCGGTCTGTTTTCTGTGGCACTGTCCCGCGGGTCACCCCGGGTGGCCGTTAGCCACCACCTTGCCCTGTGGAGCCCGGACGTTCCTCGGGAGGATCCGAGGATCCCCACGCGGCCGCCCGCCCGGCTCGTCTGCCGTGCCGACCATGCTACCCGCCCTTCCGGCCGCCCCCGGTCAGAGGAGGCGGCTCCGGCCGGAGCGCACTTGACCTTGTCGCAGCGTCAAGGTTTCTACTGAGGGCATGACCAAGGGCATGCGGATCGGCGAGATCGCCGCGCTCGTCGGGGTGACCCCGCGGGCCGTGCGGCACTACCACCGGATGGGGCTGTTGCCGGAGCCCGTGCGCCGGGCGAACGGGTACCGGGAGTACGGGGTCCGGGACGCCGTACTGCTCGCGCGGATCCGGCGGCTGACCGAGCTGGGGCTCGGGCTCGACGAGGTCGGGGACGTGCTCGCCGACGACGAGGGGCGGGAGCTCGTGGAGGTGCTGGAGGAACTGGACGCGGACCTGGGGCGGCAGGAACGGGTGATCCAAGAGCGGCGGGAGCGCCTCGCCGAGCTGCTCGGAGAGGCGCGCGCCGGGCGGCTGACGGCCGAGGGGCCGGTGTCGCCCGAGCTGGCCGGGCTCTTCGCCGAGCTGGGCGGCCACGCGGCGGTGGCGGACTCGCCGATGGCCGCGAAGGACCGGGCGGTGCTGACGCTGCTCGACACCGTCGTGCCGGCCGGCGAGCGGGAGAAGCTGATCGGGCTGATGCGCGGGGCGGCCGGTCAGGCGTCCGCGATCTACGCCCGCCTCGACGCCCTGGCCGGGCTCGCGCCCGACGATCCGCTGGTCGCCGAGGCGGCCGCGGCGCTCGCCGCCGTGCTGCCCGACGAGGCCGGGACCGAGGTGCCGGAGGGCGGTCTCGCCGACGTGTTCTTCGGCGACCTGGCGCCCGCGCAGGCGGCCGCGGTACGGCGGGCCCTGCGTCTCGTGGCGGAGCGTGCGCGGTGAGGCGGGCGTCGGCCTGGTTCGCGTACGCGCTGCTGCCCGTCGAGTTCGTGCTCGTGGTGTGCCTGGTGGCGGGAGTGCGGATCCCGCCGGCCCTGCTCGCCGGCGCCGAGACGGCCGTGGGCCTGCTGCTGCTCGCCAACGGCGTCGCCTTCCTGCGGCTGCGGCGGCGGGGGCGGACGAACCGGGAGGCCGTGCGCACGCTCGTGCCGGAACCCGTGCTGCGGCTCGTACGCCATGAGCTGCGGCTGATGGCCGGGCTCGGGCGGTGGGTGGCCCGGCGGCCGCACGGGGTGGACGGGCCGGGGGCGGAGGCGTTCCCCCACGCCCGGGACCAGGCCGCCCTCATGTACGGCTTCGCCTTCGTCTGCTGCGTCGAGACCGTCGGCATGTCGTACCTGCTCGCCGACTGGCCGGTCGTCCACGCCGTCGTGCTCGTCCTCGACGTGTACACCGTCCTCTTCGTGCTGGGCCTGCACGCGGCCTCCGCCACCCGCCCGCACGTGCTGACCGCGGACGCGCTGCGGGTGCGGCAGGCGGCGCACGTGGACGTGCGGATCCCGCTGGACCGGATCGCCGCCGTCCGGCACGAGTCGTTGTTCACGCACGAGAGGAAGGACGACGAGCTGAACCTGGCCGTCGGCTCGCAGACCTCCCTCACCCTGGAGCTCACCCGGCCGCTCGACGCTCCCCGGCTGCTCGGCGCGCCCCGCCCCGTCCGGACGGTACGGCTGCACGCCGACGACCCCGGGGCGCTGCGCCGGGCCCTCGCCCAGGCCCTCACACGGGCGCGAACTGCACCTTCGCCCGCCCTGGATCCGCCTGCGTCAGTCTGACCCGCAGCCGGTCCCCGAGCGGCAGTGCCGCCCCGTCGGCGAGCACCCGGCCGATCACCGCGGGGTCCTCCAGGTGGACGGTGCCGACGTCCGGTTCGTGTTCCTTGACGTCGATGACGACCGCGTCGAAGGTCTCGCCGACACGGCTGCTGAGCAGGGCCTCCTCGACGATGTCGACGGACTCCCGTTCGGCCGTGTTGGCGAGCTTCGTCCCCTTCGCCATGTCCCGGGGCAGTCCGTCGAGGGCGCCGAGGACCCACTCCGGGGGCGCCGTGCCGGCGACGGCCGCGAGGCACAGCTCGCCCGCGTACCGGTCGACGAGCCGGCGCAGCGGTGCCGTGCAGTGGGTGTACTCGTCGGCGACGGCGGCGTGCACGGCGAGCGGGGGGACGTGCCCGCCGGTGAAGGGGGTGTAGTCGGAGCCCCTCAGGAGGGACGTCGCGTCCTGGAGGAAGGCGGCGTGCCGGCCGTTGTGCGGATCGAGCCCGCGGATGAGCGCCGCGTAGGAGACGTGGTGCGGCCAGTCGATGCCGAGGGCCTTCGCGGAGAGCCGCAGCCGGGCGACGGCCCCGTCCGGGGCGGGCGGCAGGGTGCGCAGGATGCCGGTGCCCGCGGCGATCATCAGGTCGGCCGCGGCCATGCCGGTGAGCAGGGAGATCTGGGCGTTCCAGCCGTCCACGGGGTGCGGGGCCCGGTAGGCGAGGGTGTAGGTGCCGTCGGTCTCGACGACCTCCTGCTCGGGGACGTTGAGGGACACCCCGCCGCGTTCGATCTCCAGCGCCTCGCGGAGCCGTCCGACGTACGGGAGCAGGGCCAGCGGCTCCTCGGCGGTGCCGCCGTCGATCTGGGCCTGTGCCCCCGCGTAGTCGAGCTTGGCCTGGCTGCGGACGAGGGCACGGCGGACGTCGGCGGTGACGAGGCGGCCCTCGGCGTCGAGGTCGAGTCGCCAGAGCAGGGCGGGGGCGGTGTTGCCGGGCAGCAGGCTCGCGGCGCCCTCGGAGAGGACGGCGGGGTGCAACGGCACCTTGCCGTCCGGGAGGTAGAGGGTCGTCGCCCGCCGGTGCGCCTCGGCGTCGATGGCCCCGCCGGGAACGACGAAGGCGGCGACGTCGGCGATGGCGTAGTGGACGCGATAGCCGCCGTCGGCCCGGCGGGCCAGGTGCATGGCCTGGTCGAGGTCACGGGAGGCCGGCGGGTCGATGGTGAAGAGGGGGATGTCGGTCGCGTCGTACTCGGGGAGGTTCGGCTCCCGGGCGGCCCGTTCGGCCTCGACGATGACGGCGGGCGGGAAGGCCTCGGGGATCCCCAGCTCGGTGCGGAGTGCGCGCAGGGCGGCCCGCAGCGGGGTGTCCGCTGCGGCGGTCACGTGGAGGTGGCGGCGGGGCATGGACCGAGCGTATGGCGGGGTCCGGTGCCCGGCACCTCGTACGCTGGCTCTCTGGGGCCGCACCCCCACCCCCGTACGTACGAAGGAGAACCGCCGTGCTCGTCCTGTTGCCGCCCTCCGAAGGAAAGGCGTCCTCGGGGCGCGGGGCGCCGCTCAAGCCGGAGTCGCTGTCGCTGCCCGGGCTCGCGGAGGCGCGGGCGGCGGTCCTCGACGAGCTGGTCGAGCTGTGCGCCGCCGACGAGGAGAAGGCGCGCGAGGTGCTGGGCCTGAGCGAGGGCCTGCGCGGCGAGATCGCCAAGAACGTGGAGCTGCGGACCGCGGGGGCGCGGCCCGCCGGGGAGATCTACACGGGCGTCCTGTACGACGCGCTCGGGCTGGACACCCTGGACGCTCCCGCCAGGAAGCGGGCCGCCCGGTCGCTGCTCGTCTTCTCGGGCCTGTGGGGCGCTGTCCGGGTGACGGACAGGATCCCCTCCTACCGCTGCTCGATGGGGGTGAAGCTGCCCGGCATCGGGGCGCTCGGCGCGCACTGGCGCGGCGCGATGGCCTCGGTGCTGCCGGAGGCGGCGGGCAGCGGGCTGGTCCTGGACCTGCGCTCGTCTGCGTACGCGGCGGCGTGGAAGCCGAAGGGCGAGCTCGCGGAGCGCACGGCGGCGGTACGGGTGCTGCACGCGCCGACCCGCAAGGTCGTGAGCCACTTCAACAAGGCGACGAAGGGCCGCATCGTCCGCAGCCTCCTGGAGTCGGGCGCGCAGCCGGCCGGCCGGGCGGAGCTGGCGGAGGCGCTGCGGGACCTGGGGTACGTGGTGGAGGACGGCGAGAAGGCCGGAATGCTGGACGTGCTGGTGGACGAGATCCACTGACGCCGGGGCGTCCTTCACACGGGACTGCGCCCCTGGGGCTCCGGCCATGGGAGGGGTGCGCCCGGGCTGCGGCCCCTGGCTCCGGCCCCGGGTTCCGGCCCCGGGTTCCGGCCTTGGGAAGGGTGCGCTCCGGCTCCGGCTCCGGCTCCGGCTCCGGCTCCGGCTCCGGCTCCGGCTCCGGGAAGGGTGTGCCGCGGCTCCGGCCCCGGGCGGGTGAGCCCGGCCGAGGGCCGCCCGCACAGGGTGAGGCCCCACCGCGACTCCGAGACCCATTGCAGCATACGCAACGCTCATTGCAGGCTCCGCTTGCCGTCGGCAGGATGGGCACATGACGAGCGTGCTTGACCTTGCCCCGGCCGCCCCCGTCGTCCCGGTCGTCGTGATCGAGGACGCCGCCGACGCCGTGCCGCTGGCCCGCGCCCTGGTGGCGGGCGGGCTGCCGGTGATCGAGGTGACCCTGCGCACCCCGGCCGCCCCGGCGGCGATCCGGGCGATCGCGGACGAGGTCCCGGAGGCCGTCGTCGGCGCGGGTACGGTCGTGTCGCCGGACGGCGTCGGGCACGCGGTCGGCGCCGGGGCCCGCTTCCTCGTGAGCCCCGGCTGGACCGACGGACTGCTCGGCGCCATGCGCGACTCGGGCGTGCCCTTCCTGCCGGGCGTGTCGACGACCACGGAGGTCGTGGCGCTGCTCGAACGCGGGGTGACGGACATGAAGTTCTTCCCGGCGGAGGCCGCGGGCGGCCTCCCGTACCTGAAGTCCCTCTCCGGCCCCCTCCCCCAGGCCCGCTTCTGCCCCACCGGCGGCATCACCCTCGCCTCGGCCCCGGCCTACCTCTCCCTCCCGAACGTCGCCTGCGTCGGCGGCACCTGGATGCTCCCGCCGGACGCCCTCACGTCCCGCGACTGGGGCCGGGTGGAGGCCCTGGCGCGGGAGGCGGCGGCGCTCGCCGCGGCCAGCTGAGCGGGGCGCGGGACGCCGGCTCGCGGTCGTAGGAGCCGGGCGCGGCGGCAGCGCCCTACGGATCAGCCGTCGGACCCGACGCCGGAGTGACCGCCGAGCGGACGGCAACCGAGGCGCCGACAGAACGCGTTGCCTCGGTCAGCGCAGGTGGGACGTGTCGTTGAGGAGGCGGACGGACGCGTTGCCGTCCGCGTAGTACGCCACCGCCGAGATCGACGCCGCCGAGAGCTCCATGCGGAAGAGGGACTCCGGCGGTGCGCCGAGGGCGAGGCGGACCAGGGTCTTGATGGGGGTCACGTGGGTGACGAGGAGGACGGTGCGGCCCGCGTGGGCGGTGGCGAGGCGGTCGCGGGTGGCCGCGACGCGGCGGGCGACCGTCGCGAAGGACTCGCCGCCGCCGGTCGGCTCGGCCTTGGGAGAGGCCAGCCAGGCGTCGAGGTCGGCCTGGTACCGCTCGCGGACCTCCCCGAAGGTGAGGCCTTCCCAGGCGCCGAAGTCGGTCTCACGGAGCCCGTTCTCGATCCGCACGTCCAGGCCGAGGCGGGCGGCCACTGCCTCGGCGGTCTGGCGGCAGCGGGTGAGCGGCGAGCTGACGATCTCCTGGATGGTCCCGCGCGCGGCGAGCGCCGCGGCCACGGCCTCGGCCTGCCGCCGGCCGGCGGCCGACAGCTCGGGGTCGGCGCCGCCGCTTCCCGAGAAGCGCTTCTCGGGCGTCAGGGCCGTCTCGCCGTGCCGCAGCAGCACGAACGTGGCCGGCGCGCCCATGTCGGGCCCGGCCCAGCCCTGGGCGGGGGCACCGGACGGGGCCGTGGCGCCCTCGGCGGTGGCCGTGGGGTCCGTACCGGTCCGGGGCGCGGTGCTCGTGCCGGCCGCGGCGCGGGCCGCGTGGCCCGTGAGGGCGTTCCGGCCCGCCTCCGCCTCGAAGTCGCCGGTGGCGGGCGTGGTCGCGACCTCGCGGTCGGCCGTCGCCGCGGCCGCGAGCGACGCGCGCGCCCGGGCGCCGAGCGCCTCGTCGGGCGGGAACAGTGCGTCGGCGGCGGCACCGGTCGGGGCGCCCGGAGCCGGGGAACCGGTGGTCGAGAGGCCCCCGGTCGAGGGGCCGTGGGCCGGGAGGGCCCGGGAGGAGGTGTCGGCATCCGCGCCGGCGCCCGCCAGGGCCGCGCGGGCCTTGGCGGCGCCCGCCGTCGCGTCGCCGGCCGCGCTGCGGGCGGCCGCCAGGGCCGCGGTGTGGTCGACGGCCGCCGTGGAGGCGGACGGGGACCACTGCTCGCCCCGCTGTCCCGCGTCCATCGCCTCGTTGGCCAGCCGGTCCGCGTGCTTGTTGCGCTCGCGCGGCATCCACTCGTAGCGGACCCGGCCCGCCGGGAAGATCCGGGCGGCCTCCGCGGCCAGCGGCTTCATGTCGGGGTGCTTGATCTTCCAGCGGCCGGACATCTGCTCGACGACCAGCTTGGAGTCCATGCGGACGTGGACCGTGGCGTCCGGGAAGAGCTCGTGGGCGGCCCGCAGGCCGGCCACCAGGCCCTTGTACTCGGCCACGTTGTTGGTGGCCACGCCGATGAACTCGGCCCGCTCCGCCAGGGTCTCCCCCGTCGCGGGGTCCAGGACCACGGCGCCGTAGCCGGCGGGTCCCGGGTTGCCCCGGGAGCCGCCGTCGGCCTCGACGATCAGCTCCCTCGACGTCGTCATTACAGGCCGGACTCCGAGGTGCGGACGAGGATCCGGCGGCAGTTCTCGCAGCGCAGGACCGTGTCGGACGCCGCCGCGCGGACCTCGTTGACCTCGGTGATGTTCAGCTCGATGTGGCAGCCCTCGCACTTGCGCTGGTAGAGCCGAGCCGCGCCGACCCCGCCCTGCTGCTCGCGGAGCTTCTCGTACAGCTTCATCAGGTCGGCCGGGACGGAGCCCGCCACCAGCTCGCGCTCCTTGGCGACGGAGGTGCTCTCGGCGTCCAGCTCGGTCTGGGCCGAGTCCCGGCGGCCGGTCGCGTCGTCGACCTTGGCCTGGACGGCGGAGACCCGCTCGGTCAGCTCGGCGACCCGCTCCTGCGCGGACTCGCGGCGCTCCATGACCTCGAGGACGATCTCCTCGAGGTCGCCCTGGCGCTTGGCGAGCGAGGTGATCTCGCGCTGCAGGTTCTCCAGGTCCTTCGGGGAGGAGACGGCTCCGGAGTCGAGGCGCTGCTGGTCGCGCGCGGCGCGCTGGCGCACCTGGTCGACGTCCTGCTCGGCCTTGGTCTGCTCGCGGGCGCAGTCGCTCTCCTCGGTCTGCGCGGCGACGAGCAGGTCGCGCAGCTGGGTGAGGTCCCTGTTCAGCGATTCGATCTCGGCGTGCTCGGGCAGCGACCGGCGCTTGTGCGCGAGCTGCTGGAGGCGTACGTCCAGGGCCTGGACGTCGAGGAGTCGGATCTGGTCGGCGGGCGCGGCGTTCAGTTGGGGGCTCCAGGGGAGGTGTGGTGGGAGGACCAGGGGTCGGTGACCGTCTTCGAGACGTGGACGCGGAGGTCCCAGCCGTGACGGTCGGAGATCGAGTCGAGCTGCGCGGCGGCCTGCTCGCACCAGGGCCACTCGGTGGCCCAGTGGGCGGCGTCGACGAGCCCGAGCGGGCCGGAGGAGGAGTGCGCGGCCTGGGTGGCCTCGGAGACCGGGTGGTGGCGCAGGTCTGCGGTGAGGAAGGCGTCCACGCCGGCCGCTCGCACGGCGTCGAAGAGGCTGTCGCCGGAGCCGCCGCTGACGGCGACGCGGCGCAGCACCATGTCGGGGTCGCCGGCCACCCGGATGCCCTGCGCGGTGGCGGGCAGCCGCTTGGCGGCGCGGGCGGCGAATGCGGCGAGGGTCTCCGGGTGGTCGAGCTCGCAGATCCGGCCGAGGTTGTTCTCGGGGACGAGCGGTCCGGTGACCCTGAGGTCGAGGGCGCCGGCGAGGGCGTCGGAGACGCCCGGGTCGGCGGTGTCGGCGTTGGTGTGCGCCACGTGGAGGGCGATGTCGTGCTTGATCAGCGTGTGCACGACGCGGCCCTTGAAATGGGAGGCGGCGACGGTCGTCGTCCCGCGCAGGTAGAGCGGGTGGTGGGTGACGACGAGGTCGGCGCCGAGGGAGATCGCCTCGTCGGCGATCTCCTGGACGGGGTCGACGGCGAAGAGGACGCGGCGGATCTCCGCGTCGGGGTCGCCGCAGACGGTGCCGACGGCGTCCCACTGCTCGGCCCGCTCGGGCGGCCAGAGGGCGTCGAGCTCGGCGATGACTTCAGACAGACGGGGCACGGGGGAAAGGCTACCTGCCCTCCGTGCCCCGCCGTCCTGGCCTGTGGACAACGCACCGCGGGCGCCCGTCCGCCGAGGCCGGGCCCGGGAGCCGGCCGGTGGGCGGTCGGACCGGCCGGTGGGCGATCGGACCCGCCCGTGAGCGATCGGACCCGCCCGTGGGCGATCGGACCGGCCCGTGGGCGGCCGGACCCGCCCGTGAGCAGCCGGACCCGCCCATGGGCGGCCGGACCCGCCCGTGAGCAGCCGGACCCGCCCGTGAGCGACGGCCGCGGCTCCGCACACACTCGGCACCCCCGCCCCACGCGCACCCGGCCCGCATGCCCCCCGCGACCCCAGCCCACCCCCGCGGACCCGCGCCCCGGACAACCCGCAGCCCGCCTTGCGGCCCCGGCCCCCGGACACGGAACCAACCCCCGACCCCCCCGACGCGGCGGACGCGCCCAGCGGGCGCGGCCCGCCGGATCGGGTCCCGCCGGATCGGGTCCCGCCGGATCAGGTCCTGCCGGATCAGGTCCTGCCTCTTACTTCTTCACGAGGTCGGCGCGCAGGTCGTCCAGCACGCTGTTCGCCGCCGTGACGCCGAGACCGAGGTACCAGGTCTCGTCCGGAACGTCCTTCGCCCGACCCGCCTTGACGGCCTTGAGGTTCTTCCAGAGCGGGTTGGCCTGGGCCGTGTCGCGCTTGGTGGCCTTGGGGTCGCCGTAGACGCCGGTGAAGATCCAGTCGCCGTCGGCCTGGTCGATCTTCTCCGGGCTGACCTCGACGGCGAGGTCGTTCACCTGCTGGTTCGCGGGCCGGGGCAGGCCCGCGTCCTGGAGGATGGTGCCGATGAAGGAGGCCTTCGCGTAGAGGCGGATCTTGCCCGGGAGGTAGCGGACCATCGAGACGGTCGGCTTGTCCGGGCCGATGTCCGCGCCCAGCCGCCGGGCCTTCGTCTCGTACGCGGCGAGCTTCGTCTTCGCCTCGGCGGTCCGGTCCAGGGCGGCCGCGTTGAGGAGGTAGTTCTCCTTCCAGGTGAAGCCCGGGCGGATGGAGAACACGGTGGGGGCGATCTTCGACAGCTCGTCGTACTTGTCGGCGGCGCGCAGCTGGCTGCCGAGGATGAGGTCGGGCTGGAGGTTGGCGATCGCCTCCAGGTTGAGGTTGTTGATGGTGCCGACGGACTTCGGGCTGCCGGCGTCCTTCTTCAGGTAGGCGGGGATGCCGTCGTCGCCCTCGGAGGGGGCGAAGCCGACGGGCTTGATGCCGAGGGAGACGACGTTGTCGAGCTCGCCGACGTCGAGGACGACCACGCGCTTGGGGGCGGCCGGGATCTCGGTCTTCCCGAGGGCGTGGGTGAGGGTGCGGGGGAACCGGCCGGGCTCGGCGTCGGTGCCCAGGGCGGCCGTCCTGGCGGCGGCGTCGCCGAAGTCCTTGCCGCCGACGGCGACGTCCTTCTTCTTGCCGCCCTCGTCCTTCCCGGCGGCGTCGCCCGCGGAACCGTCACCGCCTCCGCAGGCCGCGAGGGTGAGCGCGGCGGCGAGGCCGAGGACGGTTGCGGCGGTGCCGCGGCGGCGGAGGGACATGGCGGGTCTCCTGTACGCGTTCGGGTGGGCGTTCGGGCGGACGTGCGTGCGGCCGGTCCGGGGAAACGGCAGCTCACGACCCGTACGCGGAGCCACAGCCTCCACTTAGGGTCGCCTTACCTTACCTACCACCCGCCACGCCAGCACAACCCGCCCCGTCCGCTCAGGAGAAACGCCGGGCGGCCACCCTTTGGGGTGAAGTGAAAGGGCTTGTGCTGTTCGGCTGGAAGTGCGAAAACTAGCTTCGTTGCCGGAGGTGACGAGTCGATGACAGCCTGTGCCATCGAGACGGCCGCCGGGGACGGCGACGTCCTCTGGCCCACACCGGCCGGCCCGGGAGGATTCACGATCACCGCGAACGGCGCCTACGCGGCGCGGCTCGCCGGTTCGGGGGACGCCCTGTACGTGGAGCGGTGGACGCTGGACGGCCCCGAGCCGTACGCGGTGCCGCTCCCCCTCGCCCAGCCCGAGGAGCCGGGCGCCCTGCTGTGCCCGCTGGCGGACGGCCGGGTGCTGATCGGCCGCGCGGTGGACGGACACCGGTACACGTTCTCGCTGCTCTACCCGACCGGTCCGGAGACCGGCGAGCTCGCGCTGGGCGCCGTCGAGGCCCCCGGTCCGGGGCGGCTGGTGCTGCTCCCGCCCTCGCCGGACGGCATCTGCGCGTACGCCCTGTGCGTCGGCACGGACACGACCACGCTGTGGCTGGTCGCGGGCGGGGCCTTCGGCCCGGAGCAGGTGGCCCGGATCCCGGGCCGCTGCACCGGCGGCGTCTGGCTGGACAGGACGGGCCGGATACTGGCCCTCGACCGGCAGCCGGCCGACGGCGGCCCGGTGAAGGCGGTCACCATCGACCTGGAGCGCGGCGGGGAGGTCACGCCCCTGCTCCAGATCACGGAGGAGAGCAACGACCGGCTGCTGCTCGCGGACCCGGACAGCGGGCTGCTCCTCATCCGCTCGGACGCGCCGTCGCCGGGACACGACCGGCTCGGCTGGGGCGTCCTCGGGAGCCTGCTGCCGGTGCGCTTCCCGGACTGCCTGCGCCTCGACGACGCGGCGGTCACGCCGTTCGCGGTGCAGCCGGGTCAGGTGCTGACGCCGGAGAGCTGCGCCGTCGCCCTGCGGATCGACGCGGCGTCCGGCAGCTGGGTCGGCACGTGGCGGCCGTCCGGGCGCCGGATGCGCCAATCGGCCGTACCCACGGGCTGGCTGGCCGGTGCGGGCCTGTGGACGGCCTCCGGTGTCCTACGGCTGCCGTACGCGACGGCCGGTGTGCCGTGCGGGCTCGCCGCCCTGGCGGAGCCGGACGAGGAGCCTCCGCCGGAGACGGAACCGGCCCCTCCGGAACCCCGGGTGTGCCGCCCGGTGCCGTTGCAACAGGCTCCGCTGACGGACCGTAAACCCGCTGGTTAAACTCTCGTAGCCGCACAAGCAAGAGAGTGACGACTACGGGGTGAGTTCCACCATGACCACGACGGCCATGTCGGACAGCAGGACGCACGTCGAGGAGCCGCGCGGCTCCGGCAAGCACCGCGGGCAGGCCGCGCCGGCGGAGGACTCCTCGTCCTCCCCGCACGGCCGCCACCGGCGCGAGCCCGAGGCGCAGTGAGGTTCCCGCGAGCAGGCGAACGGCCCCCGGACGAGAAGTCCGGGGGCCGTTCGCCTTTCCCACCGCACCCCGTTCGCCTTCCCCACCACACCCCGTTCGCCTTCCCCACCACACCCCGTTCGCCTTCCCCACCGCACCCCGTGCGGTCGACCGGTGCGCCCGCCCGCCCGCCTGCGCAGGCCGGCCGCTGCCGGGGTCCAGCCCTTCCCGGGGGCCGAGGAGGGCCGAGGACCGCGCGAACGGCCGCCGCCCTGCTCTCAGCCCTTCTTGAGGCCGAGGACCTCGGCCGCCGCGAAGGTCTCCCCCGCCGGCCGGGCCGCGTAGTGCGGGGTGAGCAGCCCGTCCAGCTCCTCGTACGTGAAGGCGTCCTTCGCCGTGTCGAACTTGGCGGACACCTTCGGCCGGTCCACGACCGCCACCATGCCGCCGTGGACGACGAGCAGCTGTCCGTTGACCCCGGCCGCCGCCGGGGAGGCGAGATAGCCCACGAGCGGCGCCACGTGCTCCGGCGACAGCGGGTCGAGTTCGTCGTCGGCGGTCGGCTCGGCGAAGCCGGCGAAGACGTCCTCGGTCATCCGGGTACGGGCCCGCGGGCAGATGGCGTTGGTCGTGACCCCGTACCTGGCGAGGGCCAGTGCGGTGGAGGTCGTGAGTCCGACGATCCCGCCCTTGGCCGCCGCGTAGTTGGGCTGTCCGGCCGAACCGGCGAGGAAAGCCTCGGAGGAGGTGTTCACGATCCTGCCGTAGACGCCGCTCTCGCCCGCCTTGGCCCGGGTCCGCCAGTGCACGGCCGCGAAGTGGGTGGTGTTGAAGTGGCCCTTGAGGTGGACCCGGATCACCGAGTCCCACTCCTCCTCGCTCATCGAGAAGACCATCCGGTCCCGCAGGATGCCCGCGTTGTTGACCAGGACGTCCAGCTTCCCGAACTCGCCCACCGCCAGGTCGACCAGGCCGCGGGCGGTCTCGAAGTCGGCGACGTCGCCGAGGTGGGCGACGGCCCGGCCGCCGGCCGCGCGGATCTCCGCGGCGACCTCCTCGGCCGGGGCCGCGGACGCCTCGCCGGAGCCGTCGCGCCCGGCCTGGCCGTAGTCGTTGACGACCACGGCCGCGCCGAGCCGGGCCAGTTCCAGGGCCTCGGCCCGGCCGAGGCCCCGGCCGGCGCCCGTGACGATCGCGCTCAGGCCCTCAAGAGGGAGTGACATGGAAGATCAGGTCCTCTCACAGTCGTCGCACGTTTTCTCTGGCGAAGTCAGATCTCGATGCAGGTGCGCAGCGCCACGCCCGTCCGCATCTGCTCCAGCGCCTCGTTGATCCCCGCGAGCGGCACCCGGTGGGTGATCAGGGACGCCAGGTCGATGCGGCCGGCCCGCCACAGCGCGATGGCGCGTTCGTACGAGCGGAGCACGTCCCCGCCGCCGTACATGGACGGCAGGATCCGCTTCTCGTCGAAGAACAGCTCGAACATGTTGAGCTGGAGGTGGTCGTCGAGGGCGCCCGCGCCGACGACGCAGAGGGTGCCGCCGCGCCGGGTCGTCTCGTAGGCCGTCCGCGCGGTGGCGGACCTTCCGACGACCTCGAAGACGTAGTCGAAGCCCTCGCCGCCGGTGATCCGCTGTTTGGCGTCGGCGAGCCCGTCCGGGGCGACGGCCTCCGTGGCGCCGAAGCGAAGGGCGGCCTCGCGCCGGGACCCGACCGGGTCGACGGCGACGATCTGGGCGGCACCCTGGAGCCTGGCGCCCTGGACGGCGGAGATGCCGACGCCGCCGCAGCCGATCACCGCGACCGACGAACCGGCCTCCACCTTGGCCGTGTTGATGGCTGCGCCGAGTCCGGTGGTCACCCCGCAGCCGATGAGCGCGGCGATGTCGAAGGGCACGTCGTCGGGGATCGGCACGGCGCAGCCGGCGTCGACCACGACCTCCTCGGCGAAGGTGCCGGTCCCGGCGAAGCCGAAGACGTCGCCGCCGGGCCGCTTGAAGTTGGGGATTCCGGCGTTCATGAAGCCGGCCAGGCAGAGCTGGGTCTGGCCGCGCCTGCAGGAGGGGCAGTTACCGCAGGCGGGCAGCCAGCACAGCAGCACCCGCTGCCCCTCGCTCAGCCCGGTGACGCCGTCGCCGATGTCGACGATCTCGCCGGCGCCCTCGTGTCCGGGGACGAACGGCGCGGGCTGCGGCAGCACGCCGCTCATGGCGGAGACGTCGGAGTGGCAGAGTCCGGTGGCCCGGACCCGGATCCTCACCTTGCCGGGGCCGAAGCCCACCGCTTCGACGTCGTCGAGGACCTCGAGCTTGTCCTGGCCGATCTCGTGCAGTACGGCTGCGCGCATGGGTGCGGCTCCAATCGGACGATCAGACGATCAGACGGTGGGACGACCGGCGGTCGGACGGACGGGCGGACGGTCGGTCGGTCGAGCTGCGATCAGACGGTGGGACAAGCCGTGGTCAGGCGGTCGGCGAGCAGCGGCCAGACGGTGGGACAAGCCATGGTCAGGCGGTCGGAGAGCAGCGGTGAGGTGGTCGGCGAGCAGCGGTCAGGAGTGCTCCACGACGGTGTCGGCGAGTACGGGGGCGTCGTCGCGCTCGACGGCGCCGACGGTGACCTGGATCCGGTCCTCGCCCTGCCGCCACATCCGGATCCGCAGGGTCTCGCCGGGGAAGACGATCCCGGCGAAGCGGGTGCGGTAGGAGCGCACGCGGGTGACGTCGCCGTCGAGGAGGGTGTCGACGACCGCCTTGAGGGTCATGCCGTACGAGCACAGGCCGTGCAGGATCGGCCGCTCGAAGCCCGCCAGCTTGGCGAACTCGGGGTCGGCGTGGAGCGGGTTCCAGTCGCCGGAGAGGCGGTAGAGCAGCGCCTGCTCCTCACGGACGGGCCGCTCGGCGGTGGCGTCGGGCGCGCGGTCGGGCACGTCGAGGCGCTCGGAGGGACCGCGGTCGCCGCCCCAGCCGCCCTCGCCGCGGACGAAGATCTGGGCGTCGCTGGTCCACAGCGGCCCGTCGGCGTCGGCGGCCTCGGAGCGCAGCACCAGGACGGCGGCCTTGCCCTTGTCGTACACGGCGGCGACGCGGGAGGTGGAGACGGCCCTGCCGGAGACGGGCAGGGGGCGGTGCAGGGTGATCGCCTGTCCGCCGTGCAGGACGGCGGCGAGGTCGATGTCGATGCCGGGGGCGGACAGACCGCCGACGACGCCCATGCCGGCGCCCGCGACGGTCGCGAAGCTGGGCAGGACGTGCAGCCGGGATTCGAGGGTGTAGCGCAGCTCGTCGGGGTCGGTGGCGGGGACGCCCGCGCCGAGGCCGAGGTGGTAGAGCTGGACGTCCTTGTGGTCCCAGCCGATCTCCGCGCTGCGGGGCTCGGCGGCGACGGCCTTGGCGGCGTCAATGGGCATCGCGTTGCTGCTCCTTGGTGGCCCGAGGGGGCCCTGGCAGGTGGAGACCTCGGCGCGGCCGTCCGCACCGTCGACCGCGCCGAGGCCGTGCGGGACCGAGGGAGGACCGCGAAAGTGAAACGCGTTCCAGTTCGGTGATCCATGTATAGCGGAGGGCCCGGTGCTTGGGAACCCTCCTGACGGTACGTCAGAAATGCTCGTGGCGGTACGCCGTGGCGCCGTCTCCGGGGCCCGTGCACCGCCGGCCCCGCGCTACGCCGGGGCACCTCCCACGGCCGCCGGACGCCGCCGGACCCAGGACATTTGTCACGGCCATGTCCGTACACGGCAGCCTGCCGGGCCCCCTCCCCCGCTCCGTAGTTTCGTGGTCATGAAGACAGCAGCAGCACGGACCGCCGGGAGCGCGGCCGCCGACGGAACCGCCGTCGCCTTCACCGGGGTCGCCCGGACCTTCGGCCAGGTCCGCGCCGTGGACGGCGTCGACCTCACCATCCGCCGCGGCGAGACCGTCGCCCTGCTCGGCCGCAACGGCGCCGGCAAGTCGACCACCATCAACCTCCTCCTCGGCCTCGACGAGCCCGACCGCGGGCAGGTGCGCCTCTTCGACGGGCCGCCCGCCCGGGCGGTCGAAGACGGCCGGGTCGGCGCCATGCTGCAGGACGTCCGCCCGGTCCCCCGGGTCACCGTCCGCGAGCTGGTCGGCTTCGTCGCCCGCACCTACCCCGCCCCGCTGCCGGTCGCCGAGGCCCTGGAGCTCGCCGGCCTCACCGCCCTCGCGGACCGCCGCGTCGACCGCCTCTCCGGGGGCCAGGCCCAGCGCGTACGGTTCGCCGTCGCCCTGGCCGGCAACCCCGAGCTGATCGTCCTGGACGAGCCGACCGCCGCCCTCGACGTCGAGGCCCGCGAGGCCTTCTGGGACTCCATGCGCGGCTACGCCCGGCGCGGCAACACCGTCCTCTTCTCCACCCACTACCTGGAGGAGGCCGACGCCCACGCCGACCGGATCGTCGTCGTCGACTCCGGGCGCGTCGTCGCCGACGGCACCGCCGAGCAGCTGAAGCGGACCGTGGGCGGCACCGCCGTCTCCTTCGACCTGGCCGGCCGCCCTAGCGAGGGGCTCACCCTGCTGCCGGGGGTCACCGCGGTGGAGATCCGCGGCAACCGCGCCCACCTGCGCAGCGACGACTCCGACGCGACCGTCCTCGCGCTGGCCGCGCGGGGCGACGTACGGAGCCTGGAGGTCACCCCGGTCTCCCTCAACGACGCCTTCCTCGCCCTCACCCGCGCCTCCGCACCCGCCCCGTCCGCCCCCGCCGGCCCGGCCCTGGAGCTGTCCCGATGATCACCGCGTACGTCTGCCTCGAAGTCCGCCGCACGCTGCGCGACGTCGGTTTCGCGATCTCCTCGATCGGCGTGCCGGTCATGATGTACCTCCTCTTCACCAACCTCGGCGGCCAGAACGACCCCGGCGTGAAGACCGCGATGATGGTCGGCATGGCGGCGTACGGCGCGCTTGGCGCCGCCCTGTCGCTCGGCACCGGCGTCGCCGAGGACAAGTCCTCCGGCTGGCTGCGCCAGTTGCGGATCACCCCGATGACCCCGCGGCAGGTGGTCACGGGCCGCGCGCTGACCGGCACGGTCGTGGTGCTCCCCGCGATCACCGCGGTGCTCCTCGCGGGCGGCCTCGCCAACGGCGTACGGCTCGACGCCTGGCAGTGGGCGGTGCTCGCCGTCGTCCTGTGGGCCGGCTCGCTCCCCTTCACCCTCCTCGGCCTCGGCAACGGCTACCGCCTCTCCGCGCAGACGACCGGCGTCGTCAACGTGGCCTGCAACCTGGGACTCTCGGTGGTCGGCGGCCTGTGGTTCCCGGTCGACCTCTTCCCGAAGTGGCTGGCCACCGTCTCCTCGTACACCCCCACCTACCGCTTCTCCGAGCTCGGCCAGGCGATGACGGAGGGCTCCCTGCCCGGGGCGGCGACGCTCGCCCTGCTCGTGGCGTGGGCGGCGGTGTTCGGCGCGTACGCGGCGTTCTCGTACCGTCGTTCCGCACGGACCGCGTGACGGAGGGGGCAGAGAGCGATGACGGACTTCTGGCGACGCAGGACGGCGAGGCTGCAGGACCGCGGCCCGAGCGGCCTGAGCCTGATGCCCTGGCTGCTCATGGGCCTGGGCGCGGTCTCCAACCTCCTCCAGGGAAAGATCGCCAACCCGTGGGTCGGCGCGATCGGGATCCTCGCCTTCAACACCCTCTACATCACGGTCGTCATCCGGGCCTTCGTCGAGAGCCGCCGCGACACCCGCCTCACCTGGGCGCTCCTCGGCACCCTCACGGCCCTCACCTTCACGCTCGCCATCGCGTACGGCGACGAGTGGCTGCTCTTCTTCCCGCTGCTGGGCCTCGCGGTCGGCGCGGTCGCCCGGGGCGGGCGGCGGCTGCCGGTGATCGCCTTCACGCTGGTGGCGGCGGTCGCGGTGGTGACGTTCTGGAAGGACGACTGGGACTCGTTCGGGATCGTGTACGGCACGTTCATCTCGACCATGGTCACGGCGGCGATCCTCGCCCTGCACAGCACGGTGCGGCAGCTGGAGGCGACCCGCGAGGAGCTGGCCCGCACGGCGGTGGAGAAGGAACGCCTGCGCTTCTCCCGGGACCTGCACGACCTGCTGGGCCACACCCTGTCGGTCATCGTCGTGAAGGCGGAGGCGGCCCGCCGCCTGGCCCCCCGCGACC
Organism: Streptomyces sp. NPDC048018; assembly: GCF_043202995.1. NCBI lineage: Bacteria > Bacillati > Actinomycetota > Actinomycetes > Kitasatosporales > Streptomycetaceae > Streptomyces > Streptomyces sp. NPDC048018. The sequence continues at coordinate 558,318 of NZ_JBIDBK010000002.1, forward strand.
TGGACGCGGCCCTCGGCCAGATCACGGACATCGAGTCGGTGGGCCGCCAGGCCCTCACCGAGATCCGCGAGGCGGTGACCGGCTACCGCGAGGGCAGCCTCACCACCGAACTCGACCGCGCCCGCGACGCCCTGACCTCCGCCGGCATCGAACCGGTCGTCCGCCAGTCCGGCCCGCCCCTGCAGCCGCAGACCGAGGCCCTGCTGAGCTGGGTCATCCGCGAGTCGGCGACCAACGCGGTACGCCACAGCGGCGCGACCCGCTGCGAGATCGACCTCGGCGGCACCCCGGAGCGCGTCCGCCTGACGATCACGGACAACGGCCGGGGTGCCCCGGACACCGGCACCGACAGCCTGTCGGGCAGCGGCCTGAAGGGCCTGGCCGAGCGCATGGCGACGGCGGGCGGCACCCTGACCTCGGGCCCGGGCCAGAGGGGCGGCTACCGGGTGACGGCGGAACTGCCGGTGGAGGCGGCGGACGCACCGGCCACCGCCGCCGACACGTCCTGCTAGAGGTACCTGCGGGCTACGCCCGGTCGACGGAGAAGACGACCCGCACGCCCTCGGTGGAGTTGATCCGCTCGTTGAGCCCCCAGATCCGCCCGCTCGCCGGGTCGTAGCCCAGGTTCTGGGTGTAGACGGGCGCGGTGGTCAGGACGTGCGGCGCCGCGTTGGCGCGGGCCTTGTGGATGCAGGAGTACGGGGCGCCCGAGGGGTCGCCGGAGCCGCCGCCGACGCCGGTGGGGCAGTCGCCGGCGAGGTACCAGTCGGTGCCGTCGGTGGCGGCGCCCTGCATGGCCCAGACCGGGGAGGAGTAGGCGACGGTGGCGTGCCCGTACGGGAGGGCGGTGTTCGCGTCGAGGGCCCAGCGGATGACGCGGCCGCCGGCGGCGCCCGGCCTGTACTCGGCGGAGACCAGGCCGTCCTGGCCGGTGCGGTCCAGGCTCAGGGAGTTGAGGCAGGGCCGGTCGCCGGTGCCGGTCGAGCAGGCTCCGCCGTCGGCGGTGGTGACGTACTCGCCGATCATCGGCAGGGCGTACGAGCTCCACCGGGCGGAGGAGGTGGAGCCGGAGACGCCGACGGCCTCGGTGCTGGAGTTGACCTGCCAGATGTGCCGCAGGTCGTAGACCTGGAGCCAGCGCCCGTTGGCGACGAACACCTTGTTGCCGTACCAGACGACGCCGTCGCTGTGGCTGGAGACACCGGTGAAGCCGCCCTTGCCGTCCGCGCCGAGCGTGGGGCGGACGAGGAGCAGGTGGTGGTAACGGACCTGCCCGGCCTCGGTGTTCACCAGGCTGACCCGGCTGAACTCGTTGGCCACGTGGGCGCCGCCGGTCTGCATGCCGCGGCTGAAGTGCCAGGAGGCGAGGAAAGCGGGGCGCCCGTCCCACAGCCCGCCCGGCTGGGCGTCGTACGAGCCGGTGAGGCCCTGCGGGGTCCACCCTCCGGCGTCGGTGTAGGAGTTGGAGGTGTCGTCGGCCTTGTCCCAGCAGAAGCCGGCGGGGCTGAGGGAGGCCGAGAGGCCGGTCGCGTGACACAGGCCGGGCCGGCCGGTGCGCCCGCCAGAGGTGAGCACCTGGGTGGCGTTGCGGACGGTGACGGCCCCCTGGGCCTCGACGGCCTTGATGGCGGCGTCGTTGTCGGCGAACGTGTTCCCGGGCCGCAGCTGGAAGCCGGCGACGGTGGCCGCGTCGACCTCCCCGAACGGCATGGCGGCCTGGGCGGGCCCGGCGGCCGTGAGACAGGAGGCGAGGGCGGCGAGGACCGCCCCGACGAGGACGGCGATGGACGGACGTGGTTTCCGAGGCATGACGGGAGAGCCTATGGGGTGGCCGGGGCGGCCGGCCGCCGCCCACCCCAGCCCGTCCCCCCTGCCCTCCCTCCCCCGCCGCCTCAGCTCCCGATGCTCTGCTCCGACGCGTTCCCCCCGATGACAGCGCTCTGCGCGCCCCCGCCGGCCCCCTGCGGGCCTGCGTCCGCGGCCCCGACCCCGAGCATCCCGACGAGACCGCCGCCGGGCAGGTCGACCGGCACGGCTTGGGCGCTGGTGGCGCCCGCACCGAGGACGGTACCGGCGGCGAGGAGGAGGGCGGCGGCGAGGGCGCGCGGGGGACGGTTCGTGCTGTTCAGATTGCTCATGCGCTGCCAACGATCGGGGCGGGGCGGGGTTGCGCGGCGCGGGGGTCGCGATGCGGGGTCGTGGGCGAGGCCGGGGGGCGGCGCCCGGGCGTCCAGGGCCGAGGCTCCCGGAGCCGGCGCTACGGACTCAGATGACGTGCCCCGTGTTCACGCCCTCCACCGCGGCGAGCGGCCGGTCGAAGAGCAGCTTGCCGACGCCCTTGTTGACGTCGTGACCGACGCCGTCCGAGGTGACGTCGGACGATTCGCCGCCGCTGACCAGACCACTGCGGCCCGGTCCGTCCGCATGGGCGGCGGCGGGCAGGGAGAGGGCGGCGCCGGCGAGGGCGAGGACGGCGAGGGAGCGCTGGGTGAACTGGTTCATGCGCTGCCCAACGAGTGCCGCGCGCCCCGGATGCGCGCCCGTCAACGCGCCTCAACAGGCCGTCCGGCCTACGCTGTTCCTCGTGAACGAGATGCCGCAGGACCATCGCCCCACCAGGAGCATCCGGGTGCTCCTCGCCGAGGACCAGGGAATGATGCGGGGCGCGCTCGCCCTGCTGCTGGGCATGGAGCCCGACATCGAGGTCGTCGCCCAGGTCGGGCGCGGGGACGAGATCGTCGACAAGGCGCTGGTCACGCGGCCCGAAGTGGCGCTCCTCGACATCGAGCTGCCGGGGCGCTCGGGTCTCGACGCGGCGGCGGACCTGCGGGACGAGGTCCCCGACTGCCGGGTCTTGATCCTGACGACCTTCGGCCGCCCCGGCTACCTGCGGCGCGCGATGGAGGCGGGCGCGGCGGGCTTCCTGGTGAAGGACGGCCCGGTGGAGGACCTGGCGGAGGCGATCCGCAAGGTCCTCCGCGGCGAGACGGTCATCGACCCGGCCCTCGCGGCCGCGGCCCTCAGCGCCGGCCCGAACCCCCTGACGGCCCGCGAACGCGACGCCCTGGGCGCCTCGGTGGACGGCGCCACGATCGCGGACATCGCGGCGACCCTCCACCTCTCGGAGTCGACGGTCCGCAACTACCTCTCGTCGGCCATCGGCAAGACGGGCACCCGGAACCGCATGGAGGCGGTGCGGGCGGCGCGGCAGCAGGGGTGGCTGTAGCGGCCCGAACGCACGGTGGTGCCCGCAGGTTCGACACTCGCCGAGCCTGCGGGCACCACCTTGCACACACCGTTCAACGCTTCTTCTCCCGAGAGAAGACGGCGCCGACGCTGCACAGGTCGTCCGGATCGTCACTGAGGCACAGGGACTTGCCGTCATCGATGAAGTTCATCGCAATGACGCACGCACCAAGGCTCTGCCCGTCGAAGTGAAGAGCCGCCGACTTTCCCGAGGTCGCACGTGGATCCGACATCTCCGACTCCTCGTCCTCGACGAGGAAATCCCATCTGCCGCTGGAGTCACCACGAGGACACGAGGCGTGGACGTCCGACTTCAGAGCCACGGAAGTGAACCGGAACGTGTGGTCGGAGGCGAACACCATGCTCCCCCCGGCATCATCTGCCCACCTCCCGACCAGGTCTTTCTGCGCGACCTCAACCTGAACATGAGAACCCTGGCCACACCCCGCCAGCGCAAGCACGGATGCCAACAGGCTTGCGGGAAACCACCGGCGTCGCTGCCTCATACCCCGCCCCACTCCCCCGCACCACTCGATCCGATCACACGACGACGCAGCGCTTCGCTCCGGTATCTCCGGCGGCTTACCGCGTCTCAGACCTCAGCCGGATTCTCGTCGACCGGGCGCCTCTCCGGCTTCGGGAGCCACACCGCCATCACCGCCGCCGTCCCCACCAGCACGCACGCCGCCGTGCGGAAGGCCGCCGCGTAGCCCGAGGTCAGGGCGTCCGGGGTGGTGGCTCCTGCGGTGACCGTGGCGGCGACCGTGGAGAGGGTGGCGAGGCCGAGGGCGCCGCCCATGGTGCGGGAGGTGTTGATCAGGCCCGAGGCGAGGCCCGCTTCGGAGGGGGGTGCCTGGGTGGTGGCCAGGACCGCGAGGGGGGTGGAGGCCATGCCGATGCCGAACATCATCAGGACGCCCGGCAGGAGGATCGCCGTCAGGTAGGTGCCGTCCACCGTCATCGTGGACTGCCAGGCGAAGCCCGACGCCGCGACCAGGGCGCCCGTCACCGCGACCGTGCGGGCGCCGAAGGCGGGCAGGAGGCGGGGGGCCAGTTTCGAGCCGGCGATGACGCTCGCCGAGCTGGGGACGAGGGCCAGGCCGGCCTCCAGCGGCGGGTAGCCCAGGACGTTCTGGGCGTACAGCGTCATGAAGAACCACATGCCGAAGGACGACGAACCGCACAGCAGCATCGTCACGTTCGCCGCGGACACCGCCCGGGTGCGGAAGATGCGCAGGGGCATCAGGGGGGCCGGGGCTCGGCGTTCGACCAGGACGAAGGTCAGGAGGAGGAGGGCGCCGGCGGCCAGGGAGATCACCGTCGAGGCGGACGTCCAGCCCGACTCCTCCGTCTGCACGATGCCGTACGCGAGGGTCGCCAGGCCCGCCGTCACCAGGATCGCGCCCGGCAGGTCCAGGCGCCGGCCGCCCTCGACGCGGCTCTCGCTCAGCCAGAGCATGGCGGCCGCCAGGACCACGGCGCCGATGGGGACGTTGATGAGGAGGACCCAGCGCCAGGACAGCAGGTCCACCAGCGCTCCGCCGATGAAGCCGCCCGCCGCGCCGCCGGCCGCGCCGACCGCCGTCCAGGTGCCGACGGCCCGGGAGCGGGCCGGCCCGTCCGGGACGGTGGCGGTGACCAGGGTGAGCGTCGAGGGGGAGAGAACGGCCGCGCCCAGGCCCTGGACCGCCCGGGCCGCGAGGAGTTGCCAGCCCTCCTGGGCGAGGCCGCCGGCGACCGAGGCCAGGGTGAAGAGGCTCAGGCCCGCCACGAACATGCGCTTGCGCCCGAAGAGGTCGGCCGCGCGGCCGCCCAGCAGCATGAAGCCCGCGAACGCGATCGAGTAGACGCTCACCACCCACTGCAGGCCCGTCGCCGTGAGCCCCAGTTCCGCCCGCATCGACGGCAGCGCCACGTTCACGACGGACACGTCGAGGATGACGAGGAACTGGCCCGCGCAGGCGACGAGGACCACCGGCCACACGCGGCCGGGCGTGGGCACGGGTGCGGGTATGGAGGGGTCGGCGGGTTCGCCGGTCTTCTGTGTGATCTCGGGTCGCGGCATGGGTGTCATGGTCGCAGACCCGCCCCGACCCGTACATCACCCGGATCTGTACCTCGCCGATCCGGCCCCCCACCGGGGATCGGCACCGCCGCAACGGCTTCCGGGCAGGGACGGCTCCCTGCCGGCGGGCCGGCACCGGTGGCGCCGCACCGGCCCCTGAGCGGGCCGACACCGCCGCACCCGCCCCCGCGCGGCACGGGCACCGGGCCCCCGCCCCCGCGCGGGATCGTCACCGGGCATCCGCCCCCGCGTCCCCTCTCCGTACGTCGCCGCTACGGCTTCCGCAGCATCGTCACGACCGCCGCCCCGCCGAGGCCGATGTTGTGCGCCAGGCCGACCCTCGCGCCCGGGACCTGCCGCGGGCCCGCCTCGCCGCGCAGGTGCCAGACGAGTTCGGCCGCCTGTGCCAGGCCCGTCGCGCCGAGCGGGTGCCCCTTCGAGATCAGGCCGCCGGAGGGGTTCACGACCCAGCGGCCGCCGTACGTCGTCGCGCCCGACTCCACGAGCTTGCCGGACGCGCCCTCCTCGCACATGCCCAGGGCCTCGTAGGTCAGCAGCTCGTTGATCGAGAAGCAGTCGTGGAGTTCGATGACGTCGACGTCCTCGATGCCGAGTCCGGACTGCTCGTAGACCTGCCGCGCCGCCGCCCGCGACATCGGGCGCCCGACGACGTCGATGCACGAGCCCGAGGCGAAGGACTCCTCCGTGTCCGTCGTCATGGCCTGGGCGGCGATCTCCACCGCCCGGTCCGCCAGGCCGTGTTCGGCGACGAAGCGCTCCGACACCACGACCGCGGCCGCCGCGCCGTCCGAGGTCGGCGAGCACTGGAGCTTGGTCAGCGGACGGTGGATGGTCCTGGCCGTCAGGATCTCCTCGACCGAGTAGACGTCCTGGAACTGCGCGTTCGGATTGCGGGAGGAGTGGCGGTGGTTCTTGGCGGCGACCGCGGCCAGCTGGATCTCCGTCGTGCCGTGGCGGTCCATGTGCTCCCGGGCCGCGTTGCCGAAGATCTGCGCGGTCGGCGGGGTCATCTCGAAGCCGTGGCCGGCGGCCATGATCCCGTAGTGCCGGGCCACGGGCGACGTCGCGAAGTCGCCGCCGTCCGAGCCGCCGCCCAGCGCGCCCCGCGCCATCTTCTCGAAGCCCAGCGCCAGGACGCAGTCCGCGATCCCGCCCTCCACGAACTGCCGCGCCATCATCAGCGCCGTCGAGGCCGTCGCGCAGTTGTTGTTGACGTTGTAGACGGGGACGCCGGTCAGCCCCAGCTCGTACGCGGCGCGCTGGCCGGCCGTCGAGGCCTGGAAGCAGTAGCCGACGGGGACCTGCTCGACGAGGCCGTACGGGACGCCGGCGTCGGCCAGGGCTGCCGTGCCTGCCTCCCTCGCCATGTCCCAGTACTGCCAGTCCCGGGTCTCCGGCTTCTCGAACTTCGTCATGCCGACGCCCACGATGTACGACTTCATGGAGGCTTCTCTCAGTCTCTCGGGAGGCCGAGCAGGCGCTCGGCCACGACGTTCAGCTGCACTTGCGTCGTCCCGCCCGCGATCGTCAGGCAGCGCGACATGAGCAGCCCGTGGACGGCCCGCCGGCCCGGCCCCTCCGCCACCGCGCCCGCCGCGCCCAGGAGTTCGAGGCCGAGCTCGGCGACCTTCTGCTGGTGGAGGGTCTGGACGAGCTTGCGGACGCTGGCGCCGGGGCCGGGTTCGATTCCGGACACCTGAAGGAGGGTGGTGCGCAGGCCGATGCAGGCGAGGGCGTGGGCCTCGGCGACGAGGGCGCCGACGCGGGCGCGCAGGGCGGTGTCGACGGTCGCGGAGGCGGCGACGAGTGCTTCGAGGCCGGTGTCGAAGGCGACCTGGTCGGCCATGTGGACGCGTTCGTTGCCGAGCGTGTTGCGGGCGACCCGCCAGCCATCGTTCACCTCGCCGACGACGGCATCGGCGGGCAGGACGGCGTCGTCGAACCACACCTCGTTGAAGAGCGACTCCCCGGTGATCTCCTTGAGCGGGCGGATGTCGATGCCGGGGGTGTTCCTCATGTCGACGACGAAGTAGGTGAGACCGCGGTGCTTGGGCGCCCCGGGGTCCGTGCGGGCCAGCAGGATGCCGTAGTCGGCCCCCTGCGCGGCGCTCGTCCACACCTTCTGGCCGTTGATCCGCCAGCCGCCGCCCGTGCCGCCGTCGTCCGTGCGCTCGGCCCGGGTGCGGAGGGAGGCGAGGTCCGAGCCGGCCTCGGGCTCGGAGAAGAGCTGGCACCACTGCTGCTCGCCGCGCAGCGTGGGTCCGAGATGGCGTTCCTGCTGTTCTGGCGTCCCGTACGCCAGAAGTGAGGGGATGACCCAGGTGGCGATGGAGAGCGGGCTGAGGGTGATGCCCAGAGCCTCCATCTCCCTTTGTACGGCGAGTTGTTGCACGGGCCCGGCGCCGAGTCCGTACGGCTCGGGGAGGTGCGGGGCGGCGTAGCCGGTGCCGGCGAGGGCGCGGCGGGCGGCGCGCGGGTCGAGCCCGACGGCGGGGGCGAGCGCCTCGCGGGCGTCCGTACGGAACCGCTCGGCCTCTGCCGGAAGTTCGAGGCGCAGCTCGCGTCGGGTGCCCGCGGCGGCGTGCCGTACGGCGGTGACGCGGTGGGTGTCGCCGCCGCCGAGGAGCTGGCGGGCGACGAGCGCGCGGCGCAGGTGCAGATGGGCGTCGTGCTCCCAGGTGAAGCCGATGCCGCCGAGGATCTGGATGCAGTCCTTGGCGCAGCCGTAGGCCGTGTCGAGGGCGGTCGCGGCGGCGAGCGAGGCGGTCAACGCCCGGACGCCGGGCTCCTCTTCGCGGGCGGCACGGGCCGCGTCCCAGGTGAGGGCGCGGGCCTGTTCGAGGCGGACGAGCATGTCGGCGCACAGGTGCTTGACGCCCTGGAACTGCCCGATGGGCTTCCCGAACTGCACGCGGGTGCGGGCGTGCTCGGCTGCCGTGTCGACCGCGCGGGCCGCCGTGCCGCAGGCGTCCGCGGCGAGGAGGACGGCGGCGAGGTCGTGGACGAGTGCGGAGTCGACGCCCCGCAGGTGCCGCCCGGCGGGCACGAGGACGCCGTCGGCGGCGACCTCGGCGGTGGGCCGGGTGGGGTCGGCGCTGTCGTGGAGGCGTACGGCGAGGGTGTCGGCGTCCACGGCCAGCCAGACGGTGCTGTCATCGGTCGCGGCGGCGAGGACCAGCAGGTCGGCGGCGGCGCCGCCGAGGACGGGAGGGGCGGCGCCGTCGAGCGCGTACCCGCCGTCGGTTCGGACCGCGGTGAGCGTGCCGGCGCCGAGCGCCACGGCGGCGATCCGCTCCCCCGCCGCGACGGCGGCGGCCTCCTCGGCGCGGCCGGCCCGGTGCAGGAGTTCGGCGGCGAGGACGCTCGGCAGATACGGCCCGGGGAGCAGGGCCCGCCCGGCCTCCTCCAGGACGACGGCCAGGTCGACCAGGTCGCCGCCCCCGCCGCCGCGCTCCTCCGGGAGATGGATCCCGAGCAGGCCCTGCCGGGCGGCCCCGTCCCAGTAGGCGGGGCGACCGGCGTCGGGCGCGTCGAGCAGCTTGCGTACGACCTCGGGCGGTACGGCGCGGGTGAGCCAGCCGCGGACGGATCGGGCGAGCTCCCGCTGTTCGTGCGTGATGGCGATGCCCATGGCACGGCAGACTAGAACACGTTCCAATCTGACGGAAGGTCAGATGCGAGGCGGGATCCGCTGCGGAGGCGGACAGGGCGTCCGGAAGCTCTGGACCCCGCAGGGCTCGGCTCGTCCCGCCGACCGGAACGGGCACCGGGGACGACCGGCCGCACCGGGCGGCGGCCCCCGGGGAGACGGCCACCGACCGGCTCCGCGGTACCCTCGCGCCCCGGCCACCGGGAGCGCGGCGGCTCACCCGAGCCGACCGCCGCTGTCAGTGCCGGTCCTTAGCATCCAGCCATGAGCATGATCGGCGAGTACGCCCGCCTGACCCCTTCCGAGCTCGATCGAGCTGTCCGCGACCCGGACTGGGCCGAGGAGTTCGTCAACGAGCTGATCGAGGCGGAGCTGGACGAGGACTTCGACGTGTCCCGGGCGCGCTGCCACGACATCGACAAGACGTGGCACGCCCTGGACTTCCTGCTGCGCCGCATCGCCTTCCCTGCCGACATCGTCCACGGCGAGGAGGAGCTCCCCCGAGCCGAGGACTGGGGCTACGGACCGCCCCGCTACCTCACCGCCGAGCGCGTCCGTGTCGCCGCTGAGGCGCTCGCCGTCACACCGCACCACGCCCTGACCGAGGGTGTGGGCCCGGCCGACCTCGCCAAGGCTGACATCTATCCCCACGCCATCTGGGAACGCGGCGAGTCGCTGGAGTACGTGACCGGCCACTACCAGGAGCTGGCGGCGTTCTTCCAAGCGGCAGCACGCGCCGGAGACGCCATGCTCATCTGGCTCAGCTAGTCACGGACAGCGCCGCGCGCCCGCGGCGGGCTCCGGCCGGCCCGGACCAGGGGCGGGCTCCGGCCGGCCCGGACCAGGGGCGATGGGCTCCGGCCGGTTTTAATCGCTGGTGGGCGTCCCGCGGCGCGCTGTACGTTGGCCGCGCGACCGCGCCGCCGATGCGCTCGGCTGCGGCTACTTCCTTCTGACAACAAAGTGACGCCGCGGCCCCCTTGATCTCGGCGTGCGCGGCCGTCTGCCGCCCCGCCGCCCGCGCGGCTCCGGGGGCCGGCCCTCCTTCGTCTCCTTCGCATCCGGGGGAATCACTGCCTCGATATCGCCATCGGCCACGCGTCGACAAGACGTGGTCCGAGATGCTCGTCGCCCCGCCCGTCGCGGCGGCCGCCCGTTCCCTGCCGCCCACGCGCTTCCATGTCCCCGTCGTCGGAACGGACTTCCGCGGCTACGCGGGCGGACCGGCCTTCGTCCGGGAGCCCCGCGAGGAGCTCTTCCTCCTCGCGGTCGGCAACTTCGTCACCCAGGACACCTTCTACGAGAGCGGTGCGGAACGGGACGAGCGGTACATCCGACTCGTCGGCCGCCTCGCCGTCGAGGACCCCACCTGGACGGCCGGACTGCTGCGCGGGCTCCGCGGCGAGGGCAACATGCGCACGGCGTCGCTGGTGGGCGCCGCCGCGTACGTACGGGCCCGGCTCCGGGCCGGGGTGTCCGAGGGACCCTCCAACCGGTCCGTGATCGACTCGGTGCTCCAGCGCGCCGACGAGCCGGGCGAGCTGCTCGCCCACTGGGTCGCCGCGTACGGCCGGAACGTGCCGACGCCGGTGAAGCGCGGCATCGCCGACGCCGTGCGCCGTCTCTACACGTCCCGGTCCCTGCTCAAGTACGACACCGCGTCCAGGGACTTCCGCTTCGGTGACGTGCTCAACCTGGTGCACGCCTCGCCGGACCCGGAGAAGCCCTGGCAGGGCGCACTCTTCCGGTACGCCCTGGACCGCCGGCACCACCCGGAGCAGGCGGTTCCGCCGGCCTCCGACCGTACCCTGACCGCCCACCGCGCTCTGTCGGAATCGGCCGTGGAGGAGCGGCGAGCCGTGGTGACCGGGCCGGGCGGCACCGAGCGGCTGGCCGCGGCGGGCATGACGTGGGAGGCGCTGGCGGGCTGGCTCCAGGGGCCGCTCGACGCCGCGGTCTGGGAGGCCGTGATCCCCACGATGGGGCCGATGGCCCTGCTGCGGAACCTGCGGAACTTCGACGAGGCGGGGGTCTCGGACGAGGTCGCGGCCCGAGTCGCCGAGCGCCTCTCGGACCCCGCCGAGGTCGCCCGCTCCCGGCAGTTCCCCTTCCGCTACCTGGCCGCTCACCGGCACGCGCCGTCCCCGCGCTGGTCGGCCGCGCTGGAACGGGCCCTGCACCACTCGCTGGCCAACGTCCCGCGCCTGCCCGGCCGGACGCTGATCCTGGTGGACCGGTCCGACTCCATGTTCTGGGACACCGTCTCCGAGCGGTCCACGCTGACCCGGGCGGACGCGGCGGGCGTGTTCGGGGCCGCACTGGCCCTGCGCGCCGAGGAGGCGGACCTGGTGGAGTTCGGCTGGAACAGCGCCAAGGTGCCGTTCGCGCCGGGCGAGCCGGTGCTGGACGTGCTCGGCCGCTTCCACGAACTCGGGGGCACCTACACCACGAAGGCCCTGCGCACCCACTTCCGGGAGCACGACCGGGTGCTGGTCGTCACCGACGAGCAGCACGCCGCCTACGACCCCGGCGGCCCGGGCGACCCCGTCCCCGCCGACGTCCCCGTCTACACCTGGAACCTGGCGGGGTACCGGCCGGCCCACGGCCCCACCGGCCCGCACCGGCACACCTTCGGCGGCCTGACGGACTCCGCGTTCCGGATGGTCGGCCTCATCGAGGCGGGCAGCGGGGCCGCCTGGCCGTGGACCGCCGCCCCGACCTCACCCCTGCCTCCGGAAGGCGCTCCGGTCGCCGGGCCGTGACCCGCACCCGCTCCAGGGGGCGTTGTCAGTGCTCCCTGTCACGATGCCGGAACGAGTGAGCGACAGCACCAGAAGCAGAGAGCGAGCACGCCATGGGCACCTGGGACATCGGCCCCTTCGACAACGACACGGCCGCCGACTTCTCGTACACGGTGGACGAGGCCCCCGCGGAGAAGAAGGCGGACGTGCTGCTGGCGGCCTTCCGCGAGGTCGTCGGAACCGGCGAGGAGTATCTGGACTCCGACCTCGCGGTCGAGGCCGTCGCCGCGGCGGCCCTGGTCGCGGCCCAGTGCCCCGGCGGCGAGCCGGTCACCACCTCCTACGGCCCGGACGAGCCCCTCCCGCCACTCCCCACGGAGCTCCGCCCGGTGGCCGTCGCCGCCCTCGACCGGGTGCTCGGCCCGGAGTCGGAACTGCTGGAGCTGTGGGAGGACTCGGACGGCACGGAGTGGAAGGCGGGGATCGTGAAGCTGCGGGCGGTCCTGGCGGGGGCCCCGGGGACGGGCGGGACCGCGGAGGCTGCCCGGGCCGAGTGAGCAGCAGGAGACGGAGACGGGGGCGCGGGCCGCGCGGGCGCGCGGGTGACGGCCGCCCGTCCGACGAGCGCCGCCCCGCTGATCAGCGCCCGAGCCGCCCCTCGGCCGCCGCCGTCACGAACGCCGCGAAGGCGGCGGGGCGGGCGAGGAGGACGGGGCCGGCGGGGTTCTTGGAGTCGCGGACGGCGACGTGAGCGGTGAGGTCGGCGACCTCGACGCAGTCGCCGCCGTCGGAGCCGCTGTAGGGCGACTTGCGCCAGGCGGCGGATCCCAGGGGGGCGCACTCGATGCACTGACCGCCGGTGTCGCCGCTGTAAGAGGATTTACGCCAGCACGCGCCCGTCAGCTTCAGCTCGGTCCCCATAGCGTCCCTCCATCACCCGGGCGATCAGACGAGCCGATTCCTCCACGGAGAGGGCGGCAGCCCGAAGGTGATCGTAACGGAGGACACCCTCGCGGACGGCGGCCGTATCGGCGGTCATGTGGCCCTGCACGAAGTCCTCGGTGTACACGACGTCGGGGTCGTCTTCGAACCGCAGCAGGTTGAAGGAGCCGAGCACGCCCACATGCGCGCCCGCCGAGAACGGGAGGATCTGAATCTTGACCCACTCATGCTCCTGCAAACTCAACAAATAGGCGAGTTGAGCTCGCATCACCGCGCTTCCACCGACCTCCTGGTGCAACACGGCCTCGCCCATCACGACCCAACACAGCGGAGGAGTGCCGCGTTGCAGAATGCGCTGGCGCTCGATGCGGGCCGCCACCTTCGTGTCGAGGTCGTCTGCGGTCCGCGCGCTCAGGATCTCGCGAGCGTACTCCGGGGCCTGGAGCAGTCCGTCGACCACGCCCGCCTGGAAGGAGTAGATGTACGTCGCCCGCGCCTCCATCTCCGCGTACGGCTGGAACCATGTCGGCAACTGGCTCCGCAGGACCAGCCCCGCCAGCCGTGAGAAGTGGCCGCCCGTCAGCAGGGCCGCGTCCAGCCGCTCCGAGAACTGTCGCGTCGGGGCCTTCTTCGCCGTCTCGATCTGGCCGACGAGCGAAGCCGTACGAAAGAGCACGTCCCCCAACTGCTGCTGGTTGAGCTTCGCCTCCTCCCTCAGCCGGCGTAACTCAGAGCCGTAGTAGTCCAGCGGCGACGCGCTGGGATCGAGGTTCCGGATGTTGACCACGGCGAGGGCACCCCCAAGCTCACGCTTTCACGCGTTGGTTCCGTTCCGTAGCCGAGCGTAACGAAGCGGGCCCACGCTGGTGCCATGAATCAGGCAACCGACCTCTATCCGGCGGAACTTGCCGGGACCTACCGCATGGCCTTCACCGTCGGTGAGCACTCCGCCGGTCACATGCGGCGCATCCTGCGCATGTTCCTCACGCGCTGGGGGCTCGACCACGTGACCGACTCCGCCGCGCTCGCGCTCACCGAGCTCGTCGCCAACGTGGTCCGGCACGTGCCCGGCCGCCGGTGCACCGTGCTGATCCTGCGCGAGCCGCACGGGCTGCGGGTGGAGGTCGCGGACGGGGTGCCGGGGACGCTCGTCGCGAAGGCCCCCGAGCCGCTCGCCGAGGGCGGGCGCGGACTGGCACTGGTGGAGGCCGTGACCGACCGGTGGGGGGCCACGGAGACGCCCGCCGGAAAGACGGTGTGGTTCGAGTGCGACGCGTAGGGCACGATGGGCGCCCGTACACCCGTACCCGCCAGTAGGAGATCCGCCCATGGCCGCCGCCGAGCCCACCCCCGAGATCCTTGCCGCCTTCGAGGCCGCGAAGGGCTTCATGCCGGTGAAGGAGGGGCTCGCTCTGTACGAGGCCGCCGCCGGGGCCGCGAAGCTCGGGCTGCCGCTGCTGGAGGTCGGCACGTACTGCGGGCGCTCGACGATCCTGCTGGCCGACGTCGCGCGGCAGGCGGGGACCGTCGCGGTGACCGTGGACCACCACCGGGGCAGCGAGGAGCAGCAGCCGGGCTGGGAGTACCACGACCCGACCGTGGTCGACCCGGAGGTCGGCGTCATGGACACGCTGCCGACCTTCCGCCGGACGCTGCGCAAGGCCGGGCTCGAGGACCACGTGATCGCGGTCGTCGGGCGGTCCCCGCAGGTCGCGAAGGTGTGGGCCGGGCAGCTCGGCTTCGTGTTCATCGACGGCGGGCACACCGACGAGCACGCCACCAACGACTACGAGGGCTGGGCCCCCAAGGTCGCCGCCGGGGGCGTCCTCGTCATCCACGACGTCTTCCCGGACCCGGAGGACGGCGGGCAGGCTCCGTACCGCATCTACCTGCGGGCGCTGGAGTCGGGCGACTTCGAGGAGATCTCGGTCACCGACTCGATGCGGGTCCTGCGCCGCCTCGGCTAGGTGTATGGACCCGCCTCCGGATCAGGCCTGATCAGAGGTTCGGGCCGGAGCAGGCGCGCGGGCCGGACGTCGCGCGCCCGGCCGGGTCCGGAGGACAGCCCCTGAGGAAGGCCCCGCCGGGGCGGCGCGCATGTGCGGGTCAGCCGTTGGGCGTTCCGGCCAGGCGGACGACCCAGCGGCGGGAGCGGTCGTCGTCGCAGGTGAACTGGACCATGTGCACGTTGTTGTCGGTGGACCGGCCGCCGGCGATCGTGGCGCACTTGCCGGTCTGGACGTTCACCACCTGATAGGACGTGCCGCCCCAGTTGGCGAGGCGCCAGCGGCGCGAGGGGTCGGAGTCGCAGGTGAACTGGACGAGCTCCACGTTGTTCTCGGTGGACCGGCCGCCCGCGACGGTCGCGCACTTGCCGCTCTGGACGTTCACCAGCTGGTACGAGTCGCCGTCCCAGTTGGTGATCCGCCAGCGGCGCGACCGGTCGGTGTCGCAGTCGAACTGCAGGAGCTCGAGGTTGTTCTGGGCGAGGGTGCCGCCGTTGAAGGTCATGCACTTGCCGGTCTCCAGGTTCCGGAACTGGAAGGAGGCGCCGGAGATCCGGGCGTGCGAGGTGGTGGTGCGGGTGCTGCCGTCCGCCGCGGGGTGGGCGACCGCGGGGACCGGCAGGAGCAGAGCGCTTCCGGCCAGGAGGATCGTCGAGGTCGTCAGAAGGCGACGGGACCGCGTTTCCTTGCGTGGACGCATGGGAGCACTCCTCTCTTGAGTACGAACGAGTACGGGGAGGAGGGGCCGACGGCCGCTGTCTCCACTATCGACGGGTCCGGCACCCCGCGCAAACGCGGGGTGCCGGAGTCTGTTGCCCAGTCAACCTGTCCGCTCAGGACGTCGGATCACCCGTCAGAAGCCGCCCCCGAGCCCTGAGGTCACGTACAGACAGTTGGTGTAGCTGTAGCCGGACTCGATCTTGGTGGTGCTGGGCTTCTTCATGCCCGCCGAGGTACCCGTCCCGTCCCGCTTCTGCAGCATCTGGTAGTTGCCCGGCGGCAGCGTCAGGGTCCGCTTCGGGTACTTCGACGACGGTCCGGAGCAGGGCTTGGGGCCGCCGCCCTTGGGGACGAGGAACGTCGAGTACGACCGGCAGGTGGCGCAGGCCGGGAGCGTGATGCGGCCGGTCACCGGTCCCGTGTAGAGGAGTTCGACCTCGCCCGGCCCGTCGTTGCTGACGACCATGACCATGCCGGAGCCGTCCGCCGTGGCACCCGAGGGGACCTTGTTGCCGGCGGCCGGGCTCTCCTGGGCGATCTCGGCGGCGATGGCGACGTTCCGGGCCTGGGCGGTCTGCGGGCTCGACGGGTACGCCTTGGCGTAGTCGTCCATCGCCGTGACGGCCTCGCCGTACTCCTTCTTCTTGAAGTGGTCGATCCCGCAGGCGAAGTCGCCCCGCTGGATCGACCCCTTCGTGTCCTGTTCCAGCGCCCCGAAGGTCGCGTCGGGCAGCAGGCCGACGGTGGTGTCGAAGCGGCGCAGCTCGGTGGCCGTGTCGCAGGGGGCCACCGCCAGCTTCTTGTCGCTCTCGCGCAGGTTCGCGCGGAGCGTCGGCTCGATCTTCTGCGTGAACGGCGACTGCGGGAAGGTGTCCAGCAGGGCGTTGAGGTGCCGGCCCGCCGTGGCCTCGGCGCCGGCCAGACCGGCCGACCGGACGCCGCATTCGAACCACGACTCGGCCAGCGGCTCGTCGGCCTTGCCGACGAGGCTGCCCAGGAGTGCGCGGTCGACGGTGTCGGGCAGCGCGCGCAGGTGCTGGAGAGCGGGGACGGCGGCGCAGTAGTCCTTCTTCTCGTACGGCGCCGCGACCGTCTTGTAGTACGTGGCCAGCCGGTCCGGCACCAGCTTGCCGGCGCGCGAGCCGGCGTGCTTCGCGCCGAGGTCCTGGTAGGTGGCGAGGGCCCGCTTGTAGGTCGACTCGACGCCGCTGAAGGACTGGCCCTCGCTCTGCTTCACCTGGGCGTCGGCGGCGGCCAGCCGGTCGAGGAGCGCCTGCTCGACGGCCTCGTCCCGCGCCGCGCCGTACGCGAAGCCGCCGCCGCCGGGGACGACGAGCAGCAGGGCGAGCGCCGCGGGCAGCACCAGACCCCGCCGGCCGGGCAGCGCCAGGGTCTCCGGGGCGGCGCGCAGTCCGCGACGCGCGCCGTCGGCGGCGACGGCGAGCAGGAAGACGCCGTACGCGACGAGGGCCCCGAGCGGTATGCCGTCGGGGTCGGCGGGCAGGGCGACGACCAGCAGGGCCACGGTGGCGGCCCAGCACAGGGCCGCGGACTTCCAGTGCTTGAGCAGGGCGTAGCCGAGGCCCAGGCAGGAGAGGTTCAGGAGGCCCACGGCGGCGGCCTGCGCCGGGTTCGCGGGGCCGCGCGGCGCAGGCGGGGCCGCAGGGGCGCCCAAGGGGCCGGGCGGTGGCCCGAAGCCCGGTGCGGGCCCGAAGCCCGGCGCCGGCCCGGGCGGGGACGCGGGCGGGGGCGTGGAGCCGGGCACCGCGTCGTACACCGGTGGGTGCGCGGGCGGCGGGGGCTGGCTCGCGCCGTCCGGACCCCCGGGAGCCGGGCTCGCGGCATCCGGGCCTCCGGTGGCCGCGCCGTCCGCGGACGGTGCGGCCGGGCTCGCGGACGGCGGGGGCTGGCTCGGAGGGCTCGGAGCCGGGCCCGAGGGGCCCGGAGGAGTGCTCGCGGCGGTCGGTCCCCCGGACTCCCGTGTCCGCCCGTCGTTCCCCGGCGGGCCGGCGGCCTGCGGGCCGCTCTCGCTCCCCTGGGCGCCCGGGCCGGTCCATTCCCACGGCGATGGCTTTCTCGGTTCGTTGGTGCCGTTCTCGTGTTCCCCCGCCACCGGTCCCCCTCTGGTCGTCACGACGGTGCCTCGGACTTACCCTTCACCATCCCCTCACACACGTGGCGCGCTCCCGGTTCCGCTGCGGGCATTCGCGGCGCGGAACGCCTACAGTCGCGGGGTGCCGTACGCCCATCGGAAGCTCCTCGCCGCCCTCGCCCTGCCGCTCGCCCTGACAGGCTGCGCCGGCGAGGCGGCCCCCTCGTCCTCCCGCACCGCAGATGCCAAGCCCACGGCCTCGAACGCGCTCCCGAGCGCGAGCGCGAGCTCCGGCGCGAGCCCGAGCGCGGTTCGCAGCGGCGCGCTCCCCCTGGCCGGGCGGACGATCGTCGTCGACCCGGGTCACAATCCCGGCAATTTCCGGCATTCCACGGAAATCAACAAGAAGGTTGACATCGGCACGAACCGCAAGGAGTGCGACACCACCGGCACCTCCACGAACGCGGGCTACACCGAGGCGGCGTTCACCCTCGATGTTTCACACCGTCTGCGCGATCTCCTCAAGAAGCAGGGCGCCGAGGTGGTGCTCGTCCACGACGCGGAGCGCCCGTACGGGCCGTGCATCGACGAGCGGGCCCGGATCGGCAACACCGCGAAGCCCGACGCCGTCGTGTCCGTGCACGCGGACGGCTCGGCGACCGGGAACCGGGGCTTCCACGTGATTCTTCCGGCGCGGGTGCGCGGCGGCTCCGCCGACACCGCGAAGATCGTGGGACCGTCTCGCATCCTGGGCGAGAACCTCGTCACACAGTTCGGCCGCGCGACCGGTTCAAAACCCGCCAACTACATCGGATCCGGCACCGGGTTGGACGTGCGGGACGATCTCGGCGGACTCAATCTCTCAACCGCCCCCAAGGTCTTCCTCGAATGCGGCAATATGCGTGATCCGAAGGATGCCGCGCTCCTGACCGACGCCGCGTGGCGCCAGAAGGCGGCGCAGGGGATCGCGAACGGCATCGGCGCCTACCTCCACGGGTAGGCAAGGGGTCGGACAGAGCGGCTATCGGGCGAACGATAGATTCGCTCCGTACGATGGGGCCGCCCCCGTGCTTCGCGCCACCCCGACGAGACGACCCGACGAAGGACTCTTACGTGAATATCCGCTCCCTCACCCGAGGCGATGGCGTGCTGATCGGCGCAGCGGTGGTGCTGTTCATCGCCTCGTTCCTCGGCATCTCCGGCTGTGACGCGCCGGCCAACATCTGCGACCAGGTCGACTCGGCGTACTCGTGGGAGATGTCCCCGCTGGGCTGGGGGTCCTTCTTCCTGGGCATCGCCGGCGCCGCGCTGGTGATCGTCTCGCGCGCCCTGCCGCAGCCGCGCAAGGTCGTCGGCCTCGACCTCGGCCAGGTGGGCGCCGCGTTCACCGTCGCCTCCGCCTGGACCCTGCTGATGTGGGTCTTCGAGTCGGCGAACGCCGGCGCGGGCCTGATCCTCGGCCTCATCGCCTCGCTGGTCCTGGCCGCCGGCGCGGTGGCCGGTCCGCTGGTCCCGGCCCTGCAGGCTCCGCTCCTCGGCGCCCCGAAGCCGCAGACGCCGCAGCCCTACGGCATGCAGCCGGGTCAGCCGGGAGCCCCCGGCGGCTACGGCTACCCGGGCGCGCAGCAGCAGCCGTACGGCGCCCAGCCCGACCCGTCGCTCGGCGGCCAGTCCTTCGGCGGCCAGCCGCAGCAGGCCCAGCAGCACATGCAGCCGCAGGCCCCGCACGACGCCCAGCCCCAGGCCGCGCAGGCCCAGGCGCCGGCGCCGGCCGGGGACTTCACCCCGTTCTGGTTCGCCGTCCCGGTGGCCCGTCCGCTCTACGGCGAGGACGGCTCCGCGGCGCCCATCGCCGAGCTCGCGCCCGGCACCTGGTACCTGGCGGTCGAGCAGCGCGGTCAGGCCCTGGTCGCCCAGACCCAGGACGGCCGCCGCGGTGTCCTGCAGGACACCACCGGCATCCAGCGCGGCTGATCCGCCCGCTCTCCCCGACGGCCCCCCGCCCGGATCCCTTCCGGGCGGGGGGCCGTTGCCGTACAGTCCGAGCCCGTCATAACTGACACATCGTCAGAAAGGCTGTGCGGCATGCGACTCGGACTCGCCCTCGGCTACTGGGGCCGCGGCCCCTCCCCCGCCCACCTCGACCTCGCCCGCGAGGCCGAACGGCTCGGATACCACTCCGTGTGGACCGCCGAGGCCTGGGGATCCGACGCCTTCACCGCGCTCACCTGGATCGCCGCCCACACCTCCCGGATCGGGCTCGGCACCGCCGTGGCACAGATGGCCGCCCGCACGCCCACCGCCACCGCCATGCACGCGCTCACCCTCGACCACCTCTCCGGCGGGCGCATGACGCTCGGGCTCGGCCTCTCCGGGCCGCAGGTCGTCGAGGGCTGGTACGGACGCCCGTTCCCCCGCTCCCCGCTCACCGCGACCCGCGAGTACGTGGACGTGATCCGGCAGGTGCTGCGGCGCGAGGGGCCGGTCCGGCTCGACGGGAGCTACCACCCCCACCCGTACACCGGCGCCGACGGCACCGGTCTCGGCAAGCCGCTGAAGCCGATCACCCACCCGCTGCGCGCCGGCCTGCCCGTGCTCCTCGGCGCCGAGGGCCCCAAGAACATCGCGCAGACCCTCCGCATCGCCGACGGCTGGCTGCCGCTCTACTGGTCGCCGAGCCGGTGGGCCGAGGTCTACGCCCTCCCCCGCACCCTGCCGGACGGCTTCCTCGTCGCGCCGATGGTCCGCGCCCAGGTTTGCGACGACGTCGCCGCGGGCCTGCTGCCCGTCAAGGCGATGCTCGGCTTCTACATCGGCGGCATGGGGCACGCCGCCCGCAACTTCCACGCCGACCTCATGGCCCGCATGGGCTACGAGGCCGAGGCCCGGCACGTCCAGGAGCTCTTCGCCGCCGGGCGGCGCGAGGAGGCCGTGCTCGCGGTGCCGGACGCCTTCGCCGACGAGATCTCGCTCGTCGGCCCGAAGGAGCGGATCGCCGAACGCCTCACGGAATGGCGGACGGGCCCGGTGACCGACCTCCTGGTCACGGCACCGGACCCCGCCACGCTCCGCACGCTCGCGGACCTCACGTCCTGACCCGGCGGAGCACCGCCGCGCCGGTCAGCCGCCGCCGAGCTGCGCCGTGCTCGGCACCTGGTCGACGACCTCGGCGCCGGCACTCCGCCCCGCGTCCTTGACGCTGTTGATGACGCCCTCGAAGGCGCCGACGTCACCGGCGGTCGCCTCGCCCTTGCGGAGCTTCGTCCCGAGGTCCTTCAGGGACTCGATGCCCGCGGTCAGCGGCGCCACCGCCTTGGACAGCAGCGGATCGCCCTTGGCGTTGTTCACGGCGGCCTTGAGCCGGTTGTACGTGAAGGCTCCCGCGAGGCCCGCCTTGACCAGGGCGAGGGTCCGCCCGTCCGCACCCTTCGCGAACCTGCCCTCGCGGTACGGCTTGACGATCCACTGGTAGGTGGCGCCCGCCGCCAGACCCGCGTTCGCGACGAACCGGGTCTTGGCCAGCTTCTGCCTCTCGAAGCTCGCCGAGGCCGTCGGGGTCGCGTCGGAGCTCGTGCTCAGACTCTGCGAGCTGTCACCGCCGCACGCCGCCGTCGTCGCGAGGAGCGCACCGGACAGGAACAGGGCGACGACGGCGCGGCGCGCGCGGACGAGGCTGGGCACGGTGGGACCTCCCTCGGCCCCGGGGCTGCTCCGGGGACTGGCGCCAGCCTCGCCCGGGGCACCGGCGGGCGCCAGCGAAGTGAGTCCGTACGGGTTCCCCCGTCCCTCCTTCCCGTCACCTCCCGCCACGTCTTCGCAGGTCACAGCTCTGGGACGTCCCACCGCGTCCCTGGGACGGCGGCGCCTCTGGCCCCCGCCCGGGGCGCGTCGGACAGTGGATCACCGGCCCGGGACGGATCCGGGCGCGGGAGGTTCGAGAGTTCGATGGTCAGAGGCCGTGTGTGTACCGATGGTGGCCGGTGCCAGTGGTTCTACGGGAGGCCCGACGCCCGGCTGCGGCCGGGCGTCGGCACGTACCGGGGGTTCCGTTCGACGGCGGGCGTGCAGCAGGAACGGCTGGTGGTGCCGAGCGGACGGGTGTCGCTGCTCATCGGCTTCGGCGGCGAGATGCGGGTGCGCGGGGCCACCGGACGGCACGCCTCGCTCGTGTCGGGCCTGCACACCCGCGCCCGGGTCCTCGGCCACGACGGCGACGTGCACGGCGTCGAGCTCACCCTCGCCCCCTGGGCGGCCCACCGGCTCTTCGGCAGCGCGTCGCTCGCCGAGCTCGCCGACACCCTGACCGACCCGGCCGAGGTCCTCGGCCCCCGCGCCCGGCTCCTCGCCGAGCGCCTGGCGGACGCCGCCGACTGGCCCGAGCGCTTCGCGCTCCTCGACGAGACGCTGCTGCGCTGGACGGCCGAGGGCAGCACGGGGCCGTCCGCTCCCGTCCTGGCGGCCTGGCAGGTCCTGGAGCGGTCCGCCGGCGCCCTGCCGATCGCCGAGGTGGCCGCGAGCACCGGCTGGAGCCTGCGGCACCTGGAGGCCCGCTTCCGCGAACAGGTCGGCCTCACCCCGAAGCGCCTGGCCCGGATCCTGCGCCTGAACCGGGCGATCCGGCTGCTCACGGCGGGCCACCGGCCGGCCGATACGGCCACCCGGTGCGGCCTCTACGACCAGGCCCACCTCAACCGCGAGTTCACGACGATGACGGGCCTACCCCCGGGCCGCTTCCTCGCGGAACGGGGCGGCGCGAGCGCGTGGATCGCGGGCTGAGGGCCCGCACGGCGCACGGCGAATTCTTCCAATACGCGGGGGCGCGGCGGATGTGAGTCTGACGCCCGTGCGCGATCGCGTACGCGACGTCGAGAGACAGGGAACGAATGAGCATGGGCATGGGGCTCCGTAAGAAGGCGGCGGCCGTGGCCGTCTCCACCGCACTGCTCGTGGGCGGCGGCATCGCCGCCGCGTCGTCGGCTGCCGCCGGCTACATGTGCGACCCCGGTTACCACTGCGTGTACTGGGGCGACCTGGGCGACAGCGCGTCGCACAGCTACTACAACAGCGACAACAACTTCACCGACGACTACTTCAACGAGAACGCGGGCACGGCCGGTTACGGCTCGGTCGTGAACGACAAGGTCTGGTCGGCCAGCAACTCCAGCACGGGCGGCTACGAGAGCCACTACTACCGTGACATCGGCTACCAGGGCGGCCTGCTCTTCTGCGTGAACCCGGGCAGCGAGGCGTTCGGGGCCGAGCTCGCGGACTGGCAGCGGAACCAGGCGAGCTCGCTGAAGCTGCTGCCGTCGACGACGGTCCGCTGCTTCTGAGCGACCTCGTAACAGGGGCGGGTCCCGGCGCGACAGGGGTGCGCCGGGACCCGCCCCGCTCCGTCTCTCCCCCACCACCACGAAAGGTGACCGTCACCATGCCCGGGACCCGTCGTCCGCGACCCGCGCTCCTCGCTCTCGCCGTCACGCTCGTGGGAGGTGCGGCCCTCGCCGGCGGAACCTTCCTCGCCTCCGCCGGGAGCGGCAGCGGGCCGTCCGACATGCCGGCGGTGTCGACGGCCGCCCTGGAGCGGCTGCACCGACTGCCGCCGGTCACCGACCTGATGTTCTCCGGGACCGACGTCCAGGCCCGCAGCGCCGAGGCCCAACGGCGATACGCCATCACCTGCATGGCCCGCGAGGGCTACCGCTACGCCCCGAAGGCCGCCGACCGGCCCGATCCGGGGAGGGACGAGCGGCCGCGGCCCTTCGGACTGGAGACCGCCCCTTCCGGGACGGCCCCGGCCGCCCCCGAGCCGGCCGGCGAGACCCCGCCGAAACCCGGAAGCCCCGAAGCCTCCCCCGCGTACGCCCAGGCGCTCTTCGGCGACGAGGGCAAGCGCGTGACCGTGAAGGGCCGGCGGGGGATGAAGGTGTCCCGCCCCGGCGCGGGCTGCCTCGCCGAGGCCGAGGAACGCGTGCTCGGCGACGGCCGGCTGCGCTGGCTCCAGGTGCGGATCGAGCTGTTCGAGGGGCAGGAGTTCGCGCGGGCGGCCGTGGAGAGGGACCCGGCCTTCCAGGACGCGACCGGCCGCTGGGAGCGGTGCCTGGAACGGGCCGGCTTCCCCGGGCAGCACGACCCGGTGACGCTGCTGAAGTCGCTGCCGAGCCAGCGGGCCCGGCTGGAAGGACGGGACGTCCTGAAGGCCGATCTGCGCTGCAAGAGCGAGACCGGCTACCTGAGTACCGCCTACACCCGGCTCGCCGCCGTCCAGCAGTCCTGGCTGGACGCCAACCCGGCCCTCGCGAAGGACTGGGCCGCCCTGCTGGCCCGTCAGGACAAGGCGGCCCGCCAGGTGCTCGCCGCCAGGGGCTGACGCCCGCCGCCGGTCGGGCCGGCTACGGCTGCTGGGCCCGCTACGGCTGCTGGGCCTTCTCCCGGCTCGGGACGAAGTCGCCCGTGCAGCTGGGCTCTCCGCTCTTCGGGAGGGACGCGCAGGCCCAGACCGAGCCGTCGTCCGGGGCCGCGATCAGGGGCGTGTAGACGTCCCGGTCGAAGTGCACGACGTCGGCCTGGGCGGCGCCGTCCGAATTGTTGACGACGACGGTGGCGCCGACCTGGGCGAAGGAGATCCGGCCCCAGGCGGCCTTGCAGGCACGGCTGTAGCGCAGCTCGATGACGAGGTCCTTGGGGATGGACCCGGTGCGCACCGTGACCGCGTCGGCGCCGCAGTTCATCTTCTTCGGGTCCCGGCCCTCGCAGCCGGTGAGCGTGCAGCCGGTCCGCACGGCCGCGACCTTCACGGCGGGCTTCGGCCGGGGGGCGGCCGACGGCTCGTCGGAGCCGGTGAGGGCGACGGCGCCGTAGGCGGCCGCACCGGCCACGAGGAGGACTGCGAGCACGAGTGCGCCCCACAGGGCGCGCCGGCGCCGGCCGGTGGGCCCGGCCGGTGCTTCCCCGGATGCCCCCTCCGGCGCGTCACCGGCCTCCGGCGCGCCGGCCTCGTTCGCCTCGTCCGGCTCGGGCGCCGTGCGCCGGGCGTCCTCCTCGTCCCACAGGGCGAGGAGGGGTGCCGGGTCGGTCTCGCAGAGCCTCGCGAGGCTCTCGACCGCGTCGCGCGGCGGGAACTGCTTGCCGTTGACCCACCGCTCCCACGACGACTTGGCGTAGTGGGTCTGCTCACTGAGCCGGGCGAAGCTCGCACCCGACGACTTCTTCAGGGCGAGCAGTTCGCTCGCCAGGTCTCTGACCGACCCCGCACGGTCCATCGTGACCGATACTCCCTGTCATGCATGCTCATGCCAGCCATGAACGTGCACATCCTAGAGCGGTCGAACAGGTGTTTTTACGTGCATGGGGCACGCGTGGAAGGCGCCCCCGACACCGTCCGGACGCCCCTCAGGCGCAGCAGTCGGGCTCCAGGCCGCGCGGCAGGCGCTCGCCGCCGAACACCGCCACGGTCGCCTCGTCGCCCCCGAGCGCGGCCACCGCGAGCAGCAGCGAACCGGCGGTCCAGGTGGTCTGCTCCTCGGGCCAGACGGCCTGGTCGCCCTCGAAGACGTACCCGGTCCAGTAGTTGCCGTTCGCCGCCCGCAGGTGGCCGATGGACTTCAGGATCTCCAGCGCCCGGTCCGACTCCCCCATCGCCCACAGGGTCAGGGCGAGTTCACAGCTCTCGCCGCCCGTGACCCAGGGATTGGGCAGCACGCAGCGCACACCGAGCCCGGGGACGACGAAGTCGTCCCACTTCTCGTCGATCCTGGCCTTGGCGGCGAAGCCGGTGACGGCCCCGCCGAGGACCGGGTAGTACCAGTCCATCGAGTAGCGGGACTTGTCCAGGAAGCGCTCCGGATGGCTGCGTATCGCGTGGCCGAGCGCTCCGGCCGCCAGCTCCCAGTCCGGCTGCGGCTCCTCGCGTTCCTCGGCGATGGCGAGGGCGCAGCGCAGCGCCTGGTGGACGGAGGAGCTGCCGGTCAGCAGCGCGTCGTGGACGGGGGTGCCGTCGGCCTCGCGCTTCCAGCCGATCTGGCCGCCGGGCTCCTGCAGTCCGAGGACGAACTCCACGGCCGCGTAGACGACGGGCCACATCCGGTCGAGGAAGGCGTCGTCGCCGGTCGACAGGTAGTGGTGCCAGACGCCGACGGCGACGTACGCGACGAAGTTGGACTCCAGGCCGCGGTCGGTCACGTTCCCGGGCTCGCCGTCGTGGTAGGCCGCGTACCAGGAGCCGTCGCCGTTCTGGTGTCGGGCCAGCCACGCGTACGCGCGTGCCGCGGCCTCGTGCTCGCCCGCGGTGTCGAGCGCCATGGCGGCCTCGGTGTGGTCCCACGGGTCGAGGTGGTGGCCGCGGAACCACGGTATGGCGCCGTCCTCGCGCTGGACGGCGAGGATGCCGGCGACGGTCTCCGCGGCCTGCTCGGCGGTCAGGACCCCCGGCAGGACCAGGTGTTCCGCCATCCGCTCGGGAGAGGTCACTGGGCGTCGGCCTTCGGCAGGTGGGGCTTGGTGGCGTAGGCGACGAAGCTCTTGCCGACGACCGGGTTGAGCAGCTGCTCGGCGACCCGGGTCACGGCGGGCTTCTTCATGATGTCCCAGACCAGGAGCTTGTGGTAAGCGCGGACCGGCAGCGCCTTGTCGTTGTCCACGCCGAAGGCGCACTTGAGCCACCAGTAGGGGGCGTGCAGCGCGTGGGCGTGGTGGGTGCCGTACGGCTTGAGACCGGCGCCGCGCATCTTGGCCAGCAGTTCGTCGGCCTTGTAGATGCGGATGTGGCCACCCTCGACCTCGTGGTACTCGTCGGAGAGCGCCCAGCAGACCTTCTCGGGGCCGTAGCGCGGGACGGTGACGGCGATGCGGCCGCCCGGCTTGAGGACCCGGACCATCTCGGCGAGCACGCCCTTGTCGTCCGGGATGTGCTCCATGACCTCGGAGATGATGACGACGTCGAAGGACTCGTCGGGGAAGGGCAGGTTGAGCGCGTCGCCCTCCATGGCGGTGGCGCTGGCGCCGGCCGGGGCCTCACCGGCCTCCTTCATGGCGGCGAACCACTTGGCGACCTCGCGGATCTCCTCGGCGTTCTGGTCGAGGGCGACGACCTGGGCGCCGCGCCGGTAGCACTCGAAGGCGTGCCGGCCCCCGCCGCAGCCCAGATCGAGCACACGGTCGCCGGGGGCGAGCGGGAAGCGGGTGAAGTCGACGGTCAGCACGGGGTCCTGCTTTCGCTGTAGACGAGCGGTCGGGGGCGGTCGGTCCGCTGGGGGGCGTGGGGGGTCCCCCCTGCTCGCGCGCAGCCGGGAGCGCGGGGGCGGGTGGGCCCGCCCCACCCGCCGGGCGGCACCCGGCGAAGGGGGCGAGGTGTCACCGGGCCGCTCCGCGCACCCCGGTGCCGAGGGCACCCTGCGCGGCGAGCGCCTCGCGGTAGAGCTCGGCGGTCCCCTGGGCGGCGCGCGCCCAGGTGAAGTTGGCCAGGACCCGCGCCCGGCCGGCCGCGCCGAGCCGGGCGCGCAGGGCGGGGTCGCCGAGCATCCGGCCGAGGGCCACGGCGAGGGCCCCCGCGTCGCCCGTGGGCACGGCCAGGCACGTCTCGCCGTCGGGCCCCGCGACCTCGGGGATCGCGCCGCCCGTGGTGGCGACCAGGGGCGTTCCGGTGGCCATCCCCTCCGCGGCGGGCAGCGAGAAGCCCTCGTAGAGGGAGGGAACGCAGGCGACCTGCGCGGACCGGTAGAGGTCGACCAGCTCGGCGTCCGTGACGCCCTTGACGAACCGGACGGCGCCTTCGAGGCCGTGGCGCTCGATGGCCTGCGCGACCGGCCCGTCCTCGGCGCGCCTGCCGACGACCACCAGGTGCGCGTCGGGGTGCTCGGTGCGGAGCTTGGCGAGCGCCTCGACCAGGAAGACCAGGCCCTTGAGGGGGACGTCGGCGCTGGAGGTGGTGACGATCCGGCCGGGTACCTCGGCGACGGACGGGTCCGGCGACCACAGGTCCGTGTCCGCGCCGATGTGGACGACGCGGATGCGGTCCTCGCGGACGCCGAGGTGCTCGACGATCTCCTGGCGGGAGGTGCCGGAGACGGTGAGGACGGACGGCAGCCGGCGCGCGACCCGCTTCTGCATGCGGGTGAAGGCGTACCAGCGGCGGACGGAGGCGCGGCGCTTCCAGTCGGCGGCGGCGTCGAGTTCGAGCTGCCGGTCGACGGTGATCGGGTGGTGGATCGTGGTGACCAGCGGGGCGCCGATCGCGCCGGGCCCGCCGAGGAGCCCGTAGCCGAGGGTCTGGTTGTCGTGGACGACGTCGAAGTCGCCGCGGCGGGCGGCGAGCATGCGCCGGGCCCGGAGCGAGAAGGTGAGCGGCTCGGGGAAGCCGCCGGTCCACATGGTGGCGACCTCGAGGGCGTCGATCCAGTCCCGGTACTCCTCGCGCCTCGGCGTGCGGAAGGGGTCGGGCTGGCGGTAGAGGTCGAGGCTCGCGAGCTCGGTGAGCGTGAGGCCGGTCAGCTCCTCGCCCTCGTCGAGGACGGGGTACGGCTGCGAGCCGATGACCTCGACGCTGTGGCCGAGGCGCGCGAGCTCGCGCGAGAGGTGGCGGACGTAGACGCCCTGGCCGCCGCAGAACGGGTTCCCCTTGTACGTGAGGAGAGCGATCCGCAACGGACGGTCACCGCCTGGGCCGGCACCCTGTCGGGGGCTTGCCTCTATGGCCTCCGCGGTCAATTGCGACCCCCTTCGAGCGTGCTTTTCGCGCGAGCGTAACCGCCCGCGCTAATCTAGAACAAGTTACAGACTTGATCGCCCATGATCTTCTGACCATGCTCTTGATCCTTGAGGAGCACAGAATCTACCGGCAGGTAGCTCCGCCGCGAGATCCGGATCAGGTGATTCGCGCCACGGCGGGAGCCCGGCCATACTGTCGCTCCGCCACCGCACGGAACGGGACCTCATGACCGCGGAAGACAGACCTGCGTCACCGCCCCTGACAGAGCGCCAGGAGGCACGCCGACGGCGCATCCTGCACGCCAGTGCGCAGCTCGCCGGGCGGGGCGGATTCGACGCCGTGCAGATGCGGGAGGTCGCCGAGGCGGCCGGGGTCGCGCTCGGCACCCTCTACCGCTACTTCCCGTCCAAGATCCATCTGCTGGTCGCCACCATGCAGGACCAGCTCCAGCACATGCACACGACCCTGCGCAAGCGCCCGCCGGGGGGCGCGGATCCGGCGCGGCGGGTGGCCGAGACGCTGATGCGGGCCTTCCGGGCGCTGCAGCGCGAGCCGCAGCTCGCGGACGCGATGGTGCGGGCGCTGACCTTCGCGGACCGCAGCGTGAGCCCGGAGGTGGACACGGTGTCGCGGCTGACGACCGCGATCATCCTGGACGCGATGGGGGCGGAGCATCCGACGCCGGAGCAGCTGTCGGCGGTACGGGTGATCGAGCACACCTGGCACTCGGCGCTGATCACCTGGCTGTCGGGGCGTGCCTCGATCGCACAGGTGAAGATCGACATCGAGACGGTCTGCCGGCTGATCGAGCTGACGGCGCCGACCGCCGGGCCGGGCGCCGGCGCCGCGCCCGGACCCCGGAAGGCGTCCGGGCGCGGCTGACGTCAGGACCCCGGAACGGGTCCGGGCGCCGCTGACGTCAGGACTTCTTGTTCTTCTCCAGGTCGGCCTTGAACAGCGCCTCGCACTCGGGCGTGGCGTCGCTGGCGATGAACATCACCATCTTCAGGGCGCCCATGCTGTGGTCGCTGGCCTTCAGCTGCCAGGTGCCCTGGGTGAGGGTCTTGATCGTCGAGCCACCCTGGGAGAAGTTCTGACCGGTCTTCCAGCCGTCCTTGGCGAGGGCGCCCACCGTGTCCGTGTAGGACTTCTTCGGGTCGGCCGCCTTCTCGGCGTCGGCCGTCCAGGAGACCATGCACTTCTCCAGGCCCGCCGGCACCGGGTCGCCGGTGGCGTCCTGGACGAAGCCGGCGCCGGTCGCCGCGGTCTCGATCTGCGTCTTCACGGCCTCGGCGGTGAGGTCCTCGCCGCCCGCCTCCGAGCCGCCGCCCGAACCGGCCGACGCCGAGCCGCCCGTCGTGGCGGACGAACCGCCCTTGTCCGAACCGCCGTTGCTCCCGCAGCCCGCGACGAGGAACACCACACCCGCAGCCGCGGCCAACCACTTCGCCTTGCGCACAACACTCCCGAATCCCGTGCGCACGAAGGCCTCTTGCCCCCGTGATCAAGGGAGTAGTTTTGCATAAGGGAACCGGTGCACCGGGCGTCGTCCACGCCGGCGGGCGACTCCGCGGTCGGCGGGCCGTGCGCCACCCGGGGGCTACTCCTCGGGCGGGAACACCGGCTCGCCGCCGCCCGCCAGGGCGATCGAGATGGCCTCCACCGGGCAGCCCTCCGCGGCCGCCAGGACGCGTTCGTTCGCGTCCGCCTCGGCCTCGCGCGGATGGGACTGCCGTGCCGAGTCCAGGCGGAAGCCGTCCGGGGCGTGGTTGACGCACATGCCGGAGCCGATGCAGACGCCCCGGTCGACCTCCACGTGCCAGCGGTCCCCCATCAGCCCGCCCCCGGTCCCTCGTAGCCCGCCGGGAGGTGGATCATCTTGTGCTCCAGGTACTCGGAGAGGCCCTCGGGGCCGAACTCCCGTCCCACGCCGGAGTTCTTGTAGCCGCCGAAGGGGCCGAGCATGTCGAGGCTGAAGGTGTTGACGTTGAAGGTGCCGGTGCGGACGCCGCGGGCGAAGTCGACGCCGTGCTCGACGTCGCCCGTCCAGACGCTGCCGGACAGGCCGTAGTCGGAGTCGTTGGCGATCCGCAGCGCCTCGCCCTCGTCGCCGTACGGCAGGAGGCAGATCACCGGGCCGAAGATCTCCTCCCGGGCGATCCGCATCGAGTTGTCGACCCCGCCGAAGAGCGTCGGCTCGACGTACCAGCCGCGCTCCAGGCCCGCCGGACGGCCGCCGCCGGTGAGGACCTTGGCCCCCTCGGCCTGGCCGATGCCGATGTAGTCGAGGGAGCGTTGCTGCTGGCGCCGGGCGACCAGCGGGCCGACCTGGGTGGTCGGGTCGAGCGGGTCGCCGACCACGAGCGCGCCGGCCGCCGCCGCGAAGGCCTCCGCGATCTCCTCGTACCGGGAGCGCGGCGCGAGGATCCGGGTCTGGGCGACGCAGGCCTGCCCGTTGTTCATCCAGGCGGCCGGGACGATCCCGGCGACGGCCGCCTCCAGGTCGGCGTCGGGCAGGATCACGGCCGCGGACTTGCCGCCGAGTTCGAGGGTGACGCGGGTGAGGTTGCGGGCCGCGACCTCCATGACGCGCTTGCCGGCGCCGACCGAGCCGGTGAAGGAGACCTTGTCGACCCCGGGGTGCCCCACCAGGTACTCGCTGACCTCGCGGTCGGCGGGCAGGATCGAGAGCACGCCCTCCGGCAGACCGGCCTCGGCCGCGATCTCGCCGAGGATGTACGAGTCGAGGGGCGACTCCGGCGAGGGCTTGAGGATCACCGTGCAGCCGGCCAGCAGCGCGGGACCGAGCTTGGCCGCGGCGGTGAACTGCGGGACGTTCCACGGCACGACGGCCGCCACGACCCCGACCGGCTCGCGCCGCACGAGCAGCGGACCGAGCACGCCGGAGCGCCGCTCCTCGTACGCGTACTCCCGCGCGACGGTGATCGCCGAGTCCCAGACCATCATGGCGCCGAGCGCCTGGGCGAGGACCGACCAGGAGAAGGGGGAGCCGTTCTGCGCGCTGATGGAGCGGGCGATCTCCTCGTGGCGCACGGCGATCGCGTCCTTGATCCGCCCGACGACCTCGATCCGCCGCTCCAGCGGCATCCGCGGCCACGGCCCCTCGTCGAAGGCCCGCCGGGCGGCGGCGACGGCCCGGTCGACGTCGGCCTCGGCGGCGTGCGGGACGCGCCCGATGACCTCCTCGGTGTGCGGGGAGATCACCTCGATGACGCCGTCGCCGAGCGGGTCGGTCAACTCGCCGCCGATGAACAGTTTTCCGTGCTCCACAAGCTCGGTCATGACCGACTGCCTCCCGGAACCACGCGTCGACTCCGATATCTGACTGTGTTTCAGAACTGATACCAGTTCTAGTTCTGCTTGGCCAGACTTCCACACCGCCCGACGACGGCGGGCGAGGTGGACACCCCTGTCCTAGACTGGGAGAAGGAGCGGAACGACCCGCGGACCGTGCACACTCCGGCCCTGCCGTCGCCGCTCCCCCCACCCCCTGAGGAGCAGCCATGCGTACCCTCGCGCGTTCGCATCCGCACCGGGCACGGCGCATCACGGCCCTCGCGGTGTCGTCCGTGGCCGCCGTCGCCCTCGCCGCCCCGACCGCCGCACCCGCCTCCGCGGCACCCGCGGCAGCGGCCCCGGAGAGCGTCTCCGTCACGACGAAGGCCCCCGCGTCCTTCCTCTTCTCGTACACCTTCAACGGGCATCTGAAGATCGGCGGCGGCAACTTCACCGTCGGCGGCCCGGTCACCCTCTACATCAAGCTCAACAACGGCACGATCATGTTCCGCCAGACGGTCATCGCGCACACGCACGCGATCACCCCCGGCGGCGCGATCTACGTGGAGACCAACGTCAGCTCGCCGTGCGCCCCCGGGAACAACGGTTACGCCCGCGCGTACGACCGCACGACGCAGACGTGGTCGCCCCGGCTGCCCGTACCGGTCTGCCAGCGCATCGACTGAGCCCGGCCCCGCCGCTCCCCGCCTCACCCGGCCCACGCCCGCCACGCTCGGGGTGAGGCCGGCGCCCCGGACGGCGGCGGCGAAGTACAAGCGTCACAGAGCAGCCTGACGGTACGTCAGTTCTCGTTATAGTGGGCTGCGGCCGTACCGGTACGCAGAGACGAGGGCGCTCATGACGCAGCTGACCGAGACGGTGACCGAGCACGGCGGAGGCGTCTGGTCCCTGCGCGTCCCCATCCCCGACAACCCCCTCGGGCACACCCTGGTCCACGTCCTCGACACCGACCGCGGCCCCGTCCTCGTCGACACCGGCTGGGACGACCCCGCCTCCTGGGCGGAACTCACCGCCGGTCTGGGCGTGCTGGGCATCGGCGCGCGGGACGTGCACGGGGTGGTCGTCACCCACCACCACCCCGACCACCACGGCCTCTCCGGCCGGGTGCGGGAGGAGTCCGGCGCCTGGATCGCCATGCACGCCGCCGACATCGCCGTCGTCCGCCGCACCCGCGAGGC
The DNA here is from genome assembly GCF_043202995.1 of Streptomyces sp. NPDC048018. Taxonomy (NCBI): domain Bacteria; kingdom Bacillati; phylum Actinomycetota; class Actinomycetes; order Kitasatosporales; family Streptomycetaceae; genus Streptomyces; species Streptomyces sp. NPDC048018. The sequence continues at coordinate 591,001 of NZ_JBIDBK010000002.1, forward strand.
CGAACCCGGCACCTGGCTCGATTACCTGGCCCGCAAGCTCGCCGCCGTCGGCGCCCCCGACGAGCACACCGCCCCGCTGCTCGCCGCGCGCGCCGCCGGCGGGCGGATGCGGACCCTGCCCGGCCTCCGCTCCGCCCTGCCCGACCGCGAGATCGTGCCCGGCGAACGCCTCGACCTGGCCGGCCGTCGCCTGCGCGCCGTGTGGACCCCCGGCCACACCCCCGGCCACGTCTGCCTCCACCTGGAGGAGGAACACCCGGCCGGGCTGCCCGGACACGGCCGGCTCTTCTCCGGCGACCACCTGCTGCCCGGGATCAGCCCGCACATCGGCCTGTACGAGGACCCCGACGACTCCACCGTCACCGACCCCCTCGGCGACTACCTGGACTCCCTCGAACGCATCGGCCGGCTCGGCGTCGCCGAGGTGCTCCCCGCCCACCAGCACGCCTTCGCGGACGCGGCCGGCCGCGTCCGCGCGCTCCTCGCCCACCACGAGGAGCGCCTCGCCGGACTGCTCGGCCTGCTCGCGACCCCGCTCACCCCGTGGCAGCTCGCCGAACGGATGGAGTGGAACCGCCCCTGGGACCGCATCCCGCACGGCTCCCGCAGCATCGCCGTCAGCGAGGCCGAGGCGCACGTCCGCCGCCTGGTGAAGCTGGGCCGCGTGGAGCCGGTGGCGGGGACGGACCCGGTGACGTACGTGGCGGTGTGACGCGGACGGACCGGGCATCGGTCGTCCCCGGCACCCAGGGCGGGCGGCGGCCCGTGGCGCACGGGCGGCGTGCGGGGGGCTTCGTGGCGGGGCGCGGGGGCGCCGGTCGGGGGCGCCGTGCCCCTGCGCCGGCGCCCGGTGTGACGTACGGCTCCGGGAGGCGCGAGAGGCCGGCCGGTAGACTCGGCGGTCGTCGTCATGCCCGTACAGGGGGAAGCCGGTGGGAATCCGGCACTGACCCGCAGCCGTGAGCCGCCCTCCAGGGTGGCGAGTCGGAATGCCCGGTACGGGACGTGAGCGCCGGCACCGTCGAGGAATACGGCGCCGGAGGCTGGCCCCCCGGGGTGCCGGTGTCCGGTGCCCGCAGAGAGGGACCCATGATCAGCGTTCGCCGCGCCGCCGCCGCACTCGCGGCCGGTGCCGTGCTCAGCACCACCGCCGTCGGAGTGGCCGCCGCCGCGCCCTCGCCGACCCCCTCGCCCGCCAAGATCCCGGCCGGGCTCTACGGCACCACGGACCCGACCTACGACGGCGTCTGGCGCCAGTCGCTGGCCTTCCTCGCCCAGCGGAGCTCCGGCATCCAGCCCGCGGACCGGTCCGTCGACTGGCTGCTCGGCCAGCAGTGCGCGAACGGCGCCTTCGCCTCGTACCGCGCCGACCCCGCCAAGGCCTGCGACGCCAGGACCATGCTCGACAGCAACGCCACCGCCGTCGCCGTGCAGGCGCTCGCCGCCGTCGAGCGCCAGTCCGCCGACCCGGCGCAGGTCGCCAAGGTCGCGAGGGCCGGCGCGGCCTGGCTCAAGAGCGTGCAGAACAAGGACGGCGGCTGGAGCTACGTCCCGGGCGGCCCCAGCGACGCCAACTCGACCTCCATCGTCGTCAGCGCACTCGTCGTCGCCGGCCAGCGGCCCGCCGACGTGCGGTCCTCGGCCGGCAAGAACCCGTACGACGCGCTGCTCACCTTCGCGCTGCCCTGCACCGAGAAGGACGGCGGCGCGGGCGCCTTCGCCTACCAGCCCGACAAGACCGGCAAGCTCCTCGCCAACGCCGACGCCACCGCCGCCGCGACCCTCGCCGGGCTCGGCAAGGGCATCACCGCCCGCGGCGCGCAGCCCGAGCAGCCGCCGACCTGCACCGACCTGCCCAAGCCGAGCGCCGAGCGGGCCGCCCTCAACGGCGCCTCCTACCTCGCCGCGCAGCTCGCCAAGACCGGCCACCTCACCACCCCGCCGATGCCCGGCGCCGCCGAGACCGCCGAGCTGCCCGACTACGGCAACACCGCCGACGCGGTCGTGGCGCTCGCCGCCGCCGGGGCGAAGAAGGAGGCCACCGGCGCGCTCACCTGGCTGGAGAACCACTCCGCCGACTGGGCCAGGTCCAGCGGCCCCGCGGCCTACGCCCAGCTGGTGTTCGCGGCGCACGCCATGGACACCGACCCGCGCAGCTTCGGCAAGACCGATCTCCTGGAGCAGCTGAACGCCACCGGCCCCGCCCCCAAGGCGCCCGACAACTCGCAGGCCTCCGCCGGTGCCGACGACGACGAGTCCGGCTTCGACGTGTGGTGGATCATCGGCATCGGCATGGTCGTCGGCGTCGGCATCGGCTTCCTCCTGAGCGGCCGCAAGAAGTGAGCCCGCTGCGCAGGCCGACGGGCGGGCGCGCGTCGGGCAGGCTCGCCGCGGGCCTGGGCGCCGTGTTCCTGGCGCTCGCCGTGGCGGCGCCGGCCGAGGCCGCGGGCTACCGCTACTGGTCCTTCTGGGAGAACCAGGGCAGGGAGTGGGGTTACGCCACCCAGGGCCCGGCGACCGCCCGGCCCGCCGACGGCGACGTCATCGGCTTCCGCTTCGCGGTCAGCAAGGACTCCAGCGACGCGAGCCGGCCCACCACCGCACCGGACTTCGCCGCGGTCTGCAAGGACGTGGAGAAGAAGGACGGGACGAAGCGGGTCGCGGTCGTCGTCGACTTCGGCGGCCCGACGGACGCCCCGCCCGGCGAGAACCCGCCGCAGCCGGTGCTCAGGACCGGCTGCCCCGAGCTGCGCGAGGACGCCACCGCCGCCGAGGCGCTCGCGGCGGTCGCCAAGCCGCTGCGCTACGACGGCAACGCGCTGCTGTGCGGGATCGCGGGCTACCCGGCGAAGGGCTGCGGCGAGCAGGTCGCCCTGCCGGAGGAGCAGCCGGGCGGCACGGCGAAGCCGTCCGCGTCGGCCGCCTCCGGCACGGGCACGGATGCGGGCACCGCCTCGGGCGCCGGATCCGGCTCCGGCGGCCCGTCCGCGGGTCTCGTCGTGGGCGGCGCCGCGGTGGTGCTCCTCGGGACGGCCGGCGTCGTGCGGGCCCGTCGTCGTCGCGGATGACGACCGAGCACGGACCGACGCCGGGGACCGGGCCGTACGGGCGTGACGTGAGGACGGTACGGGCCGGCGCGACTCACCCGCCGTGCCGGACGGCCGGACGCGGCGAGCTGCCCGGACGCCCCGCCGCCGCCCGCCGTCCCGCACCTCTTCGTACGCCCCCTCGCGCACCTCTTTCCACGCCTCTTCGCACGCCTCTTCGCGCGCCCGAGGCGAGCCGTTCCAACGCCCTGCACCCCGGGGCCTGGTGGCTGTGGGCACTGGGACTGGCCGTGGCCGCCTCCCGCACCACCAACCCCCTGCTCCTGGGTCTCGTCATCGGCGTCGCGGGCTACGTCGTCGCGGCCCGCCGTACCGACGCTCCCTGGGCCCGCTCGTACGGCGCGTTCGTGAAACTCGGCCTCTTCGTGGTCGCGCTGCGCATGGTCTTCTCGCTGCTGCTCGGCTCGCCGATCCCCGGCTTCCACGTGCTCTTCACGCTGCCCGAGGCACCGCTGCCCGACTGGACGCAGGGCATCCGGATCGGCGGTCGCGTCACCGCCGAGCAGCTGGTCTTCGCGCTGTACGACGGGCTGAAGCTGGCCACGCTCCTCATCTGCGTCGGCGCGGCGAACGCCCTCGCCAACCCGGCGCGGCTGCTCAAGTCACTGCCGGGCGCGCTGTACGAGGCCGGGGTCGCGGTCGTCGTCGCGATGACCTTCGCGCCGAACCTGGTCGCCGACGTGGTGCGCCTGCGCACCGCCCGCCGGCTCCGCGGCCGCCCCACGGGAGGGGTGCGGGCACTGCTCCAGATCGGCCTGCCGGTCCTGGAAGGGGCCCTGGAACGTTCGGTGGCGGTGGCCGCGTCGATGGACGCGCGCGGATACGGCCGTACGGCACAGGTGCCGCCGGCGGTACGGCGCACGACCGGTGTCCTGACGCTCGGCGGGCTGCTCGGGGTGTGCGCCGGGTCGTACGGGCTGCTCGCCGCCGAGGGCTCGGGGTACGGGCTGCCGCTGCTGGCGGCCGGCCTCCTGACGGCCGTCGCCGGGCTGCGGCTGGGCGGCCGGCGGACGGTGCGCACCCGCTACCGGCCGGACCGGTGGGGCGTGCGGGCGTGGCTGGTCGCCGGCTCGGGAGTCGCGGTCGCCGTCCTGGTGATCGTGACGGGCGCGGCCGTGCCCGGGGCGATGCACCCCGGGGTCGTCCCCCTGGAGGCGCCCGAGCTGCCGGTGTGGCCGGCCGTGTCCGTGCTGCTGGGCCTGCTTCCGGCCTTCGTGGCCCCCGTACCCAAGGAGAGTCCGCGCCCGTGATCCGCTTCGAGAACGTGTCGGTGACCTACGACGGCGAGGCCGGGCCCACGCTGAAGGACCTCGACCTGACCGTGCCCGAGGGCGAGCTGGTGCTGCTCGTGGGGCCGTCCGGTGTCGGCAAGTCGACCCTGCTCGGTGCCGTGTCCGGACTCGTCCCGCACTTCACGGGCGGCACCCTGCGCGGCCGGGTCACCGTCGACGGGCGGGACACGCGCAGCCACCCGCCGCGCGAGCTCGCCGACCTGGTGGGCACGGTGGGGCAGGACCCCCTGGCCCACTTCGTCACCGACACGGTCGAGGACGAACTCGCGTACGGCATGGAGTCCCTGGGCCTCGCGCCCTCCGTGATGCGCCGCCGGGTCGAGGAGACGCTGGACCTGCTCGGCCTCGCCGAGCTTCGCGACCGCCCGATCGCGACGCTGTCCGGCGGCCAGCAGCAGCGCGTCGCGATCGGCTCGGTCCTCACGCCGCACCCCAAGGTCCTCGTCCTCGACGAGCCGACGTCGGCGCTCGACCCCTCGGCGGCCGAGGACGTCCTCGCCGTGCTGCAGCGCCTGGTCCACGACCTGGGCACGACGGTCCTCATGGCCGAGCACCGTCTGGAGCGCGTGGTCCAGTACGCGGACCAGGTCCTCCTGCTGCCGGAGGGCACGATGGGCCCGCCCGGCGACATGATGGCCGTCTCCCCCGTCCACCCCCCGGTGGTCGCCCTGGGCCGGCTGGCCGGCTGGCGCCCCCTCCCCCTGACGGTCCGCGACGCCCGCCGCGCGGCGGCCCCCCTGAGGCAACGCCTCGCCGCCCGGGCCCCGGGGGCCACCGACGCGCCGGACGCCGACGCCTCCGCCTCGGGGCCCGGAGCCACCTCCGCCTCGGGGGCCGCAGTCGCCCCCGCGCCGGACGCCGAAGCCCCCGCCTCGGGGCGCGGAGCCACCTCCGCGCCGGACGCCGAAGCCACCTCCGCCTCGGGGGCCGCCGGCCTCGCCGTCGCTGCCGCGTCCGCCCGGAGGGCCGTGGGCGCCGCTTCCGACGCCCCGTGCGCCGAGGCGGCCACGGGCCCGGCGGCCGATGACGCGCCCCTCCGGGGTCCGGGACCGGGCCCGGGGGACGGGACGCGGCGGAGCCGGGGGCCCTTCCGGCTCCGCCGGCGCCGCCGCCCCGGCGGACCCGCGCCCGCGGAAGCCCCCGCCGCCCCCCTCGTCCACACCGAGCGCCTCGCCGTCCGCCGCGGGCGGGTCGAGGCGCTGCGGCGCGTCGACCTGCGGGTCGGGGCCGGGGAGACCGTCGCGCTCATGGGACGCAACGGCGCGGGGAAGTCGACGCTGCTCGGCACGCTCGTCGGCATGATCGCGCCCACGTCCGGCACCGTCCGCGTCGCCGGTCTCGTGCCCCACACCACGGACCCGCGCACGCTGATCCGGCAGGTGGGGCTGGTCCCGCAGGAGCCGCGGGACCTGCTGTACGCGGACACCGTCGCGGCCGAGTGCGCCGCGGCGGACGCCGACGCCGGGGCCGCGCCGGGCAGCTGCCGGGCGCTGGTGTCGGAGCTGCTCCCGGGGGTCGCGGACGGGACCCATCCGCGCGACCTGTCGGAGGGGCAGCGGCTCGCGCTCGCGCTCGCCGTCGTCCTCACCGCCCGCCCGCCGCTGCTCCTGCTGGACGAGCCGACCCGGGGTCTCGACTACGCGGCGAAGGCCCGTCTGGTCACGCACCTGCGCCGTCTCGCCGCCGACGGGCACGCCATCGTGCTCGCCACGCACGACGTGGAGCTGGCCGCCGAGCTCGCGCACCGTGTGGTGATCGTCGCGGGCGGTGAGGTCGTCGCGGACGGCCCGACGGCCGAGGTCGTCGTGTCCTCGCCGGCCTTCTCCCCCCAGGTCGCCAAGATCCTGGCGCCGGAGCCCTGGCTCACCGTCGAACAGGTGGAGAGCGTCCTGGCGGGTGCGCGGTGAGGGCGGCCGGCAGGCCGATCCGGCTCGGTCCCCGCTCCGTCGCCGCTCTCGTCCTGGTCTCCGCCGTCGGGCTCGTCGCCATCGGCTGGCCCCTGTTCGCGGACGCCGGTTCCGCGCTGACCGACCACGCCGCCGACGCGCCGTGGTTCTTCGCCCTCCTGCTGCCCCTTCTCATCGCCGTCGTCGTGGCGACGATCGCCGACTGCGGCATGGACGCGAAGGCGGTGGCGATGCTGGGGGTGCTGGCCGCCGTGGGGGCGGCGCTGCGGCCGCTGGGGGCGGGGACGGCCGGCCTGGAGCCGATGTTCTTCCTGATGGTGCTCAGCGGGCGGGTCCTCGGGCCGGGCTTCGGCTTCGTGCTGGGCGCGGTGACGATGTTCGCGTCCGCGCTGCTCACGGGCGGCGTCGGGCCGTGGATGCCGACGCAGATGCTGGCGATGGGCTGGTTCGCGATGGGCGCCGGGCTGCTGCCGCAGGGCGTGCGGGGCCGGGCCGAGCTGCTGATGCTGTCGGCGTACGGCTTCGTGGCGGCGTTCGCGTACGGCACGGTCACCAATCTGTACGGCTGGGTCACCGTCGGCGGGATCGGCGAGGGGATCTCCTTCCGGCCCGGGGAGCCGGCGCACGAGAACCTGGTGCGCTTCCTCGCCTTCGTGGCCGCCACCTCGCTCGGCTGGGACCTGGGCCGCGCCGTCCTCACGGTCGTCCTCACCCTGACCGTCGGCGGCGCCCTCCTGAAGGCGCTCCGGCGGGCGACCCGGCGGGCGAACTTCGAGGCCCAGGTCACATTCGACCCCCCGGAGAGGGGCCTCCGGGGTGAGGCGCCTCATAGGACCCAGGTCACTTACGAAGCGAAATAGGAGACCGGACGAGCCGGTCAAATCACCCCATACGCCGACTTGACCTGCGGAAACGGGCGGGGGACCGGGAGCGGGACCTCCGGGCCCGGTCCGAACCCTCCTCGTACAGGGGGTCGTTGCATCGCCCCGCCGGGCCTGTTTGTCTGGTGGACGTCGCCAGGCAGCCGGTGCTCAGCGCAGCACCACGGCAGGCCGGTTCCCCCCAGTTCCCGGGACTCCCGGGCTCTGGTTCCGGCATGCCGAAACCGCCTGGCGCGACCTTTGCCCCCGACGTTAGGTATGACGCTTTGTTCCGCTCGATCGCCACTCGTGTCAACTCCCGCAAGAAGACCTTCGCCGTCTCCGCCGCCGTGCTCCTCGGCGCCTCCGGCGCGGTGCTGGGCTCGACGGGTTCGGCCTCGGCCGCCACGGAGCAGGAGATCGCCCGCCAGATCGTCCCGCCGGCGCAGTTCGCCTCCTTCAGCAAGATCGTCGAGCACGAGTCCGGCTGGAACCACACCGCCACCAACTCCTCCAGCGGCGCCTACGGCCTCGTCCAGGCCCTGCCGGGCTCGAAGATGGCCTCGGCCGGTTCCGACTGGAAGACGAACCCCGCCACGCAGATCAAGTGGGGTCTCGACTACATGAACGAGCGCTACGGCTCCCCGAACGACGCCTGGGCCTTCTGGCAGACCCACGGCTGGTACTGAGCCGAACCCTGCCGCACGGCCGGCCCGCGCATCCGCAGACCTCGCAAGGCCCCGCCCTCCTCTCGGAGGGGCGGGGCCTGCGGCGTCTCCGGACGACCGCGCGGCGCTCCGGGCGCTCTCACGGCACTCCCGGACGCTCTCGCGGCGCTGCCCGGGCATCCTCGCAGTGCTCACGGACGGCCCGCGCCGTCTCCGGACGACCCGCACCACGCCCGGGCGGCCCGCACCGCTCCCCGGCGGCCTCCCGCACCGCCTTCGCGCGCGCGAGCCCTCCCGGATCCGGGAGAGAGACCCTGGAACCGCTAGGTGATCGTCAGAGTCGCTGGATGATCGTCCCGGTCGCCAGCGCACCGCCCGCGCACATCGTGATCAGCGCGAACTCCCTGTCCGTGCGCTCCAGCTCGTGCAGGGCCGTGGCGATCAGCCGGACGCCGGTCGCGCCGACGGGGTGGCCGAGGGCGATGGCGCCACCGTTGACGTTGACCTTCTCCAGGTCCTGGTCGAAGACCTGCGCCCAGCTGAGCACGACCGACGCGAAGGCCTCGTTGATCTCCACGAGGTCGATGTCCCTGAGCGACATGCCGGCCTTGCCGAGCACGGCGCGGGTCGCGTCGATGGGCCCGTCGAGGTGGTAGTGCGGGTCGGCGCCGACCAGCGCCTGGGCGACGATCCGGGCCCTGGGCCGCAGCTTCAGGGCGCGCGCCATGCGCTTGGAGGCCCACATGAGGGCGGCGGCGCCGTCGGAGATCTGCGAGGAGTTGCCGGCGGTGTGGATCGCGGTCGGCATGACCGGCTTGAGCCGGGCCAGCGCCTCCATGCTGGTGTCGCGCAGCCCCTCGTCGCGGTCCACGAGCCGCCACATGCCCTGCCCGGCGGCCTGCTCCTCCTCGGTCGTCGGGACCTGGACGGCGAAGGTCTCGCGCTTGAAGCGCTCCTCGGACCAGGCGACGGCGGCGCGCTCCTGGGAGAGCAGGCCGAGGGAGTCGACCCGTTCGCGGGTGAGACCGCGGTTGCGGGCGATCCGCTCGGCGGCCTCGAACTGGTTGGGCAGGTCGACGTTCCACTCGTCGGGGAAGGGCTTGCCCGGTCCGTGTTTGGAGCCGGAGCCGAGCGGCACCCGGGACATGGCCTCGACGCCGCAGGAGATGCCGACGTCGATGACGCCGGCGGCGACCATGTTGGCCACCATGTGACTGGCCTGCTGCGAGGATCCGCACTGGCAGTCGACGGTGGTGGCGGCGGTCTCGTAGGGGAGGCCCATGGTGAGCCAGGCGGTGCGGGCGGGGTTCATGGACTGCTCGCCGGCGTGGGTGACCGTACCGCCGACGATCTGCTCGACGCAGTCGGCGTGGATGCCGGTGCGGCCGAGGAGTTCACGGTAGGTCTCGCCGAGGAGGTAGGCGGGGTGGAGATTGGCGAGGGCGCCTCCGCGCCTGCCGATGGGAGTGCGTACGGCTTCGACGATGACGGGTTCCGCGGCCATGAGCTCGTCCTCTCCTCGCCCGGCGGGGGTGTCCCGGCACCCTTGCCGGTCGACGTCACGTGGAACTAGTACGCGTTCTAGTTCTGAGTGCAGTCTTATGACTGCTACCGCCGGTACGCAAGGGTCGGGGACGCAACAGTTCCCGCCGTGCGCCTTGCTACTTGTAGAACTCGTTACTACCTTTCCCGGCATCTTCTGATGGGCCATCAGATATGGAGTGTGTTGCCGATGCCCTGCCCCCATGTCTCCGAAGGGTTCGACGCCACCGACCCCGACCTGCTCCAGAGTCGCGTCCCCCATCCGGAGTTCGCGCAGCTGCGGCAGACCGCCCCCGTCTGGTGGTGTCCCCAGCCCCCCGGCCTCACCGGCTTCGACGACGGGGGCTACTGGGCGGTGACCCGCCACGCCGACGTCAAGTACGTCTCCACCCACCCCGAGTTGTTCTCCTCCAACGAGAACACCGCCGTCATCCGCTTCAACGAACACATCACCCGGGACCAGATCGAGGTCCAGAAGCTCATCATGCTCAACATGGACCCGCCCGAACACACCCGGGTCCGCCAGATCGTGCAGCGCGGCTTCACCCCGCGCGCCATCCGCGGCCTGGAGACCGTCCTGCGCGACCGCGCCCGCGCCATCGTCGCGGAGGCCAAGGAGGCCACGGCACAGGACGGCGCCTTCGACTTCGTCACCAAGGTCGCCGTCGAACTCCCCCTCCAGGCCATCGCCGAACTCATCGGCGTACCGCAGGAGGACCGCGCCCGCATCTTCGACTGGTCGAACAAGATGGTCGCGTACGACGACCCCGAGTACGCCATCACCGAGGAGATCGGCGCCGAGGCCGCCATGGAGCTCATCGGCTACTCGATGAACCTCGCCGCCGCCCGCAAGAAGTGCCCCGCCCAGGACATCGTGAGTCAGTTGGTCGCCGCCGAGGGCCAGGGCAACCTCTCCTCCGACGAGTTCGGCTTCTTCGTCCTGCTGCTCGCCGTCGCCGGCAACGAGACCACCCGCAACGCCATCAGCCACGGCATGCACGCCTTCCTCACCCATCCCGACCAGTGGGAGCTGTACAAGCGGGAGCGGCCCGCGACCGCCGCCGAGGAGATCGTGCGCTGGGCCACCCCGGTGGTCTCCTTCCAGCGGACCGCCACCCAGGACACCGAACTCGGCGGCCAGAAGATCCGCAAGGGCGACCGCATCGGCCTCTTCTACTCCTCCGCCAACAACGACCCCGAGGTCTTCGAGAACCCCGAGACCTTCGACATCACCCGCGACCCCAACCCGCACCTCGGCTTCGGCGGCGGCGGACCGCACTTCTGCCTCGGCAAGTCCCTCGCCGTCAAGGAGATCGAGCTGATCTTCGAGGCACTCGCCGACGAACTGCCCGACCTCACCCTGGCGGGCGACCCACGCCGACTGCGCGCGGCCTGGCTCAACGGCATCAAGGAACTCCAGGTCAGAGCGCGCTGAACCCGAGGAGGCCGGGGGCACTGCTCCCCCGCCCACACCCCGCCTCCCACCCGGACGCCGGGACGCCGGGACGCCGGGAGGCCCGGACGCCGGGACGCCCGGACGCCGGGACGCCGGGACGCCGGGACGCCCGGCGCCCCTGCGCCCCGGCGCCCGGCAGCCCCACGCACGGAGCTCCGGCACGGGGCGCCCAGGGGGAACCGGGCACTCCTCTTGCGCGTCCGAGCAGGCATGCGGGGGACACACAGACTTCTCACGACGATCGCCGCGCTGCTCGCGCTCCAGCTGGGCTCACTCGTCGCACCGGCCTACGCCTGCGGCTGCGGCGCCATGGTCACCGACAGGATGGCGCGGATCGGCGTCGACCGGGAGACCTCGGCCGTGCACTGGGACGAGCGCACGGGCACCGAGCAGATCGTCATGCGTTTCACCGTCCACGGCGACGCCGACCGGGCCGCCTGGATCATGCCGGTGCCGCACCGGGCGGACGTCACCCTCGGCGACCCCGCACTCTTCGAGGAGCTCGAACGGCTCAGCGCTCCCGAACACCGGGACCGCGACCACTTCTGGCCGCGCGGTGACGACTGGCCGTTCGCCGACGACGACACGGACGGCGCCGCCGCGGCCCCGGGCAGGGCCGGCTCCGGCGTCGGCGTCGTCGGCCGCGAACGGCTCGGCCCCTTCGACGTCGCCCGCCTCACCGCCACCGACCCGACGGCCCTCAGCACCTGGCTGCACCGCAACGGCTTCGAGCTCTCCGACCGGCTGTCCACCGAACTGCGCCCGTACGTCGAGCGGAAGTGGGAGTACGTCGCCGTCCGCCTCGCCCCCGAGAAGGCCGGCGAGAAGCTGTACGGAGCCCTCGACCCGCTGCGGATCGCCTTCGCCAACGACCGGCCCGTCTACCCGATGCGACTCTCCCGGCTCGCCCGGACCCCGCAGTCCCTCGGCCTCTTCGTGCTCGCCGGGCACCGGATGGAACCGCGCGGCAGCATCGGCGGCGACCGGCCCGAGGTGCTCTTCGCCGGCACGGTCGACCGGCCGTCCGGCGCCCTCGCCGAACTCGCGGGAACGGGCCGGGTGTTCCTTACATCCGTCGACCAGTCCTTCCCCGAGCCCGCCCGCATCGACGGCGACCACGAACTCGTCCGGGCATCCGCCGACACCCCGTACCGCGAGATCGTCTGGCACGACCGGCTGTGGACGGTCGGCGAGATCCCGGTCTGGCTGATCACCGTGGCCGGCGGCCTGCTGCTCCTGACGGCGGGCACCCTCGCCGCGATCCGGACACGGCGCGCCGCGGCGCGGGAGCGGCGCGTGCGGGCCGGTGTACGTTCGGCTCCATGAGCAACGACCACGCCCAATGGACCACCGTCGACCGCTACTTCACCGACCTGCTCGCCCCGGCCGACGACGCGCTCACCGCCGCGCTCGCCGACTCCACGGCGGCCGGACTGCCCGAGATCGCCGTCGCCCCCAACCAGGGCAAGCTGCTCCATCTGCTCGTCGCGACGCAGGGCGCGCGGAACGTCCTGGAGATCGGCACCCTCGGCGGCTACAGCACGATCTGGCTGGCCCGCGCACTGCCCGCCGACGGCCGTCTGATCACGCTGGAGTACGACCCGAAGCACGCGGACGTCGCCCGCGGCAACCTCGCCCGCGCCGGGCTCGACAAGATCGTCGAGGTACGCGTCGGCGCCGCCCTGGACACCCTGCCGCTCCTGGAGCAGGAGGGCGCGGGCCCGTTCGACTTCGTCTTCATCGACGCGGACAAGGTCAACAACCCGCACTACGTCTCCTGGGCCCTGAAGCTCTCCCGGCCCGGCGCCCTCATCGTGGTCGACAACGTCGGACGCGCGGGCAAGGTGGCCACACCGCACCCGGAAGACCCGGCGGTCACCGGCACCCGCGAGATGGTCGAACTGGTCGCCCGCGAACCGCGCCTGGACGCCACGGCCTTCCAGGTCGTCGGCACGAAGGGCTACGACGGCCTGCTGATCGCCCGCGTACGCAGCTGACCCACCCCCGCGAGCGGGACGGACCCGGAAGGGGCGGCCGAGCCACGGCCGCCTCCCGGCCCGTCCCCGGCGGCGCTCCCGTACCGGTCATCAACGAGTGGGCCAAGCCACTCACACGCCGTTGCGCGGGAGCGTCCAACTCGTGGCTGCTGCGACCGGGCTGGGAAAGGCTCGGTCCGCGAGCTCGCACGGCATCGTCGACCTCACCCTGACCGACCGCGTCAACAAGGTCCTGACCGGCCTCGCCGTCTTCCTGGTCCTGCTGTTCGTCGCGTACTGCCTCGTCCACCTCGTCGACCAGCCGCCGCAGTCGTACACCGCGCCGCTCTGCAACGCGGAGAGCGGGCTCGCCGGCATCTCGGCCGCGGCCGCCATCGCCGCCTACTCCTACCTCGGCTTCGACGCCGTGACCACGCTCTCCGAGGAAGCGCGGGATGCCCGGCGAACCATCCCACGCGCCGTCGTCCTGGTGATCGCGATCGGCTGCCTGCTGTTCGCGGCCGTCGCGTACGTGATGCAACTGGTCCACCCCGGCGGCATCTTCGACGACCCGGAGATCGTCGCGTACACGATGTCCGTCGAGGTCGGCGGCCAGGGATTCGCGGACTGGACGAACATGGCCGGGATCGCCGGCGACTTCGCCTCGGGGCTCGCGGTCCAGCTCAGCTCCAGCCGGCTGCTGTACATCATGGGCCGCGACGGAGTGCTGCCGAAGCGGGTCTTCGGCGCGCTGAACGCCCGAACCGGGACCCCGGTGCTGTGTCTCGTCCTGACCGGCACGGTAGGCCTGTTCGGCCTGGGCATCTCCCTGGAGACCGCGACTTCGTTCATCAACTTCGGCGCGTTCCTCGGCTTCACCGTCGTCAACGTGTGCGTCGTCGTGTTCTTCGTGCGCAACCGCGGCACGGATGGCGTGAACGTGCTCGGCTACGTCGTCGTCCCGGCACTCGGTGTGTGCGTCACCCTCTACCTGATGACGCGGCTCAGCTCGGTCGCCTTGACGATCGGCGGCTGCTGGCTCGCCGCCGGCTTCCTCTACCTGCTCTGCCTCACCCGCGGCTTCCGCCGCCCGACGCCCGAAACGCGTGCGAGCGGCCTGGGGTAGCGGAACCGGATCGGGGCGCCGACCAGCTGAGCTGGCCGGCCGGTCATGCCGCTCGTGAGGGTGCTCGCGCGGCGAAGACGAGCGTGAGCAACGAGACGGACGTACACAGGCGGCCCCCCGGGAAATTCGGGGGCGCCGCCGGGGGCGCGTGCCCACAATGGCGGCATGACCTGGATCTTCACCCCCGAGCACGTCGACACCCCGGACGCCACCTCGCTGCGCCGCGACTACTACGGCGACGTCGCCGGCAGCTACTGGAAGCGCCCCGCGACGGAGGCGGAGATCGACGAGGGGCTGGCCGACGACGGGGCCGGGCTGCTGACGCCGCCGACCGGGCAGTTCCTGGTGGCGCGCCACGAGGGCGTGGCGGCGGGGTGCGGGGGCGTGCTCCTGCTGGACGGGGAGCGGGCCGAGCTGACCCGGGTGTTCCTGCGTCCCGGTTTCCGCGGCAAGGGCGGCGCGAACGCGCTGCTGTCGCGCCTGGAGGACGCGGCGCGCGATCTCGGTGCCCGCCGGATGGTGCTGAACACGCGCCTGGACCTGGTGGAGGCGCGGGCGGTGTACGCGCGCAACGGCTACGGGGAGATCCCGGCGTACTGCTCGGGGCCGTACATGGATATCTGGTACGGCAAGGAGCTGTAGCCGGCGGCGGTTCTCCTGCCCCGTCCGCCTCCTACGCCCGGGGGTCGCGGGGCGGTTCCGGCGGGCCGGGGCGTTCCGCGTCCGAGCCGGCGAGCTCGGCGGTCAGTTCCTCCACGAGGTGGACGAGGTCGGTGGGCCGCTCCGGCCCCCACCAGTCGCCCAGGAGGTCGGACAGGGAGTCCTCACGTGCCTGGGCGAGGCGTGCGGCCGTCTCGGCCCCCTGCTCGGTGAGCATCAGTTGGGCCCCTTCGCGCTCCACGAGCCGCCGTTCCTCCAGTTGCCGGGCGCCCTCGGTGATCGCCCGCAGCGGTACGGGGGTGGCCTCGGCGAGCTGCCCGGGCTCGACGGTCCCGTGGCGGCGGACCCGCAGCAGCAGCCAGCTCGCGGCGGGCAGCAGGTCGAGCCCGGCACGGGCGGTGATCTTCTCGTAGATCTCCTTGCGGCCCTCGCGGGAGCCGAGGACGGACAGGGCGCGGGCGCACTCGTCGTGCGAGGAGCGCGGGACGGGGTGGGGGGCGGGGGTCTGGCCCGGTTCGGGCGCGGTGACGGAGCCGCGCAGCCGGTCCTCCTTGAGGAGGCAGGCGACGCCGAAGGCGACCAGGACCACCGGTGCCGCGTAGAGGAAGACGTCGGTGATGGACGTGGCGTAGGCGTGGAGGACGGCCGGGCGGAGTGCGGGCGGGAGCGCGGCGAGGGCGCGCGGGTCGGCGGCGAGTTCCGCGGCGCCGGCCCCGGCCGGGAGGTCCTGCCCGGCGAGGGTGTCCGTCAGTGTCCCGGTGAGGCCCTTGGTGAAGATCGTGCCGAAGACGGCGACGCCGAAGGATGCCCCGATGGAGCGGAAGAAGGTGACTCCGGAGGTGGCGACGCCGAGGTCCTGGTAGGAGACGGCGTTCTGCACGACGAGGACGAGGACCTGGATGAGGAGGCCGAGTCCGGCGCCGAAGACGAAGAAGGAGAGGCTCATCTCCCCCGTGGAGCTCGCCTCGGTCAGCCGGTTCAGGAGCAGCAGGCCGACCGCGGTGAGGGCGGTGCCGGCCACCGGGAAGAGCTTCCAGCGGCCCGTCCTGGAGACGATCTGCCCGGAGGCGGTCGACATGAGGAACATGCCGGCGACCATCGGCAGCATGTGCACGCCGGACATGGTGGGCGTGACGCCCCGCACGACCTGGAGGAAGGTCGGCAGATAGGTCATCGCGCCGAACATGGCGAAGCCGACGACGAAGCTGATGACGGAGACGAGGGTGAAGGTCCTGATCCGGAACAGCTTGAGCGGGAGGACCGGTTCGGCCGCCCGCCGCTCGACCCGGACGAACCAGACCAGGAGCCCTGCGGCGAGCACGGCGAGGCCGATGATCTGCGGCGAGCCCCAGGCCCAGGTGGTGCCGCCGAGCGAGGCGACCAGGACCGCGCAGGTGGCGACCGAGGCGATGAGGAAGGTGCCGAGGTAGTCGATGGTGTGGCGGCGGGTGCCGACCGGGATGTGCAGCACGGCGGCGATGACGAAGAGCGCGACGACGCCGATGGGCAGGTTGACGTAGAAGACCCAGCGCCAGGAGAGGTGTTCGGTGAACAGGCCGCCCAGGAGCGGGCCGAGGACGCTGGTGCTGCCGAACACGGCGCCGAAGAGGCCCTGGTAGCGGCCGCGTTCGCGGGGCGGGACGAGGTCGCCGACGATCGCCATCGACAGCACGATCAGCCCGCCGCCGCCGAGTCCCTGGACCGCGCGGAAGGCGATGAGCTGGGGCATGTTCTGGGCGATCCCGCAGAGGGCGGAGCCGATGAGGAAGAGGACGATGGCGCCCTGGTAGAGCTTCTTGCGCCCGTACTGGTCGCCGAGTTTGCCCCAGAGGGGGGTGGCGGCGGTCGAGGCCAGCAGGTAGGCGGTGACGACCCAGGACAGGTGCTCCATGCCGCCGAGTTCGCTGACGATGGTCGGCAGCGCGGTGGAGACGATGGTCTGGTCGAGCGCGGCGAGGAGCAGGCCGAGCAGCAGCGCGCCGATCGCGATGACGACGGTGCGGTGACTCTGTCCCTCCCCCGGCACGGGGCCGCCGCCGGCCTGTGGCGCGCGTGTCTCCTGGGCCATGCGGCCTCCTGTCCTCCGTCCGGGGTCCGTCCTGGAGTCCATCCTGGGGCGTTTGTCCCGTTCCGGCCTGCGGAGGGGTACAGGTGTTCACCCTCTGGCGGCGGGCTGACTGCATAATCGCTCGCAGTTGAATTGGGGAGGGGACCCGACGATGTCCGGACACGTCTGTCTTGAATGCGGTGTACACAGACCCGGCTGCGCCTGTGAGCGAGCACAGGCGCAGGCCGCCCGCGTGGCTGCGGCGGAGGACTTCGATCCGCTGCGCATCCGGCCGTACGTGACGCTGGGCGCCACGGAGGACGCGGGTCCGGGCGTCCGGCCGTACGGAACGGAGGACGCGGGTTCGGGGGCGGGCATCCGGCCGTACGGGACGCCGGGCACGGCGGAGGACGCGGGTTCGGGGGCGGCCGAGACGACGGTGCTGCCTCCGGTGGTCGTGGGGCCGCCGGCGGGACCGCTCCCGCCCGAGGTGCCCCCGCGGGCCGGGACGCAGGAGGCGCGGGCGTCGGAGACGCGGGCGTCGGCGTCGGCGTCGGCGTCGGCGTCGGCGAACCCTGCGCCGGTGGTGCAGGCGCATGCGGCGATGGCGGTGCCGCCGGCAGCGGGACCCGGGGGCGGATCTCCGCGGTCGGACGGTCCGCGGTCGGATGGTCCGGAGGCGGGCGGTCCGTGGCTGGGCCGTCCGCAGCCGGAGGGCCCGCGGCCGGGTGGCCAGGACGAGGGTCCGGCGACGATGTCCCTGCTGCTGCCGGGCACCGACCCGGCGTCGGTGTACGCCGACGGGATGCCGTACCAGGCCGGGGTCGCCGCCGAGGGCGCGTACGGAGCCGACGCCCCGCATGGAACCGCCGGCGCGTACGGCGGTGGCTACGGGCCCCGGGCGGGGTACGCGGCCGGCGACGCGTACGAAACCGGGACGGCGCACGGAGCCGGCGCCCCGACCGCGTACGCGACCGAGGCCGGGTACGCGGACCGGGCCGATGAGCCGTACGACGACGGCCCCGCGCACACCATCGCCTACGCCCCCGGGGGCCGGGGGCGCGGCCGGGGTCGCGGCCGGGGGGCCGTGATCGCCGGCGTCGTCACCGCGGCCGTGGTCGGCACCGCCGCCCTCGCCGCCGCCCTGATCGGCGGTGACGACACCGACGACCGGGCAGGCGTCCCGGAGGTCACCACGAGCGCCTCCGAGAACGTCTCCGTCTCCGAGGCACCGACCACCACCCCCTCCCCCTCGTCCTCCCCCTCGACGTCGGCGGCACCCTCGCGCACCCCGCGGTCGACCTCGCCTTCTCCGGCGGGCACCCGCGCCCCCTCCACCGCGAGCACCCCGGTGGCCCCCACGACGACGGCACCCACCGGCCCGGCGAACCCGAGCGCCGTGGCCCCGACCGAGTCCCCGCGCGACCCGGAGGGGCCGACCCTGAGCCTCGGCTCGTCGGGGCCGGAGGTGGCGGAGCTGCAGCGGCGCCTGCGCGAGCTGTGGCTCTACAGCGGCCCGATCAACGGCTCGTACTCGCGGAAGGTCGCCCACGCCGTCGAGGTCTACCAGTCGTACAAGTACATCGACCAGGACCCGCAGGGCGTCTACGGCCCGGCCACGCGCCAGGCCCTGGAGGCGGAGACGGACGGCACCGAGGGCGGCGGCGACGGCAACTGGGGCTGAGGCGGCGGCCGAAGCGGGAGGCGACGACCGACGGCGCGGGCTGCGGTCGGCGGCGGTGACGCGGGGCGTCGGAGGGCGAACGGCGGCGGGGACGGTCGGCGGCGGAGGAGGCCGAGGGCGGCCGCAGTCGACGGCGGAAGGCGCCCACGATGCGGACGGGTTTGGCGGCGGGCCGCTCGTTTTGTATCGTGGAGAAACAAAGTGGCCCCGCTCGCACCCCCTGACCGGCGAGCGGGACCGCTTCGTACACGTCGTGTCACCCCCCATCTCCGACACCCTTCTGGAGATCCCGAATGACCGCCACCACCCCGGCGTCGCTCACCGCCCGCGCCCTCCTGCTCGACATGGACGGCACGCTCGTCAACTCCGACGCCGTCGTGGAGCGCTGCTGGCGGCGCTGGGCGGAGCGGCACGGCCTCGATCCCGTCGAGGCGCTGAAGGTGGTGCACGGACGCCAGGGGTACGCCACGATGGCCGTCCTCCTGCCGGACCGCCCGATGGAGGAGAACCACGCCGACAACCGGGTCATGCTCGCGGAGGAGACCGCCGACCTCGACGGGGTCGTGCCGGTGCCGGGAGCACCCGCGTTCCTGGCCTCGCTGACGCGACTGCCGCACGCCCTGGTGACCTCGGCCGACGAGGCCCTGGCGCGGGCGCGGATGGGCGCGGCGGGGCTGCCGATGCCGCGGGTACGGGTCACCGCGGAGGGCGTGAGCGCGAGCAAGCCGGACCCGGAGGGCTTCCTGAAGGGCGCGGCGGAGCTGGGCTTCGCACCCGGCGACTGCGTGGTCTTCGAGGACTCCGAGGCCGGCATCCAGGCGGGACGCGCGGCCGGCATGCGCGTGGTCGGCGTGGGCCCGCGGGCGGCCGCGTTCGGTCCGGACGTCCACGTACGCGACCTGACCGAGCTGCGGGTCGAGCCGGGCCCGGACGGTACGGTCACCCTGGCCTTCGCCGCCCCCGCCGAGGCGTAGCCCCCGCTCCGCGCTCCGCACGGACGAGGTGTCCGCGGGCGACCAGCTCCAGGGTGACGGCGACCGCCACCGCCTGCACGAGCAGCAGCGCGACCAGCACGAAGAGCTGTGCCGCCCCCGCCTGCAGGGGTGAGGCGCCGCCGAGGAGCATGCCGACGAACGCACCCGGAAGGGTGACGAGCCCGACCGTCCGGGTCTGGTCCATGCCCGGCAGCAGGGCGTCGGAGGCGGCTTCGCGCGCCACCTCCAGGCGCGCGTCCCGCTCCAGGAGGCCGATCGCGAGCCCGGCCTCCACCTCACCCTTCCGGTTCGCGATCTCGTCGAGCGCGCGCCGCCCGCCGAGGACGGTGGCGGTGAGCGCGCCGCCGATGAGGATGCCGGTGACGGGGACGAGCGCGATGCCGCGCAGCGGGACGATGCCGGCGAGCAGAAGCGCCGCGACGACCGGGACCACCCCGGCCGCGATGGGTACGGCGGCCCACGGCCAGGCGCGGCCGGGCGCGGGAACGACCCGCCGGCCCGCGGTCCGTACCGCCACGGCGAACATCAGCAGCAGGAAGCAGACCAGCAGCGGCACCGCGCGGACGACCCAGCCGATGACGAGCGAGACGGCGACGAGCTGGACGGCGGCGCGGGCTCCGGCGATCAGCGTGTCGCGGGCCCGGCCGAGACGGGCGAACGCGACCACTCCGGCGGCGAGGGCGAGCAGGACGGCGAGCACCGCGCCGAAGCTCGCGTCCACGTCGAGAAGCACGCGCCAACCCTAGAGCGCCCGCCCGGCCCCGCCCGGCACGCCCGACGGGACACCCCGCCGGGCCCGCCCCTCACCGCCCGGCCCCGCCCCCCGGCCCCGCCAGGCACGCCCGGCATGCCTGGCAAGACCGGCACGACCGGCACGACCGGCACGACCGAGGCGACCGACGGGACCGACGGGCACCCCGCCGAAGGGCCCCCTTACCCCCGGCCCCTCACAGGCGATCCGCCGCCGGGCCGCCAGGCCGCCAGGCCGCCAGGCCGCCAGGCCACCCCATCCGCCCGGCCACCCCACCCGCCCGGCCACAGGACCGCCCAGCACCAAGCCCCCGCCCGCGATTCCCTGGCGTCCCGTCACCCTCTCCTGCACACCTTCACGTTCACACCCTTGATGTGACGTGCCCATGTCGCCACTCTGTTACCTGGCGCACCCCCGAAGGAAACCTGGCGCCACCACGATGACCGGGCCGCCCGGCACCCGGGGCCGCGCCCCAGGGTGACGGCAACGGCCAAGGTCCCCCCACATCAAGGGAGTTCGCATGTCCGCCGCAGGTGTCTACGCGCGTCGAATAGCCGTCCTCGCCGCCTCCGCCGCCCTGACCGTCACCGGCCTCCTCGCCACCGCCCCGGCCGCACAGGCCGCCCCGCCCACTCCGGTGAGCGCCGCCACCGCCCGCACCTACCTCGCCGCCCTGACCGTGAAGGCGGAAGGTTCCACCACCGGCTACAGCCGGGACCTCTTCCCCCACTGGATCACCCAGTCCGGCACCTGCAACACCCGCGAGGTGGTCCTCAAGCGCGACGGCGTGAACGTCGTCACCGACTCCAACTGCGCCTCGGTGAGCGGCAGTTGGCACTCCGCGTACGACGGCGCCACCTGGACGGCCGCCTCCGACCTCGACATCGACCACGTCGTCCCGCTCGCCGAGGCCTGGCGCTCGGGCGCCAACTCCTGGACCACCTCGCAGCGGCAGGGCTTCGCCAACGACCTGACCCGCCCGCAGCTCATCGCGGTCACCGACAACGTCAACCAGGCCAAGGGCGACCAGGACCCGGCCGAGTGGCTGCCCTCGCTCACCTCGTACCGCTGCACGTACGCCCGGATGTGGGTGCAGGTCAAGTACTACTACAACCTCAGCATCGACTCCGCCGAGAAGAGCGCTCTGCAGTCGATCCTCAACGGCTGCTGAACGGGGCGCGACGCCCGATGGCCGGCCAGCCGGAAACAGGCGGCCGGAAACAGACGGCACCAAAGAGCCGAATGTTGAACTTGCAAGCAATAGTGAGGGGTGCCTAACCTGTGGGCCTCATCGGTTCCCGTCCCCACGGTCCGGGCGTACCGCCCGGCCAGACCGAAGGAGTCCCTCCCCTCATGAATGCGCTCGCGAGTCGCCTGAATCAGGCCCAGCCCTACGCGCTCGGCCTCTTCCGGATCGTGATCGGCCTGCTCTTCCTCTGCCACGGCGCCGCCTCCCTCTTCGGGGTCCTCGGCGGCGCCGGTGGCAGCGGTGCCACCCTTCCGAGCGGCACCTGGCCCGGCTGGTACGCGGCCGTCATCCAGCTCGTCGCGGGCGCCCTGGTCCTGGTGGGCCTGGGCACGCGCGGTGCGGCGCTCATAGCATCCGGCTCGATGGCGTACGCGTACTTCGACGTCCACCAGCCCCAGGCGCTGTTCCCGCTGCAGAACAACGGCGAGGCTGCGGCCATGTTCTGCTGGGCCTTCCTCCTGCTGGTCTTCACCGGATCGGGCGCACTCGGGCTCGACGGACTGTTCGGCGCGCGCGGCACGACCGCGTCCGGCGCCGGCGAGCGGTCGGAGGAGAAGTCCTCGACGGTCACCGCCTGATCCCCCCCGTCGGGGCACCGCCTGGTCCACCCACCGGGGCCGGAGACCGCGAAGCCGCGGATTCCGGCCCCGGTCGGCGTTCCGGCGGCTGCCCCCGCGTAGGCTCTGGCGCTGTGAACGTGCTCGACGGCACGGGGTGGTCACTGCAGTCGCTGACCTCGGGCCCGTGGATCTACGCGGCGGTGGCGACGTCGATCCTTCTCGACGTCTTCCTGCCGGTGCTGCCGAGCGGCATCCTGGTGGTCACGGCCGCCACGGCGGCCTCCGCCGCGAGCACGTCCCTTTCGGCCACCGCCCCGGCCGGTGCGGCCGCCGCGTACGCCCCCTCCCTGATCCTGCTCCTCCTCTGCGCGGCCACGGCCTCGGCGCTCGGCGACCTCGCCGCCTATCAGCTGACCCGGCGCGGCGGAACCCGGATCGGCCGCTTCGTGGCCCGCTCCCGCCGTCTGAGCGTGGCGCAGGAACGTCTCGGCGAGACGCTGGCCAGGGGCGGCGGCCTGCTCGTCGTGCTGGCCCGCTTCGCTCCCGCCGGCCGCTCGGTGGTCTCGCTGGGGGCGGGCGCGACCGGCCGCCGCCTGCGCGACTTCCTGCCGTGGTCGGTGCTCGCGGCCGCGGTCTGGGCGACGTACGGCGTGGGCCTCGGCTGGCTCGGCGGCCGCTGGCTGGGCGCGACCTGGCTCGGCGCCTGCGTACCCGTCCTGGCGCTCTTCCTGGCGGGCACGCTGGCCGCCTATGTCATACGGCGTCCGGCTGCGGCTCCGGCTCCGGCGTCCTGACCGGATGGGCCCCGCGGACCTCCAGGCTCCCGAGGAGACGCGCGGTCGCCTCCGCGATCTCGTCCACGGCCCGGTCGAACACCTCCCGGTTGTGCGCGGCGGGCGCGCGGAATCCGGAGACCTTGCGGACGAACTGCAGGGCTGCGGCGTGGACGTCGTCCTCGGTGGCCTCGTGGGGCAGGGCGGGCGGTCGAAGGGTCTTGATGCTGCGGCACATGCTTCAAGTGTGACGCGCCCCACTGACAATGCCACCGCCCACGCGACACCGGGCGGGCCCTGAGCACCGGAGGACTCCGGAGTCTCGGACCCTCAGGGGCCGAGACTCCGCCGGCTCCGGGCGTTGATCTCGGCCGCGCGGGCGCGCAGCTCGTGCAGGGGGGTGGCGAGCTGGACGTCGGTGGGGTCCGCCTCCCACTCGCGGCCGCCGTGGACGGGCCGGATCAGGAAGCGGCCGGCGACGCTGTCGACGTAGAAGCCGACCTGTCCGGTGGTGGTGTCGCGGACGAGGTCACCGACCTCGGGCTCTGGCTGCACGTATCCCTCCGTTCCGGTTACGCAGAGATCAGATAGGTACACCCAGAGAAGCCCTGCGACCTCCCCCTGTCAACGCATCTCTAGAGATGTCCCCCGAAGGATGGATCGGCGGCGCGGGACGGCGCACACGTGTGCACGAGCCCCGAGATGCGCGCCGTAGGGTGTCCCGCAGACGGAAGGGAGTGGTCCACCCATGACTGACCAGGACAGCGGTCGTCGGCCCAAGTACCAGCGCATCGCCGACGAGTTGAGAACCGCGATCCAGTCGGGCGACTTCGCGCCGGGCGAGCGGCTCCCCGGCGAGAACGATCTCATGTCCACGTACGACGTGGCCCGGATGACCGCCCGCCAGGCCCTGTCCGTCCTGCGCAACGAGGGCCTCGCCGAGGCGCGCAAGGGGGCCGGGGTGTTCGTGCGCGCGTTCCGCCCGCTGCGGCGCCGCGGCATCCCGCGGCTCGCCCGGGACCACTGGGGCAGCGGGCGGTCGGTCTGGTCGGCGGACATCGAGGACCGCGCCCTCGTCGTGGACCAGATCGAGGTGACCGCGGCGGCGCCGGCGGGCCCCCGGGTGGCCCGGGTGCTGGACCTGGCGGCGCCGGACGACCCGGTCTGCGTACGCAGCCGGCGCTTCGTGCTGGACGAGAAGCCGGTGCTGCTGTCGGTCTCGTATCTGCCGGCCCGTCTCGCCCGGGGCACGTCGATCACGGAGCCGGACACCGGCCCCGGCGGCACCTACGCCCGACTGGCGGAGCTGGGCCACCGGCCGGTCCACTTCCGCGAGGAGATCCGCTGCCGGATGCCGACGGCGGAGGAGACCACGCGCCTGGACCTGGACTTCGGCACCCCGGTGATCCTGATCGCGCGAACGGCGCTGTCCGAGGCGGGAGTTCCGGTGGAACTCAACGAGATGACGCTGGACTCGTCGTCGTACGTCCTGGAGTACGACTTCGACGTGTGACGGTCCACGCCCGCCCGGGCCAGACGTACGCGAGGGGCCCGTCGAGGCCGCCGTCCGGCCGCCGGACGTCCTCCACCCGCACGCCGCCACCCTCGACGGGACATCCGGAGCAGGGACGGCGGGCCACCGGGAGCAGGGGGCGGCGGCCCCAGCACGGTGACACGGAGCGACCGCTCAGGGACGAACCCTAAGAGCCCGCCGAAGCCTTCCCCTCCCCGTCCCCCGCCTTCTCCGCGGCGTCGTCCCCACCACCGGCCGGTACGCGCTGCGCGGGCAGCCCGTACTGCTGCAGCTCGGCGCTGACCTGTCCACCGAGGGTCATGACGTTGAGCGTGGCGGAGTTCTCGCTCGCGATGGCCTTCTCCACGCGGGCGACGAGCGTCGTGAACGAGTCCCGGTCGGAGAGACCGTGGTACGGCCCGACGCGGGCGGCGAAGTACACGCGCTCGTGCCCGAGCAACTGCTCGGTGGACCGGTAGTTCTTCCACTGCTCGCGGTAGCGGTAGACGCTCTCCAGCGAGACGGAGGCGACCACGACGAGACTGAGCACGGTGGCGGTGATCCGCGCGAACTCCATGTCCAGGTTCACCAGCACGGGCACGAGCGCGCCGCCGACCACCGAAACGGTCCGCATCCGCAGATGCATCGCCTTCATCTTGGTGGCCTTGCGGTCGTACCAGTCCTGGTACTGCCCGATCCGTCCGTCGATATAGGCCTGCGGCGTCATTTCACCACTCTGCGACCCGACTTCGGGCGCGTCCCCCACGTCTTCCATGCGCTGGAGTACATCCCCCACCACGTGAGCACGTCAAGGCGACCGCGCCGACGCCGACCGACCCGGCCGGGACCGCGCGGGTGTCGGCCCTGCCGGCCTGCGCCGGCCCCTCCCCGGACCGAACCGGAGCGCCTCGACGGACCGACCCGGAGCGCCTCCCCGGACCGAACCGGAGCGCCTCGCCGAACCGAACCGCGGCTCCTCGGCGGACACTTCGGGGTCCCTCGACGACATCCGGCGAACGACCCACGAAGGACGAGCGGGCCGGGAGGAGCGGGACGAACCCTCCCGCTCCTCCCCTGCCCGTCTACTCGTTGAACCACCCGGACTCGACGAGACCGCCCCCGCCGTTCCAGGTGAGCTCCATCTGGTACCAGCCGTCGTTCCCGACGTTGTAGGGGTGCTTGTCGCAGCCCGAGTCACCGCCGTCCTCCTCGGTGAATATCGTCGAGATGTTTCCGGCGAGGTACTGCTTCTTCAGCACCCCCTTGACGCCGTGACCGTCCGCCTTGGTGTCACAGATCTCGAAGACGTCACCGTCGTCGATGAACTTCATGTAGCCGCGACCGTACGGCAGATAGATGGTCTTGTCGGACACGGCCGAAGCCGGCCCCGCCGACGTGACGATCACGGCGGCGGCGAATACGCCGGCCATGGCGATGCGAGTGAACGTGGACCTGCCCATGTGTTGCCTCTTTCGCTACGGGGCGGCGAATGACCCGAATTCACTGAAGAGCGTCCGCCGCCGTCAGGCGCTGTGACGAGCAGCTGAACCGTAGGTCCGCCTTCACCGGGGGTCCATGGTCCTGCCGTTATCTGACATCGATTTCGCCATGATCTGATGGTCAGATGACCGACTTCACGAGTTCCTCGCATTCGGCGGCGAGTGCGCTCGGTTTCCGGCGCGACATCGAACGGAATCCGGCGGAAACGGCGTATACCGCAGCACCGCGGCACCTCGGGTCGGTGATGCCGCTCCGGCAACAACGGCGGCAGCGGCACGAGATGAAACGCTCGACGAATCGATGGAGGCAGGGTGGGCGGATTCGCCACGGGGACCAGTTCCTCCGACGCATTCCCCCTGAAACCGAATCAGGTCTTTCCCCTGCTTCATCCACGAGCTACGCGCAGAATCAGAAACCGAGCCGCAGAGCGCTTCCCTGGCCGCTACGAGGTGCGGAGCCAGGGCGGGGTGGGGGCCGGGGCGGCACCGACGTGCCGACGCTTTACGTGCCGCCGCCCGACGCGACGATCCCCAACACGCGATGACCCCACGCCAGAACACGGCCCCGGTCCCCGGGACCCACAGGTGAACGAGCCCCCGGACAGCGAGGCCCGCCCGAACGCGTCGACTTCCTCACCTCGGTAGAAGCGGGCCCACGGGAAGGGGCTCGAAGTCGGCCCACGGACAAGGGGAACACCAGGGGAACGATCCTCAACCCCCGGAAGGCGTCACCGTCCTGCTTGAACCCAGGTGCTTCCCGACTGACTTCGACCCACCGGCCGACCCCCAGGGCGCGAAAGCCCTCGGCCTGGACGAGGAAATAGCTGCCCCCACGGCACCGAGGCGTCCCGGGCGAGTCGAGCACACCCACCCTCCCCTTTCGTTCCACTCGCGGACGGATGCGATCACCACATCGGAACCTACGGAAAAGACTCCTCGCGACCGGGAGACCGCCCCGCCCCGCCCCGCCCCCGAGGCCTGGCGCCCGAACCGAACCACGGGACCCTCCTGGGATACGTTGCCTGCCATGACAGAACTCGGCCCCGACTCCTGGCCCCCCGCCCCGATCACGACCGAACGGCTCGTTTTGCGCGCGTCCGAGGCCCGGGACCGTGCGGCGTTCATCGAGCTGTTCTCGTCGCCTGAGGTGGGCACGTACATCGGCGGCGCCCGGCCCCGCGCCGAGGTCGAGGGCGCGATGCCGGAGATACCCGGGCGTCGCCCCGGCCTCTTCGTGATCGAGCGCGACGGGACGATGATCGGTGTGGTCACGATCGAACCGCGCGCCGCGGATCGCCGGGGTCACGTCCGCCCGGAGGGCGGGGAGGCGGAGCTCGGCTACCTGCTGCTGCCCGCCGCATGGGGCAACGGATACGCCGCGGAGGCGTGCGCGGCGACACTCGGGTGGTTCACGGAGACCCGTCCCGGCGAACCGGTCGTCCTCACCACCCAGACCGCCAACGTGCGGGCGATGCGCCTCGCGACCACGCTGGGCTTCACCGAGGTGGAGCGCTTCGAGGAGTACGGCGCGGAGCAGTGGTTCGGCGCCTGGACCCACCCGTCCCAGCCACACGCCTGACACCCAGGCCGCCAACACCCCGCCGCGAGCGCCGGCTTCCACCCGGCCACGAGCACGCCGAAGCTCGGGCCCCCGACCGGTCGTCCGGGGCCGGCGTCATGGCACGGGCACGAGCACAAGGGGATCGGCCGCCGCACCCCGCTGCAGCCGCCACTCCCAGCGACCCACCGACAACAGCCACCGCAGCAGCCGGTGCGGCGTGACGATCAAGGAGTCGCTCCGGATCGAGGAGCACCGGAATCGGCGTGCTGTCGATGGAATTCGCCGGTGCACCCCGTCCCGGGGGCGACGTCCTGGGTGAAGCAGGCGACGAAGGAGGTCGGAGAGCCGTAGAAGGCCAGCTTCATGCCCGCGCAGTCCACGCCGTCGAAGCTGACCTCCCCGTACCCTCCGGGGCCGGAGAGCGACACCGTTCCGCGCTGCTGCGCCGCGATCCCGGAGCACTCTGTGCCGACGTCCGCCTTGTCCAAGCCGTTGGCCGTGAAGGTGCCGTCGTCCTTGAACTCGACCGTCCTCCCGGCAAAGTCCGACCAGACGCCCGTCAGCTGATCGGCGGTGTCGATCCGGACCGCATAGTCGGAGCAGGAGACCAACAGGAGTGCCACCGCACCCCCCGCCGCCGCGCCCACGAACGCCCGCCGTATCCGCCGATGCCGTCCGCCACCCATACGCCCCCGCCCCTCACACCTCGCACCCGCCTGACAGCGACACCCCAGCAAGGCGGCGACCACCCCACATTGAACGCGTTCAAGTCCCCATGTCAAGCAGGTCGGCGACCCTCCAGGACGACGCCCATGCCCCTGCCGGCACCGACCGACAAGAAACGAACCTGCCGAAAGCCGCCACCCACCGAGCCCCAGCCCTTCACCAGCCCGACGGTAATCCGCAGCACTGCACCGGCCAGTCATCGCCCCAAATCACGACGCCTTCCACCCGCCCCCACAGCCGAGGAACGAACAAGGCCCAGGTTCCCGCTTCAGCACCGTTGACCTGGGCCTTTGCCTATCTACCTACTGGCGGGCGCGGACGGTTTCGAACCGCCGACATCTGCTTTCCAAGCCTGGCGCCCGCACCTGATCCGTCATCGCAGCTCAACCGCACTGTGCACTACGACGGCTGCCACAAGCTGCGGATGCCACAGCGATCCTCCAGTGACCGTGGTTGACCGTTCCATCTGGCAGGCGTCTGGCACGCTTGGCGCCGGCCCCTCATCGACCGCGCGCAGCCGCACCTTCCGGCCCGTCCGCGGCGCGCCGGGCCGTCACCAGGTAGCCCGCGAACCTGACGCCCGGCCTGGCCTTCGCCCACCCGTCCGCCTTCTCGACCGGCACCAGGACGGTCGTGCCCGGAACGGGGTAGTTCACCTTGTCCGTGGCGCCCGGGGGCATCCCGTAACGGCAGTGCACCTCGACGATCGACACCACTTCCACCGAGGTGGGCGCGTGCCCTTCGTCCTGGCCGTGGTGCTCTTCGCAGAAGTCGATCTCATCCGCACGTTCGCTACCGACGACGTCGGCGTAGTCCTCCGGCTCGACCTCCAGCAACGTCCACGAGACAACGTCCCCCGGCTTGAAACTCTCTCCGCAGCACTGCATCTGCCAGTCATCGACCCAGATCGTCAACGTCATGACGTCATTGTCCGCGGCGGGCGGCTGCTCACGGCTGCTTTTACGAGCCTCCTGCGAACGCCAGCGCGCGCAGTCGGTGACGCCAGAGGCTTCGTGGACCTCCCGAGCGGTCACTAATCTGTTCGCATGATCTCGAACGAGGACCGCCAGTTTCCCGCTGTGCTCGCCGCTGCCATGGCGGTCCGGCTCGACTGCATAGGCGAGGACGGCGTCGACTTCGAACCTTACGAGTCCTTCCTGACTGCCGAGGAGACAACGGATTGGCTCCGTGCATGGACGGGCAACAGCGACCTGACCGGCGATGACTTCCGCGTCTTCGGCCAGGACGGCACCGGCGGGTACGCAGCCTTCTGGCTCATCCGTCCAGGCCGGGACCTCGCAGAGCAGCCCGTTGTCTTTATGGGCTCCGAAGGAGAGACCGGGGTAGTCGCCCGCGACTTGGGCGCCTTCCTATGGCTGCTGGCTGACGGCTTCGGCCCGTGGGAAGCGGCCGCCCTCTACGAACCCGAGTCCGACTGGGCTCCGCAGGTCAACGAGGACCTGGCGGCCATCGCGGAGCAGCACGCTCCCGACCGGCGTGCATCGGCACCGGTGATCATCGCGGAGGCCACGCAGGAGTTCCCCGACTTCGACGACATCATCATGGGACTGTGCCGCTGAACCTCGTGTGAGATGTCAGTGCTCAAGGTTGTTCCGGCACTGCTCGTGCCCGCAGTCGTCGTTGCCTCGGTGCAGCCGTCGAAGGTCTTGCAGAGCGGCGACAGGGAACGGATGCAGCACCCACATCTCCCGGTATCCGGTCTCACCGTGCGTCCGCAACACCGTCTCGGCGGCTTCCAGCACGGCATGGCCCAGCACGCTGCGGGGCTGTGTCGAGCTCCAGGAGAGGGCGCCCGCTTCGTCGGGCGAGTCCCAGCTCGTCGACATGTCCGGGAACCGAAAGATGGCGATGGCCACGTCTGTTCCCTGGCGCAGGAGTCGCCACCTCAGTTCGGCGGGTTCGAGATCGAACGAGACTCGTTGGGCGGGTGAGTGCCCATAGAGACCCGCCACAGCATGCAGCAAGTCGGCCAGGGCGTCCGTGCAGTAGCTGACGAAACCCTTCTGCTCCGAAGCACTGTCGGCGATTCGGTATGTTGCCCACCCCGAGCCACTGAGTTCCCAGCTGAACTGGAGATCGTCCGCCATTCGCGCCCCTCCCGACTGGATCAGGTCCATCATCGATTGATGGGAATCTCGTAGATGATCTCGTAAACCACGAGGGTCCAGCCGGTGAGGTCGTACGGCTCCCAGCTCGTCGACAACTGCACGGGCCGCCCGTCGGCGAGGAATTCGTACACGGTCCGGACGCACAGCTCGCCCTCACCGATCCCGAGCCGCGCAACGATCTCGGCCGGTGCGGGCCCGAGTCGGGTCGGACCGGGCTGCTCTTCACCGGAGCCCGCGGCGGGCAGCTGCGCCGGAACAACTTCCGCCGGCTGTGGCTGCGGGCCCTGAAGGACACCGGCCTCCGCGACGTCCACTTCCACGATCTGCGCCACACCGGGAACACCCTCGCCGCGACCGGCGGCGCCACGACGCGGGAGCTGGTGCAGAGGATGGGGCATTCGTCAGTGCGGGCCGCGCCGATCTATCAGCACCTGGTGAACGGGCGTGACCACGCCATCGCCGCCCACTTCGACGAGCAGATCAAGAAAGTCCGGCCGAACGAGTCCGGCGACGCATCTGGCACGTAACTGGCACGGCGCCGCGTAGCCGCCTTCCCGGCCAAAGAACGGACAAGGCCCAGGCTCCCGGTTCAGTACCGGTGACCTGGGCCTTTGTCGTGCTACCTGCTGGTGGGCGCGGACGGTTTCGAACCGCCGACATCTGCTTTGTAAGCTCGTGCGGATCGCTCTCGCCAAGGGCGGATCGCTGGTCACCACCGCCACGGCGGTTCGCGTGCGACCACCGTCATCCGCCACCGTTGATGTCAGTTTTAGATGTCAGCCGGCCGCACTCGACGGCCCGCTACCGCTTCTTCCGAAGCTTCTTCATCTTGGCTTCGGCTTCCTTCTTCTTCCGCTGCTCGACCCCGTAAGGCGACCACGGCCCCTGGTGCTTGGAGCACCGAGAGGTACCCGTCATCGCCTTGTTCTGGCAGCGGCCCCCGCTCTGGGTAGGAGCACCGCACTTCGACTGAACCATCCTGCCCCCTTCGTCGCCGGACCCTGGAATGCTTCCAGCGCTCGACGCAGAGCGGGGAGGCGCAACCGCGGCGGACAGCAGCACACCGACAGCACACGCCCCGGGAAACAGGCTCAGGCTTCTTCCGCCGTGCTGGCCGTCCGACCGGATGCGTACTGCCCGTCCGCCGCCCGCTCCCCCCCCTCCAGGGCCGCAATGGCCTTCCGCCGCCATCGGCCGTCCGCGACGGCCACCACAACCAGCACTGCGAGAGCGGCAGCAGGTGCGCCCCAGATCAAACCGCCGATGGCAAAACCGAGCGACTCCATGACTCCCCCTTGCGTGGTACTCCGTCAGCGATTGATCGGGATCTCATAGACGATCTCGCACAGCGCAGCGGGCACGACGATGTCCGCCGTCTCGACAGGCCGGCCCTGGTCGCTGTAGTAGGTCCGCCGGATGTGGGTGACGAGCGCGGCCTTCTGGATCCCAAGAAGTGAGGCTTCCTCGGCACTCGCCTGCCGCGGCTCCGGCTGCTCGACAGCATGGCTGACGGTGACGCCGATCTCCGCCATCCGGTTCACAACACCGGCCCCCGCGTGCGGCCCGCCCTCGGGCAGAACGACAAGAGTCCCGCCGGTGAGGTCGTACGGCTCCCAGCTCGTAGACAGCTGCACGGGCCGCCCATCGGCGAGGAACTCGTACACGGTCCGAACGCACAGCTCGCCCTCACCGATCCCAAGCCGGGCAGCGATCTCCGCCGGCGCGGGCACCTTCGCATCGGTCCGGCTCTCCCAGCCGCCGTTCCGCCCGACGGCCTTCATGTCCGCCCGGAACGGCGACCCGTCGGGCTGCTCGCGCGCCGCGGACCGCACCATCCGCACCCGCTGCCGTGGCTCGGCCACATAGGTCCCGGACCCGGCCCGCCCCTCCAGCACACCCTGGGAGATCAACAGCTCCTGGGCCCGGCGAACGACGTTCTCGCCCACCCTGCACTCCTGGCCGATCTGGGCCCGCGAGGGCAGCCGGTCTCCAGGACTCCACTCGTGCTCCGCGATCCGCCGCCGCAGTTCGTCGGCGATACGGAGGTATGGCGGCTGCTCAGGCATATGGAAAATCTAGTCCACTAGCTCTAATCTAGTTAACTAGCTTCACTTAAAGTGATCACCGGTAACGGAGGCTGCCCTGTGCCTGCTCCCGAAGTAAGCGCGGAGGCTCTCGCCGCCCGGTTGTCCGCCCTCGGACTCACCACACGCGTACTGGCCCACGCCAGAGACACGTCGATCGAAGCGGAGGTCCCGGAAACCCTTCCGGCAGAGACATGGCGGGAGGTCCTGGAAGTCCTGGCCCAGGCAGACCGCTTCGGTCTCCTCGCCACCAGCTTGGGCGGACGAACCCTCTGGGCCGCCGTGAACAAGCGGTCCCCGCGACACGCGACGTCCGGGGACCCGGCCATCAGCGATGGGAGCTGATCAGCATGCGCAACCGTATCCGCCGCGCGCTCCACCCCACCAGACCGCGGCACGCCCGAACCACCCACCCCCACAAGCCCTTACGCCGCGCCGCCCCACTGGGACCGGCCACCATCGACCCGAGCACACCCCTCGCCAGCTGGCACGTCTTCACTGCCGAGCACCCCCACCCCACGCCGGCGGAGGCGGCCTGATGTCCCACGCGAAGCCCACCCCGTACCGCTCGTCCCGGTGCCAGATCGGCACCCACCACGAGTGCGCCCATTCCTCCCCGGCAACGGCCCCGGTCGACATCCCGGTGATCTACGAGGCATGCGTCTGCTCCTGCCACACGCCGGCGACCACCCCGACCCGCCCGGAGGCAACGGCATGAAGCCCTGGACCCCAACCGGCGCCGTGGTCGCCCCCATCGAGATCACCTCGATCAACGTCCAGCGAGGCGACGTCATCCAGATCGGCGGCCAGCCCTGCCGAGTGGCCGACCTCCGCCAGCTCCCCCTCGGCGCCAAACGCCTCCTCTTCGAGACGGGCGAGCAACTGACCATGCACCCCCGCACCCGCCTGGTCGCCCTCCGAGTCCAGAAAAGGTGGTGACCCCGACCGTGCCGACCCTCCGCGACACCATCGCCGAAGACCTCCGCATCCAGATCACCACCGGCCGCCTCAAGCCCGGAGCCCGTCTCCCCTCGGAACCCAAGCTGGCCACTCACTACAAGGTCAGCACCCCGACGGTCCGCCAGGCCCTCGCCCTCCTCCAGGCCGAAGGAGTCATCGAGAAAACCCACGGCAAGGGCAACTTCGTCCGCACTCCGCTCCGCCGCATCACCTACACGGGCGGCGCCGGCGTACCGTTTGCCCCCGACCTCCAGACCACCATCCGCACGACCAACCTCCGAGCTTGCGGCCGCATCAGAGCCCTCCTGAAAGTCCCGACCAACACCCCCCTGGCCGAGTTCCACTGCACCACCTACGAGGGCGAGACCCCTCGAAGCGTGGCTCGCATTTATACCCCCCGGGACCTCGCGCCAGCCGCGCCTTCTGAAGCGTTCTACTGGCCAGGTTGGCGGAACACAGGCTGGACGGAAACCCAAGAGACGGTCACCGCCCGCCTCCCCACTCCCAAAGAAGCAAAAGATCTCCGGATCATTCTCACTCAGCCCGTACTCGCGATCACAAGCGTGGCCACCGATGCCGCGGGGCGAACAATCGCGGTAACCCTTTCGGTGCTCCCTGCCAGCAGTACCGATGCAGTTTTCATCACACGTCCCCAAGCCGAGACAAGGGAAGCAGGCGAATGATGCCCCACTACGAACTACGGCTCCTTCCATGGACGGATCCCGACGGCAAGCCGTGCTTCCTTAGTACTGACGACAACAACAGCCTCCTGTCCCGGATCGCGGACAGCATCGAAGACACTCAGCTCTCCGCTGCGATGGACACCTTGGCCGCTGCATCCGGGATGCTCAGGAACAGGGAGCTGCCCCCAGAGGAACTCCGAGCTTTGGCAATAGACCTCACGCACTCCTTGCGCAATACCCTGCGCGTTGCCGAGAGTCACCGACGTCGGCAGCCGCCTGCGGACCCGGCACCGCTGTGAGGCTGCCGGCCTCGGCGCCCGCCGATCACCCCTCCCGTAGGGCCAGCCAGCCCTGAACCCCAACAGCGAGACTTTCGAAGCTGAGGCCCTGTAGCTCCTGCCTGATGCACCGCGCCAACGCGAAGTACTCACCCACCGTCAACCATGCAGGTACTGCCAGAGATCGCCCTGAGCTCTGTTGCGACGAACGGAAGACGCTGGTGGCCCACAGCAGTAAGGTCGTTGCAGACCAGGGTGGCTGAAGCTGGCTAGGAGACGCTCATGAGCCCTCGAACAGGCGGCGAGACCGACAAGTTCGGCAACCGGTACGAGGGCGCTTGGGTAGTTAGGCATCTACTTTGGATCCTCAGCGGTCAGGGTCAGTCCATAACAGTTGAGGACGCCGATCCAGAGCTCGAGAGAGGCTCTGAGTTCACTTTTCACAATGGCGAGATCGAAGAAGTTCATCAACTCAAGAGACAAAATCGTAATATTAACTCATGGAGCGTGTCCAGCCTCCAAGAAAGAGGAATATGGCACGACGCACGTCACCATATTGACGCAGGTCGCAAGTTTCACTTCGTTTCGATATTGCCAGCCAAGCCCCTGCAAGAGATATCCGATCGCGCACAACGATCTCAAGATCTCAAGTCCTTTATAGATCAGTGGCTCACTTCAGAAGAACTACGAGATGTTTTCAATCAACTTGCCAAATCCGAAATTTTCGGGTCTCCCCAAAAGGCATGGGAAGTACTGCAAGGATTTCACATATCTTGGCATGATGAAAGAGAACTAATCAGGACCAATGCGGCGCTTGCTGCCTTCTACCTTGAGGGAGCCTCCGGGCACCTAGCCGCCGCCGGATTGGGAGACATGGTTCTCCATAACCTGGGCGTAAAGCTTGACCAGGCGGCCATTGAAGATCGCCTCGAACGATACGGTCTTTACCGGGCTTCGAATAATCGCTCGACGAGCCTATTCCAAAAGATTCGTGAGACCAGCGACAGTTGGGCAGCAAGCGTGGAGCGGGAACTCCTCGCCCCCGCCATTACGCGCGATGAGGCGCGAAGCCTCATGGATGCAGCTGACGGTTCTCACCAGCTAACACTACTAATGGGATCAGCTGGCGGTGGGAAAAGTGCCATCCTGCACCAGTTCTACCGCAACATTCAGACCTCCAACCTGCCGGCGTTGGCTTTTCGCCTTGACAGGCTTGACCACTTCTCCACCACGACTGATCTCGGCAAGGCGCTGGGCTTTGAGATGTCACCCGTGGCCGCGCTGGCCTCAGCTGCTGGAAACAAGAAATGCGTTCTGCTGATCGACCAAGTTGACGCAGTCAGTCTAGTTTCGGGCAGGATGCCCAGAAGCTTCGACGCTGTTGCAAATCTAGCGAGGGAAGCTGAGGCTTTCCCCGGCATGCATGTAGTGCTCGCCTGTCGAAAATTCGATGTCGAAAACGACTATCGGATTCGCGAGTTGGTCGATAGTCAAAGATGTACACACGTCGAGGTCAATCCCCTCTCTGAAGCTCAGGTCGAATCTGCTGTCGAGTCATTGGGACTATCCGTCTCCAAATTGGACGCTCGCCAGAGAAATCTGCTCCGGACGCCCTTGAACTTGGTTTTGCTCAGTCACGTCACCAATGACCCTGAGGCCTTGAGGTTCGAATCTACAAAGCAACTTTTTGACGGATACTGGCAACGGAAGTTGATGGACTGCTCTCAGCGAAGAAGTGCGGTCCGGTTCCACAAGGTAGTTTCTACGATTGCCGAATCCATGAGTTCGCGCCAGCAGCTATCCGTACCAGCGACAGTTCTGGACGCAGAAGATTTGGCACTTGATGCTGGAATTCTGGTCTCAGAGAACGTACTTGTCCGAGATGGCCACAAGGTCGCATTCTTCCATGAAAGTTTTTTCGACTATGCATTTGCTCGCGTCTGGGTCGCGCGCGACCAAAATCTTGTTGATTTTCTACTCAGTAGCGAACAAGAGCTTTTCCGGAGGGCCCAAGTCAGGCAAGTCTTGACTCACTTGCGAGAAACCGATAACTCGCGATTCGCAACAGAAATCAGATCCCTTCTCGCTAACAACGAAATCCGTTTTCACATTAAAGATGTGGTGCTCTCACTGATCCCATCCCTAAACGACCCCTCTGCGGCTGAGTGGGAAGCTGTTGAAAGCACGCTGCAGGAGAATCCAGCGTTCAGCGAAAGACTCTGCCGATCACTCAGAACGTCTCCTTGGTTCAGTCGCATCGACAGCGAGGGTGTAGTTGAGCAATGGCTCGATGGAACTACCATCGAGAGATCTCTCGCTCTCGAAGTGATGACAGGCGGTGCGATCGAATACACTGATCGAATCGCCGATCTCTTGTCGAGTTTGAAGGACGCTCCGGAATACTCCTCATGGCTGCTCCAGGTGGCGCATGCTGCGCCCGTACATGAGAGCCGAAGTCTTTTTGAGCTCCTACTTGATTCAGTACGGAGCGGCAGCTACTCCAGCCATAACCAAGATTTTCTGTGGATAGTGGTGCATGAGATATCGAGTCACCGCCCTGACTGGGGAATCGAGCTTCTGTTTGCCCACCTAGCCGAGCGCCCTAACGCGCTTGCTCTAGACGACTCGGGGAAGGTTGCGGAACTTACCCGAAGAGACCACCAACTCAACCAGATCGTTCTATCTAGCGCCGAAAGTGCACCTGAGAAGTTTTGCGAGCTCATACTTCCATACCTATTGGAGGTTATGTCCGCGACAGAGGAACCTGATCGCGAAGGGTGGCCCCGTCTGGACCGGCACTTCTCAAATCGCTTGCCAGGAGGCGGTCACGAGGAGTTGGAGGATTCGCTACTCGAAGCAACTTCCCTCGCAGTTCGCAAGGTCCAGAATGATCCTGAGACTGCTACCCCCATCCTTCAATATCTGGCAAGCGATGTTCACGAGACGGCTCAATGGCTGCTCTACGGTGGGCTTATTGAAGCGGGGAATACTCACGCTCATTGGGCCGCCGATTTGCTACTGGAGAGGACTGAAAGGCTCATTTGCGGTTACCCGCGAAACAGTGCAGTGTGGCGAACGCGCGAGCTGATATACGCCATTTGCAAGTTCCTTAATGATGATGTCCTGGCAGCGTTGGAACAAGTAATTCTTGACGTCCACTTCCCTTGGGAAAGTGGCAGATCATCGCGATGGCACCAGTTTACGTTGCTGTCGGCATTCCCCGATGGTCGGCTCTCCTCAGACGGACGTCGGCGACTCGGTGAATTGCGACGCCGCCATGGAGTCGAGGAGCCAGATCAGCCTCAAGGCATCACGGGGGGCTTCATCGGTTCTCCAATCGCACCTAGCGCCGCGCTGCATATGAGCGATGACCAGTGGCTGAGCGCAATGAACAAGCATTCCGGAGATCGCAGAAACTGGACCAACTTCACGGGGGGTGCCCATGAGCTGGCGAGCGTTCTAAAGGAACAAACTAAGCAAGATCCCGCTCGCTTTGCCGACCTCGCGCAGAGACTTACTCCCTCTATTAATCCTGCGTACAGCGAAGCCGTCCTGATGGGCTTTGCTGAAGCTGCCCCGATGGCCGACCCGAGTGCTATTTTTTCAGCGGTACGACATATCTCCAAACTTGGGCATCCAGCTACCGATCGCTGGCTGGGATACGGTCTACGTCGATACTTGCGCGAAGTGCCAGTTGACCTAGTTGAGATCCTGATTGGCGTCGCAGTAGCTCCTCCGAATCAGGCCGACGAACACTTCGTTTTCGAGAAATCAGATCGCGGTCCCAATCTGGGTGAAAGTATCTGGACCTCCGGATTCAATTCCGCTCGCGGTAGTTCTATCGAAGTGCTCGGAGACATCCTTCGGTTTGACGTTGACGGCTCACTTACTGCACTTGTATCGCCAATTCTGCAACCTCTGGCATCCGACCCCGCCATAACTATCCGTTCTTGCGTCGCCCATCTGCTTCATGCCTCGCTGCGTCATGCCCGCGAGAGGTCCCTACAAGCGTTCACCGAACTGCTCAAATGCGAAGACGGATTGCTTGCTACACGCCCATTCGCCGGCCTGTTGATCGCCATCGGACAAGATGATTTCAGTTTGGTTCGACCCGTCGTCGCCCGAATGCTCTCCTCGACTGAACCTGAGGTGCGAGAAGTAGGAGGCCAATTTTCTACCCATGCAGCGGTCCATTGGGAATGTGGTGAACTGCTGGGAGATGTTCTCGCAGGGAATGACATCCACGCCAGAAAGGGAGCTGCTTCCGTATGCGCTTCTCAGTTGGCTGATGTACGAGAGCCCTCGCTAGTGCGTGCCGCTTTTACTAGTTTCATCAATGACGTGGACCCCACCGTGCAGGAGGCAGCAGCTGGCTTCCCTTCAGCCATTCGAGGAAGGCGCCTTCGCCCTCTTCAGAAACCGATTAAGGACCTGATTTCCTCTCCAGCTTTTCCCGAGGCTACAACCCAGCTGCTTATCACACTTCGCGATGCGCCTGACCGAGTCGATGATCTGGTTTTCGAGTGCGCTGATCGGTTCCTTGCGGAGAACGGGCCTGCTGCGGCAGATATTCGCGCGGGTGCGGCCGCCAACGCGAGGTATCTCGGCGAGATCATCATTCGAGCCTACGCACAGTCGACTAGTGTTGGGTCTAGAGGAAAGCTTCTTGATGTGCTGGATGAATTGCTACTCATCGGGGCTTTCGGTGTTTCGGAACTCGTCCTGGATACGGAACGATAGAATCTTTAGCCGTTCGCGCTCGGGTTCACTGCACCCCCCCGCCGTCACATTTCCCATCCCGTCTGCCGTCGACCCACACACCGTGGAGCAGACGCGGTGCCGGGCGTCCAGGTGGAGCGCCCAACTGGACGAACGACCTGGACGCCCGGTGCCGTGTCTGCTCGGCTCTGCCTGGGTCGATGGCAGACGGGATGGGAGTCCCCACCGCCACAACCCACCGGCCGGCACCCGCCTACGGACCCCCTCCATCCCGGAGCCTGAGCGCCCCCGCCGGAGGCATCGTCTTGAGCTGAGCTGGCGCACTGCCTCGGCCGCATCGGGGGTTTGCCACCCATCAACCCGAGCTGCCAGGCGTGCGGACGGCGGCCGGGCTGGAGCGGGGCGCAGACAGGAGCGCAGGCCCGGACGCCGGGCCGCGCGCGCCGCGCCGTGCGCGGCGGGTGCCTTGATGAAGTAGAGAAAGTCTTACCGCGCTTCTGGGCTTCGCTCGGCCTTGAACTCGCTCAGCAGCTCGAAGAACAGGTCGATGCCTGCTCTGCCGCTTGCTTCCGCAGCCTTCGTGATCTCGACCGCCCACCCGAAGGGGCTGGCGTACGCGTGGCCAAGTCGCGGCCACAACCACTCGGCAAACGGGCCCCGATGCTCGAAGTCCGTCATGGCCTGGGGGCCGTGGACCTCGGATGCGATCCGGTAGCCGTACAGCATCGCCTTGAGTTCCAGAAGGGAGCCGTCGCGTACGAACATCCCGGGTCGCAAGCGGACCTGCTCCAAGAAGTCGTAGACGTCGCGCCACTCGCTGATGGGCTTCGCGGTAGTCATGCCGACGTGTCCAGGAGATGGCGACCGTCGTGGCTGCGGACGTGGGGGCCGTTTCCGTCCAGGGCGTCCAGGAGGCGGATCGCGTAGACCTCGGCCATGCGTTCCTTGACCTCGGCCGGCGTGAGCCAGTCGACCGCGGTGGACTCGTCTGAGGTTCGTTCGGTGCCGCCAGAGGGCTTGCAGCGGAAGACCAGGGCGACGATGCCGCGGGTGGTGTTCTTGTAGACGCCGGTCAGCTCGTCCACCTCGACGTGGATGCCCGTCTCCTCCAGGACCTCGCGGGCCACGCCCGCTTCGGGTGCCTCGGTGAGTTCGAGGACTCCGCCTGGGAGTTCCCATGTGCCGTTGTCCGCTCGGCGGATGGCCAGGAGACGACCGTCTTCGCGCACTACCGCTCCGGCCACGGACACCGAGTGGAGTGGCGTTGACTTTGTTCCCGCGCTCCCGTTACTCATGTACAGGAGCATATGAGAGTGGGTAGGACTGTGGGAACTCCAGCAGGAGCTGGCAGGGCCGTACCTCGGTACGTGCAGATCGCGGACGAGATCGTCCAGCAGATCCGGTCTGGCGTACTGAAAGCCGGCGACATGGTGCCCAGTGAGTCCGAGCTCGTCGAGCGGTACGGGGTCGCTGGCGGGACCATCCGTAAGGCCATGGTGGAGGTTCGGGCCAGTGGGCTCGTCGAGACTCGGCACGGCAAAGGGTCGATCGTGAAGGACCGGCCTCCTGTGCGGCTTCGGTCCTCGGATCGGTTCCGCGCTTCTCACCGGCGGGGCGGGAAGGCTGCCTACCTCGCCGAGTCCGAGCAGTCCGGCGCCACGGCCAAGGTGAGCGTCCTCTACATCGGGCCCATGGAGGCGCCGACGGACATCGCCGAACGGCTCGGTGTCGATGCGGGGACGCAGGTACTCGCGCGGCGGCGGCTGTA
Organism: Streptomyces sp. NPDC048018; assembly: GCF_043202995.1. NCBI lineage: Bacteria > Bacillati > Actinomycetota > Actinomycetes > Kitasatosporales > Streptomycetaceae > Streptomyces > Streptomyces sp. NPDC048018. The sequence continues at coordinate 631,574 of NZ_JBIDBK010000002.1, forward strand.
CTTCCGGAACGGGACGCCCGTCGAGACGGCCTCGTCCTATCTGCCGTGGGACGTCGTGAAGGACATCCCGGAACTGTTCGCGGAGAACCCCGGCCCTGGCGGCATCTACGCCCGGCTCGAAGACCACGGCCACACCTTCGCCGAGTTCGTCGAGACGCTCCAGGCTCGGCCGGCCTCGAAGGCGGAAGCGTCGGAGTTGGCTCTGAGCCCTGGTGCCTCCGTGGTGCACCTGCTGCGGGATGCCGTGACGAAGGAAGGGCGGATCGTGGAGGTCTGCGACACGCTCATGGCCGCTGACCAGTTCGTCTTCCAGTACCGGATCCCCGCGACCGACTGACGCTCTCTCAACTTCCCTCAGCCCGCTGCGGTTTCCTTCCGCGGCGGATTGACTCATATACAGGAGTGAGGCACTCTTCTTCATGTCACTCCTATACAGGAGTGAATGAGCCCCACCTCTATAGAGGAGTAATCCACTGTGCGTCAGATCCCCGTCGACACGTCCGCCGCGATGGTGATGGTGGCCCAGCCCCCGGCCCCGAAGATCGCGAACCGTCAGACCGGCGAGATCGCCACCGACCGCGACACCGGCGCCCCGCTGATGACCGTCGACGTCATGTTCGTCATGGACGGGAACGCCGAGATCCTCAACCTGACCGTGCCCAAGACCGGCATCTCCGAGGAGCTGTCCATGGGCACCCCGGTCGCCCTGACCGGCGTCGTCGCCCGGCCCTGGGAGAACGAGTTCAACGGCCAGAAGCGCCACGGCATCAGCTTCCGCGCCGTCGCCGTCACCTCGCTCGCCACCGCGAAGGTCGGCTGACCCATGACCGCCTTAACGGTCACGCTCGCGCTGGTCGCCACGATCGCGCTACTCCTGCGGTGGCAACGTCCGGCCTGGTACTGGATGACCTTCGGCGTCGTCTTCGCGGTGGTGCGGATTCTCGCCCGGTACGCGTCGGTCATGGACGCGTGTGGGCTGACCGTCCCGCCCTCGCGCTGGCGTCTGGCGCTGGCCCGGATGACCGGCCGGCCCATCCCCGATTCGCGAGCGCCCCGGATCCTGCGGCTGCGGCCGACACGTACCGGGCTCGTCCTGCGGGTGAAGCTCCGCCCTGGTCAGGACGCGTTCGACTTCTCCGCCGCCTCGGACCGGCTCCGGCACTCATTCGTCATGCAGAACGTCACTGCCCGAGAGATCCGCTCGGGTGTCGTCGAGCTGCGGATGACCGGGTACGACGTCCTCAAGCGGGTCCAAATGCCCGCGGCTGCCCGTGGTGGGGTGATGCGGGTTCCGGTCGCCATGCGGGAGGACGGGGAGGTCTACTACCGCGACTACCGCCAGACCCCGCACGCCCTGAACGTCGGTGCCACCCAGTCCGGGAAGTCTGTCTATCAGCGCAACCTCGTCGCTGCGCTCGCCGCGCTGGATGTCGCCCTCGTCGGGATCGACTGCAAGCAGGGAGTCGAACTCGCCCCGCTCGCCCGACGGTTCACCGCCCTGGCCGACAACCCTGATGCCGCCGCCGACCTCCTCGACGCGTTGGTCGAGCACATGGAGGACGTCTATCAACTGATCCGACGCGAGCAGAGATTGAGTGCAGACCTGCCGGATGCGGAGATCACCGCCGACATCTGGGACCTGCCCGATCACCTGCGACCGACGCCGATCGTGCTCCTGGTCGACGAGGTCGCCGAACTCGCCCTCTTCGCCACGAAGGAAGAAGAGAAGCGGCGGGATCGGATCATCACCTCCCTCGTCCGGCTCTCCCAGCTCGGTCGCGCCGCCGGCATCTACCTGGAGATCTGCGGGCAGCGCTTCGGCTCCGAGCTCGGTAAGGGCATCACCATGCTCCGTGCCCAGCTCACCGGCCGGACCGCTCACCGCGTCAACGACGAGACCTCCGCGAACATGGCCTTCGGGGACATCGCCCCGGACGCCGTCCTCGCCACGGTCCAGATCCGCACCGATCGGCCCGGCACCGCCGTCGCCGGTGACTCCTCCGGTGGGTGGGTCCGCATCCGCACCCCGCACCTCACGCTCCGGCGGGCCGTGAACATCGCGAACTCCCACGTCCACCGCACGCCCGAGATTCCCGCGCTGGACGCCTTCCGGCCCGTCCTGCCGCCTCTGGGCAAAGCCGCGGCGCCCTCGACCGTCACGGCTCCTGCGATCGCCTGAATCCCCTCGCTCCACGGCGGCGTGACCGCTTCACGCCAGGTCCCTACCCCTCCCATGCCTCATATCGGAAGGAGGACCCCCGATGCGTCCCATCCGCCGACCGGACGCCGTCCTCGTACAAGCCGTGATCGCCGGCGCCCTGTCCTTCGCTCACCTCCACGACCTGGCTGCGGCTGCCGGACAGTCCGGTTGGAAGGCCTGGGCCTACCCGGTCTCCGTGGACCTCCTGCTCGTCGCCGCCTGGCATCGGCTGCGGACCTCGCGGGCCGCCGGTGAACCTGCCCGCTCCGCCTGGACGTGGTTCATGGTCGCCCTGGCCGCGTCGCTCGGTGCGAACGTCGCCACCGCCGGGCTCCTCGACCTCGGCCACGTCCCTGCCTGGCTGCGCATCCTCGTCGCGGGCTGGCCTGCCCTCGCCTTCCTCGGCGGGACCCTTCTCGTCCACTCCCCCGGGCATCCGGCGGTCGCCCAGCCTGCCGAACCCGACACGGATGCCGGGCAACCCTCGGCCGTGGAAGCGGTCATCGAGCGGGATGACGTGGTCGAGCCGGAGCCAGCGATCGCCGCCGCGGCCCTCCCCACTCCGGAACCGGAGCCAGTCCCGGAGCCCGAACCCGCCCCCGTGGCCGTACCGCCGGCCCTCGTCGCTCACGCCCGGAAGGTCGCCGACGACTACCGCGCCCGCACCGGCTACCCGATCGACGCCGACACCCTCCGCGCCCGCCTCGGCGTCCCGCCCCTGATGGCCAACGCCATCGCCGCCCAGCTCGCCTGAAGGGAGACCCTCATGGCCGCTCGCGACCACTTCCACTCCGTGATGCGGATCGGCCCGGTGCAGATCGGCACCCGCCGCGACCGCCACGGCCGCACGAAGTACGCCGCTGTGTGCACGGCCGACCGCTGCGGCTGGTCCGCCGACTACTCCAGCTCCTCGGCCGCCCAGCTCGCCGCCCGCACCCATCGCTGCACCGCCCGCTGACCCGAAGGACACCTGCGTCATGGACGTCCCGCTCTGGCTCGCCCTGATCGTCGTCGGCGGCCTCGGCATCAAGCTCATCCGCCCGCCCTGGTGGCTCGTCGCCGTGATCCTCCTCGGCGGCTACCTCCTCGCCGACAGCGTCCTCGCCCCGCTCATCGACACCACGATCAACAAGTAGGGAGAACCGTCATGCTCCGACCCCGCATCCCGGTCAACCCGCTCCCGACCGGCATCGTCACCCCGCTCGTCCAGCCGACCGCCACCGCCGACATCGCGCCCCATCACACCGCCGACGCGGTGACCTGCAACCACCACCACACCCCGGCCCCTGCTCCGGTCCCGGCGCGCTTCTCCGCCGTGCGCCTCACCCCGGCCGGCCTGGCTGTGGTCGTGGCCGGCGGTGCCGGAGCCGTCCTGATCGTCGGCACCGTCCTGGTCTCCATGCTGCTCGCCGTCGCGGTCACCGCCGCTTCGGTCGCCGTGTGCGCCGTCGCCTTGCGCTCGCTCCTCAACGGCCAGCACCGGCGCCGCTAGTCGGGCTTCCGGGCGGCTCAACCGCCAAGTCTCCGCCGCCCGGAAGCCCCGCTCCTACCCAGCTCGCAGAACCAGAAGGAAGCACTCCATGATGACCGTCCCAGCCGCCTCGTCGGCGGGATTCGACACCGCCACCCTGGGCGACATGCTCCGGGTGGCCGGGTCCCCCGACTTCGACCGCTGGAAGGAGCAGATCCACCGCACCGGCGGCTGCTCCCACCCCATCCACCTCCAGGGCTGGACCCTCACCCGGGACAAGACCACTGGCGAGACCCTCCACCGGTACTCCACCGACACTGAACCGGGCGCGCGGCTCCGGATCGCCTGCGGCAACCGCCGGGCCTCCCGCTGCCCCGCCTGCGCCTGGACCTACGCGGGCGACACGTACCACCTCATCCGCGCCGGCCTCGCCGGTGACAACGCCCGGGACATCCCCGCCACCGTCCGCGAGCACCCCCGCGTTTTCCTCACCCTCACCGCCCCGTCCTTCGGACCGGTCCACAACCGCCCCGGCGCCCGACCGTGCCGCTGCGGGGCCCACCACGCCGAGGACGACACCGCCCTCGGTACCCCGCTCGACCCCGAGTCGTACGACTACGCCGCCGCCGTCCTCTTCAACAACCACGCTGGGCAGCTCTGGCAGCGATTCACGACGCGACTCCGCCGGGAGGTCGCCGCCGTGGCCGGCCTCTCGCAGCGGGAGCTGAAGGCGGTCGCCCGGATCTCGTACGGGAAGGTCGCTGAGTTCCAGAAGCGGGGCGCCGTCCACTTCCACGCCGTCGTCCGCATCGACGGCCCGGACGGCCCCGACTCGTCTCCGCCGTCGTGGGCGACCACTAAGCGCCTCACCGATGCCATCCGCGCCGCCGCCACCCACGCGTACACGACCGTCACCGTCCCTGCCGCTGGCGATCAGCCGTTACGCCGCCTCCGCTGGGGCACCCAGCTCGACATCCGGCCCGTCAAAGCCTTCGGCGACGGCTCCGACATCACCGAGCAGGCGGTCGCCTCCTACATCGCCAAGTACTCCACCAAAGCTGCGGAGACGACCGGCAGCCTCGACCGCCGCATCGGCAACCGGGAGGCCCTGGTCCTCCTCGGCGTCCCCGACCACACCCGCCGCCTCGTCGAAGCCTGCTTCGACCTCGACCCGCTGTACCCGGAGCGCCGACTTCTCGCCTGGGCCCACATGCTCGGCTTCCGGGGCCACTTCTCCACCAAGTCCCGGCAGTACTCCACCACCCTCGGCGAACTCCGGCAGACCCGCGCCGACTACCGCGCCGCCCAGGAGCGCGCCGCCCGCGGCCTCGACGACATCGAGCCGGACACCGTCCTCGTCCTCACCTCCTGGGCCTACGCCGGCCAGGGCCACTCCCCCGGTGAGGCCGCCCTCGCCGCCTCCATCGCCCGGGACATCCAGCTCAACCGCGAAACCGCCCGTGAAGCCCTACGCGACCAACTCGCCCTGGAAGGAGCCGCAGCATGACGACCGCCACCGCTGAGCTGCTCACCGTGCCGGAGGTCATGGCGCGGCTCAAGCTCGGTCGTTCCACCGTCTACGACCTCATCCGCTCCCGCCGCCTGGTCTCCCTGACCATCGGCCGGTCGCGCCGCGTTCCCGCCGACGCCGTCCGGGACTTCATCGACAACCAGATCGAGGAGGCCGCCTGATGGCCACCCAGCGCAAGCGCAACCCTAACGGGGCCGGCACTATCACCCAGCGGAAGGACGGACGCTTCCAGGCCGCCGTCTACGTCCTCCAGCCCGACGGCACGACGGCACGAAAGTTCGCGTACGGCAAGACCTGGGCCGAGTGCGACGCCAAGCGCCGCGCGCTCCTCGACAAGGTCGACAACGGCGTTCCCGTACCCACCCGTTCGATGAAGCTCTCCGAGTGGCTGCCGTACTGGCTCGACAACATCGTCAAGCCGCGCCGCAAGAAGACCACCGCGGCCAAGTACGAGGTGCACATCCGGCTCTACCTCGTCCCGATGATCGGTACCAAGCGGCTGGAATCGCTCAGCGTCGCCGACGTCCGCCGCTTCCTCGTCCAGATGGAGAAGAAGACCAGCGCCGCGACGGCCAAGGAGTCGCACCGCGTGCTGCGTACCGCCCTCACCGCGGCCTGCCGTGAGGAGCTGGTGAGCCGGAACGTCGCGACGCTCGTCGAACCGCCGACCGTGGCCGCCCGGGAGCTCTCCCCCTGGTCGCTCGACGAGACGCTCGACTTCCTCACCGCCGCACGGAAGGACCCGCTGTACGCCGCCTTCGTGCTCGCCATCGCCCTCGGCTTCCGCCGCGGGGAGGTCGTCGGCCTCCGCTGGGAGAACGTCGACCTCGACAAGCGGGAGATCCGGGTCAGGACTCAGCGTCAGAGGGTCGGCGGTGAGGTGTACGAGGACGACCCCAAGGGGCGCCGGCGCAAGCAGACTCTCCCGCTCCCCGCGATCTGCGTCGCTCCCCTGCGATGGCAGCGACTCAAGCAGGCCGCCGCCCGCGAGCGTGCCGGGGAGAAGTGGACGGAGACCGGGTACGTCTTCACCACCCGCACCGGTCAGCCCATCGAGCCGCGCAACCTGTACCGCTCGTTCACCCGCGTCGCGAAGAACGCCGACCTCCGGGTGGTCCGGCTGCACGACGCACGGCACGGTACGGCGACGCTCCTCACCGCCGCCGGCGTCCCGCCCCGCGTGGTGATGGAGATCCTTGGGCACAGCCAGATCGCCGTCACGATGAACGTCTACACCCACGTCGTCCAGGACACGCAGCGCGAGGCCGTGAGTCACATCGACCGGCTGCTCAGGAGCCGTCCCCGGTCGTGAGTGACCACCCGCGTTGATGTCAGAAGTGGATGTCAAAGGCCCCCAGCCATGATCGGCTGGGGGCCTTTTCCCTGGTGGGCGCGGACGGTTTCGAACCGCCGACATCTGCTTTGTAAGAGCAGCGCTCTACCCCTGAGCTACGCACCCGCGGAATAAGGCAACAGCGTACATGGCCGACGGGTGGGTCCCGCAAACGGATACCGGGGGGTAGCGGGTCGCGTGACCCGCGTATCAACCGGTCAGGACGCCGGCCGGGACGGCCGGGTGACCGACAGGGCCGCGGAGCACCACGCCTCCGGGGACCACGCCCGCCCCAGGGAGCCACCCCCGGCGCGGGAGGGCACCCGCCCCGGAAAGCACCCCGCAGCACCGCCGGCAAGGGCCTACCGGCGGGTGGCGGACCGGCCGCGGCCGCCCGCCCGAGGGCGCCGCCCGCGACCGCCACGCGCCGGCCCGAGGGCGCCGGACGCCGACCCGAGGCCGCCGGACGCCGACCCTCGGGCCGCCGGACGCCGGCCCGAGGGCGCCGGGCGCCCGCCCAGGGCGCTGAACCGAGGGGCTCGTGTCTTCGTCCTTGGCTGGTGGGAGAATGAAGCGGACCGGGCAGGGCGGCGGACACAGCACGGGAGAGGGATCGTGGCGGCGACCGAGGACAGGGGTGGGACGGCGCCCGGGATCACCGGCATGTGGGGGGTGGCCCTCGCGCTTCCGCTGCTGGTGGGAGCCCTGTTGCCGCAGGCCTTCGCCGGGGGCGGGACCCGGCGGTGGTTCGGGGGGCGGGACGAGAGCCGGCGGGCCGAGGCGCAGGCGGCCAAGGACGCCGCCGCGGCCGCGTTCTACGAGCTCGACACCGCCCAGCGCGGGCTCGTGATCTCCATCGAGACGATCACCGCCGCCGACGACTCCGCGGACGCCCGCCGGGCCGTCGAGGGCTTCGCGGCACTCGGGCGGCGGATCGACGAGGTCAGCCATGTCTACATCACCGCCGTCGACGCCCACGACCTCGACCGCGTCGAGCTGGACGCCGCCACCGCCGGCCGTGCCCGTGCCGAACTGGAGCGGGCCAAGGACGAGCTCGTCCGCGTCAAGGGCGAGCTCGACCGCTTCGAGCAGGGGCTCGCCCCGCTGCTCGGCCGCGCCGAGACCCAGCTCGCCCGGCTCGCCCCCGCCGTCGAGCGGGCGCGGCAGGCGCTCCGGGCCGCGAGCGGTGCCCTCGACGCCACGCGCGAGGCCGGGCTGCGCGCCGACGATCTCGCCGGACGGCTCGCCGCGCTCGGACCCGAGCTGACGAAGCTCAACGAGGGCGCCGGGCGGCACGGCGTGGCCGAGACGCTCCAGCGCGCCGACACCGTGCTGCGGGAGGCCGAGGCGGTGCGGGCCGAGGCCGCCCGCCTGCCGGAGCGGGCCGCCGAGATCGACAGGCGGCTCGTCTCCCTCCGTACCCGCGCCCAGGCCCTGGCCACCCGGGCCGAGGGCGTCGAGCCCGTCCTGTCGGAACTCCGCCGCCGTTTCTCGGCGGCCTGCTGGCAGGACCTGCAGCACGTGCCCGAGCAGGCCGCGACCGCCGCCCACCAGGCGGAGGAGCGGCTGGCCGAGGCCACGAAGGCCCGTGCCGAGCAGCGCTGGCCGGACGCCACCTCGCTGCTCGCGACCGTCCGCGCCCTGCTCAACACCGCCGACGAGGGGGTCTCCGCGGCGGGCGAGCGGCTGCGGCGCCTCAACGCCGTCGCCAAGGACCCCCAGGCCGAGATCGACCGCACCCGTTTCGTCGTCCGCGACGCCCAGCGGCTGGCGATGGCCGGGCGCAGCACCCCCGAGCCCCGGCACGCGCGGCCCCTCGACGAGGCCGTCGCCCGGCTCGACCGGGCCGTCGGCACGCTCGACAGCGGCCGTCATCCGGACTACTGGGCCTTCCTCACCGAGCTGGAGGCCATCCGCGCGAGCGCCGGCCAGGTGGTCGAGCGGATTCGTGAGGAGCGCGGCAAGCCGTAACCTGTGCGCATGCCTCGTTACGAGTACCGCTGCCGGACCTGCGACGACACCTTCGAGCTCAGCCGGCCCATGGCCGAGTCCGGCGAGCCCGCCGCCTGCCCCGCCGGGCACGACGACACCGTCAAGATGCTCTCCGCCGTGGCCGTCGGCGGCACCGCGTCCGCCGCGGGCGGCGCCGCCGCGGGTGGGGGTGGCGGCGGTGGGTGCTGCGGCGGGGGCTGCTGCGGCTGAGGCCGGCCCTTCGGTGCCGTCGGCCCGGGCTGGGTGAGGGAACTGCCGGACGTCGGGCCCGATCCGCAAGGCAGGCCTAACTGTCCAGGTATCGCAGGACCGCCAGCACCCTCCTGCTGTACCCCTCGCTCCGTCCCGTCAGTTCCAGCTTGTCGAAGATCGCGTTGACGTGTTTCTCCACCGCGCTCTGCGACACGTGCAGGCGCCGGGCCAGCGAGGCGTTCGTGTGGCCCTGGGCCATGGCCGCGAGGACCTCCATCTCCCTCGGGGTCAGGCGGGCGAGGGGGTCGGTGTGGGTGGAGCGGGCCAGGAGGCGTCGGACGACCTCCGGGTCGAAGGCGGTGCGGCCCCGGCCGACCCGGTCCAGGGCGTCCAGGAAGTCGTCGACCTGGGCCACGCGGTCCTTCAGGAGGTAGCCGACGCCGCCTCCGGTGCCGTCGGTCAGCAGCTCGGTGGCGTAGCGCTTCTCCACGTACTGCGAGAGCACCAGGACGCCCACCTCCGGCATCCGGGAGCGGATCTCCAGGGCGGCGCGCAGGCCCTCGTCGGTGTGGGTGGGCGGCATGCGGACGTCGGCGACGACGACGTCCGGCGGGTCGGCCTCGACGGCGGCGAGGAGTTCGACGGCGGTGCCGACGGCGGCCCGTATCTCGTGGCCCTCCTCGGCGAGGAGCCGGACGAGTCCCTCGCGCAGCAGGGTGGAGTCCTCGGCGAGCATCACGCGCACGGCAGCTCCGCCCCGATCACCGTGGGCCCGCCCGGCGGGCTGTCGACGGTGAAGCGTCCGTCGAGCGCGGCCACCCGGCTCGCGAGCCCGGCCAGGCCGCTGCCCGCGGCGGGGTCCGCGCCGCCCGTGCCGTCGTCCCGTATCCGTACGTCCAGCATGCCGTCCTCCCAGGTCACTTGTACGTCCACGGTGCCGGCGTCCGCGTGCTTGGCCACGTTCGTCACGGCCTCCGCGACGACGAAGTACGCGGCCGTCTCGACCGGCCCGGGCAGGGGGCGGGTCACGGAGCAGGTCAGTCTCAGCGGCAGCGGGCTGCGCTCGGCCACGGCCTCCAGGGCGGTGCGCAGGCCCGCCCGGTCGAGGACCGCGGGGTGCACCCGCCAGGCCACCTCGCGGAGTTCGGCGAGGGCGTGGCGGCTCTCCTCGTGGGCCTGGCGGAGGAGTTCGGCGGTGCGCTCGGGGTCCTGGGCGCGGCGGGCGCGGCCGATGAGCATGCCGAGGGCGACGAGCCGTTGCTGGACGCCGTCGTGCAGGTCGCGTTCGATGCGGCGGCGTTCGTCGTGGACGACGTCCATGATCTCGCTGCGGCTCGCGGCGAGTTGGGCGATCCGGGCCTCGAGGGCGTCGGCCTGGCTGGGGCCCAGCATGCGATGCGCCAACTCGCCCTCCATGCGGGCCACCTGGCCGATGCCCTGGGCGGCGAGGAAGAGGAGCAGCAGGCCGCCCAGACCGCCGAGGACGACCATGAGGGGCTGTCGCAGGTCGACGAACAGCCAGCCGCCGAGGGCGAAGAGCAGATAGGCCGTACCGGTCAGCGCGCAGCCGAGGACCACGCCGCCGAGCAGGCCGATCGGCCAGCGCGCCGTCAGGTAGGCGAGGGTGCGCCGGTGGCCGTACGGCGGTACGCGGACGCCCAGCAGGCGGTCGAGGCGCCACTGTTCGAGGCGCACGAGCCGCTCGGCTGCGCCCGCGGCGGCCCGCCGGCCGGGCGGCCACGCCAGGAGGGGCAGCAACAGGAGCCCGGCCGCCGCCTCCAGGAGCGCGAGGACGGCGCCGAGGGCGAGCGCGGTCACCGTCCGGGCCGCTCCGTCGAATGACTTCATGATCGGCCACGCTAGCCGGGTCCGGTTCGGCGCACCCTGCGGAAAACCGCACGTGTTCCTCCGGCCGGCAACAGTCCGACGCGGGCCGGGCGTTTCTAACGTCGTGGCCATGGAGACCTGGATCAACAGCATCATGGACACGCTCGGCGCGCCCGGTGCGGGCCTCGCCGTCGCCCTGGAGAACCTCTTCCCGCCCCTTCCGAGCGAGGTGATCCTGCCGCTGGCGGGCTTCGCCGCCTCCACGGGACGGATGAACCTGCCGGCCGCGCTGCTGTGGACGACGGCCGGTTCGGTGGTCGGCGCGCTCGCCCTGTACGGGGTGGGGGCGTCGATCGGGCGGGAGCGGGTGCTCGCGATCGCGGCCCGGCTGCCGCTGGTGAAGGTCGCGGACATCGAGCGCACGGAGGCGTGGTTCGCCCGGCACGGCACGAAGGAGGTGTTGTTCGGCCGGATGGTGCCGGTCTTCCGGAGCCTGATCTCGGTGCCGGCCGGGGTCGATCGGATGCCGCTGCCGGTCTTCCTGGCTCTGACGGCCCTGGGCAGCGCGCTGTGGAACACCGCCTTCGTCCTCGCCGGATACGTCCTCGGCGAGAACTGGGAGCAGGTCACCGACTACGTGTCGGTCTACTCGAAGGCGGTGCTCGGCACGGCGACGGCGGCGGCCGCGTGTGTCGCGGGCGTGCGGGTCGTGCGGGCGGTCAGGCCGGGTCGGGGAGCGCGGCGGGCGCGCCGTTGATCCGCGGTGACAGGTGCCCCTCGGTGGCGGCCCGGAGGCGGCGGACGATCTCCTCGCCCGCCGCGACGCCCCGCTCGGCCAGCGCCTCCACGTGCGGCGCGGTCCAGTCGGTGTCGGCGAGTTCGCCGTGGCCGGGGCGCCAGCCACGGTCGGCGGCGAGCAGCAGGTCGGCGTCGAGGAGCGAGTCGCCGGCGGCCAGGGTGAGGGTGGCGCCGGTGCGGCGGGCGACCTCGCGGAAGGCCGCGCTCTTGGTGAGCGGCTTCGGGACGGCGTAGACCTTGCGGCCCTGCAGCGAGACCGTCCAGCCGCGTTCCCCGGCCCAGCCGGTGAAGCGCTCCAGCCAGTCCAGCGGCATCCGTTCGCGCTCGACGACGAGGTAGGCGAACAGGTCCTCGGCGATCCGGTGCTTGCGGACCCAGGACAGGTCGGTGGTGGCGGTGAAGTAGGCGCGGATCTCGGCGAGCGGGGCGCACGCGTCGGCGACCCGGCGGAGCACGCCGGCGTGCCAGTCGGGGTCGGAGACGCCGTCGACGAGGAGGTGCCCGCCGTTGGCGCAGATCGCGTAGGCGGGGGTGGTGTCGCCGAGCAGCCGGATGCGCTGGTACTGCTTGCGGGTGCGGGTGGTGGTCGGCACGAAGACGGTCTCGGCGGCGAGTTCGCGCAGCTGGGCGGCGGCGTGCTCGGTCAGGTACGAGAGCGGCTTGGACTCGTGGACCTCGACGCACAGCAGCCGGGGCGCCACCGGGTCGGGCATGCCGAGGGCGAGGGCGGCCGTGGAGTAGATGAGGGTGCGGTCGAGGTCGCTGGCGACGAGGACGGTGCGGTCGGCGGTCACTGGGACACCACCGCCTTGCCGTCGGCGCCGGTCGCGCCGCGCGTGTACCGGGGGTGGATCAGCCCGACGCAGGTGTACGGCAGGTCGTCGACCTCCTCGACGGGTACGCCGCGCTGTTCGGCGAGCAGGCGTACGTGGGCCAGGTCGGCGCCCGCGCCGCGCTGGGCCAGGATCTTCCAGGGGACGCGGCGGAGCAGGACGCGGGTGGTCTCGCCGACGCCGGGCTTGACCAGGTTGACGTCGTGTATCCCGTACGTGGTGCTGATCCGCTCGACGGCCGCCCAGCCCTCCCAGGTCGGGGTGCGGTCGGCGGCGAGGAGCTCCTTGACGTCGGCGTCGACGGCGGCGGTGACCTCGTCGAAGCGGGCGGCGACGGCGTCGAGGAACGCGCCGGACACGTCGGCGCCGGCCAGCTCCCGGTAGAACTTGGCGCCGTGGAAGTCGTGGGGGCCGACCAGGTCGGAGCGCAGGACGGTGCGCGAGATCAGGCCGGAGACGGTCGAGTTGAGGCAGGCGGAGGGGATGAGGAAGTCCTCGCGGGTGCCGTAGGTGCGGACGCAGGAGCCGGGGTCGGCGAGAACCGCGATCTCGGGCGAGAAGGCCGCGCCGCCGGCTTCCTCGTGGGCCCGCAGGGCGTCGGCGAGTTCGCGGGTGATGGCGCCCTTGCCGGTCCAGCCGTCGACGAAGACGACGTCGGCCGGGTCGTGGTGCTCGGCGAGCCAGCGCAGCGCGTTGGCGTCGATGCCGCGGCCGCGGACGATGGAGACGGCGTAGTGCGGGAGCTCCAGGCCGTGCCGGTGCCGGGCCCAGCGGCGCATCAGCACGCCGACGGGGGTGCCGGCGCGGGCCAGGGAGACCAGGACGGGCCGCGGCGAGCGTTCGGCGAGCACGGTCTCGGTGACGGTGCCGACGGCGCGGGCGATGCGGGCCGCGGATCCGTCGAGGGCGGCGTGGAACAGCTCCTGGTAGCGCGCGTCGGGCTGGTACTCGACGGGCAGCGACTCGGCGTAGTGCGCGCCGCCGCTCTGGATGGCCTCCTCGCGCTCCTCGGTCGGCGCCTCGAGCTCGACGTCCGAGAGGTCCTGGAGCAGCCAGCCGACCTCCTCGGGCGCGTACGAGGAGAAGGCGGGGCCGCGGAGGGGCTCGGGCAGCATGGAGCTCCTTTCGGGAGCTTCGGGGGCCGGGGGTACGTAGGAGGGCACGACGGCGAGCACGACGTGCGGTATGTGCGCGGCGAGCTGGGCGAGGAGTCCGTCCGGCGCGTGCAGCGCGGGGGTGTCGGCGACGGAGTCGACGACGGTGACGACCGCGTCGAAGCCGCCGCCGGCGACGTTGTAGGCGTAGCGGTCGCCGGGGCCGTCCGCGGGTTCGTCGTGGGCGGGGAAGACGAGCCGGGTCCTTATGGCGTAGCCGGGGTCGTCGACGGCGAGGACGGGCGAGCGGGTGGTCGTGGAGAAGCGGACGTCGGTCCCGGCCCGTTCGAGCTGTTCGGCGAGCCGCAGGGGCGCGTACATGAGCTCCTCGAAGCCGAGGACGAGGACGCGGGGGGCGGGGCCGGTGGCCGGGCGGGGGCCGAGGGCCTCGGTGAGGCGGGCGGCCATGGCGGGCAGGGCCGCCTCCAGACGGACCCGGTGTTCCGGGGCGAAGCCGTGCCGGCCGCCGTCGGGGACGCCGGCGGGCCAGCCGAGCTCGACGCGGACCGGGGGGCGGCGCGGGGCCCGGGGGCCGGGGACGGGGCCAGGCTCCGTGGACGGGGCGCCGTCGGGGGCCGTGGCGGTAGGGGCGGGCGCGGGCGCCGCGGTTTCGTGGCGCGCCACGAGCTCCTGGCCCCTGGCCAGGACGCCGTCGGGCAGGCCGACCGTGCCGGCCGCCAGGGTGATCAGGTCGACGCGGGCGCCGAGCTCGGCGGCGAAGGCGGTGAGGCGGGCACGGTCCTCGGGGCCGCGCATGTCGACCAGGGCGACGACCACGTACCGCTCGCGGGGGTGGCGCTCGTGGAGGTCGCGGATGGTGTTGAGGACGGTGTTGCCGGTGGAGAACTCGTCGTCGACGAGGACGAGCGGGCCGTCGCCGGCGAGGAGCTTCGGGTCCTCGGGGAGGAGCAGGTGGGAGGTGGCGTGGGAGTGGGACTCCTCGAAGCCGCCCGCCGTGGCGACGCCGTCGACGGGGCGCCGGGTGGAGTGGAGGTAGGGGGCGAGGGCGAGGCCGTCGGCGACGCTGTGGCCGAGGCCGGTGGCGGTCTCCGCGTAGCCGAGGACGACGGCGCGGGCCGCCTCCTCGTCGCCGAGCAGCCGCCGTACCCGTATGCCGAGGCCGTGGCCCGCGTCGCGCACCACCGAGGGGCGCTGCGGGACGTGCTTGCCCAGCACGTTGGAGACGAGCAGGTGGGCGCGCCTGGGGTTGCGGCGCAGTGCGAGGCCGAGCAGGTCGGGCAGCGCCTCGTCGCCGATCAGTTCGACGCCCAGTCGCTCCGCGACCCAGGTTCCGGTCCACACCACGTCGTTGTCGTCCCTTCGTCAGCTGTCGGGCCGGCCGGCCGTGAGGGCGGCGAGCCCGGTGGTGAGCAGCTCCACGAAGCCGACGTCCTCGCGGGCGACGCCGAAGACCTCGGCGCGCCGCAGGGTTCGTTCGGCCCACGCGCGGTGCGGCTTCACTTCATTCATCTTGTTCGTATAAGCCGATCGGAGCACGCCGCCCCCGCCGCGTTCCGGCCGCAGGATGTCCTGGGCGTCACTGAACTCCTCGTGGGTGACCACGGAGAGTGCGTGCACCGGCAGGACGTGGGTGGGGTGGATGCAGGTCTTGCCGAGGAGTCCGTTGGCGCGGTCGAGTTCGATCTCGCGGAGCAGTCCGTCGAGGTCGTGCTCGATGAGGGCGGTGCGCAGGTCCTCGGCGCGGCCCTCCAGGAAGGGGCTGCGGCGCAGCTGGGGCTTGAACATGCGCTCGCCGGGCCGGAAGTACTCCCAGACGGGGCCGGTGATCGTGAAGCCGGTGCCGTCGGAGCGGCCGAGGACGTTGACGACGTCGCCGATGACGGAGGCGACGATCTGGACGTCGTAGGCGGTCATGTCGGGCGAGCGGCGCAGCCCGTAGTTGGAGCAGAAGTCGGTGACGCCGAGACGGACGGCGAGGATCCGCTCGCGGTGCTCGGCGGTGAGCGAGGCGATGCCGGCCAGGGTCTCGGCCCGGGACTCCAGGTGGAGCAGCTCGGGGGACTCCAGGACGGGCATGGCGAAGAGCCGGCGGCCGCAGGCCCGCTCGGCGACGGTGAGGGCCTCCAGGAAGGGGCGGCCGCGGACCTCGGTGAACTTGGGCAGGACGAATCCGGACAGCAGCCGGACCGTGTCGCCGAGCCGGGCGACGAGGTCGGGGATCTGGTGCGGTTCGCGGACCCGGATGAAGAGCAGGGGCAGGTCGGCGGCCTCGTCGCCCGGGGCCCGGGCCGCGAGGTCGGCGAACTCGCGGACGAGGTTGGCCTCGCCCGCCTCCACCTCGGCGTCGCTGATCGAGTCCTCCAGGCAGAGGACCATGGAGACGACTCCGCGGGCGGCCTGCTTGCGCACGGCGTCGGCCAGCCGGGGCCGGGTGGCCGGGCTGTAGAGGGTGGCCCCGAGGGCCACGGCGAGCGTGCGCGCGTCGGAGTCGGCCGTGAACGCGGCTGGCTCCTGATGGAACAGCCCGGTCCGCACCGCGGCCGGGATGTGCCCGAAATGACGCATAGAACTCCCCCGACTGGCCTGGACGGCACTGACGACATGTGGCCGGTAATAGTACGTAGGTAAGGGTGTCCGTAGTTCCCCGCGTACGTGAAGTTCAGGTAACTCGTCCGCTTCGGGCCCCCCGCGTTGTCCGGAGGGCGGCCGGGCAGGGAAGATGACGGGCATGACGCACGCGATGCTGAAGGGCTCCAACGTCCCTCTCGACACCGCGGCCGTACGGGCCGTGCTCCGCTGGACTCCGGGATCCGGGGTGCCCGACGTGGACGCCTCGGCCCTGCTGGTCGGCCCGGACGGGCGTGTGCGGTCCGACGAGGACTTCGTCTTCTACAACCAGCCACGGCACCCCTCGGGTCTCGTACGGCACCTGGCGAAGCAGCGCGGTCCGGAGGGTCTGACCGACGCCGTCGAGGCCGACCTGGGCCGGCTCGACGCCGCGGTCGACCAGGTGGTGATCGCCGCCTCTTCGGACGGCGGCACCTTCCGTTCCGTCTCCGACCTGCGGATCCTGCTGTACGACGCGGCCGCGGGCGCGGCGGACCGGGAGCCGCTCGCGGTCTTCGACGTGTCGGCGGAGACCGGCGAGGAGACGGCGATCATCTGCGGCGAGCTGTACCGGCGCGGGGACGCGTGGAAGTTCCGCGCCGTGGGCCAGGGCTATCCGACCGGTCTGGTCGGGCTCGCCACGGACTACGGGGTGTCCGTCGACGACGCGACGGGCGAGGGAGGCCCCGAGGAGGGGCCCACGGCGCCCGCCCACGACCCGGACGCGACGATGGTCCATCCGCAGCCGCCCGCCCCTCTCCCGGCCGAGCCGGCGCCGTCCCCGGCCTCCGGGGTGCCGGCCGCACCTGCGCCCTCCGTGCCGCCGCAGCCCACGTCCGCACCGGCGCCCGCCTACGGCTATCCGCAGCCGACCGGGGCCCCGGCGCCGGCTCCCGCGTACGGCTATCCGCACGCGGCGCCCGACTTCCGGATGCCGCCGATGGGACCGCAGTTCCTGGGGCGCTGAGGCGGGGCCGGGTCAGGTCTTGGACTTGTAGCCGCGGCCCCACTGCAGCCCCCAGCCGTAGAGCCGGTCCAGCTCGGCCTGGAAGCCGTACACGAAGCGCACCTCGCGGCGGACGACGAGCTCGTCCTTGACCTTCTCGACGGTGAACACCGCGCAGGAGCGGGCCTGCGGTGCGCGCTCGTCCAGCTCGATCTCGATCCGCGGACCGTTGCTCGGGTAGAGGGTGACCTTGGCGTGCGTGCGGTCGAAGGCAGGGGTCTGGTCGTAGATGTAGACGAAGAACAGCAGTCGCTTGATCTCGTCGCGGTGGTCCAGGTTGACGAAGATCGTCTCGCCGGAGGGGGCGCCGAAGCGGTCGTCACCGCTGAGGCGCACGTAGGGCGGCTCGTTCAGCTCGCCGAGGAAGCCGCCGAGCGGCTGCACGACGCCCTTGCTGCCGTCGGCCAGCTCGTAGAGGCAGCCGAGGTCGAGGTCGACGTTCACCACGCCCTGGGTGTGGGCCTGCACCTCGTCGGGCTTGAAGAGCTTGAGGGGGTTCCGCAGCAGGCCCGCGGACTGGCGCGGCCCTTCGATGTCGGAGGTCCGCATCCGCCAGGAGAGGTTGACGCGGAGGTTTCCGGTGGCGGCGCCCTGTTTGGACAGGGAGACGCTGGGCCGGCGTTTGGTCAGGTCGATCGAGTTCGACGCGGCACTGCCCGAGTCGAACGGCTCTTCCCTGCCGGGAAAGAGATTGTCCAGGAAGCCCATGGCTCCGCACCCCCCACTGGTCCCCACCGTCACTGTCGCGGACGCCGTGCCCCCCGGTCACGCGCCGCGGGGCGGCCGGGTGCTCCGGCCGCCCCGCAGAGAAGCGTTCCTCGATACCGGTGGTGTCACACCCCGGACGTCACCTCGGTCTTGTCACCCGAGGCTTCTCCCTCGGCCGCCGCGAGCCTGCGGTTGCGGCGGACAGAGGACCAGAAGGACCAGGCGATGAGCGCGACGCCGATGCCGCCGGTGACGATCTCGGGGATCTCGTACTGGATGGTGATCATCAGGACCACGGCCAGGGCGCCGATGGCGTAGTGGGCGCCGTGCTCCAGGTAGACGTAGTCGTCGAGGGTGCCCTGGCGGACCAGGTAGACGGTCAGCGAACGCACGTACATGGCGCCGACGCCGAGGCCGAGGGCCATCAGGACGATGTCGTTGGTGATGGCGAAGGCGCCGATGACGCCGTCGAAGGAGAAGGACGCGTCGAGGACCTCCAGGTAGAGGAACATGAAGAAGGCGGCCTTGCCGGCGAGCTGAACTGCCGAAACCTTCTTGCCGGAGCGCTTGGCCTCTTCCTCGGCCTCGTGCTCGCGCTCCTCTTCCTCCTCCAGCTTGTTCTCGAAGTAGCCGGAGAGACCGCCGACGACGAGGTACGTGATGAGGCCGGCGATGCCGGAGACCAGGACCGTCTGCGCCTTGTCGACGTGGAGGCCGCCGTGCTGGTGGGCCTGGGTCGCGAAGGTCATCGAGGTGATCAGCAGGAAGACCAGCGCGATGCAGACCGACAGCATGTCGACCTTGCCGAGCTTGGCCAGCGGGCGCTCGATCCAGCGCAGCCACTGGATGTCACGGTCCTCGAAGATGAAGTCGAGGAAGATCATCAGCAGGAACATGCCACCGAAGGCGGCGATCGACGGGTGCGCGTCGGTGACCAGTTCCTGGTACCGGTCCGGATTGTTGAACGCCAGGTCGACGGCGTCGATCGGGCCGATCTTGGCGCTGATCGCGACGATCACGACGGGGAAGACGAGCCGCATGCCGAAGACGGCGATGAGCACACCGACCGTGAGGAAGATCTTCTGCCAGAAGGCATTCATCTTCTTCAGGATTCCGGCGTTGACCACCGCGTTGTCGAAGGAGAGCGAGATCTCGAGGATGCAGAGGATCGCGACGACCCCGAAAGCCTCCCACCCCCCGTAGAGCACCGCGGCGATCAAGCCGAGGGCGGTGATCGCGAACGACCAGCCGAAGGTTTTCAGAACCACTGTCTACCCCATCGTGATATTTACGCGGCTTTACGAAACGTTGACCCCGAAGTCTAGAGCGATGCCCCGAAGGCCGGACGCGTACCCCTGTCCGACCGCCCGGAACTTCCATTCGCCGTTGTAGCGGTAGAGCTCACCGAAGATCATCGCGGTCTCGGTGGAGGCGTCCTCGGAGAGGTCGTAACGGGCGAGCTCCTGGCCGTCCGCCTGGTTCACCACACGGATGAAGGCATTGCTGACCTGGCCGAAGGTCTGGCCGCGGTTGTCCGCGTCGTGGATCGAGACCGGGAAGATGATCTTGTCGCACTGGGCCGGCACCCGGGCGAGGTCCACGATGAGCGACTCGTCGTCGCCTTCACCCTCGCCGGTGAGGTTGTCCCCGGTGTGTTCGACGGACCCCTCGGGGCTCTTGAGGTTGTTGTAGAAGACGAAGTACTCGTCGCCGAGCACGCGCCCCGACTGGCACAGCAGGGCGCTGGCGTCGAGGTCGAAGGGGGCTCCGGTGGTGGAGCGCGCGTCCCAGCCGAGCCCGACGAGTACCTGGGTGAGGTTGGGTGCGGCCTTGGAGAGGGAGACATTGCCTCCCTTGGCGAGCGTGACGCCCATGACGGTGGTTCCTCCCCGAGGGTTCTGCGAATACGCGGGACGGCGGCGGTGTGACCGGCCGGGCGCGCTGTGAGGCACGTCCGGCGCCGCACGGAGGTGCGGCGCCGGACGGGATGCGGTGCGTCGGCTCAGACGTTGACGCCGAAGTCCTGCGCGATGCCGCGCAGACCCGAGGCGTAGCCCTGACCGACCGCGCGGAACTTCCACTCCGCGCCGTTGCGGTACAGCTCGCCGAAGACCATGGCGGTCTCGGTCGAGGCGTCCTCGGACAGGTCGTAGCGCGCGATCTCGGCCCCGCCGGCCTGGTTCACGACGCGGATGAACGCGTTGCGGACCTGGCCGAAGGACTGCTGGCGGTTGTCGGCGTCGTAGATCGAGACCGGGAAGACGATCTTGGCGACGTCGGCCGGGACGGTGGCCAGGTTGACCTTGACCTGCTCGTCGTCGCCCTCGCCCTCGCCCGTCAGGTTGTCACCGGTGTGCTCGACGGAGCCGTCGGCGCTCTTCAGGTTGTTGAAGAAGACGAAGTCCCCGTCGTTGCGGACCTTGCCCTCCTCGTTCACCAGGATGGCACTGGCGTCGAGGTCGAAGTCCGTACCGGTGGTGGTGCGGACGTCCCAGCCCAGACCGACGGTCACGGCGGTCAGGCCAGGGGCCTCCTTGGTCAGCGAGACGTTGCCGCCCTTGCTGAGGCTGACTCCCACGAGTCCCTCCATTGGTTTCCAGGGGCAGCGCCCCCAGTCGTGCGTTGGCATCGGATCAACGTCTGGATCCTAGTGACGGGTTCCCAGTCGAAACAGACGTTTCGCCCGAGTGTTGGCAGGCGATCGCCCCGGAAGACGCGGGAAGCGCCCGGGAGGTTCTCAGAGGGCCGCCAGCGCCTCGGCGTACGCGTCGGCGTCGCGGGCGTCCGGCAGGGCGTTGACGACCGCCCAGCGGACCACGCCCGCCTTGTCGATGACGAAGGTGCCGCGCACGGCGCAGCCCTTGTCCTCGTCGAGCACCCCGTACGCCCGCGAGGCCGCGCCGTGCGGCCAGAAGTCGGAGAGCAGCGGGAACTCCAGGTCCTCCTGCTCGGCGAAGACGCGCAGGGTGGGGACGGAGTCGTTGGAGACGGCGAGCAGCTGGGTGTCGTCGTTGACGAAGGTGTCGAGGCGGTCACGCAGCACGCGCAGTTCGCCGGTGCACACCCCGGTGAAGGCGAAGGGGTAGAAGAACAGCAGCACGTTCTTCTCGCCGCGGAAGGCGGACAGCCGGACGGCGCGGCCGTGGTTGTCCTTCAGCTCGAAGTCCGGGGCCTCGGCGCCGATCTCGATCGCCATCGCGTACGCATCCCTTCGCCGGCGGCCCAGCCCTTGGACCGATCGGTGGAACCCACCCTAAGGGGCCGCCGGGGACGGAAGGGCCCGGGATGCGCGGAGCCCCCGCCGGGTGCGACCGACGGGGGCTCCTTACAGCGTTGGGGGATCAGCGCTTGGGGGCTGCCAGGCGGGTGCCGATCCAGTCCTTGGCGACGCTGATGCTCTTGGTCTGGGAGAGACCAGCGGTCTGCGCGGCATCCTGGATGTCGCTCGGCTCGATGTAGCCGTCGCGCCCGGTCTTCGGCGTCAGCAGCCAGATGTTGCCGCCGTCCTCCAGAAGACCGATGGCATCCACCAGGGCGTCGGTGAGGTCACCGTCCTCGTCACGGAACCACAGCAGCACGACGTCTGCGACGTCGTCGTAGTCCTCGTCGACGAGATCCTGGCCAATGATGGACTCGATGCCCTCACGGAGATCCTGGTCGACGTCTTCGTCGTAGCCGATCTCCTGGACCACCTGTCCGGGCTCGAACCCCAGCCTAGCTGCCGGGTTGGTCCGCTCCTCCGCGTGGTCCGCGGTCGCGCTCACGGCTTGCCTCCTGATCATGTATCGGAAAGTGCTTAGGTCCGCGCGTGTACGCGCGGCGCTGGCCGTAGTCCACACGTGCCGGGGCGGATCGCGCAAGTGCCCGGCCGATGAGACCGCCGAAACGGTGACGTTTGGGGCCGTCTCGCCGCAACTTCCGGCGAAGGACCGTGGCGCTCCGTGACGATTCGTGCACTCTTCGCCCCGCATTGGGGGCCTCTGCGGCTTCAGTCTGCCGAACATGCTGCCGGAACGCATGCGCGGGATGGGCGTAAGGTTGCGATTTGACCGAACAAGGCACCCCGCGGGGGTTACCCCTCGGTAAAGATGACGTTTGGCGTCGGCGGGGTACACGATGAGACATCCCGGCCTCAACGGGGCTCCGGTCTTCCGCGGGCTCCACCGACCAGCGAAGGAACAGCGTGGCTTCCGCATCCGATCGCAACCCGATCATCATTGGCGGCCTTCCCAGCCAGGTCCCGGACTTCGATCCCGAAGAGACCCTGGAATGGCTCGACTCCCTCGACGCCGCCGTCGACGAGCGGGGCCGGGAGCGGGCCCGCTACCTCATGCTGCGGCTGATCGAACGCGCCCGTGAGAAGCGCGTCGCCGTGCCCGAGATGCGCAGCACGGACTACGTGAACACCATCGCCACCCGGGACGAGCCCTTCTTCCCCGGCAACGAGGAGATCGAGCGCAAGGTCCTCAACGCCACCCGCTGGAACGCGGCCGTGATGGTCTCGCGCGCCCAGCGCCCGGGCATCGGCGTCGGCGGCCACATCGCGACCTTCGCCTCCTCCGCCTCGCTGTACGACGTCGGCTTCAACCACTTCTTCCGTGGCAAGGACGAGGGCGACGGTGGCGACCAGATCTTCTTCCAGGGTCACGCCTCCCCCGGCATCTACGCCCGCGCCTTCCTCCTGGACCGGCTGAACGAGGCGCAGCTCGACGCCTTCCGCCAGGAGAAGTCGAAGTACCCGAACGGCCTGTCCTCCTATCCGCACCCCCGGCTGATGCCGGACTTCTGGGAGTTCCCCACCGTGTCGATGGGCCTTGGCCCGCTCGGCGCGATCTACCAGGCCCGGATGAACCGCTACATGGAGGCGCGCGGCATCGCCGACACCTCCGCGTCGCACGTGTGGGCCTTCCTCGGCGACGGCGAGATGGACGAGCCCGAGTCGCTCGGCCAGCTGACCATCGCGGCCCGCGAGAACCTCGACAACCTGACCTTCGTCGTCAACTGCAACCTGCAGCGGCTCGACGGCCCGGTGCGCGGCAACGGCAAGGTCATCCAGGAGCTGGAGTCGGTCTTCCGCGGCGCCGGCTGGAACGTCATCAAGCTGATCTGGGACCGCTCCTGGGACCCGCTGCTGGCGCAGGACCGCGACGGCATCCTGGTCAACCGGATGAACACGACGCCGGACGGGCAGTTCCAGACGTACGCGACGGAGACCGGCGCCTACATCCGCGACCACTTCTTCGGCGACGACCAGCGGCTGCGGGCCATGGTCGAGAACATGACCGACGACCAGATCCTGCACCTGGGCCGCGGTGGTCACGACCACAAGAAGATCTTCGCGGCGTTCTCGGCGGCCAAGGCCCACAAGGGCCAGCCGACGGTGATCCTCGCCAAGACCGTGAAGGGGTGGACCCTCGGCCCCAACTTCGAGGGCCGCAACGCGACCCACCAGATGAAGAAGCTCACGGTCGACGACCTCAAGCGCTTCCGCGACCGGCTGCACATCCCGATCACGGACAGGCAGCTGGAGGAGGGCCTGCCGCCGTACTACCACCCGGGCCGGAACTCCGAGGAGATCCAGTACATGCACGACCGCCGCAAGGCGCTCGGCGGGTACGTGCCGACCCGCGTGGTGCGCGCCAAGCCGCTGGTCCTGCCCGGCGACGAGACCTACGCCGCGGTGAAGAAGGGCTCGGGGCAGCAGTCGATCGCCACCACGATGGCCTTCGTCCGGCTCCTGAAGGACCTCATGCGGGACAAGGAGATCGGCAAGCGCTTCGTGCTGATCGCGCCCGACGAGTACCGCACCTTCGGCATGGACTCGTTCTTCCCGAGCGCCAAGATCTACAACCCGCTCGGCCAGCAGTACGAGGCGGTGGACCGCGAACTGCTGCTCGCCTACAAGGAGTCCCCGACCGGCCAGATGCTGCACGACGGCATCTCCGAGGCGGGCTGCACCGCCTCGCTGATCGCCGCCGGCTCGGCGTACGCCACCCACGGCGAACCCCTCATCCCGGTCTACGTCTTCTACTCGATGTTCGGTTTCCAGCGCACCGGCGACCAGTTCTGGCAGATGGCCGACCAGCTCGCCCGCGGCTTCGTACTCGGAGCGACCGCCGGCCGCACCACGCTGACCGGCGAGGGCCTCCAGCACGCCGACGGCCACTCGCACCTGCTCGCCTCGACGAATCCGGCCTGTGTCGCCTACGACCCGGCTTTCGGCTTCGAGATCGCGCACATCGTCCAGGACGGTCTGCGCCGCATGTACGGCCCCCAGGCCGAGGACGTCTTCTACTACCTGACCGTCTACAACGAGCCGATCCAGCACCCGGCCGAGCCGGCGGACGTGGACGTCGACGGCATCCTCAAGGGCATCCACCTCTACCGGCGCGGCGAGGCCGGGTCGGTCCCCGCGCAGATCATGGCCTCCGGCGTGGGCGTGCCGTGGGCGCTGGAGGCCCAGCGGATCCTCGCCGAGGAGTGGAACGTCCGCGCCGACGTCTGGTCCGCCACCTCCTGGAACGAGCTGCGCCGCGAGGCCGTCTCCGTCGAGGAGCACAATCTGCTCCACCCGGACGAGGAGCAGCGCGTCCCGTACGTGACCCGCAAGCTCCAGTCCGCCCAAGGTCCCTTCGTGGCGGTCTCCGACTGGATGCGCTCGGTGCCGGACCAGATCTCCCGCTGGGTGCCGGGCCCCTACACCTCGCTGGGCGCGGACGGCTTCGGCTTCGCGGACACCAGGGGCGCGGCCCGTCGCTACTTCCACATCGACGCGCAGTCGATCGTGCTGGCGGTGCTCACGGAGCTGGCCCGCGACGGCAAGGTCGACCGCTCGGCCCTGAAGCAGGCCGTGGACCGCTACCAGCTCCTCGACGTCTCGGCCGCCGACCCGGGCGCCGCGGGCGGCGACGCCTGACGGTGCGGCCCGTCCGTGCGGGCACGGCCACCCGGCCGTGCCCGGCCGTCCCGCCCGGGTCGTGACAGCGCGGCCGTGACCGCGCGGTCGTGAGAGGCCGGCCGTGACTGGCCGGTCGTGACAGCGCGGCCGTGAGAGGCCGGCCGTGACTGGCCGGTCGTGACAGCGCGGCCGTGACTGGCCTGCCGTGACGCCGCGGCCGTGACAGCCCGGCCGGAGCGGCGCATGGGGTATATCCGCTGGTGAGGGCGGTGGGACCGGTGGTCCTGCCGCCCTTCGGCGTTCCCTACGATGCCGCCTATGAAGGATCGCTGGGAAAAGCGCACCCAGACGCCGCTGCTGGTGCTGGCCGTGGCGTTCGGCGTCGCCTACGCCGTGCCCATCGTGGCGCCGGACGCCGCCCCCTGGGTGCACCGGCTGTGCACGCATGTGGAGTGGGCGGTGTGGGCGGCCTTCGCCCTGGACTATCTCGTGCGCCTGGCGGTCGCGCCGTCCCGGTGGGCCTTCGTGCGCGGGCATCCGGTGGATCTGCTCGCGGTGATACTGCCGATGGTGCAGCCGCTGCGGCTGCTCAGGGTGGTCGCCACACTCCTCCTCGTGGGCCGGCGGGCCCGGATGGCCCCGCAGATAACGCTCACCATGTACGTGGCGGGCGCGGTGGTCGGGCTGATGATGTTCGGCTCGCTCGCGGTGCTGCACGTGGAGCGGGACGCCCCGAACGGGAACATCAAGACGCTCGGGGACGCGGTCTGGTGGTCCTTCACCACGATGACCACCGTCGGCTACGGCGACCACGCCCCGACCACAGGCCTGGGCCGGGTGCTCGCGGTGGGCCTGATGCTGTCCGGGATCGCCCTGCTGGGTGTGGTCACGGCGAACATCGCCGCCTGGTTCATCTCCCGCTTCGAGCGGGACGACGAGGCCGAGCGCCGGCAGCTGGAACTCCTGGAGGCACTGACCGTGGAGGTGCGCGAACTGCGGGCCGAGGTCGCGCGTCTCTCGGCCCCGCCGTCGGGCGCCCCGGACGGCCCCGAGGTCCCGGCCCCTACCTCTCCCAGATCTTGAAGGCCCGGATCTGGTAGGGCGTCTGGGGCACCCAGACCCCTCTTCCCGGATAGGTCTCGAACTCGCCGGTCTCGGCGCACACCGCCGACTGGTACGTCGTGACCGGCCGCCCGGTGCGGTTGGCGAGCGACTGGGCGCTCGTCCCGGCCGGCAGGGCGATGCAGCTCTCGACGTCCACCGAGGCCAGCTCGTGGTTCTGCGCGCGGCCCTTGAAGTCGGCCTTGGGCCACAGGCAGAGCTGGCCCGGCGCGCACGCGCCGAGGGCCGTGCCGGAGGGCGCGGCGCTCGCCGGCGCCGCGAGCAGGGCGGTCAGGACGCCCGCAAGGGTCAGGACGGTCTTCGTGTTCATGCTGATGAACCCCCGTTTCGTCACTCTCTGTAATCAAGAGAATGGCCGACTCCGCCCCCGAACGGAAGAGGGGCCGCCCCCGTTCACGCGAACGGGTGACGGCCCCTCACGGGAACTCTGAGAGGCCCACCGCGCCCGGGCGGTCACGAGCCTCCCTGACCGGCCCCGCGAGCCCTACGCGGGGCCTCTCGGCACGGGCCGGCTCCGGGGTCTCCGCGAGCCCTACGCCGTGCCCCTCGGCACTAGCCGGGCTCCGGGGTCCCGGCGGGCCGGGCTCCGGGGGTCTCAGGGGGGCCGGGCTCCCCGGTCCCGGCGGGCCGGCGCCGGGGTCCCGGCGGGCCGGGCTCCGGAGTCCCGGCCCGCGAGCCGAAGGGCGCGGTCTAGATGTGGGCCGCCCCCGCGCCCGCCTCCGCGTTCTCGCCGCGCTTGGTGAGCATGGCGACGAGGGCCGCGCCGACGGCGACGACACCGGCGACGGTGAACGCCAGGCCCATGCCCTCCATGAACGTGTCGTGGATGACCTTGCCGATCGCGGCGGTCAGGTCGGGCGTCATGCCGGGCGCCTTGGCCAGCTCCGGCGGAACCATGCCGAACTCGGCCGCCTGCTCCAGGCGCGGGTCGGCGGGCACCGGGATGCCGGCGTCCTTCCAGTTGTCGGCGAAGGCGCTGGACACCTTGGACGACATGACCGCGCCGAGCACCGCCGTACCGAGCGCGCCGCCGACCTGCATCGCGGCCTGCTGCAGCCCGCCGGCCACGCCGGAGAGCTCGAGCGGTGCGTTGCCGACGATGACCTCGGTCGCGCCGACCATGACGGGGGCGAGGCCGAGGCCGAGGAGGCCGAACCAGAGGGACATCGCGAGGGCGCCGGTGTCCGGGGTGAGCGAGAGCATGCCGAACATCGCGGTGGCCGTGCAGACCATGCCGCCGACCAGCGGGACCCGCGGGCCGAGCTTGGTGATCAGCACACCGGCCAGCGGCGAGGAGACGATCATCATCCCGGTCAGCGGCAGCAGGGCGAGACCGCTGTCGACGGGGCTGAGCCCCTTCACGCCCTGGAGGTAGAAGGTCACGAAGAACAGGCCGCCCATGAAGGCGAAGGCCATGAGGACCATGAGGACCACACCGGCCGAGAGCGGCACCGAGCGGAACATCTGCAGCGGGATGAGCGGTTCGCGGACCTTGGTCTCCCAGACGGCGAAGACGGCGAAGAGCAGCACCGCCCCGAGCAGACAGCCCCAGGTCTTGCCGCTGCCCCAGCCCCAGGACTCGCCGGCCTTGATGATGCCCCAGATGAGGGAGGCCATCGCGGCGGAGAGCAGCAGGATGCCGAGGACGTCGAACGAGCGCGGGGCGTTCTCGGCGCGGTGGTCCTTGAGGATCACCAGGCCGAGGACGAGCGCGAGGACGCCGACCGGCACGTTGATGAAGAAGACGGACTGCCAGCTGACGTTCTCGACGAGGAGACCGCCGACGATCGGGCCGCCCGCGGTCGAGGCGCCGATGACCATGCCCCAGATGCCGATGGCCATGTTGAGCTTCTCGGCCGGGAAGGTGGCGCGCAGCAGGCCGAGCGCGGCCGGCATGAGCAGGGCGCCGAAGAGGCCCTGCAGGACGCGGAAGGCGATGACGAGGCCGATCGAGCCCGACAGGCCGATCGCGCCGGAGGCGGCGGCGAAGCCGGCGATGCCGATGAGGAAGGTCTGCCGGTGCCCGAAGCGGTCACCGAGCTTGCCCGCGGTGATCAGCGCGACGGCCAGCGCGAGGAGGTATCCGTTGGTGATCCACTGGACCTGCGCGAGCGAGGCCTGCAGGTCCTCCTTGATGGCGGGGTTGGCGATCGCGACGATCGTGCCGTCGAGCGCGACCATCATCACGCCCACGGCGACGCTGAAGAGGGTCAGCCACGGGTGCCCGCGCAGTCCCTTCGCCGGGGCCGTCACGGGCACCCGGTCGCCCCCCTGACCCTGCGGGGCCTTTTCCACGGTGGTCTGACTAGTCATACCCGAAGGCTAGTGACAGTCACTGACAATTGACAAAGCGTTTCACACGGCGGTAACTGTCACGTAGCTCACAGGTAGCCTGGCCCCGAAGAAGTGGCGGGAAGACGCGGAAATGGGGATCGAGACGTGACCGTTCCCGGTCTGCGCGAGCGCAAGAAGCAGCGCACCCGCGACGCGCTGATCCGGGCCGCCCTGGAGCTCTTCACCACCCAGGGATACGAGCGGACCACGGTCGACGAGATCGTCGACGCCGTCGACGTCTCCCAGCGCACGTTCTTCCGCTACTTCGCCACCAAGGAGGACGTGGCCTTCGCCGTCCAGCAGATGGTGGAGGAACGGTTCATGCAGGCCCTGGCCGGGCGGCCGCCCGAGGAGGGCCCGCTCGACACGATGCGCAACGCGGTCCTCAGCGCCTGGGACACCATCGGCGAGGCGATCGCCGAGGTCGTCCCCGTCGAGCTGTACGTCCGGACGTTCCAGGTCATCGAGTCGACGCCCGCCCTCCTCGCCGTGCACCTGCGCCGGTCCACGGAGATGGAGGAGTCCATCGCCCGCCTGATCGCCGAACGCGAGGGGCTGGACGTGGACGAGGACCCGCGCCCGCGGATCGCGGTCGCCGCGTTCAGCGGGGTGATGCGGGTGACCGGACGACTGTGGGGCCGGAGCGCCGATCCCACCCTGGAGGCCATCCGCACGCTGACCGAGCACTACCTGGACCACCTGGCGCCGGCCCTGGAGCCGCACTGGCGGCCGTGAGCCGTACGGGGGGGCGTGAGTCGTATGGGGGGCGTGAGTCATACGGGGCGTGTGAGCTTTACGGGGCGTGTGCGCAACGCGTGAGCCGTACGAGCCGCGTGCGTCGTACGAGCCGTACGAGCCGCGTGAGCCGTACGAGCCGTACGAGCCGCGTGAGCCGTACGAGCCGCGCAGGCGTGAGCCGTACGAGCCGCACCCGACCCCGCCCGATGCTCCGCGCGCGCGGGCGCGAGCTCCGCGTGCGACGGCGCGCACGCACCGTCACCGCACCCCTCCCCCCGAAGTGATCCGCGTCACTCGCCCCTCCGGGCCCGCCAGGGCGCCCCCTAGGGTGGCCCCCAATGCCTTCCTTCGACTCCTCCCCCACGCTCTCCGTCTGGCGGATCCTGCTCGCGCTCGGCGTGGTGTTCGTACTCCTCGCGACCACCGGATGGACCACGATCCGGCATCACCGCACGCCAGGGGAGACCCGGCAGCAG
Organism: Streptomyces sp. NPDC048018; assembly: GCF_043202995.1. NCBI lineage: Bacteria > Bacillati > Actinomycetota > Actinomycetes > Kitasatosporales > Streptomycetaceae > Streptomyces > Streptomyces sp. NPDC048018. The sequence continues at coordinate 660,755 of NZ_JBIDBK010000002.1, forward strand.
GCGCTGGCCGCCTGGGCGCACGACAGGATCGGCGGGCGCGCACTCCCCGACCCGAAGGCCCCGGCCCGCGCGATCGCCGCCTTCTTCGCCGGCCTCGGGCCCGCCCAGGGCGCCCGGCTCGCCGACACGCACCCTCTCGTCGTGGGCAACCTCAACGGCGTCCCGGTGACCCTGCGCTACCGGGCCAACCGCAGATCGCTGTCCCGCGCCCTCGCCGCCGAGCGGGGACGGGTGGACGATCCGCGGCTCAACTCCGCCGGGCGTCACGAGGCGCTGCGCCGGGTGCACCGCTTCACCAGCCTGATGCGCCCCGACCGCCAGATCCTGGCCTTCGACCCCAGCGGCGCCGGCCGGACGGCGGAGGTCCTGGGCGATCTGGACCGGGCCCGCCGGGTCTCGGTGATCGTCCCCGGGGTCGACACCAACCTGCTGACCTTCCAGAAGTCCGCCCGCCGCTTCTCGGCGCCGGCCGGGATGGCCGCGTCCCTCTACGCCGCCGAGCACCGGGCCGACCCCCGGACGCGTACCGCCGTCATCGCCTGGGCCGACTACACCGCGCCCGTCGGGGTCGGCATCGAGGCGGCCATCGGACGGCTGGCGGAGAACGGCGCCGTCCGGCTCGTCGACCTGACGGAGGCCCTGCCGGGCGACGCGCGGGTGAGCCTCTTCTGCCACAGTTACGGCTCGGTGCTGTGCGGCGTCGCGGCGCCCAGGCTGCCCGCCCGGGTCACCGACGTGGTCGTCGCCGGTAGTCCCGGCATGCGCGCCGAGCGCGCCGCGGACCTGGGCACCTCCGCCCGGATCTGGGCCATGCGGGACGCCGACGACTGGATCGCGGACGTGCCCCACCTGGAGCTCGGCGGCGTCGGGCACGGCACCGACCCGGTGGCCCCGGAGTTCGGGGCCCGGCTGCTCTCGGCGGCCGGCGCGAACGGACATGCCGGCTATTTCGAGCCGGGCACCACGAGCGTCGAGAACTTCGCCGCGATAGGCGTCGGCGCGTACGCCGATCTGACCTGTGCGGGTGCGGACAGCGCTTGCCTCGGCGGAATCTCCGGCGGGTGAGCTGTCCCACGCGCGTAGATCGCGGCGAATTTACCGTGGTTGCGGAGGGGCGACGTCGGGGCATAGGCCGCATACGATGAGGCGTATGGGTGATGTGCTGGCTGGAATTCATGCCACCTGGGAGTTCGAGAGCGACGCCGTCGTCATCCGCTTCGACCGGGGGATCCGCACACCGAGGCTGTTCCAGGCGCTGCGCGAACGACGTGTCCCGTACGAGGCGCTGGCGTCGGTGACGCTCGCCCCGGGCAAGCGGGGCACCGTCGTGCTGCACGCCGTGCCGAGGGCGGGTGCCGATCCCCTGATGGAGGCGGCGAGCGGGCAGTTGAAGGAAGGGTCCGACCCGTACCGGCTCGTGCTGCCCGCCGACCGCGAGACGCTCGCCGAGTACTACCGCGACGAACTGCTCTCGGCACTCAGGCCGCACGAGGCCGCCGAGCCCGCGGACCGCTTCCTGGTGGCCGCGCCCGAGGGACCGCAGTCCTTCAAGGCGTACGACGGGAAGGCGAGCTTCGACGGCAAGGGCGAGGTGGCCTTCCGCTGGTTCTGGACGGGGGCCTCCTCGGAGAAGTGGAAGGCCGGCGACCGGACCTTCCGGGTGAGCGAGCTGAGCGGCGTCGAGTGGCGCTCGCCCGAGGTCCTGGACGGTTATCTGCGGCTGCTTCCCCGGGACGGCCACGACGCCCGGCCCGAGCAGCCCGACCACGATCCCGCGTCCGTCGTCTTCGGTCTCGGCTACGGCCCGGTCCACGAGTCCCTGCCCTTCGCCGCGGCGGTCCTGGCCGCGATCCGCGGCGCGTCCGTGCGCGTGCCCGCCGCGACGGCGGCGCCCCGTGATCCCGCCGGAGTCGCAGAAAGGATCCGCCACCTCAGCGAGCTGCACCGAACCGGGTTGGTGACGGACGAGGAGTTCTCCGTGAAGAAGGCGGAGCTGCTCGCGGAGCTGTAGCGGGGGTACGGCCGTACCCGCCCGGTCCGGCGAGCCCGGACTCGCCTCCGCCCAGACGCGGCTCCTCCACTCCGTACGGGGGCAGGCCGGGCCCGCCGCTCCGTACGGGGCGGGCCCGGCCGAGCCACTGCACAGGAGGCAGGCGCGGCTCCTCCGCTCCGTACGGGACCGTCACGGCCCCACTGCTCCGGGGGAAGCACGCGCGACCCCACCGCTCCCCGTGTCCCGCGACCGGGTACCGGCTACCGGCTACCGGCTACCGGCTACCGGGCCGGAGTACGCGGCCCGCCGGCCCGTACGGGCCGCGTACCCAAGCCCGCCCCACGGCCCGTACGGTCGCGGCGCCGACCCCATACCCCGTACCCCCTACCCAGGTACGACCCCCGGGCCGAGACTCCGGTATGACGTCTCACCCCGGCCCTCCTGCCTACCCTGGGCGGGCCATGAAGGATGAACTGCGGCGTCGGCCGCGTATGCCACGGGTCGGGGCACGGGCGCAGGCGCTCGTGCGGAGTTTCGGGATCGCGCTCGCCACGCCCACCGGCCCCGGTGAGGCGATGCTCGGGCGGGCCTCCTCGCGCTGGGTGCGGCTGCTTCCGTACGGGGTCGCCCTCGTCCTCGTCGCGGCCCTGCTGCCGGTGACCGTCGCCGTGCTCGTGCACGACTACCACGTCAACGGCGCCCTCGCCGGCGCTCTCGCCACCGCGCAGACCGCTCCCCTGCTGCTCGCCGTCACGCGGCCCCTCCAGGCCTGGTGGGTGATCTTCGCGTCGGACGTCGCCGGCGGCCTCGTGGTGCTCGCCGCCGACCACGCCGACGGACTGCCCTGGCCGTGGACGCCCATGGTCGTGGTCGGCTACCTCTTCCTGATGCTCGCCCTCGGACTCCGCGAGTCCCGGCGCGCCCTGCTGGGGGTATGGCTGGTCACGGGTGCCACCGGGGGCGTCTTCCATCTCCTGGCGCCCGGCCGGCCGGGCGACGGGGTCGTCGCCCTGCTCTTCGTGCTCAGCGGCGTCGTGCTGCTGCTCACCGCGACCCTGCGCGGGCGCGGCGAGGCCGAGCGGCGGCTCGTCGAGCAGGCGACCATCAGCGAGGCCGAACGGGCCCGCCGCACGCTCCTGGAGGAGCGGACCCGGATCGCCCGCGAGCTGCACGACGTGGTCGCCCACCACATGTCGGTGATCACGGTGCAGGCGGACTCCGCCCCGTACCGCATCCCCGAACTGCCGGACGCCGCCCGGGAGGAGTTCGCGTCGATCGCGTCCGGAGCGCGCGAATCGCTCGCCGAGATGCGGCGGCTGCTCGCGGTGCTGCGCAGCGACGGTTCGGAGGGCGAACGGGCGCCACAGCCGGGTCTGGACCGGGTGCAGCAGTTGGTCGAGGCGACGGTACGGGCGGGCGTCCCGGCCGAGCTGTCGATGGCCGCCGACCTGGCCGGCGTGCCGCAGGCGGTGGACCTGTCGGCGTACCGGATCGTGCAGGAGGCGCTGGCCAATGTCGTACGGCACGCGCCCGGCGCCGCCACCCGGGTGTCCGTACGGGGCGACGGGGAGGGCTGGCTGAACGTCCTGGTCGTCAACGGGCCCGCCGAGAAGCGGACTTCGCCGCTGGAGGGCGGCCCGGGCACGGGACACGGGCTGGTCGGCATGCGCGAGCGCGTACGGTTGACCGGCGGCTCGCTCGACACCGGGCCACTGCCGGACGGGGGCTTCCGGGTCGCCGCCCGGCTTCCGCTGACCAACCCCTGACGAAGGTGTCCTGTGACCATCCGCGTGATCATCGTCGACGACCAGGCCATGGTGCGGGCCGGCTTCGCCGCCCTGCTGTCGGCGCAGCCCGACATCGACGTGGTGGGCGAGGCCCCGGACGGACGCCAGGGCGTGGAGGTGGCCCGGAGCACCCACCCGGACGTGGTGCTCATGGACGTGCGGATGCCGGAGCTGGACGGGCTCGCGGCGGCGCGGCAGATCCTCGACCCGCCGCCGGGCGTGGTGCACCGGCCCAGGGTGCTGATGCTGACCACCTTCGACGTGGACGACTACGTGTACGAGGCGCTGCGGGCGGGCGCCTCGGGCTTCCTGCTGAAGGACGCGCCGCCGGCCGATCTGATCGCCGCGGTGCGTGTGGTCGCGGCCGGTGAGGCGCTGCTGGCGCCCTCGGTGACCAAGCGTCTGATCGCCGACTTCGCCGCGTCGCGGCCGGCGCCCCGCGCCGACCGGGCGGCCCTGCGGCTCAACGGGCTCACCCCGCGCGAGACGGAGGTGCTGGAGCTGATCGCGCAGGGGCTGTCGAACCAGGAGATCGCCGACCATCTGATCCTCGCGGAGCAGACCGTGAAGACGCACATCGGCCGGGTCCTCGCCAAGCTGGACCTGCGGGACCGGGCACAGGCGGTGATCTTCGCGTACGAGTCGGGCCTGGTCACGCCGGGCGGCGGCGGACGCTAGACGACCACGACCAGGGCCGGTCGGGCGGACGGCAGAAGCCGGCCACCCCCGGCTCGGGCCCCACCGGCCCGGCCACACCAGGCACCCGCCACCCACGGCCCCGGCCGACCCGCCCACGCCCGGCAGCGAGCACCCCCGGATCCCACCCGCCCGGGCGACGGCAGGCACCGGCCACTCCACGGACCCTCCCCGCCCGACCGGGCAGGCCGCCGGCACCCCGACTCACGGCACGGGCCCGACCCAGCGACCCGCCGATGCCCGGTACCGGCCACCACCGACCACCACCGACCAGCCGGCCCCAGCCCGACCGACCCGGCGAACCCCGGCGTCTCGCCCCCCCGTTACCGGCCCGACCGCCCGCCCCGCCGCCGCAAGGCACGCGCACCCGCCCCAGTCCGCCCGACCGGCCGTTCCCCGGCACCGGACCCACCCCCGGCACCAGCCCGCCCCACCGGACCCACCCCCGGACCAGCCCGACCCACCGGACCGGCCCCCGGCACTACCCCGACCCACCGGACCGGCCCCCGACCCACCGGAGCGACCCACCCGCCGGGCCGACGGCCCCCGCCCCGGTGTCCCCCGATGCCCCCGGCCAATGCCCCCCGGCCGACGGCCCCGCCCCCGCGGCACCGGGGGAAAACCCCACCCCTGGAGTCGGGTCAGCTGCTCGTCCGGCCCCTACCCAGGTATCACTTCACGGTTGACCCCCCGGTGTGACGTGCCGTCACCCACTCCGTTCCTACCTTCTCCCTCGCCAGCGACGAGATCACCGAGAGAGACAGGAACGGAGGACCGCATGCGCCGGTTCACGAGGACCCTGGTGGCCACCGCGCTCACCGCCACCGTTGTCGCGGGGACCGCCGGCTGGGCGTCCGGGACCACCCAGCAGCCCGTGACCGGCGCGCCGGTCGGCACCGCGGCCTGGCAGGCCGACGGCCTGCCGGATCCGGAGGGCATGACGCCCGCTCAGGTCGCCGCGTACTTCGCCGGGTTGGGCGAGGGCGCGCGGGCGCGGCTGCTGCGCGAGCACCCGGGCGTCGTCGGCAATCTGGACGGTGCCCCGCTCGCCCTGCGCTACGCCGCCAACGCCCGCGCCGCGGGCGCTCGGTTCGCCGGGCAGCAGGTCCTCGCGTACGACCCCCGGGGGCGTGGTCAGGCCGTGCTCGTCTACGGGGACCTCGCGCGGGCCGCCCACGTGGCGGTGATCGTGCCCGGCTCCGACGTGGACGCGCGGAACTTCGCGCCGCTCGCCCGCAAGGCCGCCGCCCTGCGGGCCGCGACCGGCGACCGGACGGCCGTCGTCGCCTGGGCCGGGTACACCACCCCCGTCGGGGTCGGTCTCGACGCCGCCACCGCCGACCTCGCCACGGCAGGCGCGGACCGGCTCACCCGCTTCACGGAGGGGCTGCTGGCCGTCGGCTCCGCCGAGCCCGCGCTCTTCTGCCACAGCTACGGATCGGTGGTCTGCGGACTCGCCGCGCACGCACTCAAGGCCAAGGACCTGGTGGCCATCGCCTCCCCCGGTATGCGCGCCGACGACGTGGCCGCGCTGAACACCTCCGCGCGGGTGTGGGCGGCGAAGGACCCGACCGACTGGATCGACCGGGTCCCCTACGTCGCGTTCGCGGGCCTGGGCCACGGCGCCGACCCGGCCGCGCCGGAGTTCGGCGCCCGCCGTGTGCCGGCCGCCGACGCGCAGGGCCACGACGGCTACTTCGCGCCGGGCACCGAGTCGCTGCGCGCCTTCGCCGCGATCGCCGACGGGGACGTGCGATGAGCACGCCGCTGCGGACCGCCGTCCGGAGGATCGAGGCCGGTACCCCCGCCCACCGCGACCGCGCGATCGACGGACTGCGCGCCCTCGCCCTGCTCGCCGTGCCCACCGGGCACTGGCTGCTCGGCGGGTTCACGCGCTCCGCGGACGGCGCGCTCCACAACGCCAGCCCGCTGTCCGCCTTCGGCGGCTTCGCGCCGGTCAGCTGGCTCCTCCAGATGCTGGGGATCTTCTTCCTGGTCGGCGGCTACGCCTCCGTCCTGTCCTTCCGCCGCCACGAGGGGCCCACGAGCGGGTGGCTCAAGGGCCGGCTGGCCCGGCTCGGGCGGCCGGTGCTCGGGGTGACCGCCGTGTGGGCGGCACTGCTGCCGCTGCTCCACCACGGCCTGGGAGTGCCGGGCGACACCCTGCGGACGGCGTCGACGCTGGTGATCCAGCCGCTGTGGTTCGTCGGCGTCTACACGGTCGTCACCGCGCTCACGCCGTTCTGCGTCCGGGCCGCCCGCCGGCTCGGCGTGTGGGCCGCGGCCCCGCTGCTCGGCTCGGTCGCCGTCGTCGACTTCCTGCGCTACGGGCCGTACGCCGACGCGATGCCGTCCTGGCTGAGCGTCCTCAACATCCTGCCGGGCTGGCTCTTCGCGTATCAGCTGGGCGTCTCCTGGGGCGAGGGCCGGGTGCACCGCCGGCACGCCTGGGCGCTGCTGCTCGGCGGCGCGGCGCTCTTCGCCGCCCTCCTGCTGTGGTGCGGCTACCCGCTGTCGATGGTCGGCGTCCCCGGTGAGGCCCGCACCAACTCGCACCCGCCGTCGCTGCTGGTCCTGGCCCTCGCCGCCGCGCAGAGCGGTGCGGCGGTCCTGCTGCGGGAGCGGCTCGGCCGGCTGCTGGCGCGGCCCGCGCTGTGGGCGCCGGTGGTCGTGGTCAACCTGTCCGCGATGACCATCCTGTGCTGGCACCAGACGGCCATGCTGGCGGCCGCGGTCCCCGCCTCGTACCTGGGCGGGGTCCCGGGCCTGGTGGGGGCGCCGGACTCGGTCGGCTGGATCGTGGCGCGGCTGGCGTGGATGCCGCTCTTCGCCGGACTGCTCGTGTTGATCGGGCGGTACGCGCGGGGCTTCGAGTCCCCGTGGACCCGGACCGGCACGGCCCGGCGGGCGGCCGCGGGTGTGTTGGCGGCCGGGTTCGCGGTCTTCGCGCTGGGGCTGGCGTGAGCCCGTGCCCGTGGGGAGGGGTGCGAAGGCGGCGGGTCCGGCGACCTGCGGGTTTCGTGCGGCGCCCCAGGCGGGCGTCCCGACGCGCCGCGCCTGGTGGGGGCGGGGGGCCGTCCGGGCGCGAGCGGCCTCCGGGGGCGGGCGTACGTGCGGGAAGCCCGGGCCGGGCAAGTGCTGACGTCCCGTGTGCCCACCCGTCCCGCCGCGGCGGGACGATTGCCCGCACGGAGGCCGGCGGGTCCGCGCGGAGTGGCCCGGGGCCCCAGGCACCCGAGCTCTCCCCGACGGCGTTGGGGGGTCTCGCCCCCCAAGGCGTGGGAGGGTCTCTCCCCCACGGCGTTGGGGGGTGGAGGGGGCCTCGTGGTGTGTGTGTGGGGGGGGTGGGTCAGGCCTCGCGGGCGGCTGAGGTGAAGGTCATGTCCGGGTAGCGTTCTCCGGCCACCTGGCCGGCGATCGGCTCCAGGGCGGCGAGCTCCGCCTCGGTGAGGGTGATCCGGGTGGCCGCCGCGTTCTCCAGGAGGCGGGTGCGCTTGCGGGTGCCGGGAATGGGGACGACGGTCAGACCGTGCACGGCGGCGCGCTGCTGGACCCAGGCCAGGGCGATCTGCGCCGAGGTCGCCCCGCGCTCGGCCGCGATGGCGTGGAGCGGGGCGAGCAGGGCCGCGTTGCGCTCGGCGTTCTCGCCGGTGAAGCGCGGCTGACGGCGGCGGAAGTCGTCGGTCCCGAACTCCTTCGCGGCGTCCGCGAAGGAGCCGGTGAGGAAGCCGCGGCCGAGCGGCGAGTACGGCACGAAGGTCACGCCGAGCTCGGCGGCCGCGCCGACCGCGCTGTGCTCGACGTCGCGCGAGAACAGCGACCACTCCGACTGCAGGGCGGCGACCGGGTGCACCGCGTGGGCTTCGCGCAGTTCGGGGCCGGTGACCTCGCTCAGCCCGATCTGCCGGATCTTGCCCTCCTTCACGAGCTCGGCCATGGTGCCGACGGACTCCGCGAACGGCACGGCCGGGTCGGTGCGGTGCATGTAGTAGAGGTCGATCGTCTCGACGCCGAGGCGGCGCAGACTGCCCTCGACGGAGGCGCGGATGTAGGCGGGGGTGTTGTTGACGCCCCGGAAGCGGGGGTCGTCGGCCCGCCGCTCGATGCCGAACTTGGTGGCGAGGACGATCTCGTCCCGGTGCGCGGCGACGAACGGGGCGAGGAACTCCTCGTTGGCACCGAAGGCGTAGGAGTCGGCGGTGTCGATCAGGGTGACGCCGGCCTCCAGGGCGGCTTCCAGGGTGTCGCGGGCGGCGGCCTCGTCGGTGTCGCCGTAGAACTCGCTGATGCCCATGGCGCCGAAGCCCTGGACGCCGGTCTCGGGGCCCTCCGGGCCGCCCAGGCGTACGGTGTCGATCCTGGCGTCGGGGGTGCTCATGATGTCGTTCCTCCGCAGACGGTGGCGTAGTGATCGATCTTGAGGTCGAGCACGGAGAGCGCGTCCTGCAGCTCCGCGATCCGGGCGACGACGTCGGTCCGGGTGGACTCGAGGATCGCCCGCCGCGCGTCATGGGTGTGGTCGCCCTCCCGCACCAGCTCCGCGTAGCGGACCATGTCGGCGACGGCCATGCCGGTGAGCCGCAGCTTGCCGACGAACGCCAGCCAGCCCAGGTCGCGCTCGGTGAACCGGCGCTGGCCGGTGTGCGAACGGTCGACGTGCGGCATGAGGCCGATCCGCTCGTACCAGCGCAGGGTGTGGGCGCTGAGTCCGGTGAGGGCGGCCACCTCGCTGATGGTGTAGCGGTCCTTGACGGCGGGCCCGGTCGTGCTCTCGATCACGCTCATGACCCCCACGCTAGAGACTTGGAGTGCACTCGAAGCAAGTAGGCTCGGCTACATGCAGAGCCTGGCGTCGATCGAGAACTGGCCCGTTCCCACCGCGGCCGCCGCCGTCGTCCGTGCGGACGGCACCCTGGCCGGGGCCCACGGCCCCACCGGGCAGCGCTTCGCGCTGGCCTCCGTCACCAAGCCGCTCGCGGCCTACGCCGTCCTCGTCGCGTACGAGGAGGGGGCGATCGACCTCGACGAGCCGGCCGGCCCCGAGGGCGCGACCGTGCGGCACCTGCTGGCCCACACCTCCGGGCTCGCCTTCGACGAGAACCGGGTCATGGCCGCGCCCGGCACCCGCCGGATCTACTCCAACACCGGCTTCGAGGTGCTCGGCGACCACGTCGCCAAGGCCACCGACATCCCCTTCGCCGAATATCTGCACCAGGCCGTCCTGGAGCCGCTCGGCATGAAGGGCACGACGCTCGACGGCTCGCCCGCCAAGGACGGCGTGTCGACCGTCGACGACCTGGTCCGCTTCGCCGCGGAGGTGCAGGCGCCGCGGCTGCTCGACGCGCGGACCGTGCTGGACGCGATGACCGTCACGTACCCCGGTGTCACCGGCATCCTGCCCGGCTACGGGCACCAGCGGCCCAACGACTGGGGTCTCGGCTTCGAGATCCGCGACGGCAAGGCGCCGCACTGGACCGGTGCCACGTCCTCGCCGCGCACCTTCGGGCACTTCGGCCAGGCCGGGACGTTCCTGTGGATCGACCCCGACGCGCGCGCCGCGTGCGTGGCGCTGACCGACCGGCCCTTCGGGCCGTGGGCGATCGAGGCGTGGCCGCCGTTCACGGACGGGGTGCTCGCGGAGCTCCGCGCCTGAGTGCGGTCAGGGGCGGCCCCGGGCCGGTCAGTCCGCCTCGCAGCGGGTGGCCGGCAGGGTCGTGTCGATCCCGGTGACGACGACCTGCGCGGCCTGGCCGAGTTCCTCGGCGTAGGCGGCCGTGCACACCAGCTGCTGCACCCCCAGGGGGTCGAGGTCCTGGACCCGGACCTCGAGCCGCAGGCTCAGCACCGTGTCGCCCCCGTCGGGGCCGGGCCGGGTCTCGGTGTGCGGCGAGAAGCCGTGCAGGGCGAGCCGCGTGGTGAGTCCGGCGCCGCGTTCCCGCTGGTCAGGGCCTTCCAGGAGGGTGGCGAGCACCTTGTCGGTGGCGATGCGGTAGCCGCCGACGACCGCCCGCTCGGTCGGCAGCCGCATCGGATTGCCGTCACGGTCGACGAGACCGGTGGTGCCGTCCGGACCGTAGGAGAGACCGAAGTCGCGGACGGTCGGCATCAGCCGCCCGTCGGGACCGACGAGGAACAGCACCATCTTCACGCCGTTGGTCGGGTACACGGCGACCGTGGCCGCGCCGCCGGCCTCCACGACGTCGCTCTTCCGGATGCCGCAGGCGGCGAGCGGCAGCAGGCTCAGCAGGACGGCGAGACGTCGCAAGGACGTGCGCGTCCTGGGCCGGGTCCGGTTCCGGGTCGGGGGCGGGGTCCGGGTCGGGGGCCGGGTCACAGCGGGATCCTGACGGTGAAGACGGCGCCGCCGTCGGGCCGGTTGGCGGCGACGACGCTACCACCGTGCAGCCGGACGTTCTCCAGTGTGATGGCGAGGCCGAGGCCGCTGCCGGCCGATCGGGTACGGGCCGGGTCGCCCTTGTAGAAGCGGTCGAAGACGTGGGGCAGCACGTCGTCGGGGATTCCGGGCCCCTGGTCGGCGACCTCCGTGACGAGCTCCGCGCCCGCCCCGTCCGCGGTGTACACCCGGACGGTGACCGGCGGGCGGCCGTGCCGCAGGGCGTTGCCGACGAGGTTGGCGACGACCACGTCGAAGCGGCGCGGGTCGAGCCGGGCGCGGATGCCGTCGGCGAGCTCGGTGACGACCTGGTCGGGGTCGGTCCAGTGGCGCCGGATCAGGGTCTTGCGGACGGTCTCGGCGGCGTCGACCTCGTCGGTGTGGAGTTCGGCGGCACGCGCGTCGAAGCGGGATATCTCCATCAGGTCCTCGACGAGGACGGCCAGTTTGCCGGTCTCGGCGCTGATCAGGCGCACCGCGCGGGCGGTGTCGGAGTCGAGGGTGCCGGCGTCCTCGTCGAGCACCTCGGTGACGGCGAGCATGCCGGCGAGCGGGGTGCGCAGTTCGTGCGACACGTCGGAGGCGAAGCGCCGGGCGCGTGCCTCGGCCCGCCGCAGCTCGGCGACGGAACGTTCCAGCTCGCCGGCGGACTCGTTGAACGTGCGGGCGAGGTCGGCGAGTTCGTCGCTGCCCTTGGCGTGGATACGGGTGTCGAGCCGGCCCTGGCCCATGCTGTGGGCCGCGTGCCGCAGCTCGCGGACCGGCCGCAGCACGCTCCGCGAGGCGATGAGGGCGGGGACGAGGGCGACGAGCAGCGCCGGCAGGGCGCCGTCGCGGGCGGCGACGACCATGGCCTCGATGTTGGCCTCCTCCTCGCCCAGGTCCATCACCGCGTAGACGACGAGGCCGGTGGGGCGCCCCGCCGGGTAGCCGCCGCCGCGGCCGCTGAAGACGGCGGGGACGGCGATGGTGAGGTAGGGGGTGCCGTTCCTGACCACCCGCTGGAAGCTGCCGTGGGTGGTGCCGGGCGCGGTGGCGCGGCGGCGCAGTTCGGGGGTGAGGACGGTCGACTCGGGCCGGTCGGTGGAGGACGCCCGCAGGGTGCCGTACTCCGCGTAGACCCGCCAGGGCCGGGGCTTGCCCTGCCGGGCGATGCGCTGGAGTTCGTCGCGCAGCACGTCGAGGTTGACCGGCATCGTGGTGTTGAGGGTCTCGACCTGTTGCCGGAAGGCGCTCACGGCGGTGTCCTGGGTCTGCTCCAGGATGGCGTTGCGGGCGGCGCGGTAGGTGAGTGCGGCGGTGGTGCCGCAGCCCACGGCGGCGACGAGGAGGAAGGCGAGGACGAGGCGCGTGCGCAGCCCGAAGGCGCGGGGGCGGCGGCGTCTCGGGGGCCGGTCGGCGCCGCCGGGCACGTGGGCCCTCACTGGAGGGGACCGAAGCGGTAGCCGAAGCCGCGGAGGGTCTGTATGTAGCGGGGTTCGCCCGGGTCCTCGATCTTGGTGCGGAGCCGGCGGACGCAGGCGTCGACGAGCCGGGCGTCGCCGTGGAAGCTGTGCTCCCAGACGTGTTCGAGGAGCTGCTGGCGGCTGAAGACCTGCTCGGGCGCGGCCGTGAGGTGCAGCAGCAGCTTGAGTTCGGAGGGGGCGAGGGCGACCCGCTCGCCGTTCTTCGCGACGGTGAGCCCGGCCCGGTCGACGGCCAGCTCCCCGTGGAACTCGACGGCCGGCCGGCCGCCGCCCGGCTCCTCGATGCGGCGGAGCACGGCGCGGATGCGGGCCTCGATGACCTCCGTACGGGCGGGCTTGACGATGTAGTCGTCGGCGCCGGCCTCCAGGCCGACGACCACGTCGAAGTCGTCGCCGCGGGCGGTGAGCATGATGATGGGCAGCTGGCTGGTCTCGCGGACCCGGCGGCAGACCTGGACGCCGTTCATGCCGGGCAGCATGAGGTCGAGCAGCAGCAGGTCGGGGCGGAACTCGCCGAGCGCGGCGAGACCCGCCTCGCCGGTCGCGGCGGTCCGCACCTCGTGCCCGCGGCGCCGGAGCCCGAGCTCGACGCCTTCGCGGACGGAGGGGTCGTCTTCGATCAGCAGCACGCGTGGCATCTGAGGAGTATCCCAAGGTCGTAGGAGCTCCCCGCCGGGGAGGGGGCCCGGCGGGGACGGGGTGGGGTCAGCCGCCGCGGCGGACGAGGCGGCGGGCCCGGCCGGAGGCGCCCGCGAGCAGCGCCCGGACCTCGGTGAGCCGCAGGGGGCGGGCGAGCAGGGCGAAGACGGCGAGGATCACGGCCGCGCCGGCCAGGCCGGAGGCCACGGAGCCGGCCGCGGCGGTCGCGCCGGTCGTGAGCAGCCCGAGCCCGGCGGCGGGCACGGCGGCGACGAGCAGCCGGAGCAGGGGGGCGACGACGCCGTCGGGCGCCGCGGCGTCGGCCCCGGTGGTCCTCCTGAGGCGCCGCCCGAGCACGTACGCCGTCAGCCCCCAGCCCGCCCACAGCGCCAGCGAGTAGCCCGCGGCCATGCCGGCCACGGCCCACCGGGACGGCAGGAGGGCGAACGAGCAGACGGCGAGGAGGGCGTTGAGGCCGGCGATGACGAGGTTCAGGAGGAACGGGGTGCGGGTGTCGCGCATCGCGTAGAAGGCGCGCGTGCACACGTACTGGCCGGACAGGGCGACGAGTCCGGGCGCGAGGGCCATCAGGATCCAGGCCATCGACCGTACGGCGTCCGCGTCGGTGCGGCCGTACTGGTAGACGGTGCCCATCACCGGGACGGCGAGTGCGAACAGGGCGCAGGCGGCGGGGACGACGGCCGCGGCGCTGGTGCGCTGGGCGTAGCCGAGGTCCCGGCGCACGCCCGCGAGGTCGCCCTCGGCCGCGGCGCCGCTCATCCGTGGCATGAGTGCGGTGACGAGGGCGACGGTGATGATGCCGTGCGGGACCATCCACAGCTGGTAGGCGTTGTTGTACGCGCTGAGCCCGGCGCCCTCGGCGAGTTGACCGGCCGCCGTCGCCACCTTCGTCGTGACCCAGTAGGCGGCCTGGTTGGTGAGGACGAGCAGCACGAGCCAGCCGGCCGCCCGCAGGGGCGCGGTGAGGCCGCTGCCGCGCCAGTCGAAGCGGGGCCGCCAGCGGAAGCCGGCCGCCCGCAGGGAGGGCAGCAGGGCGAGGGCCTGGACGGCGATGCCGGCGGTCGTGCCCCAGCCGAGGAGCGCGGTCTCGCCGGTGGTGAGCCGGCCCCCGTCGGAGACGGCCAGGAAGAGCCCGAACACGCCGATCGCGACGACGTTGTTGAGGACCGGTGTCCACATCATCGCGCCGAACCGGCCGCGTGCGTTGAGCACCTGCCCGAGCAGCGTGAACAGACCGAGGAAGAGGATCTGCGGCAGGCAGGAGCGGGCGAAGGCGATGGTCATGTCCCGCTGCGCGCCCGTGTAGTCGGTGTAGCCGTCGACGATCGCGGGAGCCGCGAGCACGGCGGCCGCGGTGAGCGCCGTGAGGGCGAGCACGCAGACGGTGAGCAGCCGGTCGGTGTAGGCGGCGCCGCCGTCCTCGTGCTCCTTGGCGGCCTTGACGAGTTCGGGCACGAAGACGGCGTTGAGGGCGCCGCCGAGCAGCAGCATGTAGACGATGGTGGGCACCGAGTTGCCCACCGCGTAGCCGTCGGCGACCAGTCCGGTGCCGATGGCCGCGGCGACGACCGCGGACCGGACGAAGCCGGTGGCGCGCGAGACGAGCGACCCCGCGGCCATGAGGGCGCCGCTGCGCAGGACGGACGGCGCCGCCGCCCTGCTCTCGGTGGCGGTGGCGGTGGCCGTCATCGACGGGCCAGATACGCCTGGAAGGCGCGGTACAGCGTGTGGTTGGTCGTGCCGGGCAACGGAATCTCCCACTCCCCCAGGGTCTCGACGACCTGTCCGCCGGTGCCGAGTTTCCATCGAAGCAGGCCGTGCGCGCGGTCGTCCGGATCGAGGGTGGAGGGTACCCCGCGCAGGTCGTAGACGTCGGCCCCGACGGCGTGGGCGTCGAGCATCATGCGCCACTGCAGGGCGTTGGAGGGCCGGACCTCGCGGCGGTGGTCCGCCGAGGCGCCGGTCTGGTACCAGACCCGCCGGCCGACGGTGATCATCGTGTGCGCGGCGAGCACCTCGCCCTCGTGGCGGGCGAGGTAGAGCTTCATGCGGCCGGGGTGCTCGGCGTTGAGGACGGCGTACTGGCGCTCGTAGTACGCGAGCGAGCGTCCGAGCCGGAAGCCGTCGCGCTCCTCCGTGATGCGCAGCAGCCGGTGGAACTCGGGCAGGTCGGCGGCCGAGCCGACGACGACCTCGACGCCCGACTTCCGGGCCTTGCGTATGTTGCGCCGCCATTCTTGGTTGAGGCCGTTCCACAGGTCGTCGGAGCTGCGGCCGGTGAGCGGCACCTGGTAGACGTGCCGCGGCTGGGCGTCGGCGCCGTCCTCGCTGTCCCCGCCGCACCTGCGCCAGCCGCGCGCCCTCAGGCGCTCGGCGACGGCGGAGCCCAGCGGGTCGACCTCGCTGGCCAGGACGTCGGAGAGGCGCCGGCCGGGTCCGCTGTGCGCCTTGAGCGTGGCGGCGGACCAGCGCCGGTAGGCCGGCCCGGGCCCGATGCGGACGGCGAAGGCGCCGAGGCCGCGCAGATGGCGCAGGAGCGGATCGAGCCAGCCGTCGAGGTCCGGGTCGGCCCAGTCGGCGACCGGCCCCTCGGGAAGGTAGGCGAGGTACTTGCGGGTGCCGGGGAAGGCGCGCAGCAGGACGAGCGCGACCCCGTCGAGCTCACCGGACCGGCGCCCCCAGCCGACGAGCCGGGGGGTCCAGCCCTCCTTCACCTCGGCCCAGGCCGGGAGCTGGAGGAAGCTGGGTCCGTCGGCACCGGTGGAGCGGGCGGCGAGGAACGCGCGGTAGACCTCCGGGGTGACGGGCCCGAGCCACGGCACCGGAGCGGTCGCGGGCATGGGTGCGGCCGTCACGAGCAGCGCTGACACAACGGGAGCCTCCTTGTTCCGCCCCGTCGGTGGTGGGGCGCACAGCAGGCTCACAGCCGGTCTTGACCGCTCCGCGCGAGGAATGTGACCGGACGATGACCGTTTCTCTGCAGGGCAGGTCACATGGGTCCGGGAGGCGGCACGGGCGCCCGGCGGCGACCTAGAGTCCGGGTCATCCCCTTCTTTCCACTCCACTCACGCTTCCGCGGAGGTCCGTCCCGTGCTGCCCGTTGCGCGCATACGCATACCCCTGTTCCTCCTCACGGCGGTGGCGCTCACCGCCTGTTCGGCGGCGACGGCGAGCCAGCCGGACGGCTCGAAGGCCGCCGCCGCGGCCGACACCCCGGCGAAGGTGACCGTGCAGCCCCCGGCGGCCGGCCGGCAGGTCACCGTGACCGCGACCGGCGGCACCCTGGCCCAGGTGAAGGTGGTCGACGCGGACGGCACACCGCTGGCCGGCCGTACGGCGGCGGACGGGGCCTCCTGGGTCTCGGACCGCAAGGCCGCGCCCGGCACCGCGTACACGGTGGAGGTGACGTCCAGCACGGCCGGCGGCAAGCGGACGACGTCCAGGTCGACCTTCTCCACCCCCGAGGCGGACAGGGTCAACAAGCTGACCCTGGCACCGGGCAAGAACACCACGGTGGGCATCGCCCAGCCGCTGTCGATCGTCTTCGACCGCCCGGTGAGGAACAAGGCGGACGTGGAACGCCAGTTGAAGGTCACGACCTCCAACGGCACCGAGGGCTCGTGGGGCTGGCTGACCGACTACTCGGGCAAGGACCGCGTCGACTGGCGCCCGAAGGAGTACTGGAAGCCGGGCACCAAGGTCACCCTGGAGGCGACGCTCAACGGGACGGACTCGGGCGGCGGCTGGTTCGTCCGCGACTACCGCACCGGCTTCAGCGTCGACTCCACGGCCCGGATCGTGAAGGTCGACCTGGACCGCAAGAAGCTCACCCTGCTGCGCGACGGGCAGGCGGTCCGCACGATCCCGGTCTCCGGCGGCACCCCCGGCGGCGACAAGCGCTCCTGGCGCGGCACGGCCGTCCTCATGGCGAAGGAGGGCACGATCAACATGAACTCCGAGACGGTCGGCCTCGGCGACGCCTACAACAAGGACGTCGACTACTCGATGCGCCTCACCTGGTCGGGCATGTACGCGCACGCCGCCCCCTGGAACGCCGCCTACTTCGGCCGCGCCAACCACAGCTCCGGCTGCATCGGCATGAGCACCGAACAGGCCTCCGCCTTCTACGCCCTGGTCCGCCCCGGCGACCCCTTCGAGATCAAGGGCGAGGAGACCAAGGGCGTCGTGGCACCGGGCAACGGCTACGGCGCGTGGAACGTGAGCTGGGCAGACTGGCAGACGAAGAGCGCGCTGCGATAACCGTTCGACACCCCCTCGGGTCGGCGGGCAGACTCCCGGCGATGACTTCACGTACCGATACGCCGTCCTCCTGGGACGAGCGCACCCAGCTGACCACCTTCCTGGACTACGCCCGCGCCACGGCGGTCGCCAAGTGCGAGGGCGTGTCCGCGGAGGACGCCCGCAGGGCTCCCCTCCCGAACTCGCCGCTGATGACGATGTGCGGGCTGATCAGCCATCTGCGCTGGGTCGAACACTGGTGGCTGGACGTGGTGTTCCTGGACGGAGAACTCCAGGGCCCGCTCGCGGAGGCGACCGACGACGACCCCGACCCCGAGATGCGGACGGCGGTCGACGTCCCGCTGCCGCGGCTGCTCGCCGAGTACGAGGAGCAGAGCGCCCGCCTGCGCCGCCTGGTGTCGGCGCACGACCTGGACACGAAGGCCGGGCGCCCCATCCGTGACGGCCTGCACGTGGACCTCCGCTGGATCCTCCTCCACCTGATCGAGGAGACGTCCCGGCACAACGGCCACCTGGACATCGTCCGCGAACTCCTCGACGGCCGGACCGGCTCCTAGGCCCCGTCCGCGACAGCAAGAGGACCCCGGGCCCGTCCTGATCGTCGCCGCCGACGCCTGGCGGGCGTTCGTGGACGGGCTGCGCCGGGTCGCACCTCTCGGAGGGCGCCGGACACCGCGGGCCCGGCACGCTCCGCCAGACGCCGCGTGGTCGCGGCCGTACGTCACGCGCCGGTCGTGGCGTCCCGCATCTCCCACAGCAGCAGCTCCGCGTCCCCCGTCGCCAGCAGCGCGAGGTCCTTCTCCCCCGTCACCCGCGCCGCGTCGCCCGCCGCGAGTTCCTCGCCGGCCAGGCGGACCGTGCCGCGGACCACGTGGACGTACAGCAGGTCCGCGTCCGGGACGGCGCTGAGTTCGCCGGCTTCCAGGCGGCGGACGTGGAGCAGGGCGCCCGCCGCGGGGAGGGCGTACGGGGTGGCGTCGGCGATGCCGCGGACGATCTCGTACGCGGGCTCGCCGCCCGGAGTCAGGGGGGCGAGCCACATCTGGACGAAGACCAGGGGGTCCGGGCCGTCGTTGCGCTCCACGTGGCGGACGCCGGCCGCCGCGCTCAGGTGCTGCAGGTCGCCCGGGCGCACGACGGTGGTGTGACCGGTCGAGTCGCGGTGGGTGAGCTCGCCCCCGACGACCCACGTGACGATCTCGGTGTGGCTGTGCGGATGCTCGTCGAAGCCGGAGCCGGGAGCCAGGCGCTCCTCGTTGCAGGCGAGCAGCGCACCGAAGCGCAGGTTGTCGGGGTCGTAGAAGCGTCCGAAGGAGAAGGCGTGCCGGGTGTCGATGCCGGCCCCGGGGTCGCCGCCCGGGTGGCGCTCGCCGGCGCGCTGGATGCGTATCACGGGATCACGGTAGCCGCGGGCGCCACCGCGGCGGCGGCGAAACCGCCCCGACCCCGCACGCCGCCGTCCCGATAAGGCAGTCTTGTCCCCGTGTCTGAACCCGTGAACGCCGCCCACCGCCATGCCGCGACCCTGAAGCGCCTCGAACAGTCCTCGGGGCGGCTCGCCGCCAACGCCATCGCGCGCATGGACGAGACGCTGCCGTGGTACCGGGCGATGCCGCCCGAGAACCGCTCGTGGATCGGTCTCGTCGCCCAGGCCGGTATCGCCGCGTTCACCGAGTGGTTCCGGCACCCGGAGACCCCGCAGGCGATCTCCACGGACGTCTTCGGCACGGCGCCCCGCGAGCTGACCCGGGCGATCACGCTGCGCCAGACCGTGGAGATGGTGCGGACCACCATCGAGGTCATGGAAGCGGCGATCGACGAGGTCGCGGCGCCTGGAGACGAGAGGGTGCTCCGCGAGGCGCTGCTCGTCTACGCACGGGAGATCGCCTTCGCCACCGCCCAGGTGTACGCGCAGGCAGCCGAGGCCCGCGGCGCCTGGGACGCCCGGCTGGAGTCCCTCGTCGTCAACGCCGTGCTGTCCGGCGAGGCGGACGAGGGTGCCGTCTCCCGGGCCGCCGCCCTCGGCTGGAACTCCCCCGAGAACGTGTGCGTCGTGCTCGGCACCGCGCCCGACGGGGACAGCGAACTGACCGTCGAGGCGATCCGGCGGGCCGCCCGGCACGCCAAGCTGCAGGTGCTGACCGGTGTGCTGGGTGACCGCCTCGTCGTGATCGCGGGCGGCAACGACAATCCGCTGGCCGTCGCGAAGGCGCTGATCGGGCCGTACGCGGCCGGCCCGGTCGTCGCCGGGCCCGTGGTGCCCGACCTGCTCGCGGCGACCCGGTCCGCTCAGGCCGCCGCGGCCGGACTCAAGGCCTGCACAGCGTGGCAGGACGCCCCGCGGCCGGTTCTCGCGGACGATCTCCTCCCGGAGCGCGCGATCGCCTCCGACCCTTCGGCCCGTGAGCAGCTGGTGGAGGAGATCTACAGACCGCTGGAGGAGGCGGGCTCGGCCCTGCTGGAGACGCTGAGCGTCTATCTGGAGCAGGCGAGCAGCCTGGAGGGCGCGGCCCGCATGCTCTTCGTGCACCCCAACACCGTGCGCTACCGGCTTCGACGTGTGACCGACGTCACCGGCTGGTCACCCTCCGATGTCCGCTCCGCGTTCACCTTGCGGATCGCGCTGATCCTCGGGCGCTTGGCCGAGGCGGATACGCAGTCCTAGACTTTTGTCGAACGCCAACAATTCCCCCGGCGGTTCTTCGTCCCTGTCCCCACGGGCGTCCGGGACCGTCCCCAAGAGAGAGTGTGAGGGTGCTCGTACTCGTCGCTCCCGGCCAAGGCGCCCAGACGCCCGGCTTCCTGACTCCCTGGCTCGAACTCCCCGGTGCCGCCGACCGCGTCGCGGCCTGGTCCGACGCCATCGGGCTCGACCTTGCCCACTACGGCACGAAGGCCGACGCGGACGAGATCCGCGACACCGCCGTGGCCCAGCCGCTGCTCGTCGCGGCCGGTCTGCTGTCGGCCGCCGCCCTCGGTGACGTGGCGCCCGGCGCCGTCGCCGGTCACAGCGTCGGCGAGATCACCGCCGCCGCGTTCGCCGGCGTCCTCGACGCCACCGACGCGCTGCGTCTCGTGCGTACCCGCGGTCTGGCGATGGCCGAGGCCGCCGCGATCACGCAGACCGGCATGTCGGCGCTGCTCGGGGGCGACCCCGAGGTCGTCGTCCCGCACCTGGAGAAGCTGGGGCTCACCCCGGCGAACGTGAACGGCGCGGGCCAGATCGTGGCCGCCGGCACCGCGGAGCAGCTGGCCGCCCTGGAGGCGGACAAGCCCGAGGGTGTCCGGCGCGTCGTGGCCCTGAAGGTCGCGGGCGCGTTCCACACGCACCACATGGCTCCGGCGGTCGACAAGCTGGCGGAGGCGGCCGAGAAGCTGTCCCCGGCCGACCCGGCCACCGCGTACGTCTCCAACAAGGACGGCCAGGTCGTGACGACCGGCGCGGAGGTCATCTCCCGCCTCGTCGGCCAGGTCGCCAACCCGGTCCGCTGGGACCTGTGCATGGAGACCTTCCAGGGGCTCGGCGCGACCGGTCTGATCGAGGTGTGCCCCGGCGGCACCCTGACCGGCCTGGCCAAGCGCGCGCTGCCCGGTGTGCGCACCGTGGCCCTGAAGACCCCTGACGACCTCGACGCGGCCCGCACGCTCGTCGCCGAGACGACCGCCACGGCCTGACAAGGAGTGTCGAGAAGCATGGCCAAGATCAAGCCCAGCAAGGGCGCCCCGTACGCGCGCATCATCGGTGTCGGCGGCTACCGCCCGACCCGTGTGGTGCCCAACGAGGTGATCCTGGAGAAGATCGACTCGTCCGACGAGTGGATCCGGTCCCGCTCCGGCATCGCGACCCGGCACTGGGCGTCCCCCGAGGAGACCGTCGCCGCGATGTCGGTGGAGGCCTCGGGCAAGGCGATCGCCGACGCCGGCATCGACCCCGAGCAGATCGGCGCGGTCATCGTCTCGACGGTGTCGCACTTCAAGCAGACCCCTGCCGTGGCGACCGAGATCGCCGACAAGATCGGTGCCGGCAAGCCGGCGGCGTTCGACATCTCCGCCGGCTGCGCGGGCTTCGGCTACGGCCTGACCCTCGCCAAGGGCATGATCGTCGAGGGTTCGGCCGAGTACGTCCTCGTCATCGGCGTGGAGCGGCTCAGCGACCTGACGGACCTGGAGGACCGCGCGACGGCCTTCCTGTTCGGCGACGGCGCGGGCGCCGTGGTCGTCGGCCCCTCGGACGAGCCGCACATCGGCCCCACGGTGTGGGGTTCGGAGGGCGACAAGTCCGAGACGATCAAGCAGACCGTGCCGTGGAACGACTTCCATGGCGGCGACGTGTCGAAGCTCCCCCTCAACGAGAAGGGCGAGATCAAGTTCCCCGCCATCACGCAGGAGGGCCAGGCGGTGTTCCGCTGGGCCGTCTTCGAGATGGCGAAGGTCGCCCAGCAGGCCCTGGACGCCGCCGGCATCTCGGCGGACGACCTGGACGTCTTCATCCCGCACCAGGCCAACATGCGGATCATCGACTCGATGGTGAAGACGCTCAAGCTGCCGGAGCACGTCACGGTCGCCCGTGACGTGGAGACCACCGGCAACACCTCGGCCGCCTCGATCCCGCTCGCCATGGAGCGGCTTCTGGCGACCGGGAAGGCGAAGAGCGGCGATACCGCGCTCATCATCGGCTTCGGGGCGGGTCTCGTCTTCGCCGCGACGGTCGTTACCCTCCCCTAGGCACTCCGGATCTCCCGGAAGCTTGTCACCCCAGTACACACAAGAAGGAGCGCCAGAATGGCCGCCACCCAGGAAGAGATCGTCGCCGGTCTCGCTGAGATCGTGAACGAGATCGCCGGCATCCCGGTCGAGGACGTCGAGATCGACAAGTCCTTCACCGACGACCTGGACGTCGACTCCCTGTCCATGGTCGAGGTCGTCGTCGCCGCCGAAGAGCGCTTCGACGTCAAGATCCCGGACGAGGACGTCAAGAACCTCAAGACCGTCGGCGACGCGACCGAGTACATCCTGAAGCACCAGGCCTGATTCGGCCTAGCTGACCCGGTCCGCCACCCAGCGGTGGCGCCGTTTTCCGACCATCACACACATGGAGAAAGATTTCCTGTGAGCTCGACCAATCGCACCGTGGTCGTCACCGGTATCGGCGCAACCACTCCGCTGGGTGGCGACTCCGCATCGACCTGGGAAGGTCTGATCGCGGGACGCTCCGGCGTCAAGCCCCTCGACGGGGAGCGCTTCGCTGAGCTGCCCGTTCGCATCGCGGCCCGTGCCGCGGTGGACCCGACCGAGGTGCTCCCCCGCCCGCTGTCCCGCAAGC
This sequence comes from Streptomyces sp. NPDC048018, assembly GCF_043202995.1. NCBI lineage: Bacteria > Bacillati > Actinomycetota > Actinomycetes > Kitasatosporales > Streptomycetaceae > Streptomyces > Streptomyces sp. NPDC048018. Next base: position 683,334 of record NZ_JBIDBK010000002.1, read on the forward strand.
TGGACCGTTCGGCGCAGTTCGCGCTGATCGCGGCCCGTGAGGCGTGGGCCGACGCGGGCTTCACCGGCCCGGCCGGCGAGGACGACAAGGTCGTGCCCGAGCGGCTCGGCTCCGTCATCGCCTCCGGCATCGGTGGTGTCACCACCCTGCTCGACCAGTACGACGTGCTGAAGGACTCCGGCGTCCGCCGGGTCTCCCCGCACACCGTGCCGATGCTGATGCCCAACAGCCCCTCCGCCAACGTCGGCCTGGAGGTGAACGCCCGGGCGGGCGTGCACACCCCCGTGTCCGCGTGCGCGTCGGGTGCCGAGGCCATCGGCTACGCCGTCGAGATGATCCGCACCGGCCGTGCCGACGTGGTCGTCGCCGGCGGCACCGAGGCGGCGATCCACCCGCTGCCGATCGCGGCCTTCGCCAACATGATGGCGATGTCCAAGAGCAACGACGAGCCCGAGAAGGCCTCGCGCCCCTACGACAAGGGCCGGGACGGCTTCGTCCTGGGCGAGGGCGCGGGCGTGATCGTGATCGAGTCCGAGGAGCACGCGAAGGCGCGCGGCGCGAAGATCTACTGCGAGGTGCTGGGGCAGGGCCTGTCGGCCGACAGCCACCACATCGCGCAGCCCGAGCCGACCGGCCGGGGCATCGCCGCGGCGCTGCAGAACCTCCTCGACGCGACCGACCTGAAGCCGTCCGAGGTCGTCCACCTCAACGCCCACGCCACGTCGACGCCACAGGGCGACGTCGCCGAGATCAAGGCGCTGCGCAAGATCCTGGGCGACGACCTGGACCACGTCGCGGTCTCCGCGACGAAGTCGATGACGGGCCACCTCCTGGGCGGCGCGGGCGGCATCGAGACCGTCGCGACGGTCCTGGCGCTCCACAACCGGCTGGCGCCGCCGACCATCAACGTCGACGACCTGGACCCGGAGGTCGACGCCGACATCGTCCGCGGCGAGCCGCGCGAGCTGCCGCAGGGCACGATCGCGGCGATCAACAACTCGTTCGGTTTCGGCGGGCACAACGTGGTCCTGGCCTTCCGCACGGTCTGATCCACCGCCACACCCCGACGAGGGCCCCCTGCCGGAACGTCACGGCAGGGGGCCTTCGCCGTACCCGCGCCGACCGGGGGGAAGGCGCCGAAACGCCCACCGGGGAGCGGCTGCCGCCGTGTGCGCGCCGGCCTGGGCCGGAGCGGGTACGGAGCCAGGGGCTCGCGGACCCCGGAGGCCGTACGCGACCACGTCCTCGCGGGCCCCGGACGAGGCCGGGGCGGGCAGGCCTGAAGGCCCCTGTGGCGGCAGGGGCAGAGGGGCAGCGGCGGGGCCGGGCCGGGGGTCAGACGACCTGGTGGAGCCAGCGGACCGGGGCGCCCTCGCCCGCGTAGCGGAAGGGTTCGAGCTCGTCGTCCCAGGGCTTGCCGAGGAGCCTGGCGATCTCGGCCTCCAGGACCGTCTCGCCCTGCGCCGCCCGGGCCAGGGCGGCGCGCAGCCGGTCCTCGGGGATCAGGATGTCGCCGTGGATGCCGGTGACCGCGTGGAAGATGCCGAGCTCGGGGGTGGCGCTGTAGCGCTCGCCCTCGGCGGTGGGGCAGGGCTCGGCGGTGACCTCGAAGCGGAGCATCTGCCAGCCACGCAGGGCGGAGGCGAGTTTGGACGCGGTGCCGGTCTGCCCCTGCCAGGAGAACTCGGCTCTCCAGGTCCCGGGGGACGCCGGCTGGCGGATCCAGTCGAGCTGGACCCTCGCACCGAGGACGCCCGCGACCGCCCATTCGACGTGCGGGCAGAGCGCACGTGGTGCGGAGTGTACGTACAGGACTCCACGTGTCGTCACCGGGACCTCCAGTGTGGGGACGAGGTTCGCCTTCCCAGCGGCCTCAGTAAACAACATCACGAAGAGGGGGCTTCGCAAACCCCCAAAAAGGGGACAGCATGTGACGTGATGTAATTTACCGGAGCCGATCGGCAAGGGGCGCCTCAGGTTCGACGGGGGAAAAGCTACCGTGCCGCGCCCTCGTCGGGGTGACGTACGGTCGGTCGGGGGCGGGTGGACACCAAGCTTTCACCCGCGAGGACGCCGAGGAGGGGCCCCGGGGATGCGCGGGCGACGAGGATTGCGTGCGGTCGCGGCCGCGACGGCACTGCTGTGCGCGGCGGCGCTGGCCGGCTGTTCGGCGGGCGGTCCCGAGGCGGCGGCCCCCACGCCCCGGCCCGGGCAGACGCCCGTGTGGAACTCCTCGCCCGCCTCCGTCGCCGCCGTCGGGGACTCCATCACCCGCGCCTTCGACGCCTGCTCGGTCCTGGCCGACTGTCCCGAGGTGTCCTGGGCGACCGGGACGGACAGCACGGTCAACAGCCTCGCGCTGCGGCTGCTGGGCCCCGCGGGGGTCGCCGGGAAGAGCTGGAACCTGGCGCGCAGCGGGGCGCGGATGGCGGAGCTGCCGGAGCAGATGGCCGCGGCGGCGGCCGAACGCCCGGAGCTGGTGACGGTGATGATGGGCGCGAACGACGCGTGCCGGCCCCGTCCGGAACAGATGACCCCGGTCGAGGAGTTCCGCGCCTCCTTCACGGCGGCGCTCGGCAGGCTGCGGGCCGGGGCGCCGAAGGCGCAGGTGTACGTGTCGAGCGTGCCGGACCTGCACCGGCTCTGGGAGACCGGCCGGGTCAGCCCGACGGGACGTCAGGTGTGGAGCCTCGGCATCTGCGGGGCGATGCTCGCGGACCCCGAGGATCTGGGCCCGGCGGCCGAGCGGCGCAGGGCGCGGGTGCGGGAGCGGGTCGTGGCCTACAACGGGGTGCTGCGGGAGGTGTGCGCGAAGGACGTGCGCTGCCGGTACGACGGCGGGGCGGTGTTCGGCTTCGCCTTCGAGGGCAGGCAGCTGAGCCCCTGGGACTTCTTCCACCCGAGCAGGGACGGCCAGGCGCGGCTCGCGGAGATCGCGTACCGCCAGGTCACCCGGAAGTAGCCCCGGAGCGGGCGTCAGGTCCGCTCCGGGGCCGTCCGGGGGCCCGGTCCGCGCCGGGGACGGGTCAGACGTCCAGGCGGGCCGTCAGGCGGACGTCGGCGAGGGAGTGGGCGGCGAGGACCTCGTAGCCGCCGGACACGAAGCTCCAGGCGTTCCTGTCCTCGTCCCAGATCTCGAAGGCGCGGCGCGGCAGTTCGACGGTGACCTCGACGGTCTCCCCCGCCACGGCCTCGACGTTCGCGAATCCGGCCAGCCAGCGGGCGGGCCGCTCCACGCCGTCGGCGACGGGCGCGAGATAGATCTGGACGACCTCGCGGCCGGTGCGTCCCCCGCTGTTGGTGAGACGGACGGTGGCGGTCTCCGGGGTGACGACGAGGGATTCGTACGCCCAGGTGGTGTAGCCGAGCCCGTGCCCGAAGGCGTAGGCGGGGACGGAACCGGCCCTGTCCCAGGCCCGGTATCCGATGAACACGCCCTCGGCGTAGTGGAGTTCGCCGTCGGTCGGGGTGACCTCGGCGACGGGGACGTCGGCGAGGGCGACCGGCCAGGTGGTGGGGAGGCGGCCGCCCGGCTCCTCGGCGCCGGTGAGGACGTCGGCGAGGGCGGCACCGCCCTCCTGGCCGGGGAACCAGCTGAGCAGGATCGCGGCCACGTCCTCGCGCCAGGGCAGCTCCACGGGGGACCCCGCGTTGACCACGACCACGGTGTTCGGGTTGGCCGCGGCGACGGCGCGGACGAGGTCGTCCTGGCGGCCGGGCAGGGCCAGGTCCTTGCGGTCGAATCCCTCGGACTCGACGCGTTCCGTGGTGGCGACGACCACGACGGCGGTGTCGGCGGCGCGGGCGGCCTCGACGGCTTCGGCGATCAGTTCGTCGGGGTCCCGGCGAGGCCCGAGGTGGACGAAGGAGAACATGACCGCCGGCAGCGGGGCCGCGAACTCCTTGTCCAGGGTGTGGAGCAGGGAGACCTCGACGGTCTCACCGGCCGTGAGGGCGATCCTGCCGCGCTCGACGGGGGAGCCGAAGAAGGCCTCGAAGGGGTCGCTCTCGGCCCCCATGGCCTGCACGCCGTCGAAGAGGAGGCGTCCGCCGACGCGCAGCGCGTAGGCGCCGAGGCCACGGGTGCCGAAGGCGTGCTCGCCGCTCTCCCGCGGGGTGAAGGTGCCGATGACCTCGACGGAGGCGAGGGCCTCGTGGGTGACGCCGGCCGGGAGGTCGTCGCCGATCCACTGGACCTGGCCGTTGGGCAGGCTGCCCTCGCCGAGGACGTCGCCGGCGGCGTCCCGGCAGACGGCACGGAGGCTGAAGCCCTGGTCGGCGGGGGCGAGCTCCTCGCTGGGGTCGGCGCCGACCGAGTACGTGAGGCCACCGATCGAGGACGCCGCGAGTGCGGCGGCGAGGCCGTCGAGCGGCGAGACGGTGTGGTGGGGGAACACCTGGGCGGAGCCGCCGCCGAGGACCCGGGCGTCGCGGGCGGCGGCGCCGGAGAGGGCGACGGTCCCCCGGCCGAGGGGGAGCGCCGCGCCCTCGTTGCGTACGAGGACGAAGCCGCGGCGGGCGATCTCGCGGGCGAGCGCGTCGCCGTCGAGGGCGGCGGGCGGCTCGGTGACGGCCGGCGGGGCGCCTTCGAGGGCGCCGACGCGGGCGGCGAGCCGCAGGACGTTGCGCACGGCGGCGTCGACGGCGGTCTCCTCGACCTCGCCGGCCCGGACGGCGGCGGCGAGCGCCTCGCCGTAGACGGTCCGCGGGCCGGGCATGGCGACGTCGAGGCCGCCCTCGATGCCGCCCTTGGTGGAGCGGGCGGCCATCCAGTCGGAGACGGTGAAGCCGTCGAAGCCCCACTCGCCGCGCAGGACCTCGTTCACGAGGTGGCGGTGCTCGCTCATGGGGGTGCCGTTGACCTGGTTGTAGGCGGTCATGACGCCCCAGGGGTGGGCGTTCCTGACGATGGCCTCGAAGGGGGCGAGATAGAGCTCGCGCAGCGGGCGCGGGGCGATCCGGTTGTCGACGGTGAAGCGGTCGGTCTCCGCGTCGTTGCCGACGAAGTGCTTGACCGTGGTGCCGACGCCCCCGTCCTGGACGCCCTGCACGTAGCCGGTGCCGACGACGCCGGTCAGGAACGGGTCCTCGCTGTAGGCCTCGAAGTGGCGGCCGCCGAGCGGGGTGCGGTGCAGGTTGACGGTGGGGGCGAGGAGGACGTGGACGCCCTTGCGGCGGGCCTCCTGGGCGAGCAGCCGGCCGGCCCGGCGGGCGAGGGCCGGGTCCCAGGCGGCGGCGAGCGCCGTCGGGGACGGCAGGGCGACGGACGGGTCGTCGGCGGTCCAGCGGACGCCGCGGACGCCGATGGGGCCGTCGGACATGACCAGCGAGGCCAGGCCGATCTCGGGCAGGGCCGGCAGGGACCACATGTCCTGTCCGGCCAGCAGCCGGGTCCTGGCGTCCAGGCCGAGCCTGGCCAGAGCCGTCTCGACGGCCTGTTCGCGCACCTGGTTCGTGTCTGCCACGGCCGTACCTCCTCGTAGTGGGCGTTGTGCGGCCCATGGTGACTCCCCTACCTGTAGATCGGTAGGTTACGTTAGAATTTCGTTATCAAACGATGGCGTACGGTCCTTCTCGACAGGGATCTTCGGAAGGGGGACGGGGCCATGGCACGGGCCAGGAGCGAGGAGCGGCGGACGGAGATCGTCCGGGCCGCCCTGGAGGTGATCGCCGAGCGCGGCTACCGCGGGGCGTCCCTCGGCGCCGTGGCGGAGCGGGTCGGACTGACCCAGCAGGGCCTGCTGCACTACTTCCCGACCAAGGAGGCGCTGCTCGTCGCGGTCCTGGAGGAACGCGACCGCTGGGACACCAGCGGGGCGCGGGACCCGGGGAAGTGGCGGCTGGACCTCATGGAGTCGCTCGTCGACTACAACGCGATGCGCCCGGGCATCGTGCAGACCTTCTCGGCCCTGCTCGGCGAGAGCGTCACGGAGGACCATCCGGCCCGGGCCTTCTTCACCGAGCGCTACACCCAGGTGCGGGAGAACATGGCCGAGGTCCTGCGCGCCGAGTGCGGCGACGAACTGCCCGGCGGCCTCACCCCGGAGCGGGCGGCGCCGCTGCTCACGGCGGTGATGGACGGGCTGCAGTTCCAGTGGCTGCTCGACCCGGACGCGGTGGACATGCCGGCCGCCTTCCGCGACTTCCTCGCACTGCTCAAGGAGGGGCGGGTCAGGGCACCGTAGCGAAGGGCCCCGGCGGTACGGCGAAGGCGGTACGGCTAAGGCGGTACGCCCCCCCTGCACGGCGAAGGCGCACGGCGGGCCGACCCGGCCGCGGCGACGGGGCGACGGCGGTGCGGCGGGCGCGGACACGGCCGCCGCGGGACGGCGGAGACGCCATGGCCGGGGCGCCCTCACCGTGGCGGCGCGACGGAGCCGGTGGGGCGGGAGTGGCGGAAAGGGCGCCGTAGCGGGGGCGCCGGTGCGACGGGATACTTCCGGCGGCCCGTCACCGCCGTACGGAAGGACCCCTGTGCCCCCGATACGCAGCACGCTCGCCCTCGCCCTCTGCGCCGCCTCCCTCTCCCTCGCGTCGGGGGCCCCGCAGGCCCCGGCGACGGCGGCTCCGGCCGTCACCGCCGAGGAGGCCCGGCTCGACCGGGCGGTCCCCCAGGAGATCCTGCGGCGCAGCGGATTCGACTCCCTGGCGCCGGAGTTCACGGCCGCGCTCTCCGGCGCCCGGACCTTCCCGCAGGCCGAGCGGACCGTCGCGCGACACGGCTCCCGGCTCTGGAGCCGGGCGGTGGACCGGGCGCAGGGGCGGGGCCCGGCTGGCGGTGACCTCAGCCGGGACGACGACCGGCCGCTGTACTGGGCGCGGCTGGCGCTCACGCGTGAACTGCGTTCCTGGCGGCCGGGGTTCGGGCTCGGCGAGGAGGGCCGCGCCCGGCTGCTGGACCGGCTCGAACGCTCCTCGCGCGGGCAGGACGCGATCCGCTTCCCGGCCGGCAAGGGCGTGAAGCGGATCCTGCTGACCGGCTTCGACCCGTTCACGCTCGACCGGGACACCCGCATCAGCAATCCGTCCGGGGCCACCGCGCTCGCCCTGGACGGCACCTGGCTGCGTACCGCCGACGGCTCACTCGCCCGGGTCGAGACGGCCGTGTTCCCGGTGCGCTGGCAGGACTTCGCCGACGGCACGGTCGAACGGACGCTGGCCCCGCACCTGCCGGAGGTCGACCTCTTCACCACGGTCAGCCAGGGCCGGCCGGGCCGCTTCGACGTCGAGCGGACCAACGGGGCCTGGCGCGGCGGCTTCCCGGACAACGAGAACCGCTCCCGTACGGAGACCGTGCCCGTCGCCGACCCCGGCAGCCAGCCGCAGTGGACGTCGACCACCCTCCCGTACGGGGCGATCACCGCCACGCCGACCGGCCGCTTCCCCGTGTACGACAACACCACCGTGACCGAGCTCCCGGCCGGCTCGGACACCCCCGTGGTGCGCCCCGACGGCCCGACGCCCGGTTCCGCCGCCCGGGCGGGCGGCGGCGGGAACTACCTGTCCAACGAGATCGCCTACCGGGCGACCCTGCTGCGCGACCGGCTCGGCCTGACGAAGCTGCCGGGCGGTCATGTGCACACCCCGGTGCTGGAGTTCGGCGCCGGGAACACGGACCCGGCGACGGGCACGGTCACCGATCCCGGGTTCGTCCGGAACCGGCTCGACATCATCGCGCAGGTGCGGGTGATCGTGTCGGTCGCCGCGGGGGCCGCGGGGGCCGCGCGGACCTAGGGGGAGACGACCTTGCCGGCGTAGACGTGGTCCGGGGTGACCACGGAGGTGATCGCCCGGGCCACGAGGGTCGACGGCTCCTGCCCGTCCACGAGGGAGTCCGTGTTCAGGATGAGGACCAGGGTCGCCTTCTCCTGCGGCAGATAGACGGTCACCGTCTCGTAGCCGGGCAGGGAGCCGTTGTGCCCGATCCAGCCGTTGGTCTCCAGGATGCCGAGGCCGTAGGTGGTCCCGGGGAAGCCGGTCGGCAGCGTCTTGAGGCGCTGGGCCTGGGTCTCGGGGCTGAGCAGCTTGCCGGTGGCGAGCACCGGGGCCCAGCGGCGCAGGTCCTGCAGGTTCGAGATCATCCCGCCGGCGGCCCAGGCCCAGCTGGGGTTCCAGTCCGTGGTGTCCTCGACGGCGCCGCTGAGCGTCTGGTTGCTGTAGCCGTGCGCGTGCGGCTCGGGGAACTCGGCGCCCTCCGGCAGGAAGCTGTGGCGCAGCCCCGCGGGACGGACCACGTGCGTGCGGATGACGTCGGCGAGCGTCTGGCCGGTGACCTTCTCGACCACCAGGCCGAGCAGGGTCAGGTTGGAGTTGCAGTACTCGAACTTCGCGCCCGGCTCGAAGGTGTTCGCGTGGCGGTAGCCGTAGGAGAGGACCTCCCACGGGTTGAAGGCGCGCTCCGGCTCGCTCAGCAGGTCGTGGATGAAGTCGGGGTCGGACGTGTACGGGAAGAGGCCGCTGCGCATCTCGGCGAGGTGGCGCAGGGTGATCTTGTCGCCGTTCGGGACGCCGCGGACGTACGTGTCGATCGGGTCGTCCAGCCCGACCTTGCCCTGGTCGACGAGTTCGAGCAGCGCGGTGACGGTGAAGGTCTTGGTCACGCTGCCGATGCGCGTGTAGGTGTCGGTGAACATCGGACGCCCGGTGGCCTTGTCGGCGATGCCGGTCGCGCGGACGTAGCACCCCTTGCCGGGCATCCACAGGCCGACGACGAGGCCGGGGATGCCGGCCTGCTTGCGGACGTCCTCGACGGTCCTGTCCAGCTTGGCGCTCAGCGCGGGACCGAGACCGTGCGGGCAGTCGTCGCCGTGGTGCGGGCCGGCGCCCGGGGCGGGCACCGCGGGCACGGCGGGCACGGCCGTGGCGGGGGCCGTCGTGATCGGGGCCAGCACGGACGCCACGAGCAGCGTCGCGGCGAGCAGCCGGCGGGGGGAGGTACGTCTCATGGGGCGCCTCTTCCAGGGTCACGGGGGCGGACGGCCACAGATCACCACCGCTCCCCGCGCCGGACCGGCGCCCGTGGCCCGCACCCCGGCGAGTCCACTCGTTCGGCGCCCCGCCCGCCGCGCCGGGCCGTGCCGTCCGGGCCGCGCCTCCCCTGCGGTGACGGCCGGGCGGCGGCCGCGGGTCCGGGGCCGGGGTGCGGCCGGGGGGCTCGTCAGGCCTTTCCCGGGCCGGTGCGCGCGACGGACCACGCACTAATACCCGCCGAGCGCCATTGACCCTTACAGTCGGGCGCGGGATGATGGCGGTCATGATCGTCGCCGCCACGCAGTTCACCCCGGTCGCCGGGGACATCGCCGCCAACGTCCGCTCGATCGCCGCGACGGTCCGTGCCGCCGGGGCGGAGGGGGCGAGGCTGGTGGTCTTCGCCGAGCTGGCGCTGACCGGCTACGAGCCGAGCCTGGTCCACCGCTCCCCCGGCCTCGTCCTCACCGAGGACGACCCGCGCCTCGAACCCGTGCGGGAGGCCTGCCGGGCGGCCGGGGCCGCGGCCGTGGTCAACGGCCCGGTGCGCACGCCCGGCGGACGGCCCGGCATCACCACGCTGGTCGTCGGTCCGGACGGGACCCTGCTGACCCGCTACGACAAGCAGCACCTGTACGGGATCGAGGCCGAGGTCTTCGCCCCGGGCACGGCCGACGGGCGCTTCACGCTGGACGGGCTCCGGTTCGCCCTGGCCACCTGCTACGACAACCGTTTCCCCGAGCTCGCCGAGCGGGCGGCCGCCGACTCCTGCGGGGCGTACCTGGCGAGTTCGGTGCTGTCGGCCGACAACGACTCGTTCGCGACGGTCTATCCGGTGCGGGCCCGGGACTTCGGCCTGTACGTGGTGCTCGGCAACGTCCTCGGCCGCAACGAGGACGGCGTGGGCGGCGGGCTGGCCGGCGCCTGGGGGCCGGACGGCACGCGGCTCGCGGACGCGGGCCCGGACAGGCCGGGGTACGTGCTCGTGGACGTGCCGGACGGCCGGTAGGAACCGGCCGCCCGGCCCGGGAGGCCCGTCACGGAACCCCCTGCCCGTGACGGTGTCCCGCCCCTGTTACGGGGCGCTCAGGCCCAGCGTGTACGCGCCGGAGCCGCTGTAGGCGTGGACCAGGTAGCGGTAGTAGCCCGCGGTGCCCTTGTAGGTGATGTCCTCGTCGGCGCTCGCGGTGCCGCCGACCGCCACGTCCACCCAGCCCGACCCGTTCCACTTCTGCAGGTACAGGTCGAAGTCGGTGCCGGCCGGACCGCGCAGGCAGCCCACGTGGGTGCCGGAGGTCGCCGAGTAGTAGTACGAGCCGTCCGGCTGGGCCTCGGCCTGACCGGAGGTCAGCGAACCCTCGTACGTGTACTCGGTGTCGGCGCAGCCGGTGGGCGGCGTCGTCGTGCCGACCGACAGCTGGTACGTGACGGTGTGCGTGGCGGAGCCGGTACCGGTGACGGTGATCGGGTAGGTGCCGTTGGCGGTGCCGGCCGCGACCTGGACGGTCATGGTCGAGGAGTTGCCGGAGGTCACCGAGGAGGGGCTGAAGGAGACGGTCACCCCGCCCGGGGCACCGCTCGCGGAGAGCTGCACGGTCTGCGCGCTGCCGCCCGTGGTGCTGGTGTTGACCGTGGAGGTGGCCGAGGCGCCGGGCTGGACCGAGCCGGAGGCCGGGTTCAGGGCGAGCGAGAAGTCCGGCGTGGTGGTGCCGCCGCAGTCGGTCTCGCCGGACTGGGCCGGGACGCCGACGGCGTTCCAGGCGGTCTTCACGGCGTTGCACTCGGCGCTGCCGTAGGTGTTCTTGGCGCTGGCCAGGGTCGCCTTGCGGGCGGCCAGGTGGTTCCAGGAGGAGGTCTTCATCAGCAGGGCGCCCATGAAGATCTTGCCGGCCTTCTGGATGCCGATGCCGGTCACCGACGACGGGCCGCCGGAACACACGGGGCTGGCGGGCTTTCCGCCGCCCGGGCTGGAGCCCTCGGCGAGCAGGTAGAACCAGTGGTTCTGCGGGCCGGCCGCGGCGTGCACCTCGGTGCCGGAGTTCAGCTGCGGGTAGCAGTTGGGGTCGCCGGCCAGGGAGGGGTTGTACATGTAGCGGATGGGCTTGTTGTCGCCGAGGAAGTTGAGCTTCTCGCCGACCGTGTAGTCCGGGGTGTCGTTGGGGTTGTTGGCGAAGTGCTCGGTGAGCGCCCCGAATATGTCGCCGGTGGACTCGTTCATCCCCCCGTTCTCGTTGGACGAGCCGGAGCTGCCCGGGGTCCTGTCGAAGATCTCGTGACCGTACTCGTGGGCCACGACGTCGATGCCGGTGAGCTGCATCGTGCCGTTCTGGTTGCGGCCGTAGGTGGTCTTGGTGCCGTCGTAGTAGGCGTTGACCTCGCTCAGGCCGGCGCGGGCCGGGACCATGCCGCCCTGGCCGTTCTGGCCGTTGTAGCCGAACCACTGCTTGAGCATGTCGGACTCGCGCTGGGCCGCGTACATGATGTCGACGCAGGCGGTCACGAGGTCGTTGGCGGAGCCGTTGCCCCAGGGCGGGGAGCCGGTGTAGGCGCTGCCGTTCTGGCCGCCGCACCGGAAGCCGGAGCGGTTGGGGTCGGTCATCGAGGTCGCGGCGGTGTCGATGGTGACGTTGCCGTTGTGGTAGCCCCGGCCGTCGGCGTGCAGGATCTTGTCGGTGGCCTGCGTGACCTTGCCGGTGCGGGCGTCCACATAGGTGTCGAGCGAGCTCGGCAGGCCCTTGGCGGTGCGGCCGACCACCAGGGTGTGCCAGGCGAGGACCGGCTTGTTCCCCTTGAGCAGCACGGTGAGTTCGGGGGTGCTGGCGCTCTCGACGCCCGCCAGCTGCGCCCGGGCGGTGGCCAGGGCGGCGGCGGAGCCGACCGTGGCCTTGGTGGAGAGCCGGATGGCCGGGGCGGGCGCGGCGGCGACCTCGCGGACCTTGCCGGCGCTGTCGGAGACGACGACGGCGTCGCCGCCGGCCACCGGGAGGCCCTTGTAGGTGCGCTGGTAGGCGGCGTAGTAGAGGCCGCCCGCCCACGGGGTGACCGCGGTGCGGACGAGTTCCTCGTCGGTGCCGTGCCGCAGGCCGTCGAGTCCGCTGTCGGCGGCCTTGTCGGCGGCGGCGAGGGCGAGGGACCTGCCGTGCCCGGGCGGTACGGGCTGCGACGGTCCTGCGGCGGCGTTCGCGGTGCCCGCTAGGGTGCCCGCGAGGCTCGCCGTCAGGGCGAGCGCCGCCAGGGCCGCCGTGAGTCTGGTGGGGTGCACGTCTGCTCCGTTTCGGGTGGGGGGAGACGGTGGGACGCGCCGAGTATGGGCGTGGACATGCCCAACGGGGGACATCTCACCGGGCATAAGACACGCGTTATGCCGAACGGCTCCGCCCCTGGGTGCGGGGTGCCTACGCTGCTGGGATGCAGCTGGAGTTGAGGCATCTTGAGGCCGTCTGCCGGATAGCGGAGGCGGGCAGTCTGGGGCGTGCGGCGGCTCGGCTCGGGGTGTCCCAGCCGGCTCTCTCGGCCCAGTTGCGGCGTATCGAACGGGTCGCGGGCGGCGAGCTGTTCACCCGTGGCCGGCACGGCGTGGACCCCACCCCGCTGGGCGAGTTCGTGCTGTCCAAGGCGCGCCGGGTGCTCGGCGAGATGGACGCCCTCGCGGCCGGCGCGCGGGCCGCGGCGCCCCATCCGACGCTGCGCCTCGGCTGCATCCTGCTGGTCCTCGTGGACCGGCTGATCGGGCGGCTGGAGCAGGAGTTCGCGGGCCAGGAGATCGAGGTCGACATCGAGCACTCGGTGACCACGCTCACCCGGCTGCTCGCCGCCGGGCGGTACGACGCCGTCGTGTACGGGGAGGTCGCCGACCACGAGGTCCCGCTGCCCGACGGCGTGGCGGCCCGCACCCTCGTACCGAAGGAACCGTTCTGCGTCCGCATGTCCGCGGCCCACCCGCTGGCCGGGCGGGACCGGATCGAGCTCGCGGACCTGGCGGGCGAGACCTGGATGACGATGGTCGAGGACGACGACGGCGGCCCGGAGGCGCTGGTCGACGCCTGCGCGAAGGCCGGGTTCACCCCGCGGCTGCGCTACCGGATCGCCGACCGGAAGATGCACTACGACCTGATCGCGGCGGGCCGGGCGATCTCCGTGAGCCAGCCGACGGCGCCGCCCGCCGAGGGCACGGTGCTCCGTCCGCTGGCCGGCGACCCGGTCACCGGCCGCATCCGGCTCGCCTGGAACCGGGCGGCGGTGTCCGAGCGGCGCGCCGGACTGCTGTACCGGGCGGCGGGACTCGCGTACCTGGACAACGTCCCCGCCAACGCCTTCCACCGGATCTGGTGGGAGTCCCGCCCGGAGCTCCACCCCGCCCTGGACTGAACCGGCGGCCGGGCAGCCGGCGCCCCCTCCCCGGGGCGGGGGCGTCACCCGGGCCCCCTCGCGGCGGGGCACCCCGCCGGCCCCCCGGTCGGGGCGGGGAGGGGCGGCCCGGGCGTACCCCGGTCGGGGCGGGGAGGGGCGGCCCCGGCGTACCCCGCCCGGCCGCGCTCCGGGATGTGAAGGGCCCCGTCCCGGCGCACCCTGGTGTCGGAGGTGAGGGACGGTGACCGACTACACGGCCGTGTTCCGGGCGCTGCCCGGCATGGTCGCGCTGCTCACCCCCGACCTGGAGTACGTCGACGTCAACGCGGAGTACATCGCCCTGTCGGGGCGCAGCCGGGAGCAGCTCATCGGCCGGCGCCCCTTCGACGTCTTCCCCGACAACCCGAACGACCCGGCGGCGAACGGGGTACGGAACCTGGTGGCGTCGCTCCGCCGGGTGGCCGAGACCGGCGAGCGGGACTCCATGGCCCCGCAGCGCTACGACGTCGAGCGCACCGACCGGCCCGGGGAGTGGGACGTGCGGTACTGGAGCCCGGTCAACGTCCCCGTGCTCGACGCCGACGGGCGGGTGATGCTGCTCATCCACCGCGTGGAGGAGATCACCGAGCTGATCCGGGCCAGTGGCGGGCCCGGCGACGGCGGCGCCCGGATCCTGGAGGCGGAGGTGTACGCGCGGGCCCATGAGCTCCAGGAGGTCAACGAACGCCTGCGGGCGGCGCACGCCCGGGAGCGCGAGGTGGCGCTCTCCCTGCAGGAGGCGATGCTGCCCGCGCCGACGCCGATCGGGTCGCACCCGACGGCCGTGCGCTACCGCCCGGCGGTCGGCGCGCTGAACGTGTGCGGGGACTGGTACGACCTGGTCACCCTGCCCGGCGGCGACCGGGGCGGGGTGGCCGTCGGCGACGTGGTGGGGCACGGACTGACCGCGGCCGGGGTGATGGGCCAGCTGCGCAGTGCCCTCAGCGCCGCGTCCCGGGTCGTGCAGGGGCCCTCACAGGCCCTGGACGTGCTCGACCTGTACGCCCGGTCCGTCGCGGGTGCCGAGAACTCGACGGCCGTGGAGACCCTGATCGACTGGGACCGCCGGGTCGTCGCGTACAGCAGCGCCGGACACCTGCCGCCCGCCCTGCTCCACCCGGACGGGACGGTGGAGTTCCTGGACCGGGCGACGGACCCGCCGCTCGGGGCGCACCTGGAGCACACGACCCGCCCGCAGGCGGAGGCGGCGTTCACCCCGGGCAGCAGCCTGGTCCTGTACACCGACGGTCTGGTCGAGCGGCGCGAAGAGGACATCGACGCCGGGCTCGCACGCCTCGCCGCCGTCCTGGGAAGGCACCGCGGCGCGGGGCCGCAGGCCCTGGCCGACGCGCTGCTCCTGGAGATGCTGCCGGTGGGCGGCGCGAAGGACGACACGGCGCTCGTCGTCGTGGGGCTGTGAGGCGTCCGGGCGGCTCCCGGGTCCCGCCCGGAGTGTTCGACGGGACGGGACGGACCTTCCGGACATAGTGCGGGCATGAGACGCACTCCCCGGAACCGGGCGGCCCTCCTCGCCGCCGCCCTGATCGCCACCGTCCTCCCGGCCGGCGCCGCCGCCGCACCCTCCGGGCCGCCCGGCGGTCACGGCGACCGCGACTGCGTACGGACCCGGCACCCCCTGGACGCCCGGGGCCGCCAGGTCATCGCCGTCGCCCGCCGGGCCCAGCAGGACCTCAAGCTGAAGTCCGTGCTGCTGCGGGTCACCGACGGCGGACGGGAGGTCGTCACCGACGCGCTCGGCGAGTCGATGACGGGCGTCCCGGCCGAGCCCGACATGCACTTCCGGGCCGGCTCGGTGGCCTTCGCCCACATCGGCACGGCCCTGCTGCGGCTGGTGGAGCAGGGCCGGGTCGACCTCGACGCCACGGTGGAGCCCTGGCTGCCCGAGGTGCCGCGGGCGCACGAGATCACGCTGCGGATGCTGGCCAACAACACCAGCGGTCTGCACGACTACGTCACCGACCCCGCGTTCGGGGCCGAGCTGACGGCCGCCCCGTTCCGCGCCTGGACCCCCGACGAGCTGCTCGCGTTCCCGTTCTCCCACGACTTCTGGTACGCGCCGGGCACCAACTGGAGCTATTCGCACGCCAACTACCTGCTCCTGGAGCGCGCCCTGGAGCGGATCACCGGGCAGCCGATCGACCGGCTGGTGGAGGAGCAGGTCACCGGCCCGCTGGGACTGCGGAACACCCGGAGCAACGCCACGCCGGAGATCCCCGCACCGGCGCTGCACGCCTTCACCTCGGACCGCGGCCTCTACGAGGAGTCCACCTTCTGGAACCCCTCGTGGACCACCGGGCCCGGCGCGGTGATCACCTCGACCGTGTGCGACATGGCCCGCTCGGCGCAGGGCATCGGCAGCGGCGAGCTGATCTCCCGGCGCTCGTACCGCACCCTGCTGAACCCGGGCACGGTCGGCCTCGGCGTGCCGACGGCGAAGTGCCCGGCCGACATCTGTCTGAAGCAGACCGAGGCCAAGCACTTCGGACTCGGGGTCATCGTCGCCAACTCCTGGCTGCTGCAGAACCCGTCCTTCTCCGGGTACGCGGCGATCCAGGCGTACCTGCCGTCGAAGCGCCTCTCCATCGCGGTGTCCGCGACCAAGACGCCGGACACCGCCGACGGCAACATGGCCGAGGTGGTCGCGGAGCGGATCGCGGCGGTGCTCGCACCGGAGCACCCGCTGCAGCCCTGACCGGGCCCGGGCCGGATCAGACGGTGTGGTGTGCCGCTCCCCTCGTCCGGCCCTTCCCGTCCTCGTCCGCGTCGTCGTCCGCGGTCCCGTCCGCCGCCTCGCCGGTCAGCTCGCGGGCCATCAGGGTGGCTCCGGCGACCGCGCCCGGCATCAGCAGGACGGCGACGAAGGGGACGAGGAAGGTGAGGACGAGGGGGACGCCGAAGCCGAGCGCGGCCGCCCTGCGGCCGCGCAGCAGGCGCAGGCGCTCCTTGAACTCGATGCCGCGGCGCTGGAGCGCGACCGCGGTGAGCTCCTCCGCGAGGAAGAAGCCGGAGACGCAGAAGCCGAGCGCGGGGACCACGGTCTGGCCGACCACCGGGATGAACCCGGCCGCGACGAGCAGGATGCCGAAGAACGCGACGCGCACGAGGACGCGCAGGCTGTCGCGGGCCGAGATCCACAGCTCGCGCCAGAGCGGCAGCCCGGACTCGGGGACCTCGCCGCCCTCGCTGCGGTCGACCGCCTCGGACAGCGACTCGTAGAAGGGCTGGCCGATCAGCAGCGTCACGGCGGTGAAGGTGATCACGGCGAGGAAGACGCCGAGCGCGAAGACCAGGAAGGTCAGGGCGCCACGGAACGCGCCCTGCCAGGGCGAACCCCAGTCGTCGGCGAACGGCGTCGCCCAGGCCGTCAGGTCGTCGGCCCCGTAGAAGAGCCCGGCCAGCGCACCCACGTAGAGGACGAAGGTGACGAGCCCCGGCAGCAGCCCGAACCCGAACCAGCGTCCGTGAGTGCCGACCCACTTCTGTCCCTGCAACAGGTAACGGAATCCTGCCCCGAAATCACGCATGCCGATCACCCTAGTGGCGGATCCGGCGAAGCCCCTCTTCGCGGTCCGGCCCCGTCCCCGCGGGACCCGGCCCGGCGGGCGTCCGGAACGCGGGGAGGGCCGCACCCCGGTCGGTCAGGGTGCGGCCCTCGTTCTCAGTCTGCGGCGGGTCGGCTCAGACGGCGAGCTCGACCGTGATGTTGCCGCGGGTCGCCTTCGAGTACGGGCAGACCTGGTGGGCCTTCTCGATGAGGCTCTTGGCGGTCTCGGCGTCCACGTTCGGGATGGTCGCCGAGATCTTCACGATGATGCCGAAGCCGTCGTCGTTCTTGCCGATGCCGACCTCGGCGGTGACGGTCGAGCCGGAGACGTCGGCGTTCTCGTTGCGGCCCACCACACCCAGCGCACCCTGGAAGCAGGCGCTGTAGCCGGCGGCGAAGAGCTGCTCCGGGTTGGTGCCCGCACCGGAGCCGCCCATGGCCTTGGGCGGGTTGACGACGACGTCGAGCCGGCCGTCGTCGGTGGCGACCCGGCCGTCACGACCGTTCTCGGCGGTGGCGACGGCGGTGTACAGGACGTCGGACTGCTGAATCGACATGCTGGTGTTTCCCTTTTTCGTTCGCCGCGACTCGCGCCCACGATCGCGACGGCTGAGGGAAGACTAGCGGGTCACCGAAACGATCATCTTTCCGGTGTTGTCACCGCGGAGCATGCCGAGGAAGGCGTCCACGCCGTTCTCGATGCCCTCGACGAAGGTCTCGCCGTGCTTGAGCTCGCCGGAGCGCAGCCACCCGCCGACCTCCTGGACGAACTGCTGCTGCAGCCCGTAGTGGTCGCCGACGAGGACGCCCTGCAGGCGGAGCCGCTTGCCGATGATCATCGCCATGTTGCGCGGGCCGGGGACCGGCTCGGTGTCGTTGTACTGGGCGATCATGCCGCAGATGGTGGCGCGGCCGTGCACGTTGAGCGAGGAGATCGCGGCCTCGAGGTGCTCGCCGCCGACGTTGTCGAAGTAGACGTCGATGCCGTCCGGGGCGGCCTCGCGCAGCTGGTCCTTGACCGGACCGTTCTTGTAGTTGAAGGCGGCGTCGAAGCCGAGCTCCTCGACGAGCCACTTGACCTTCTCGTCGGAGCCGGCCGAGCCGATCACCCGGGAGGCGCCCCTGAGGCGTGCCATCTGGCCGACCTGGCTGCCGACGGCGCCGGCCGCGCCGGACACGAACACGGCGTCGCCCTCCTTGAAGGACGCGACCTCGAAGAGACCGGCGTAGGCGGTGAGGCCGGTCATGCCGAGGACGCCCAGGTAGGCGGAGAGCGGGGCGAGCTCGGGGTCGACCTTGGTGGCGTGCTGGGCGGGCACGTCGGCGTACTCGCGCCAGCCGAGGCCGTGCAGCACGTGGTCGCCGACGGCGAAGCCCTCGGCGTTGGACGCGACGACCTCGCCGACCGCGCCGCCGTCCATCGGGTGGTCCAGCTGGAAGGGCGGGATGTAGGACTTGACGTCGTTCATCCGGCCGCGCATGTACGGGTCCACGGAGAAGTGCAGATTGCGCACGAGGACGCGGCCCTCGGCGGGCTCGGTCAGCGGCTTCTCGCGAAGGGCGAAGTCCGCGGGCACGGGCCAGCCGTGCGGGCGGGCGACGAGGTGCCACTCACGGCTGGACGCGGGAAGTACGGACATGGCGGAGCCTCCTAGAAATGCTTCATGAACTGAAACAACCATGCGCCTCGATATTTCATGTTGTCAAGCATCGGAGTACGATGACGTCATGCCCACCCGACACACGGACCCCCTCACGCTCGAAGTCGTGGAGCTCATCGGCACCGTCGTGGCCCGCTACCACGACGAGTACGAGGAGGCCGCCGCCGCGCACGCCCTCACCGGCGCGCAGGCCCGCGTCCTCGGGCTGCTCGCCCTGGAGCCCACGCCCATGCGGAAGATCGCCGAGAAGCTCAAGTGCGAGCCGTCCAACGTGACGGGGATCATCGACCGCCTGGAGTCGCGCGGCCTCGTCGAGCGCCGCCCCGACCCCGCCGACCGCCGGGTCAAGGTCGCCGCGCCCACCGACGAGGGCCGGGACACCGCCCGCCGCCTGCGCGAGTCGCTGCACTTCGCCCGCGAGCCGCTCGGCGAGCTCACCGAGACCGAGCGCACCCTGCTGCGCGACCTGCTGAAGCGCATGCTGGGCACGACCGCCTAGAGGTCCCGGCGAGCGCCCGCCCGCCGGGCGCCTCGGCGGCGCCGGCCGCGCGTCCCGGGCGCTTCGCGAGCGGCCCGGTCCGCCGGGGCCCGCCTCAGACGCACCACCACAGGAAGCGGGTGCAGGTCGGCGCCGGACTCGGGGTCGGACTCGGCGTCGGGGTGCCCGGGGCCGTGGTGGGGCCGCCGCCGGGCGCGGGCGAGGCGCTGCCGGAGGGGCCGGCCGAGGGTGTGCCGGACGGGGTCTCCGGGCCGGGGAGGGACGCCCTCGGCGAGGCGCCGGAGCCGGCCCCCGCACCCGTGCCGTCACCGGAGCCCGCGCCGTCCCCCGGGCCCGTTCCCGTACCGCCGCCGGATCCGTCCCGTGTGCCGCTCCCGCGGCCGGAGCCGCGGGCGGGGTGACCGGTGGACGTCGGGCGCGCCGTGACCGACTCGACCGGCCCGGGGCCGTCCGGCCGGCCGGTGCTCTCCGAGGGCGCCGGCGGATCCGGGTCGAGGGTGGCCTCGACGACGTCCTCCTCCTGGACGGCGGTCGCGGCGCCGCCGGCCGGCTGGTCCAGGGCCAGCTTGGCCATGCTCAGCGAACCGGCCGCGAGCGCGAAGCCGAGCGTGCCGAGCAGCACCGTACGGCCGCGCCGGGAACGCGCCCGGCGCCCGCCCCTCGGGGCGGCCCGGCCACCACCCGAGCGGCTCCGGCCACGGCGCGCGGCCGCGCGGCCCTCGGCGGGCCGCGGCGGCTCCACCGGGTCCAGCTCGTACGCGTAGCCGTACTCCTCCTCCACGGGCGGCGGGGTCTCCGCCGACAGCGTGAAGGCGGGCGCCGGCGCGGGGGCGGGCGGGTGGGGGGTGAAGTACCGCAGCTCCTCGGCGGGGGTCCCGCAACCGGCACAGGCCAGGGCGCCGTTGAGATGCCGTCGGCACTGGGGGCAGTAGTCCATGGCGCCCGCAGGTTATGCGGCGCCCGGACACGGCTGATAGGCGTGAACGTGAGGATCCTGTGAGGAAAGCGCAGGTCGTCGGCGTGCCGTCGCGAATCTCCCCCTTCGGGCAGGATGGGCGCATGACCCCTGCCGCCCCCTTTGGGCCGTACGAGTTCCAGCTCGTCCTGCTCCGCCGGATGGCCGACCACCAGGCCGGCCTCGTCGAGGAGGCGCTGCGTGAACTCGGTGCCACGCGCGCCGAGATGCGCGAGGCGAACAAGCGCTGGCAGGCCCGGGCGCACGCCCGGCGGGGTCCGGGCGAGTTCGACCGCTACCGGCAGGCCCTCGGCGAGCCGGAGTCGCGGCAGCCGGTGCGCGGCGACAGCGAGGCGTGGACGTGGCCGGTGCCGCTCTGGCCCGAGCTGCGGTTCACCGTCCTGGTGGGCCCGCGCCGCGCCGTGTGGTCCCGCTCCCTGACACGCGCCCCGGGCGCCGCGGCGCCCGAGCTGCGCACGGCCGAGGACCTGCGCCCGTGGGGGTGCACGATCGACGAGGTCTGGCGCGCCTTCCGGGAGGTCGAGCCCCGGGAGGGGGTGGCCCCGGCACTCGCCCGTCTCGACTTCACCTTCGCCGACGGCGGCCGGGGCGCCGCGGAGTTCGCCTGGGGGCTGCTCCAGCGTCAGGTCCCCCCGGCCGGGCGGCCGACGACCCCGCGGGCCTGACGTCACGTCAGGGTCTTCCGGGGTTTCCGGCACCCCCGGGCGGCTCAGCTCAGCGCGCGGCCCGGGCGGTACCGCAGGACGATCGAACAGGACCGCGCATCCCGCGCGCCCCGCCTCGCCCGTGCCAGCACCGCACTCCGGAGGACCGCCGTGACCGTCAGCCTTGAGCAGCTGCGCCGCTGCCATGTCGCCGTCGACCTGGGCGCCGCCCGCACCCGGGTCTTCGTCAAGGGCGCCGGACTCGTCGTCGACGAGCCGTCCGTCGCCGCCGTGAACACCCGCACCGGCG
Source organism: Streptomyces sp. NPDC048018 (assembly GCF_043202995.1). NCBI lineage: Bacteria > Bacillati > Actinomycetota > Actinomycetes > Kitasatosporales > Streptomycetaceae > Streptomyces > Streptomyces sp. NPDC048018. The sequence continues at coordinate 704,345 of NZ_JBIDBK010000002.1, forward strand.
CGCTCATCGCCGTCGGCGCGCTCGCCGAGAAGATGACCGGCCGCACCCCCGACTACATCCGGGTGGTCCGTCCCGTCTCCGGCGGAACCGTCGTCGACATCGAGATGGCCCAGCGGATGCTCCGTCATCTGCTCGGTGACAAGCTCCGCCGCCAGCTGCGCCGCAAGCCCCGGCTGCGCGCCGCCGCCTGCACCCCGCACGACAGCGACCCGCTCGCCCAGCGCGCGGCCGTGGAGACCCTGGTCGGCCTCGGTGCCCGCCGGGTGGAGCTCGTCGACACCCTGATCGCGGCGGCCGTGGGCTGCGGCCTCCCGGTCGAGCAGCCGACCGCCACCATGATCCTGGTGTGCGGGGCGGCCACCACCCAGGTCGCGGTGCTCTCGCTCGGCGCGATCGTGACCGCCGAGCGGATGCCGGTCGGCGGTGACGCCATCGACCACGCCGTCATCCAGCACCTGCGCCACCAGCACGAACTGATGCTGCCGAGCCAGTCGGTGCGCCCGCTCCAGGTCGCCCTGCACGGCAACGGCCTGACGCTCCAGGGCCCCACCTTCACCGAGATCCACGGCCGCGACGTGGCCACCGGGCTCGCCCGCTCGGTGACCATCGACACCGCCGCCGTGCGGTCGGCCATCCAGACGCCGCTGACCGCCGTCCTCGACGGCATCGGCAAGGTGCTCCGCGACTGCCCGCCGGACCTGGTGGCCGACCTCGCCGACCGCGGCATCATGATGGTCGGCGGCAGCGCGCTGCTGCCGGGCCTGGACCAGATGCTGCGCGAGGCGACCGGGATGCCCGTGCACATCGCGGAGCGCCCGGACGTCTGTGCCGTCCTCGGGCTCGGCGCGATGCTGGAGGGCCGGATCCAGCCCCTGGTCCTCGACCCGCTGGCCGAGACCGCCGAATAGGCCACGGCAGTACGCCGTGTACGAGAACGACCCCATGTCGATCATGGACGAGGGCGCGTGCGGAGACGATTCCGCGCCCGGCCTGGCCCTGTTGCTCGAAGCCGTCCTCGGTGTCGGCACCGAGCTCGAACTGCGGGCCACCCTCCAGCACATCGTGGACACCGCCACCGCACTGACCGGTGCCCGCCACGGGGCGCTCGGGGTCGTCGACCCCGAGCGCCTGCGCATCACCGAGCTGTTCACCTCCGGCATGACCGAGGAGGAGCGGGAACGGATCGGCCGCATCCCCGACGGGCACACCGGACTGCTGGGCGCCCTCGTCCGCGACCCCCGGCCGCTGCGGCTCGACGACGTGACCGCCGACCCGCGCTCCTCCGGCGTGCCCGAGGGCCACCCGGAGATCCGCTCGCTCCTCGGCGTCCCCATCCGCGTGCACACCGAGGTGTTCGGCAACCTCTACCTCGGCGACAAGCCGACCGGCCCCTTCACCGACGACGACCTGGCCCTGCTCCGCGTCCTCGCCACCCAGGCCGGCATCGCCATCGGCAACGCCCGCCTCTACGAGACCGCCCGGCAGCGCGAACGGTGGATCGAGGGCGCCGCGGCCGTGACGACCGCGCTGCTCACCGGCAGGCCCGCGCAGGACGCCCTGACCACGGTCGCCGAACGGGCCCGGCTGCTCGCGGACGCCTCGGCGGGCGTGGTGCTGCAGCCGACCGCGGAGGGCGGCATGGAGATCGTGGCCGCCTCCACCCCCGACGACCCCGGCGACCTGGTCGGCACCACGATCGCGCCCGGCTCCCCCGTCCTGGTCCAGCTGCTCGGCGGCGAGCCGGTGTTCGTCGAGGACTCGGCCACCGATCCGCGGATGACCACCCATGTCCGCAGCCGCTTCGGGCCGTCGATGCTGCTGCCCCTGCAGAGCGGCGGCCGGCTCATCGGCACCCTCGCCCTGCCCCGCCGGCGCGGCGACCGCCCGTACAGCGCGGTGGACCGGCTGCTCGCCTCCCAGTTCGCCTCGCAGGCGGCGCTCGCCCTCGTCCTCGCCGACGCCCAGCACGACCGCGAACAGCTCGCCGTCTACGAGGACCGCGACCGGATCGCCCGCGACCTGCACGACCTGGTCGTGCAACGCCTCTTCGCCACCGAGATGATGCTGGAGTCGACCCGGCGGCGGGCCACCGTCCACGAGGTCGACACCCTCCTCGCCCGGGCCGTCGACGAACTGGACTCGACGATCCAGGAGGTCCGCACGACGATCTTCGCGCTGCAGCAGCCCCCGGCCGACGCCCCGGCCTCCTTCCGCGGCCGGGTGCTGCGCGAGACCGGCGGGGCGGCGGCCCTGCTGGGCTTCCAGCCCTCCGTGCACTTCTCCGGCGCCGTCGACACCCTCTCCGACGAGGGCTCCGCCGACCGGCTGCTCGCCGCGCTGCGCACCGCGCTGGCGGCCGCCCACCGGCGGCCGGGCGTCGGGGCCGTCACGGTCGATATCACCGCCGACAGCTCCGGACTCCGGCTGCGCGTCGAGGACGACGGGACCCCCCACACGGTCGTCACCTGGCCGCAGGACACCTGACGCCGGGCCACGGGACGGGGCGGTACGGCGCGCCCGCACGGAGGGACCCGAGCCCGGGACGGAGTCGACCCGGCCCGCTCGAACCGAGGGACCCGGGCGCCGAGCACGCAGCGGTTCCGGGCGCCCCGAACGGAGCAGCCCGGCGCGCCCCGTCGGCCCGGCGGATCTTGACTGAGGGCGTGGACACCGAAGCGAAGATCCCCGCGGCCGCGTACCGCAACCTGGTCGTGGCCACCGTCGGCTTCACGCTGACCTTCTGGGCCTGGGACCTGATCGCGCCGCTCGGCAGCTGGTACGGAGACCGGCTGTCGCTCAGTTCCTTCCAGCAGTCGCTGCTCGTCGCGGTCCCCGTCCTCGTCGGCTCGGTCGGCCGGATCGCGGCCGGCGCGCTCACCGACCGGTACGGCGCGCGGCTGATGTTCCCGCTGGCGTCGGCGCTGACGATCGTGCCCGTCCTGCTGCTGATCGTCGTCAAGGACTCCTTCGGCCTGCTGCTGGTCGTGGCCTTCCTGCTCGGGATCGGCGGCACGACCTTCGCCATCGGCATCCCGCTGGTCAACTCCTGGTTCCCGCCGGCCAAGCGCGGCTTCGCCCTCGGCGTCTTCGGCATGGGGATGGGCGGCGTGGCGCTCTCCGGGTACTTCACCCCGCGGATCGCCCGGCACGGCGAGAACCTGCCGTTCGTCGTCGTGGCCGTCGCACTCGCCGCGTACGCCGTCCTCGCCGCGTTCCTGATCACCGACCGCCCCGGCCGGCCGATCCCCTCCGCCTCACTCGCCCGGCGCCTCGGCCAGGCCGGGAGGCTGCGGGTCACCTGGGAGCTGTCGGCGCTGTACGCGATCGGTTTCGGCGGCATCGTCGCCTTCGGCGTCTACCTGCCGACGTACCTGAAGACCTGGTACGAGCTCGACCCGACCGACGCCGGGACCAAGGCCGCCGGGTTCGCCCTGGTGACGGTCGTCTTCCGGCCGATCGGCGGCTGGCTCTCGGACCGGGTCCACCCGGCCCTCGTGACGTCCGCCGCCCTCGGGGTCGTCGCCCTGCTCGCCGTCGTGCAGGCCTTCGACCCTCCGCTGAACCCGGGCGGCACGACGGCCCTGCTCGTCATGGCCGCCGGCCTGGGCACCGCGAGCGGCTCGGTCTTCGCCCTCGTCTCGCAGGTCACCCCCCAGGCGAAGGTCGGCAGCGTGACCGGCATCGTCGGCGCGATGGGCGGCCTCGGCGGCTTCGTGCCCCCGCTGGTCATGGGCGCCGTCTACAGCGCCAAGGGCTCGTACTCGATCGGCTTCATGCTGCTGTCCGACCTGGCGCTCGCCGGCTGCGTCTACGCGTACGGGCGGATGCGGACCGTACGTCCCGAGGGCGACACGCCCGCCCCCGACGTGAGCAAGGTCGCAGTACCCCGGCCCTGACGGCTGGGCAGAATGCGCCCATGACCGCCCTGTTCCCGGCCCTGACGGCCCCCAGCGGCCGGCCCGCCCTGCGGTTCGGCGCCGACACCCTGACGTACGAGGAACTGGCGCGCGCCGCCGGAGCCCTGGCCCCCCGGCTACGGACCGCCGGGAGGGTGGCCGTCTGGGCCACGCCCACCGCGGAGACGGCCGTGGGCGTGGTGGCCGCGCTGCTCGCGGGCGTGCCGGCCGTCCCCCTCAACCCCCGCATCGGGGAGCGCGAGCTGGCGCACATCCTCGGCGACAGCGCGCCCGGCACCGTGCTCGCGGGCGCCGGGGACACCCTCCCGCCCGGGCTCGCGGAGCTGCCCCGGACCGACGTGGAGACCCGGGCCGCGCCCGGCACTCCCCTCCGGCCGGAGCCGGACGACGCGGAGGCCCCCGCGCTGGTCGTCTACACGTCCGGCACGACCGGCCCGCCCAAGGGCGTCGTCCTGTCCCGGCGCGCGCTGGCCGCCTCCCTCGACGCGCTCGCCGACGCCTGGGAGTGGACGGACGCGGACGTCCTCGTGCACGGCCTGCCCCTGTTCCACGTGCACGGGCTCGTCCTGGGCGTCCTCGGCCCGCTGCGGCGCGGCGGCGAGGTGCGCCATCTGGGCGGCTTCTCCGTCGAGGGGGTCGCGAAGGAGCTGGGCGAGGCCGGCGGCACGATGCTCTTCGGCGTGCCGACGATGTACCACCGGCTCGCCGAGGCGCTTCCGGGGGACCCGGCACTCGCCCGCTCCCTGGCGGAGGCCCGGCTGCTGGTCTCCGGCTCGGCGGCGCTCCCGGTCCACGACCACGAGCGGATCCGGGCGGCGACGGGCCGGACGGTGATCGAGCGCTACGGGATGACCGAGACGCTCATGAACACCTCGGTCCCCGTCGGCTCGGCCGCCCGCCCCGGCTCGGTGGGGCTGCCGCTGGGCGGGGTGGAGCTGCGCCTCGCGGAGGAGGACGGCTCGGTGCTCGGCGCGGACGCGCACGACGGCGAGACGGTCGGCGAGATCCAGGTGCGCGGCCCGAACCTGTTCTCCGCGTACCTCAACCGCCCGGACGCCACCGCGGCCGCCTTCACCGAGGACGGCTGGTTCCGCACCGGGGACATGGCGGTGCGCGAGGCCGACGGCTACGTCCGGATCGTCGGCCGCAAGGCGACCGACCTGATCAAGAGCGGCGGCTACAAGATCGGCGCCGGGGAGATCGAGAACGCGCTCCTCGACCACCCGGGCGTACGCGAGGCCGCCGTCACCGGCGCGCCCGATCCGGACCTGGGCGAACGCATCGTGGCCTGGGTCGTCCCCGCGGACCCCGACGCGCCGCCCGCGGCGGAGGCGCTGGCCGCGCACGTCGCCGCCCAGCTCGCCCCGCACAAGCGCCCCCGCGAGGTCCGTTTCCTGGCGGCGCTGCCCCGCAACGACATGGGCAAGGTCCTGAAGAAGGCCCTCCGGGAGCCCTCCGGTGACTGAGCGCCTGACCGCCCGTGCCGCCGTCGCCCTGGTGGCGGACGACTGGGTCCCGGAGGACGGCGCGCCGGGGCCCGGAGCGCCGTCGGGCGTCGACGGGCCGATCGGCTGGCCCGGCTACGACGCCTCCCGGGCCCGGGCCGCCGCGGGCACCGGCGAGGACGAGTCGGTGCGCTACGGCACGGCGACCGTCGGCGGACGCGCCTGCGTCCTCGTGGTCTTCGAGTTCGGCTTCCTCGGCGGCTCGCTCGGCCGCGCGGCGGGCGACCGGCTCGTCGCCGCGTTCCGTACGGCGGCCGAGCGGCGGCTCCCGCTGGTGTCGCTCGTCGCGACCGGCGGCAGCCGGATGCAGGAGGGCATGATCGCCCTCACCCAGCTGCAGCGCGTCGCCGCCGAGACCGTCCGCCTGCGCGCGGCGGGCGTGCCGCACGTGGCCGTGCTGCGCGACCCCACCACCGGCGGCGGCTGGGCCACCGTCGGCGCGGGTGCCGACGTCGTCCTGGCCCTGCCCACCGCCCAGGTCGCCTTCGCGGGCTCCCGCGTCCGCCCCGCGGACGCCGACCCCGCCGCCTACACGGCGGAGGACCAGCACGCCCACGGGCATGTCGACGCCCTGGTGCCGCCGGAGCGGCTGCGGGAGACCCTGGCGCGGTGGCTGCGGCTGCTGGGCCCGTCGGCCGGCCCGGCGCCGGCCCCCGCTCCCCCGCCGCACGCCCTCGGCGGCCTCGGGCTGCCCGCCACCGGATGGGCGGCCGTGCAGGCGGCGAGGGCGGCGGGACGACCGCGGGCCGTGGCCTATCTGGACGCCTGGTTCGAGACGCGCGCGGCCATCCACGGGGACCGGGCCGGGGGCGCCGACGCCGGTGTCGAGTGCGGCTTCGGGCTGCGCGAGGGACGGGTGGTGGCGTACGCGGCGCAGGACGGCGGGGCGACCCGGCCGGCCGGCTTCCGGACCGTCGCGCGGCTGGTGGGGCTCGCGGACCGGCTCGGCATCCCGGTCCTGACACTGATCGACACGCCCGGCGCGGCCAATGACGCCGCCGCCGAGCGGGCCGGGGCGGGCCCGGCCATCGCGGAGGCCTTCGCGGCGATCGCCGCGGCACGGGTCCCGGTGACGTCGCTGCTCGTCGGCGAGGGCGGCTCGGGCGGGGCGCTCGCGCTCGCCGCACCGGGCGCCACCTGGGCCACCCCGGACAGCTACTTCTCCGTCATCGCGCCCGAGCTCGCCGCCCAGATCCTCAAGCGTCCGCAGGAACGGGTCCCGGAGACGGCCGGGCGCCTGCGGCTGCGCCCCCAGGACCTGGTGGAGCTGGGCGTCGTGCGGGGGATCGTGGGGGCGAAGGAGGGACAGCACGAGGCCCCCTCGGGATGAGGGGGCCTCGCCGCGGTCCGGGTGACGATCAGCCGATGTCGCCCGCACAGTCGCTGAAGTCCCCGCAGACGACGACCGTGTGGTCCACCACGGTCACGCTGGGGGCGTCGCCCTCGTCGTCGTATCCGTAGGCGAGGGCGGTGCCCGAGCCGGAGAGGACGACGGCGGCGGCCAGAGCGGCCGTGGCGATGAACTTGCGCATGAAAACCTCCTGAGGAGCGGAGTTGCTCATGCGGAGCCTCTCGATGGCATAGACCTTCGGCAAGCGCCCGCGCCCTGACCGGCCGCGGGGATGACCCGTTCGGCGGGGCGCAGTCGCTTCACGCCCCACCGCCCGGATGATCTCCTGCGGGACGGAGCCGCCGCGGTCGTCGCCCGCGCGCGGCGAGACGGAGCCCGCGCGGGCCGGGGCACGCCGTGCGGTCGAGCGCGGCCCCGGTCCGACGAGGGTGACGGGGGTGGTTCCGGGTGTCGCGAGGAGTCCGGTCCCCCCGGGGCGGGAGTGGGTCCCGCCGCGGCGGGCGGCTGTGTGCCGTGGCGGCCGGCCGGCGTCTCAGGCGGTGGGGTTGTGCGCGTCGTAGCGCCGGAAGTCCTTCCCGTGGAGGGCGAGCAGGCCGACGGCGAGGACGCAGGCGAGACCGCCGCCGGTGATCGCCACGGCCGGGGAGGTGAGGTCGGCGACGGTTCCGGCGAGGAAGTCGCCGAGGCGGGGGCCGCCGGCCACGACGACGATGAAGACGCCCTGGAGCCGGCCTCGCATCTCGTCGGGTGCCGCGACCTGCATCATCGTGTTCCGGAAGATCATCGAGACGGTGTCGGAGTACCCGGCGACGGCGAGCAGCAGCAGGCCGAGCCACAGGTTGCGGGTGAGTCCGAAGGCGGCGATCGCCGTGCCCCAGGCCCCCACGGAGAGCAGGATCGCCTGCCCGTGGTGGCGGATGCGGCCCTGCCAGCCGGACAGCACGCCGCCGAGCAGCGCGCCGAACGCCGGTGCGGCGACGAGGAGTCCGGTGGTGCGGGCGTCCCCGCCGAACCAGAGGACGGCGACGGCCGGGAAGAGCGCCCGGGGGTGGGCGAGGATCATCGCGCAGAAGTCGGAGAAGAACGTCATGCGCAGATTGGGGCGGGTGGCGAGGAAGCGCAGTCCGTCGAGGACGGAGGCCCGCCTGGCGCCGGTGCGCTCGGGCAGCATCGAGGGCAGGCGCCACATGGCGTAGAGGGAGGCGGAGAAGGCGATCGCGTCGATGAGGTACGCGGTCTGGTAGCCGGCCAGGCCGACGATCACGCCGCCGAGGCTGGGCCCCACGAGGGTGCCGAAGGTGGTGGTCATCGAGTTGAGCGCGTTGGCGGCGCGCAGCTGCTCGGGCGGCAGCAGCCGGGGGATCATCGAGCTGCGGGCGGGCGCGTTGAGGGCCGCGCAGACCGCCTGGAGGGCGACGATCCCGTAGAGGAACCAGACCGCGTGGAAGTCGGCGAACGCGGCGGCGGCGAGGCCGGCCGAGAGCACGGCCAGGCCGGTGGAGCTGGCGAGGCCGAGCTTGCGGCGGTCTACGGTGTCGGCGATGGCGCCGCCGTAGAGGCCGAAGACGACGAGCGGGACGAGGGAGCAGAGCCCGACGAGGCCGACGGCGAACGGCGAGCGGGTGATGTCGTAGACCTGGAGCGAGATCGCGAGGGTCGTCATGCCCTGGCCGACCCAGGTGACGCTGTTGCCGAACCAGAGGCGGCGGTAGTCGGCCGAGGTGCGCAGCGGGGTGAGGTCGGCGAAGACCCTGCGGCTCTCCGGCCCGGCCTCCTGGGTGGCGGTCACGCGGCGTCGGCCGGGGCGGCGAGGTCGTAGGTCAGCTCGGGGCGGTCCCAGAAGATCCGTCCGCCGGGCCGGACGGTCCCGGTGCGGCGGGCGCCGGTGCGCAGGTAGAACTCCTCGGCGGGCGGGTGGGCGACGACGCGTATCGCGTCGAGGCCGGCGGCGCGTCCCTCGCCGATCATGTGCTCGATGAGCATCCGGCCGATGCCGAGGCCCTGGGCGCGGTCGGCGACGAAGGCGAGGTCGAGCTCGGCCTCGTCGAGCAGCAGGGCGTAGAAGCCGAGCACCAGGCCTTCGGCGTCGACGGCGACATGGACGGGGTGGTGCTCGATGTACGCCCCGCCGACCTGGTAGCCGTCGACCATGACCGCGTACTCGCCCGCGTAGGCCGAGGAGGTGCGGACGAGGCGCGTGAGCCGCTTGGCGTCGGCGGCCGTGGCGCGCCGGAGGGTGATGTCGAGCATGGCCCGAGTATAGGACCGGACTCGCTCACCGATCCTTACATTTAGATGTCAGATGCAGGCACCGCGCCCGCGCACTGCGCCACGCCGTCCGGGTCCACCGCGTCGAGCCGGGCGGCGAGGGCGTGCAGCCGGTCCCGCAGCTCCTGGATCTCCGCCAGGTCGAGCCCGGTCGCGGCGGCGATCCCGCGCGGCACCCCGAGGGCCTTCTCCCGCAGCGCGGCGCCCTCGGCGGTGACCCGTACGGCGACGGACCGCTCGTCCTCGGCGCTGCGCCGGCGTTCGACGTGTCCGGCCGCCTCCAGGCGCTTGAGCAGCGGCGACAGGGTGCCGGAGTCGAGGTGCAGCCGCTCGCCGATCCCCTTCACGGGGAGTTCGCCGTGCTCCCAGAGGACGAGCATCACCAGGTACTGGGGGTAGGTGAGCCCGAGCTCCCTGAGCGCGCCCCGGTAGACGCCGTTGAAGGCGCGGGTGGCGGCGTGGAGGGAGAAGCAGATCTGGTTGTCGAGCTTGAGGAAGTCCTCGTCGGCGGGGCGGTCGGTGGTGGGTCGGTCCATGGCTCCAGGGTACGGGAGACGCGCATCACACGCGATTTAGTTGTGCACAACTTAATCGCGCACTAATAATTGCGGAGGCAGCACGACACACCCCTCACCGAGGGGCCGAGGACAGGACTCCCCATGGACGCGATCTACACCGCAGTCGCCACCGCCAACGGCCGCGAGGGCCGCGCCGTCAGCTCCGACGGCCACCTCGACCTCCCCCTCGCCCACCCCGTCGCCCTCGGCGGCAACGGCCAGGGCACCAACCCCGAGCAGCTCTTCGCCGCCGGCTACGCGGCCTGCTTCGCCAGCGCCATGGGCGTGGTCGCCCGCCAGGAGAAGATCGACATCTCCGAGGCCTCCGTGACCGCCGAGGTCTCCATCGGCAAGGACGCCGCCGACGGCGGCTTCGGCCTGGCCGTCGTGATGCGCGCCGAGTTCCCCGACCACCTGCAGGGCGAGGCCGGCGCGGCCCTCCTGGAGAAGACCCACGCCTTCTGCCCGTACTCCAAGGCCACCCGGGGCAACATCTCGGTGGAGCTGGTCGTCGAGTAGCCGGAAGCAACCCGGCTCCCGGGGTGGCGACGCGTCAGGCCCGGGCCATACCCTGGGCGGTGGGCGATCGGCGCCCGGACCGGCCTTCTCCGAGGAGGAGTTGGTTCATCGGAGCCGTGACGGGGGGGCTTTTGTCCGATGAGGGCCACGGCGCTTACGCACCGGGATTCGAGCGTGAGCTGGTGGATCACATGTGCGAGGTGACAGGGCTCGACGCCCCGAGCGGGCGCGACCTCCTGATCAGCATGCTCACGGAACGCTTACCCGAACTGGGCAACGTCCAGCGGCACGGCCGGACACGCCTGGAGATGCTGGAGATCGTCCGCGCCTGCCTGCGCGAACCGCGCGGACTGCTCGAACTGCTCGACACCCTGAACGTCTACGATCCCGGATCCGCCCCCGTGCTGCGGATCCGGGATCTCGTCACGGTCTCGCCCCCCGTGCTCGGGGTCCTGCCCGACGCGGCGTTACAGGACGTGCGGGCCCTGCTGGCCCGCGTCCGCCACCTCGACGCCCACGGCACCCTCTACGCGGCGGCCGGCGACCTCGCCCTGCCGCCCCGCCCGGTCGCCACCCTCGCCGAGGCCTTCGACTTCCTGAGCCGGGTCAACGCCCGCCCCGACGGCCTGCTGCCGGCCATGGTGCTCGTCGAACACGTGATCACGGCGCTCGACGGGAACACCACCCACCAGCAGACCGTGACCGGACTGCGTGCGTGGAACGACGCCCAGGCCGACCACCTCAGGCTGCGGCCGCAGTTGCAGGACCTCCGCGACGACCTCGACCGCGGGCCGACGGCACAACCCGGGCCCGCCTGTCTCGTTGTCCAGTTGTGCAGACACGGAATGGACCCGGACCGGTATCTGCTCTCCCACTGGCGCCAGATCCGACCGGGCCCCTGGCGGCCGGAGCGCGGAGAGGACCGGGTCGTCGCCCTCGACGAGGTCGCCTCCGTCCTGGAGGAGCTGATCGGCCGGGCGGAGAAGGAGTGGGCCGGACGCCCCGGACGGCCGGTGATGGAGTTCGTGCTCCCCGTCCATCTGCTGAACCAGCCGATGGAGTGGCTGCCGCTGCAGTCCGACGCACCCGTCGCCACGGCCCTGTGCCTGAGCTATCCGGTGGTGCTGCGCAGCCTGGAACGCATGCGCAAGCCGCAGCTGCACCGGCGGTGGCACAACCGCTGGCAGCAACTCCTCGACAGCGCCGACACCGTCTGCCACTGGGACACGACGGGCAGCCGGGACCACGACCCCAGCCAGTGGGCCAGCACCCTCGCCACCGACGAACGGCTGGTCTCCGTCGCCCTCAGCGCTCCCCCGCTCCCGGGATCCGGCGGCAGCCGGGCCTCGCTGGAGTCGGCCCTGTTCGCCGGGGTACCCGTCGCCGTATGGGACCGGCGGCCGGCGGCCGGCGACTTCCGCAAGCGCGCCAGGAAACTCCTGAAGGGCAGGGCGGTCGAACTGCCCGACCGAGTACAGCGGTTGCGCCACGAGGCGGCCACCGCCGCAGCCGCGCAACGGGACGTCCACGCCGGACGGCACGTGGCGGTTCTCTTCGACGACCCGAACCGCCTCGTCGACTGGTCCGGCTCGCCAGGGGCGGACACCTGGAACGCGCGGGGCGGACACGACGAGGAGGGGGAATCATGAGCGGCGTCCATCACCCGGTCCACAGCGACCGCAACGGAGGGCCCGTCACCAGCCGCAGCTGGTGGATCTACCGAGGCACCGGGCAGCCGCTGCGGGACATCCGCCTCGGCGACGTCCTGCCGCCGCCGCCCGGCTGGCGGGACTTCGACGGCGGCCCCGTGCTGCCTCCCGTACCGGCCGAGAGCGCCGAGACGGACCGCAGGCTCGGCGCCGTGGGCCGCGCGACCCCCCGGCAGGACCCGCGCGACATCGACCTGATCAACACGGCCCTGCTGCTCCGCAGGCCGCTCCTCGTGACCGGGCGGCCGGGCATCGGCAAGTCCACCCTCGCCTATCTCGTGGCACGCGAACTGGGCCTGGGCCGGGTCCTCCACTGGGGCATCACCTCCCGCAGCACGCTGCGCTCCGGTCTCTACGAGTACGACGCCATCGGCCGCGCCCAGGCCTCCCTGGGGCACGTCCGGCCCGCCGCCCCGGCCCCCGGCGTGCCCGTGCCCGCCCAGGCCTCCGGCTCCCCCGACGGCCCGGCCGCGCCACGACCGGACGGCACCGCCCCGGGGGACGGCGCCGGAGGGCCGCGCGGGGACGGCGAGAGCGGCGCGAGGATCGGGGACTTCGTACGGCTCGGCCCGCTCGGCACCGCCCTGCTGCCCTACGCGCTCCCCCGCGTCCTGCTCATCGACGAGTTGGACAAGAGCGACATCGACCTGCCGAACGACCTGCTGCACGTCCTGGAGAACGGCTCCTACGACATCCCCGAGCTGGTCCGCGCCCGCCACCACGAGGGCCGGGCCCAGGTCTTCACGGACGACCCCGACGGCACCGTCACGGTGACCGACGGGCGGGTGCGGTGCCGGGCCTTCCCGTTCATCGTGATCACCAGCAACGGGGAGCGGCAGTTCCCGCCGGCCTTCCTGCGCCGCTGCGTCCGGCTGAACGTCTCCCCGCCGCGCGAGGACCAGCTCGCCGCCATGATCGCCGCCCACTTCCGCGACCAGGGCGGCCGGCACGAGGCGATGATCCAGAAGTTCATGGAGCGCAGCCGGGAGCACGGCGGACTGGCCACCGACCAGCTGCTCAACGCGATCTTCCTGCGGACGGCCGGCGTCCGCGAGGACGACGAGGCGTGGGACGAGCTCCTGGACGCCCTCTGGCGTCAGCTGTCGGGAGCACCCTGATGGACGACGACGCCCGTTCGCTCCCGGAGGCCTTCGAAGTGGCGGAGGCGCTGTGGCTGCACGCGTACCAGACGCTCGCCGCCCGGCTCCCCCCGTCCGACGATCCGCCGCAGCCCCGACCGGTGACGCCGCCCGGTCTCTCCGGCGTGCCCGGGGACGACGGTCGGCCTCCGGTGAACGGGTCCCCGCCGAACGGAGAGCACGGCGCGCCGGAGGACCCGCGGCCGGAGTCGCCGACCGGTTCGCCCGGTGGCCTCCGGCCCGACCCGCCCCCGGCCGGCGGCCCCCCGCCCCGAAGACCGGAACCGACCGTGGCGCGGCTCGTGCGGGACTTCCAGGACGTGCGCGTGCGCGCCGAGCCGCTGCCGGACCTGCGCGACGCATCGGACATCAGCCGTCGGCTGCGGCCGCTGAAGCAGGTCGTCCCCTCCCGGACCGAGGTCGAGCTGGACGAGGAGGCCACCGCCGAGCACGCCGCCGAGGCCGGCCTCTGGATGCCCTGGATCCGGTCGGCGGACGAGCGGCGCTTCGATCTGGTGCTCGTGGTCGACGACCACGCGACGATGGCGATCTGGGAGCAGACGATCGCCGAGTTCACCGCCGTGGCGGAGCAGTTGGGGGCGTTCCGCGACGTCCGCGTCCGGCGGCTCGGCCTGCGCGAGACCGCCGACGGCGAGGAGGCGGTCCTGCGCAGCCCGTACGGGGACGACGCCGTCGGCGTCCCCGCCGAGCTGGCGGACCGGACCGGCCGGCGGATCGTCCTGGTCCTGACCGACGCCCTCGGGCCGCTGTGGACGACCGGAGCGGGCCTGGCCGCCCTGGAGGTGTGGGCGACGGCCGGTCCGACGGCCATGGTGCACCTGCTGTCCCAGCGGGACTGGCACCGCACCGCCCTGACGCCCTGGCGGGTACGGCTGCGCAGCCCGGGCGCGGGAGCCCGCAACACCGAGCTGTCGGTGTCCTTCCCGCCGGAGGAGCGCGACCCGTTCGACCCGCCGCCGGACCGGTGGCGGGTGGCCGTCCCGGTGGTCGAGCTGGCCGCCGACTGGCTGGGCCGCTGGGCGTCGCTCGTGGGCGGCGAGGACTCCGGCTGGGTCGACGCCACGGTGCTGCTCCTGGGCGCGCCCGAGCGGGCCGAGCCGGAGCCCGCCGAGCCGCCGGCCGCCGCGCCGGCTCCGTCGGTCCAGGAGCGCATCCGCCGCTTCCGCAGTCACGCCACCCCCACCGCCTTCCGGCTCGCCACCCATCTGGCCGCCGCGATCCTGGAGCCCCGCCTGGTGCGGGACGTGCGGCACGCCCTCGTACCGGAGGCGCGGCCGGTCCATGTGGCCGAGCTGTTCCTGAGCGGCCTGGTCGAGCAGGCGCCGCCCGACGAATTGCCGGGCTCCGTCGCCCAGGCGGCGCCGCTCGACTTCGTCGACGGAGCGCGCGAGGCGCTGCTGGCCGGCGCGATGCGCGCGGACACGGCGCGGGTGGCGCGCTCGGTGTCCGACTTCTTCGGTGCCCGTTCCGAGGCCGCGCGGGGGCTGCACAGCGCCCTGCTCTCCCCGGACGGGGCACCCGACCCGCCGATGACCGCGGAGAGCCTTCCGTTCGTGCGCGTCGAGCTGGCCATCCTCCGCGCCCTGTCCGGGCCCTACCTGCTCCGGGCGCACCGGATCAGCGCGGCTCTGGAGGGGAGTTCACCGGGGTCGGTCGCACCGAATGCCCGGACTTTGGTCCACGATATCCGCAATACACCAGAAAATTCCGACACGGGCGGCCTTGCCATGACCGACAGCACTGCCAGTCAGCACCAGCGCGAAGAGGGAGGGGTCTTGAACGGGACCCGGGTCCAGTCGATCCCGTCCCCGAGCAGCGACGGGCGGCCGGGCACCAGCGACCCGACCCCGCCGTCCGGCACACCGGTCCCGGTCTCACCGCAGCCCGGGCTCCCGCGCTCCGCCGTTCCCGTGGTCTGGGGCAACGTCCCCCCGAACAACCCCAACTTCGTCGGCCGGGAGGACCTCCTGGGGCAGGTGCGCGAGCAGCTGCTGACCGGCGACACCTCGGCGGTGCTGCCGCACGCCCTCCACGGCATGGGCGGCGTCGGGAAGTCCCAGATCGCGATCGAGTACGTGTACCGGTACGCGTCCGACTACGACGTCGTCTGGTGGATCCCCTCGGAACAGCCGACGATGATCCTGACCGCGCTCACCGAACTCGCCCAGCGCATGGGCCTGAACGTGAGCAGCGAGGCCAACCGGGCCGTGCCCGCCGTCCGTGAGGCGCTGCGCCGGGGAGAGCCCTACGGCAGGTGGCTCCTGGTGTTCGACAACGCCGAGAACGTGGAAGCCGTACGCCCCTACTTCCCCACCGGCGGGACGGGGAAGATCCTCATCACCTCCCGGAACCAGGAGTGGGACCGGGTGGCCAGGACGCTCTCCGTGGACGTCTTCACGCGCGAGGAGAGCAAGGCGCTGCTCCGCCGGCGCGCCCGCGACCTGAGCGACGAGGACGCCGACAAGCTGGCCGAGGCCCTGGGCGACCTGCCGCTCGCCATCGAGCAGGCGGCGGCCTGGCAGGCGGTCACCGGCATGGCCGTGCCCGACTACCTGCGGCTGATCAACGAGAAGATCGCCGAGCTGATGCTCGAACTGGTGCCGTCGCCGGACTACCCGATGTCGGTCGCCGCCGCCTGGGACGTCTCGCTGCGCCAGCTCGAACAGCGCAACCCGGCCGCGCTCCAACTCCTCCAGGTCTGCTCCTTCTTCGCCCCGGAGCCGATCTCCCGCTCCCTGTTCAACAACTCGCGGAGCACCACCATCGCCCCGGAGCTGGACGACGCCCTGCGGACCCCGATCAAACTGGGCCGGGCCATCCGCGAGATCAACGTCTACGCCCTGGCCCGGATCGAGCACCGGCACGACACCATCCAGCTGCACCGACTGGTCCAGGCCGTGCTGGTCAACCGCATGTCCCCGCAGCAGCAGGCCGACATGCGGCACGGCGCGCACCTGCTGCTCGCCGACGCCAACCCGAACAGCCCCGGCTCGCGCGAGCTCTGGCCGCGCTACCAGGCGCTGCTGCCGCACGTCGTGGTGTCCCGGGCCGTCGAGTGCGAGTCCCCCTGGGTACGCGGCCTGATCCGCGGCATGGTCGAGTTCCTCTACGTCTGGGGCGACCACGCCGGATCGGCGGCGATGGCCCGGGAGGCGCTGGAGATCTGGACCGAGAAGTTCGGCGAGGAGGACCAGCAGACCCTGGAGATGGCGAAGTGGCTGGCCTTCATCCTGCGCACGCTCGGCGAGTACCAGGAAGCCGCGGCCATGATGGAGCGCACCGCGGACACGTACATCCGGACCATGGGCGAGGACGACGAGGGCACCCTCGACGCCCTCATCCAGCTGTGCAGCGGTCTGCGGCTGCGTGCCGAGATGGCCCGGGGCCTGGAGATCAACCGGTCGGTGTACGAGCGCTCCCTGCGCGCCTTCGGCGAGGACGACCCGGCCGCCCTCCGCGCCGCCCACAGCCTGGGCGTCGGCCTGCGCCTGATGGGCCTCTACCAGGAGGCCCGCCGGTACGACACGGAGACGGCCCGGCTGCGCGCCCTCAACCTGGGCGAGAACCACTTCGACACCCTGAACACCCTCAGCGGCCTGTCCATCGACATCCGTGAGAGCGGCGACTACCTGGAGGGCGCCGCCCACCAGGAAGACGTCTACGCCCGCTACTGCCTGCACTTCGGCGAGGACACCCCCGCCAGCCTCGGCTGCGCCCGCGTCCTCGCGGTGTGCCGCCGCCGCGCCGGCGACCACGCCGGGGCGCTGGAGCTCGGCGAGTCGGTGTGGACGAAGTTCGTGAACCGCTACGGCCCCGACCACCCGGACGCCGTCGCGTGCGCCGCCAACCTGGTCGTGGACCTGCGGCAGGACGGACAGCTGCGGCGCTCGCGGGAGCTCGGCGAGGCGACCGTGACCCGGTACGCGGCGAAGCTCGGCGACGACCACCCGTACACGCTGTCGGCCCGTCTCAACCTGGGCATCACGCTGCGCCACCTGGACGACCTGGAGGCCTCCGGGCAGCACATGGCGGCGGCGCTGCCCGGACTGCGCGAGAAGCTGGGCGAGGAGCACATCCTCACCCTGACGGCGGCCATCGGCACCGCCAGCCAGTACGCCGCGGAAGGCCGGCACGCGGAGGCCCTGGAGCTGGACGAGCGGACGCTGGAGATCCTGAGCCGGGACCACGGCGAGGACCACCCGACCACGCTGGCCTGCGCCACCAACAAGGTGCTCGACCTGCGCGCCCTGGGCCGCGACGACGAGGCCACGGCCCTGCACATCGCGACCCTGGCGCACTTCCGCCGTCGCCTCGGCGAGAGCCACCCGGCGACGGTGGCCTCCGCGAACGGGCGGCGGGCCGACGTCGACATCGCACCCGTGCCCTTCTAGGACGGGGAGCGGCACGGGAGCCGGCCGGGTCCACGGGGACCCGGCCGGCTTCGTCGCACCGCCCACCGGGTGAGCCGCCCACACCGCCGCGGCCCGGCCGGCCGCCTCGACCGGCACGGGACGCGGCGCTCCGGTCCGGTCGTGGCCGTCACGGGACGGCGCCGGTCACTGGCCGGACGCGGTCCCGGCACCGGAGGAGGGCAGCGCCGCGGCGTCCGCCCCGGGACGGACGTCCGGCACCAGCGCGCCGCCGTCGGGCCGGGCGTCGGTGTGCAGGTCCGGCGGCAGGTCGGCCGGCCGGCGCAGCAGACGGATCAGCGGCCCGGTGGCGGCCGTGGTCAGCAACGCCATCACGACCAGCAGCGCGTAGAGCCGGGGGCCGATGATGCCGGCCTGCAGTCCGACGTTGAGCACGATGAGCTCGGTCAGCCCGCGGGTGTTGAGCAGGACGCCGATCAGCAGCGAGTCACGCCAGGGCTGGCGGGCGCCACGGGCGGAGAGCGAACCGGCGGCCACCTTGCTCACCACCGCCGCGACACATATCACCGCCAGGATCAGCAGGTCGGACGAGTGCAGCCCGCCGAGCACGACGGCCGTTCCCGAGATCGCGAAGAACACGGGGAGGAGCAGCCCGCCGAGGTCCTGGAGCGGGCGCAGCAGGCGCGCGTCCGGGGAGCCGTCGGCCAGCCGCGGCATGACGACGCCGGCGAGGAGCGCGCCGAAGATGACGTGCAGGCCGAGCGCGTTGGTGGCCCAGGCCGACGCGAGCGCCACGGTGACGACGAGGGGCACCTGACGGGCCGCCGCGAGACCCGGCCTGCGCATCCACCAGGCCAGGAGGGGCCGTACGGCGAAGAGCATCACCAGGACGTACAGCAGGAGCAGGGCCACCTTGACCGCCCAGGCCCGCACCGAGCCCTCCTCGCCGCCCACCAGGACCACGGCGAGCACCGGCCAGCTCAGCACGTCGATGACCCCGGCGGAGGCCATCGCGATCGTGCCCGGCCTGCTGCCCATCAGCCCCTGGTCCTTGATGATGCTGGCCAGGACCGGAACGGCGGTGATGGACAGGGCGACGGCCATGTAGAGGACGAAGGTGGTCCCGGTCGGACGTCCGCCGTTGACGGAGGCGAACCCGCCGGGAAAGAGGAGGACGATGGCGGCGCCCGCGGCCATGGGAATGACGAAGCCGCTCACCGAGACGGCGGTCACGGCGCTCTGGTTCCGCAGGAGCCTGAGGTCCAGCTCGTATCCGACGGCGAAGAGGAAGAACACCAGGGCCACTTGCGACAGCGAGGTCAGGATGGGCTGGATCTGCTTCGGGAAGAGCAGTTCCGACACCTGGCCGGGCAGCAGGCCGAGCAGGCTGGGCCCGAGCGCGATGCCCGCGAACAGCTGCCCGATGACGCTCGGTTGCCCCAGTCTGCGGGCGACGGCCCCCAGGGCGTGCGAGGCCGCGATCACGACGGCGAGCGCTGCGACGACATGCGTGATGACGGAGTCCGTGCCCACCGGCATTCCCCTTCCGGCACGTGCCGTCGACGGCGGCACAGCCCCTGGGAAGTGTAGCTGTCCTGGCGATAACTGACCTATCGTGGAAGCCGTTTGGCGTATGCCGCCACGAACGGGGGTCAGCTGTGACAACGGTGCTGTTCGTCCACGGCACGGGGGTGCGCGAGCCGGGGTTCACCGCTTCGGTGGAAAGGGTGAGACAGGGGCTGCGTCCCTTACGCCCCGAAGTCGTCGTCACTCCCTGTTACTGGGGTGGAAGCGCCGGATCGGCGCTGCACGCGAACGGCGCCTCCGTGCCGGGATACGGCACCGGCCGCGGAGCACCGGGCGGAGGGCTCTCCGCCACGGGCACCGAGGACGGCGAGCAGGACGAGGACATCGAGCTCTGGGGCCTGCTCTACCTCGACCCCCTGCTCGAACTCCGCCTCGTCGCGTCGGAGTCCACCGGCCGCCGGGAGCTGGCCCCGGGCGCGCCGCCGCCGGGCGAGGCGCTGTCCTCGGCCGCCCTGTCGCTCGCCGGGGACGCCTCGCTGCGCGGGCTCCTCGACGCGGCCGGGATCGGCGAGGACTTCGCCTCCGCCGTGGCCGCCGTCCTCACCAGCCCCGACGGCCGCGGGTTCCTGCGCACCCCCGCGGCCGCCGCCGGCACGGACGTCCTGGCGCGGGCGTTCGTCGCCGAGGCGATCGGCCGCCGGACCGAGCGGAACGGCTCGGCTGCGGCCTTCGACGGCACCGCCCGCGACGAGGCGGTGGCCCGCATCGTCGCCCTGCTCCCCGGCGACCCGTCCGACGAGGCCGGCACCCACCGCGGGCCGGTGACCCGGCGGCTCAGGCACCTGACCGGGCGGCTGGCACTCGGACTGGCCTCCGCCCAGGTGGTGAAACGGCGTTCGGCCCTCACCGACGCGGCGCACCCGGCGGCCGGGGACGTCCTGCTGTACCTGTCCCGGGGCGCCGCGATCCGCGAGATCGTCGCGGAGGCCGTACGGGCCGCCGAACCGCCCGTCGTCCTGCTCGCGCACAGCCTCGGCGGCATCGCCGCCCTCGACCTGCTGGTGCTGCGGCAGCTCCCGGAGGTCGCCCTGCTGGTCACGGTCGGCTCGCAGGCACCGTTCCTCTACGAACTGGGCGCGCTGCCGAGCCTGGAGCACGGCAGCCCGCTGCCCGCGCACGTACCGCGCTGGCTCAACGTGTACGACCGGCGCGACCTGCTCGGCTACGTCGGCGCCGGGGTCTTCCCCGGCCGGGTCGACGACGTGGCCCTGGACAGCCGCCAGCCGTTCCCGCTCTCCCACAGCGCCTACTGGAGCAATCCCGAGCTCTACCGCCTCCTCGCGGCGGAGCTGCCGTGACCGCGGCCCGCCCGGAGCGGACCCACGCCCTCGTCGTCGGCACGGAGCGCTATGCGGCGGGCGCCGCCTGGGACCTGCCGGGCCCGGCCGCGGACGCCCGCCGCTTCACCGCCTGGCTGCGCGGTCGCGGGGTACCCGCCGCCAACATCTCCCTGCTCCTCGCCCCGCTGCCCGGCGCGGGCGGACCCGAGGTCGACGTCGCCGCCGGCCCGGCCGGCCGGGAGGCCGTGCAGGAGGTCCTCACCCGCCGGCTGCCGGCCCTGGAGGGCGATCTCCTCTGGGTGTTCTGGGGCGGCCACGGCGTCACCGACCCGCAGGGGCACCGCCGGCTCTTCTACGCCGACGCGGGCCCGGACGACCGGCGGAACCTGGACCTGAACGCCTGGCTGACGGCCTTCACCACCGATCTCGTGCCCGGCTTCCAGCGCCAGATCTGGCTGGTGGACTCCTGCCAGACCTTCGTCGAGGACCTCGGCTTCGCCCGCTCCCTGCCCGCCGAGGTCCCGCCGGGCGGAGACCGGCTGCCGGGCCGGGAGCAGTTCGTGCTGCTGGCCTCGGGCCCGGGACAGCGGGCGGCGAACGACCCCGTACGCCAGACCGGCGCCTTCTCCCTGGCCGTCCTGGAGGCGCTGGCCGCGGCGGACGGCGGCGCCTGGCCGCCGGACATGAGCGGGATCGCGGACACCGTGGTCGGCGGATTCACCCGCGGCGGACAGCGCCCCACCTCCCTCTACAGCCGGTCCTGGGCCGGCGACGAGCGCCGCCTCGACTTCCCGGCCGCCGCCCGGCGCCTGGAGGAACCGGTGCCGGACAAGGGGCTGACCGAACTCATCGTGCTGCTGGCCGGCTGGCCCACCATGACGGACCGGGACCACCGGCAGCTCGTCCTCGGCATGCTGCCCGCCGATCTGGCGGGCGCCATCCCCCGGCTGGGCGCGGCGCGCCCCGACATCATCAGCATCGTGCGCACCTGCCGTCGCCACCCGGGCGGCCTGGCCGCTCTCGTCGAGGCGGTCGCCCTGCTCGAACCGGGCGCCCTGGAGCAACAGGAGCTGGAGAAGTGGGCCGCGCGCTGGCTGGGTACGGATCCGGGGGGCGCAACCGCCTGATCACGCCCTTCCGGAACCCTTGCGCCTGCGCCATCATGAAAGCCAACGGGGTTGTTCAGCGCATGGCAAGGGGGATGTCGATGCACACGTCCGACGCATTCATGGGATCCGAGCTGATCGATCTCAGCGAGGTCCCGCTGTCCGTCATCCGGTCGCAGAGCCCGCGCCTGCACGCCCGCTCGCTGGAGCTGGCGCTCCGCCAGGTGGAGCGTCCCCGGGTGAACTTCGCCAACGACGGGTCGCCCGGGCGGGCCGACTGACGGTTCCCTGGGAGGAGATCCGTGCAGACCGACGGACGCCACGAGCCCGCCCGTACCGCCGCGCACCATCTCATTCCCTCGGCGCACTTCGACGCCCTGGCCGCGGGCCGGGGCGGCCGGGACACGATCCGCTTCCTGCGGACGACCGAGTACAGCAGGCGGCTGCTGCTGCTGCGGGCCCTGCTCGACGAGATCGCGGAGACGCCCGCCGCGCTGGGGCCGCTGCCGTCCGTGGACAGCGCGTGGGACACGCTGACCGCGGCCCAGGAGCGCGCCCCGGAGGCCTTCCGGGAGCTGCTGCTGCATCCGCAGACCGGTGTGTGGCTGGGGCACGGCCTGCGCCGATTACGGCACACGGGCTGGGGTGACGGACCGCTCTGGACCGACCTCGGCCACCTCTTCGCGGTGTGCGCCGTCGCCGCGCTGCGCGCCGGGCTGCCGCTGCGCACCACCGTGCCGCTGCGCGACGGTGCCGCCATGTTCCCCACGCTCGGGCTCGCCCGGCTGCCGGGGCGGCCGCGCTGGGGCACGACGGAGGTGTCGGTGGCGGCGGGCCGGCTGCGGGTCGACCCGTACGGCGCGTGCGTGAGCCCGGCCGGGCCGCACACGCCGCCCGGCGGTCCAGCACCGGGCTGGCAGGGACTGCACCGGCTGCACGCCCACGCGGCCGGGCGCCCCCTGGACATCTGGCTGGACGACGTCGACCCCTACCGGGACCTCAGCGAGCCGCTGCCGCCGGACCGCCTCGATCCGGGCGAGATCGCCCGCTGGCAGGACCGGTTCGACCGGGCGCTCGTTCTCCTGGAGGACACCGATCCGGAGATGGCCGCGGCCCTGGCGGAGGGACTGCGCAGCATGACGGCCGTACCGCCGTCGCCGGGCGGGGCGGTGCTCAGCGCCTCCTCGGGCGACGCCTTCGGCGGCATGCTGTCCTCGCTGCCGCCGGACGCGGTGACCATGGCCGTCACGCTGGTGCACGAGTTCCAGCACACCAAACTGGGCGCGCTGCTGCACCTGCTGACGCTCGAACAGGACAGCGGGGCCGAACGGCACCACGCCCCCTGGCGGGACGACCCCCGCCCGCTGAGCGGACTGCTCCAGGGCGCCTACGCGTTCCTGGGGATCACCGACTTCTGGTCGCGCTACCTGGACCGGGCGCCGCGGGCGGAACGTGCCTCGGCGGAGTTCGAACTGGCCCTGCGGAGGCGGCAGACGCGGGAGGCCGTCGACACCCTGGCCGCCGACCCGGCCCTGACCGCCCACGGACACCGCTTCCTCGCGGGCATGGCCGCGAGGCTCTCCGCCTGGACGTCGGACAGCCGGGTCAGGCCCGGCATCGACGCCCTGGCCGAGTTCGCCGCCACCGACCACCGCACCGAGTGGCGCGTCCGGCACCTGGCCCCGGCCCCGGCCGACGCCCGCGCCCTGGCCCGGGCCTTCACGGCAGGGAGGCCGGCCGACGTCCGCGTCGCCGCCTCGGCCGTGGCCCCGGACCTCACCCGCTGGTCCCACGCCCGTACGCGCCTGATCCGACAGGTGCTCGGCGCGGACCTCCGGCCGGGGCTCGCCGAGGACGCCGGCCCCGCGGCCGCCCGGCCCGGCCCCACCGACGCCGACCGCGCGCTCGTGACCGGCGACCCGGCCGCACCGGAGGCGTACGCCCGCCTCCTGGCCGCCGACCCCGAGGCCCCGGAGGCCTGGACGGGGCTCGTCCTCGCCCTCACCACCACGGACGCCGCCACGGGCCCCCTGCTCCACCGCCCCGAACTCCTCCGCGCGGCCCACCGCGAACTCCGCGCCACGGGCCCCGCGCCGGACCCGCTGCGGGTGGCGCGGTGGCTGGCGGCGAGCTTCTGAGGAGCGGTCGGGGGACGCGGGGGGCGTGATGTCCGGCCGCGGAGCCCTGCCGTGGTGTGCCGTTCTGGCGCCCTGCTGCGGCGTTCTGTTGCGGACCCCGGCTGTGGGGACCCGGCCTGACGCCCCCCGCTGCGGAGCCCGCCGTGGCACCCCTGCCGTGGGGGCCTGTTCTGGCGTCCCGTTGCGGCGTCCCGTTGTGACGTCCTGTCGGCCTGAGGGGGCCACTCCGAGGGAACCCGTCGGATTCTGCGCGATCGTGTTCGGCACAGGGGATTCGCCTGGCGTACGACGGGCAGTCATGGGACGGCCGCCGGGCGGTGGTTCGCGGGCGCTCTCCTTGGGGCGCCGGCGACCGGTCCCGCCGGCACCGCACCCGCACCCCCCGTCCGCTCCCCCACTCCGGAGGACCACTCACCCATGGCCGACCTCAATCGCCGCCGGTTCCTGCAACTGGCAGGCGGCACCGCCGCGTTCACCATGCTGTCCGACAGCATCGCCCGCGCCGCCTCCATACCCGCGCAGGGCGCGACCGGCACGATCCAGGACATCGAGCACATCGTCGTGCTGATGCAGGAGAATCGTTCCTTCGACCACTATTTCGGTGCGATGAAGGGCGTACGGGGCTTCGGCGACCCGCGCCCCGTGACACTGCCCAGCGGCAAGTCCGTCTGGAACCAGTCCGACGGCTCCAAGGTGACCCTGCCGTTCCGCCCGACCAGCGACAAGCTGGGCATGGAGTACCTCCAGGGCCTCAACCACGACTGGCAGGGCGGCCAGAGCGCGTTCAACAAGGGCAGGTACGACAACTGGATTCCGGCCAAGACCAAGGCCACCATGGCGCACCTCACCCGCGAGGACATCCCGTTCCACTACGCGCTCGCCGACGCCTTCACCATCTGCGACGCGTACCACTGTTCGTTCATCGGCGCGACGGACCCCAACCGCTACTACATGTGGACGGGTTACGTCGGCAACGACGGCACGGGAGGCGGCCCGGTCCTCAACAACGCCGAGGCGGGCTACGGCTGGACCACCTACCCCGAGCGCCTGGAGGCGGCGGGCGTCTCGTGGAAGATCTACCAGGACATCGGCGACGGCCTGAACGCCGCCGGTTCGTGGGGCTGGATCAACGACGCGTTCCGCGGCAACTACGGCGACAACTCGCTGCTGTACTTCAACAACTACCGCAACGCCCAGCCCGGCAACCCGCTCTACGACAAGGCCCGTACCGGCACGAACGCCAAGGCGGGCGAGGGCTACTTCGACCGGCTGCGCGCCGACGTCCAGTCCGGCAACCTCCCCCAGGTCTCCTGGATCGCCGCCCCCGAGGCCTTCTCCGAGCACGCCAACTGGCCCTCCAACTACGGCGCCTGGTACATCGCGCAGGTCCTCGACGCGCTGACCTCGAACCCGGACGTGTGGGCGAGGACGGCCCTGTTCATCACGTACGACGAGAACGACGGCTTCTTCGACCACGTGGTCCCGCCGTACGCGCCGGGGTCGGCGGCCCAGGGCCTGTCGACCACCCCGACCACCCTCGACTACTTCGGCGGCAAGACCGGCTACGTCGCCGGCCCCTACGGCCTGGGCCCGCGCGTCCCGATGATCGTGGTCTCCCCCTGGTCCACCGGCGGCTACACCTGCTCGGAGACCTTCGACCACACGTCGGTCATCCGCTTCATGGAGTCCCGCTTCGGCGTTCGCGAGCCGAACATCTCGCCCTGGCGCCGCGCGGTCTGCGGCGACCTGACCTCGGCGTTCGACTTCACGCGCACGAACACCCAGGCGGCCCGGCTCCCGTCCACCGCGGGCTACTACCCGCCGGACAAGAACCGCCACTCCGACTTCCTGGCCACCGCCCCGGCCGTCGGCACGATGCCCCGCCAGGAGCCGGGCACGAAGCCCACCCGCCCCCTGCGCTACGCCCCGTACGTGGACGGCGCGGCGGACACCACCGCGGGCACCTACCGCCTCACCTTCAGCGGCGGCCCGTCGGCGGGCGCCCAGTTCTACGTGACGTCGGCGAACCGCACGGACGCCCCGTGGACGTACACGGCCGAGGCGTCGAGGTCGATCTCCGACACCTGGAACACCAAGTACAGCAAGGGCGTCACGGACCTCACGGTCCACGGCCCCAACGGCTTCCTCCGCCGCTTCCGCTCCCCCGGCAAGACGGCGGTCCCGGAGGTCACGGCCCGCCACAACGCGACGACGGGCAACCTGGACCTGACGTTCACCAACGCGGGCGCCACGACGACGGTGACGATCACCAACACCTACGCGGGCACCCCGCAGACCCTCACGGTCCCGAAGGGCGCCACGACCACCCACACCGTCGACCTCACCGCGTCCTCCCGCTGGTACGACGTGACGATCACGACTCCCGCCTCCACGGACTACCTCCGCCGCCTGGCGGGCCACGTGGAGACGGGCGCGGCGGGCGTGACGGACCCGGCGATCGCGACGTACTGAGCCACGCGGACCGGGGGTGCGGGGCGCGAGCCCCCGCACCCCCGGAACCGCACCCCCCGCGCAACCGCGCCGGGCCGCCTCGTAGGGTGCGGAGGACCGACGACGGAGTGGGGGCACGGGCGACATGACCTCGGACACGGGCACCTGGCAGATCAGCGAGAGCGAGGGCGGCGTCCTCGCGGCCCGCTGGTGGCAGTGGGCACTGTCGGCCCCGGAGGACCTCAGCCCGGTCGCCGACCGGACCGGCGAACACGCGGGCTGGCAGCAGCCGGACGACCTGTGGTTCCTCGCCGGCACCTACGGCGGCCACGTCGTACGCCGCTGCGAGATCCCGTCCGGCCGCCCCCTCTTCTTCCCGGTGCTCAACCGCCAGCACACGAAGCACCACTCCCGCACCCCGCTCACGCTGGACGTCGTGGAGGCGCAGGCCTTCCTGAACGGCGTGCCGCTCCCCGTGCGCGAGTACACGTCGCCCTTCTTCCGGGTGGATCTGCGCATGCACGTCGCGTGGGGCGTCTGGGCCGGCATCGCCCCGCTGACGCCCGGCCAGTACGTCCTGGAGATCAAGGGCCGAGCGACGAGCGGCTTCTGGGTCGACACCACGTACCACCTGACGGTGACCCCCGGCTGACCGCTCAGCACGATTGAGTACGCGGACTCATGTGCCGCGGGCCCGTCATGCGATGAGCTGGGCCCATGCCGATGAACGATCCCGACGCGCCGGTGACCGGGGGCTGGGTCGCCCCGCTCGTCTCGACCCTGCTCACCCTCCCCATGGGCCTCCTGGCGCTCTTCTTCGGCGGGCTGTCCCCGATGGCCTGCGACTCCTGCGACGGCGCCGAGGCCGACCGCTTCGACGCGAGCTTCGCGGTGGCCTTCCCGCTCCTCTGGGTGGGCCTGCTGCTCGCCCTGGCCCTCCTGATCACCAGCTGGGCCCTCCCCCGCCGCCGCCGGAACCAGCCCCGCCGCCTCGGCCTCGCCCTCGCCGCCCCCGCGACGGTCGTCCTGGCGACGATCGTCTTCGCAGCCATCCTCGACACCCCGTGACGGGACGTGCCCGCCGCACGGGCCTCTTCCCTGCCCCTCCGCACGTGGCGGCCGGGAACCCTCCCGGGGTCTCACTCGACCACCAGGTCGAGGTCGGGGACCCCGGCCACTGAACCACGGCAGGTGGACGACGTTCCCAGGCGACATCGAGATCCATGACGGCCAGACGGGCCGCCTGCACCAGGTGGGCTCCGCCCGGGACGTCGACATGGGGGCACCCGCGTGACCTTCGGCCACGAAATGAACGGCGCCGCGCCGCCTGCGGTGAACCCCGCGGCCCCCGGACGCGACGGAGGTGGAGGGCGCCGTTCAGGCGAACCTCCAGGAGGACGTCTACCTGCTCTCGTGCGTCACCGACGCCAACAGGCCGTCCAGATCTCCGAAGACCTGCACGCCGAGAAGCCGCTCCACACGAGGCCGGCGACGAACGGCGGCGCACGGTCGCGTAAATCGACATCTACGGACGCACTCGATGCGTCAAGCATCGTCGCCCAGCGGACACCGGCGATCGGCGATCGCCGATGGACCCTACGCCGGCACGGATCGCCCGCCGACGAGCGTCTCCAGGACCACGGCGGATTCCGGGGCGAGGCGATAGACCCCGTGCACGCTCACGGCGCTCCGCAGCTCCCCGTCGACGACGTGCTTGATCTGCCGCTCGCCCCGCCGGGACCGGTACGTGAGCTCGGCGAGAACGCCACCGGGGACCGGCGTGTCGAAGCTGAGCGGCGTCCCTGGCGGGCCGACCGCGACCTCGGTGACGCAGCTCGTCTTCAGCGGCTTCCAGTGGACGAGTCGTAGGTAGTCCTCCATGGCCAGGTGATCGCCGACGGTCTCGTAATCCAACAGGCGCCCGACCTCCATGGAACCCAGCAGCCACAGCTGCCGCCGGAAGACGCGCATCGGATACACGCGATCGCCCGGCCGGACGCCGGCGCGCACGAAGCTCGGCAGCGACTGGTGGGGGCCGCCGAACAGCACGGTCAGCCGCTCGCCCTCGAAGCCGCCCTTCCTGAGCTCCCTACACAGGTCATTCGTCCACAGAGTGGTGTACGCGTCCGCCATGGCCGCACCGTATCCAGCCCCACTGACATCAGGGGCCCGGCCGACATCGCCGACCGCGGCAGTCGGGGGTGCCCGCGATGACCCCCGCGTCGACCATCCTCCGACGGCGGCGTGGAACGCCGGCGGGTACGCAAGGGGCACTCCAGGTGTCCATGACGAGTTCCCGTCGGCGTCGCATCCGCGCTCCAGCCGTCTCTGTGTGAAGGGCGGCGCAGCCTCCAGGGGCTGGTATCGGCGACTCCCAAGACCTCCTGGCTCAGTAATCAAAGGAAGCGAGGTAGCTCCTCATCGTGTCCCGAATCTCTGCCTGCCCCCCGCCGGCCGGCAACTGGCGCGGGTCCTCCTCGCCGTTCTCCATGGCAAGGCTGCTCGCGAACCGCACGAGAGGTGGTGCCGGAACGAACGAATCGCGCAGCCAGACGGCGAACGCGGCGGCTTCGTCGGCTGTCACGTCGGTAAGCGCGATGTAGGCGTAGTCCGGATCCGGCATGGCTGCCGTCCCGTACACCCACACGTCGGGCGACAACTGCACCTCGTAGTCGAGCACCGTCATGTTATGGATGCCGGACTTCCTGTACTTCAGTCTGGCCTCGGGGAACGCCGCCCCCAGCGCCCTCTCCAGGCCCCCCAGTGTCGCTCCCCATGCGGCACCGTTGTTCTCAGGAGGGTAGAAGCCGAAGTTCGTGCGGATGTTCCGCTCCGTTGCCATCGTTCTTCCTCGGTCTCAGGGGACGTAACGTGTCGAGCCGGTCGTGCCCGTCATCGCCATCATGGACTGCCAGGAGGCGGCACCGTCCTTGCCGTTCGTGACGATCTCCAGGCCCCGGTATGGCGGGCGCGGCCGGCGGATCGGCGGCGTCGGCAACGCCCCTGGCCGAGAACCGATGGCAGGTGAACACCTCTGCAAACACCCGGCCAAGGCGGCTTGTAGCGTGGTCCGACCGCCTGCCGCCGGATCTGGGGACCGGACGGTGGATTCGAAGAGGGGGAAGAGAGATCATGCAGCAGATCGGCCTGTACTACCCGTACATCCACTGCCGCGACG
This sequence comes from Streptomyces sp. NPDC048018, assembly GCF_043202995.1. Taxonomy (NCBI): domain Bacteria; kingdom Bacillati; phylum Actinomycetota; class Actinomycetes; order Kitasatosporales; family Streptomycetaceae; genus Streptomyces; species Streptomyces sp. NPDC048018. The sequence goes on from NZ_JBIDBK010000002.1 coordinate 733,441, forward strand.
AACGGTGGCTCAAGCTGACGGCGCTGTACTGGGCGAAGTTGGCGCGAGTCGTCCCGGACGGATACCCGGTGGCCGATTCGGAGACCGCCGCTGCACTGAACGACGGGCTCGACGGGAAGTTCCTTGACGTGACGTCACCCCGTCTGGCAGCAGGGGCCGTCGCGCCGCTCTTCCTTGAGCTCATACGGGAGCACGGTCAGGTCCTCCGGGCGATCCACGGCGTCATGGATGTGGCCGAGGCCAACGGGTTCCAGGTCACGGCGGAGCCGGCGGCACGGCCGGAGCACAACCCCCGCTTCGATCTCGCCGGACTCCACGAGGACGAGATCGCCCCCGAGCTCCGGGACGCCCTGCTCGAGAACGGCTTGGCGATCATCACTCAACGCACCCGGATCGCGCGGACGGACGGCATTCACTGGATCGCCATGCGGCCAAGGCTGGCCTGGGTCTACAAGTGCGTCCTGACCGACGAGCTGGCCAGACGTACACGCTTCACCCCCCTGACCGATCAGCCGACCTCGCACGGCGCCCACGGGTGGGATGCCCGGCTCATCGCCCAGACGCTGTTGGACCTCGGTGAAGCCGCCCCTCCCGCGCTTGGCGAGGACCTGCAGCAGGCCATCGGCCTCATGTCCCTCCGTCTCGTGGTCCCGGAGGACCTCGACGCCGTACCGGTCGAGAAGATCGTCCGGCTGCGTACCGACCACCGCGCGGAGTTCACCGCGTTCACCGACGCCGTGAGTACCGCGGCCTCCGACTTCCGGGAGTCCCTCGGCTCGATCGAGGACCCGGAGGCGCTTCGCAAGCACCTCACCCTCACGGTGGCGCGGACCTTCGAGACCCCGCTCGAAGAGCTCCGCAAGGCCATGAGGGGGCTGGGGATCACCACCGCGTTCAGCGCCATGAACACGAAGTTCGAACTGGGCACCGCGACCACGCTCGTCCTCGGGAGCATCCCGGCAGGCCAGCCACTCGCCGCGGCCGGCGGTGCGGTCCTCGGGCTCGCGGCTCTGCGCCACAGTGCGGGCAGGGCTCGGGATGCGCAGCTGCGTGCGTCGCCCGCGGCCTTCCTGCTGCGGGCGGAGCGCGACCTCCAGCCACGCCAGCTCCACACGCGCGTGCTGCGCGGCTTCGGCAGGCTCACCGGAACCTCCGTCTGAGCCCGGGAAGCTGCACGACCGAAGCGTCGCGGGCTCGCAGGGCATCGCGGAACTGCTCGTCGGTCATCGCGCCGGGGCCGCGCGGGCGGGTCTGCCGCACGACCGGAAGCGCAGACGGCCGCGACCCCCTGGGTCCACGAGCCGCCGCCCTGCGCGCGGTGTAGTGCGTTCGGGGGACTTCCGGCGTGTTGTTCCCGCCTCGCCGGTCACTCGCGGTGCACCGTGGAGGACGAAAAAGGCCGCTCCCCCAGGCAAAACCTTCCTGCGGGTGCGGGCTGTGGTGGGGCGGGTGGGACTCGAACCCACGGCCGACGGATTATGAGTCCGCTGCTCTAACCGGCTGAGCTACCGCCCCGAACACCACGGCGCGTACAAGTGTGCGCGCCGTCTGCCGCAGCATAGCCGCTCATACGATCTCCTGCTCCGGATGGTCGGCCATGCTCGATCAAGAAGACTCCGGGAGCGGACGGCCGGTTCCACCGGAAACGAAAAAGGACCCCGAAGGGTCCTCTTCCGTGTGGCTCCCCCGACTGGACTCGAACCAGTAACCCTCCGGTTAACAGCCGAATGCTCTGCCAATTGAGCTACAGGGGATCGCGCTCCCCCGACTGGACTCGAACCAGTAACCTGCCGGTTAACAGCCGGCTGCTCTGCCAATTGAGCTACAGGGGATTGCTGCGTTGCGACGAACGGCCCTCCCTCCGGCCTTGCCGGGGGGCGATCGCTCGCTGCGAGACATAGATTAGCGCAAGCAGGGGGGTGCTCCGCCAATCGGTATCCCCAGGGCGCTCCACGGAAGGATCGAAGCGTGCGCAAGCTGATCTTCATGGGCGGCCTTGCCCTCGGTTTCGTCATCGGGACGCGGGCCGGCCGAGAGTGGTACGAGCGGATGAAGAAGGGGGCCCAGCGGGTCGCCGAGAACCCCGCCGTACGGAACGCCGCCGAGTCCGCCGCCCAGTCCGGACGGCAGGCCGCCGGCAAGGCGGTGCACGCCGTCGGCGAACAGGCGACCCGGATCAAGGCCCGGCGCGATCACAACGGGCAGTACGGCCCCGCCGGGCGGTACGAGGAGGACTGGGGCACCAGCAACACCTGACCTCGCCACGGCCCGAAGTACGGCAGAATCATGTGCCATGGGGATAGTCGCCGGTCTGGACAGCTCTTCGGACTCCACTCGCATCGTCGTCTGTGATGCCGACACGGGTGCCGTACTGCGGCAGGGGCACGCCCCGCACCCGATCGAGCCCAAGGCCACGGAGGTCGACCCGCAGGCCTGGCTGCTCTCCCTCGGGGAGGCCGCCGGCGGCGGGCTGCTCGAAGGCGTGCAGGCCATCGGCGTGTCGGCGCAGGGACACGCGCTCGTTCCGCTCGACGCCCAGGGCGGTCTCGTCCGGCCCGCGCTCGTCGGGAACGACAAGCGCGCCCAGGTCGCCGCGGCGGATCTCGTCGAGGCCCTCGGCGGGCGGCAGGCGTGGGCCGAGGCGGTCGGGACCGTGCCGGCCGCCGGTCTGCCCGTCGCCAAGCTCCGCTGGCTGGCCCGGAGCGAGCCCGAGCATTCCCAGCGCGTCGCGATGATCCTCCAGCCGCACGACTGGCTGGTCTGGCAACTGCTCGGGCGCCCCGCGCGCCGCACCACCGACCGCGGCGCCGCCTCCGGCACCGGCTACTGGTCCGCGCGCAACGGCTCCTACCGGCCCGATCTCGTCGAGCTCGCCCTGGGCCACCAGGCCGTGCTCCCCGAGGTGCTCGGGCCCGCCGAGGCGGCCGGCACCACCCCCGAGGGGCTGCTGATCTCCGCCGGTACGGGCGAGGCGATGGCCGCCGCCCTCGGCCTCGGCCTCGGCGTCGGCGACGCCGTGGTCTCCCTCGGCGCCTCCGGCTCCGTCATGGCCGTCCACCACGAGGCGCTCGCCGACCCCGACGGCACGATCACCGCCTTCGCCGACGCCGCCGGGATGCACCTCCCGGTCGTCCACACCTCGAACGCCGTACGGGCCCTGCGCGGGACCGCCGAGATGCTCGGCGTCGAGTCCCTGGACGAACTCTCGGCGCTCGCCCTCAAGTCGACGCCCGGCTCCTCCGGGCTCGTCCTGCTGCCGTACCTCGAAGGCGAGCGGACCCCGCACCTGCCGCACACCGCCGGCACGCTCTCCGGCCTGCGCCGCGAGTCGATGAAGCCCGAGCACCTCGCCCGGGCCTCCTTCGAGGGCATGCTCTGCTCCCTCGCCGACGCCATGGAGGTGCTGCGCCGGCGCGGCGTCGAGGTACGGCGGGTCTTCCTGCTCGGCGCCGCCGCCGGGCTGCCCGCCGTCCAGGCCATCGCGCCCACCGTCTTCGGCGCGCAGGTCGTCGTCCCGCAGCCGGCCGACTACGCGGCGCTCGGCGCCGCCCGCCAGGCCGCCTGGGCGCTCGGCGTCTCGCAGGGCACGCTCTCCCCGTCCGTCCCCCCGGCCTGGCAGGGGGCCGCCGCCCAGGTGTTCGAGGCGGGCGAGGAGCTGGCCGTCGGCCAGGCCGTGCGTCAGCAGTACGCGGCCACCCGGGACCAGATCCATCCCGGCGCGTTCACTTCCTGAGGCCCGGCCCCGGCCGGACCGGACCGTACCGGCCCGGTTCCGGATCGGGAGCCGGTCTTCGGGCGCCGGTCTTCGGGCGCCGGTCTTCGGGCGCCGGTCGTCGGGCCCGGGATGCGGGCCCTGGTCTCCGGGATTCCGGGCTCTGGTCTCCGGCCCCGTCCTTCGGGCTCTCCACTCCGGGCCTGTTCTCCGGGCTCTCCTCTCCGGCCCTGCTCTCCGGGCTCTCCTCTTCGGGCGTCGGGCCCTGGTCTCGGGCCCAGGTCTCGGGCCCTGGTCTTCCGGACCCCGGCCATGGGCCCCCGCCCGCGGCCGACCAGCCCCGCCCCCGCACCCCCGGCGTCGTTCGTAAAGACTTGGCCAGGGCCGGGGGCCCGCCCACAAAACGAGTCGTAACGTCTCGGGAGCGCGGGCGATAGTAGAACCCGTGCTCATAAGACTTCTCCGGACTCATCTCAGGCCCTACAGGAAACCCATCGGACTGCTGGTGCTGCTGCAGCTGCTGCAGACCAGCGCCACCCTCTATCTGCCGACCCTGAACGCGGACATCATCGACAACGGTGTCGTGAACGGGGACACCGGCTACATCCTGCGGTTCGGCGCGCTGATGATCGGCGTGTCCGTGATCCAGGTGGTCTGCAACATCGGGGCCGTGTACTTCGGGGCGCGGACCGCCTCCGCGCTCGGGCGGGACGTGCGGGCCGCGGTCTTCGAGCGGGTGCAGTCCTTCTCGGCCCGGGAGGTCGGGCACTTCGGCGCTCCGTCGCTGATCACCCGGACGACCAACGACGTGCAGCAGGTCCAGATGCTGGTCCTGATGGCGTTCACGCTGATGGTCTCGGCGCCGATCATGTGCGTCGGCGGCATCGTCATGGCGCTCAGCCTGGACGTGCCGCTGTCGGCCGTACTGATCGCGGTGGTCCCGGTGCTCGGCATCGCCGTCTCGCTGATCGTGCGGCGGATGCGGCCGCTGTTCCGGACCATGCAGACGCGGCTCGACACCGTGAACCGGGTGCTGCGCGAGCAGATCACCGGCAACCGGGTCATCCGCGCCTTCGTCCGGGACGACTACGAGCGCGAGCGCTTCAAGGGGTCCAACACCGAGCTGACGAGCGTGTCGCTCGCCACCGGCCGGCTGATGGCGCTGATGTTCCCGACCGTCATGACGGTCGTGAACGTGTCGTCGATCGCCGTCGTCTGGTTCGGCGCGCACCGCATCGACAGCGGTGACATGGAGATCGGCGCGCTGACCGCCTTCCTGGCGTATCTGATGCAGATCGTGATGGCCGTGATGATGGCCACCTTCATGTTCATGATGGTGCCGCGGGCCGAGGTGTGCGCCGAGCGCATCGAGGAGGTCCTGGCGACGGAGTCCAGCGTGGTGCCGCCGGCCGAGCCGGTGCGCGAGCTGGGCCGGCGCGGGCATCTGGAGGTCAGGAGCGCGGACTTCCGGTACCCGGGCGCCGAGGAGTCGGTCCTGCGGGACGTGGGGCTGGTCGCCCGGCCGGGCGAGACCACCGCGATCATCGGCTCGACCGGCAGCGGCAAGTCGACGCTGCTGGGCCTGGTGCCGCGGCTGTTCGACGTGACCGACGGCGAGGTGCTCGTCGACGGGGTGGACGTGCGCGAGCTGGAGCCCGCGCTGATGGCGCGGACGGTCGGGCTCGTCCCGCAGAAGCCGTACCTGTTCTCGGGGACGGTCGCGACCAACCTGCGGTACGGCAACCCGGACGCGACGGACGAGGAGCTGTGGCACGCCCTGGAGGTGGCGCAGGCCAAGGACTTCGTCACCAAACTGGAGGGCGGGCTCAACGCCCCCATCGCCCAGGGCGGCACGAACGTGTCCGGCGGTCAGCGGCAGCGGCTCGCGATCGCCCGCACGCTGGTGCAGAAGCCGGAGATCTATCTCTTCGACGACTCCTTCTCCGCGCTCGACTACGAGACCGACGCCCTGCTGAGGGCCGCGCTCTCGGACGAGACGGCCGACTCGACGGTGGTGATCGTCGCCCAGCGGGTGTCGACCATCCGTGACGCCGACCGGATCGTGGTCCTCGACGAGGGCCGGGTCGTCGGCACCGGGCGGCATCACGAGCTGATGGCGGAGAACGAGACGTACCGGGAGATCGTGCTCTCCCAGCTGACCGAGGCGGAGGCAGCCTGATGGCCGGTCCACGTATGCCGATGGCCGGGGGCGGCCCGGACTCGAAGTCGATGGACTTCAAGGGCTCCGGCAAGCGGCTGCTGAAGCAGCTGGCACCGGAGCGGCGCTCGCTCTGGCTGATGCTGGTCGCCGGCGTGCTGTCGGTGGCGGCCTCGGTGGTCGGGCCGAAGATCCTCGGCCGGGCGACCGACCTGGTCTTCGCGGGTGTGGTCGGGCGCCAGATGCCCGAGGGCGCCACGAAGCAGCAGGCCCTGGACGCGCTGCGGGCCAAGGGCGATGGCGGGATGGCGGACATGCTGGCCGGGGTGGACTTCACCCCGGGCCAGGGCATCGACTTCACGGCGGTCGGCGAGGTCCTCGGCCTGGCCCTGGTCGTGTACGTGCTCGCCGGCCTGCTCATGCTGGTCTCGACGCGCATGTCGATCAAGGTGATCAACCGGACCGTCTACCGGATGCGCGAGGACGTCCAGGCGAAGCTGGCGCGCCTGCCCCTGTCGTACTTCGACAAGGCCAAGCGCGGCGAGGTGCTGTCCCGGGCGACCAACGACATCGACAACATCTCGCAGACCCTCCAGCAGTCGATGGGGCAGCTGATCAACTCGCTGCTCACGATCGTCGGCGTGCTCGTCATGATGTTCTGGATCTCCCCGCTGCTCGCCCTGGTGGCGCTGGTCACGGTGCCGCTGTCGGTGGTCGTGGCGACGAGGATCGGCAAGCGTTCGCAGCCGCACTTCGTGCAGCAGTGGAAGTCCACGGGCCGGCTCAACGCCCACGTCGAGGAGATGTACTCCGGCCACACGCTGGTGAAGGTGTTCGGCCGGCAGGAGGAGTCCGCGAGGGACTTCCACGAGCAGAACGAGGCGCTGTACGAGGCCGGGTTCAAGGCCCAGTTCAACAGCGGCGTGATGCAGCCGGTGATGTTCTTCGTCTCGAACCTGAACTACGTCCTCGTGGCCGTGGTCGGCGGTCTGCGGGTGGCGACCGGCAGTCTGTCCATCGGTGACGTGCAGGCCTTCATCCAGTACTCCCGGCAGTTCTCGATGCCGCTGACGCAGGTCGCCTCGATGGCGAACCTGGTGCAGTCGGGTGTCGCCTCCGCCGAGCGGATCTTCGAGCTGCTCGACGCGAAGGAGCAGGAGCCGGACGCTCCGGCCGGCGAGCTCGGGGTGTCCCCGGCCGGGGCCTGGGCGACGAGCGAGCCGAAGGGCCGGGTCGCGCTGGAGGGCGTGGCCTTCCGCTACGAGGAGGACAAGCCGCTCATCGAAAACCTGTCGCTCGCCGTGGAGCCGGGGCACACGGTCGCGATCGTCGGCCCGACGGGCGCCGGCAAGACGACCCTCGTGAACCTGCTCATGCGGTTCTACGAGGTGACCGGCGGGCGCATCACCCTCGACGGGGTCGACATCGCCAGGATGCCCCGCGAGGAGCTGCGCTCCCGTATCGGCATGGTGCTCCAGGACACCTGGCTCTTCGGCGGCACCATCGCCGACAACATCGCCTACGGCGCGACGCGCGAGGTGAGCCGGGCGGAGATCGAGGACGCGGCGAAGGCCGCGCACGCGGACCGCTTCATCCGCACCCTTCCCGAGGGCTACGACACGGTCATCGACGACGAGGGCGCGGGCGTCAGCGCCGGCGAGAAGCAGCTGATCACCATCGCGCGGGCGTTCCTGTCCGACCCGGTGATCCTGATCCTCGACGAGGCGACGAGCTCGGTCGACACCCGCACGGAGGTGCTGATCCAGAAGGCCATGGCCCGGCTGGCCCACGGGCGGACCTCGTTCGTGATCGCGCACCGCCTCTCCACCATCCGGGACGCGGACGTGATCCTGGTGATGGAGAACGGCTCGATCGTCGAACAGGGCACGCACGAGGAGCTGTTGACCTCGGGCGGCGCCTACGCGCGCCTGTACGCGGCGCAGTTCGCCCAGGCGGTCGCCGAAGTGGACTGACCGGCGGCCTCGTTGCCGGACTCCCGCCGAACGGCCCGGGCCGCATGCTGTGCGGCACGGGCCGTTCGGCGCACGGGGCACAGGGCGGGGTCGAGGTCGCCAGGGTCACGGGGGGGGCGGCGGGCGCCGGCGATCGGTCCCGCTTCCGGCCGGACCGCTGCTGCGGCGCTCCTGCGCCGTGGGCCCGGTGACGCCGGCCGTGCCGGGGGCCGGAGGCCGGGGGGCCGGGGGCGCACGGTGTGCCGGGCTAGTCGAGATAGCCCCGCAGCTGGTCCGCGTAGGCGTGGTCCCGGAGCTTGTTGAGGGTCTTGGACTCGATCTGGCGGATGCGTTCGCGTGTCACGCCGAAGAGCTGGCCGATCTCCTCCAGGGTGCGGGGCCGGCCGTCGTCGAGGCCGTAGCGCAGCTGGACGACCTTGCGTTCGCGTTCCCCGAGGGTGGAGAGCACGGCCTCCAGGTGTTCGCGGAGCAGCAGGAAGGCGGCGGACTCGACGGGCGACGCGGCGTCGCCGTCCTCGATGAGGTCGCCGAGGGCGACGTCCTCCTCCTCGCCGACGGGGGCGTGCAGCGAGACCGGCTCCTGGGCGAGCCGCAGCACCTCGCCGACCCGCTCGGGTGCGAGGTCGAGCTGGGCGGCGACCTCCTCGGCGGTGGGTTCGTAGCCGCGTTCCTGGAGCATCCGGCGCTGGACCCGGATGACGCGGTTGATGAGTTCGACGACGTGCACGGGGACGCGGATGGTCCGGGCCTGGTCGGCGAGGGCCCGGGACATCGCCTGGCGGATCCACCAGGTCGCGTAGGTGGAGAACTTGTAGCCGCGCGCGTAGTCGAACTTCTCCACGGCCCGGATGAGGCCGAGGTTGCCCTCCTGGACGAGGTCGAGCATGGTCAGGCCGCGGCCCACGTAGCGCTTGGCGACGGACACGACGAGCCGCAGGTTCGCCTCGATGAGCCTGCGCTTGGCGATCCGGCCCAGCACCACGAGCCGGTCCAGGTCGAGCGCGAGGCGGCTGTCCAGGTCGGGGGTGGAGGCGAGTTTCTCCTCGGCGAACAGGCCGGCCTCGACGCGCCGGGCGAGGTCGACCTCCTCCTCGGCGGTGAGCAGCGGGACCCGGCCTATCTCGCGCAGGTACTGGCGGAACAGATCCGACGAGGGCCCGTTGCCGCCGAGGTCGGCGCGCCCGCGCCGGTCGGGCGGCTGCGGTGCTTCGGGCTCCGGCGCGTGCTCCGGCTCCGCTTGTTCCTCCACTACCACCAGCTCCACCGGCGAGGGCTCGGACAGGGCGAGGGTCTGGGTCTGGGTCTGCACGGGGGGCGACCTCCAGGGTGGGTGATCGCTGCCGTTCGGGGGCGTACGGGCAGCGGGACGGCACCGTGACCCAGTGTGGGGTACGACACATCACCGCCACGAGGGGCGTGCGGTGACTTTTTGAGTCCGCCAGGTGACCGAACGTATGCCGGGCCGACGTCAGAGGGCCGCGGCCCCGTGGTTGCGCAGCGACTGGCCGTACTGGGTGAGCACCCACAGCTCGTTCTGGACGGCCGAGAGCTGCGCCGGGTCGCCGTGGGCGCCGAGGCGGGCCAGGGTGCCCTGGACGTCGCGGATGCGGCGGTCGACGGCGCGCAGGCGGACGGTGACGAGCTGGTCGCCCGCGTAGGCCTCGTCGACGTTCTTGGCGAAGATCGTCTCGACGGCGAGTTCGGTCACGAGGGCGCGGACGGCGTCGTCGGGCGCGGCCTCGCGGACGGTGGCGAGGTAGTCGGCGGGGGCTCCGGTGGCGCCGCCGGCGTCCTGGATGCACTGGCGGACGGCCGCGTAGGGCGGCGCGGTGAACTCGTCGACGCCGTAGGCGTCGAAGGCCGGGGAGACCAGTTCGGGGCGCTGGAGGGCGAGCTTGAGGAGCTCGCGCTCGGTGCGGTGGGCGGGGCTGCGGAGATTGAGCGCGGGCCCGGCGGGAGCGGCGGGGGCCTGGATCCGGCCGACGTCGTGGCGGCGCCGGTCGGAGCCGGCCGGGGCCTGGCCGCGGCCGCCGCGGTCGCGCTGCCAGCGGGCGATCTGGCCGACGCGCTGGACGACGAAGCGCTCGTCGAGGATGCCGACCATGCCGGCGAGCTGGACGGCGACCTCGTGCTGCGAGGCCAGGTTCTTGATCTTCGCGACGACCGGGGCGGCCTCGTCGAGGGCCGCGGCGCGGCCGGCCGGGGTCTCCAGGTCGTAGCGGGCGACGATCTGGCGCAGCGCGAACTCGAAGAGCGGGGTGCGGGGCTCGACGAGATCGGCGACGGCCTCGTCGCCCTTGGCGAGGCGCAGTTCGCAGGGGTCCATGCCGTCGGGGGCGATGGCGATGTAGGTCTCGGCGGCGAACTTCTGGTCGTCCTCGAAGGCGCGCAGGGCGGCCTTCTGGCCGGCGGCGTCGCCGTCGAAGGTGAAGATCACCCGGGCGGAGCCGTTGTCCATGAGGAGGCGGCGCAGGATCTTGATGTGGTCACCGCCGAAGGCGGTGCCGCAGGTGGCGATGGCGGTGGTGACTCCGGCCAGGTGGCAGGCCATGACGTCGGTGTAGCCCTCGACGACGACGGCGCGGCTGGCCTTGGCGATGTCCTTCTTGGCCAGGTCGATGCCGTAGAGCACCTGGGACTTCTTGTAGATCGGCGTCTCGGGCGTGTTGAGGTACTTGGGCCCGTTGTCGTCCTCGCGGAGTCTGCGCGCGCCGAAGCCGACGACGTCGCCGCCGACGTCCTTGATCGGCCACATGAGCCGGCCGCGGAAGCGGTCGATGGGGCCGCGGCGGCCGTCCTGGGAGAGGCCGGAGAGGATCAGCTCGCGGTCGGAGAAGCCCTTGCCGCGCAGGAAGCGGGTGAGGTGGTCCCAGCCGACCGGGGAGTAGCCGACGCCGAAGTGCTGGGCGGCGGCCTGGTCGAAGCCGCGCTCGGCGAGGAAGGTGCGGCCGATCTCGGCCTCGGCGGAGCCGAGTTGGTCGGCGTAGTACTGCGCGGCGATCTGGTGCGCCTCGACCAGGCGGGTGCGTTCGCCGCGCTGGTGGCCGGGGTTGTAGCCGCCTTCTTCGTAGCGCAGGGTGATGCCCGCCTTGGCGGCGAGGCGCTCGACCGTCTCCGAGAAGGAGAGGTGGTCGATCTTCATCACGAAGGCGATGGTGTCGCCGCCCTCCTGGCAGCCGAAGCAGTGGAAGAGACCCTTGCTCGGGCTGACCTGGAAGGAAGGCGACTTCTCGTCGTGGAACGGGCAGAGGCCCTTCAGGTTGCCGCCGCCCGCGTTGCGGAGCTGGAGGTACTCGGACACGACGGCGTCGATCGGGACCGCGTCCCGTACCGCCTTCACGTCATCGTCGTTGATCCTGCCGGCCACGCATGAATTCTACGGGGGCCGGGAAGCCGTCCCGGCTAGGGAATCAGGCTCTCCAGGGCGACGGACGGGTCCGCCAGGGCCTCGGGGTCCACCTGGGCCCGGGAGCGGATCAGTTTCTGGATGGGATCTGTGACGTCCCACACATTCACGTTCATGCCGGCGACGACCCTGCCCTCCTGCAGCCAGAAGGCGACGAACTCGCGCTTGCCGACGTCACCGCGGCAGATGACCTGGTCGTACGAGCCGGCCGGCGCCCAGCCCGAGTACTCCATGCCCAGGTCGTACTGGTCGGAGAAGAAGTACGGGATCCGGTCGTAGGAGACGTGCCTGCCGAGCATGGCGCGGGCGGCCGCCGGGCCGCCGTTGAGGGCGTTGGCCCAGTGCTCGACGCGGATGCGCCGGCGCAGGAGCGGGTGGTGGGGGGCGGCGACGTCGCCCGCGGCGAAGATGTCGGGGTCGGAGGTGCGCAGCGCCTCGTCGACGGCGATGCCGCCGCCGTCGGCGCGGTCGACGAGGGCGAGGCCGGAGTTCTCGGCCAGGGCGGTGCGCGGGGCGGCGCCGATGGCGACGAGGACGGCGTGCGCGGGGTGTTCCTCGCCGTCGTCGGTGCGGGCGGCGAGGACCATGCCGTCCTGGCCGGTGATCTCGGTGAGCCGGGCGCCGAAGTGGAAGCGGACGCCGTGCTCGGTGTGCAGGTCGGAGAAGAGCTGCCCGAGTTCGGGGCCGAGGACCCGGTACAGGGGGGTGGGGTCGGCCTCGACGACGGTGACCTCGGCGCCGTACGAGCGGGCGGCGGCGGCGACCTCCAGGCCGATCCAGCCGGCGCCGGCGATCACCAGGTGTCCGTTGTCGCGGCCGAGCGTCTTGAGCTCGTCGCGCAGCCGCTCGGAGTGGGCGAGCCGGCGCAGGTGGTGGATGCCGGCGAGGTCGATGCCGGGGATGTCGAGGCGGCGGGGCTCGGCGCCGGTGGCGAGGAGCAGCTTGTCGTAGCGGATGACGGTGCCGTCGCCGAGGCGGACGGTGCGGGCCTCGCGGTCGACGGCGGTGACGGGCTGCCCGAGGTGCAGCTCGACGTCGTTCTGCGCGTACCAGGAGGCCTCGTGGACGAAGACGGAGTCCCGGTCCTCCTTCCCGAGCAGGTAGCCCTTGGACAAGGGCGGGCGCTCGTAGGGGTGTTCGCGTTCGTCGCAGATGAGGATCACCCGCCCGTTGAACCCCTCGGCGCGGAGCGTCTCCGCCGCCTTGGCGCCGGCCAGGCCCCCGCCGACGATGACAAAGGTCTGATCTGCGTCGACCACGTTGATTCCTCCTCGTTGCGACCGGTTCCCTACGCTACGCCCCCGGGCCCGGCCCGGGCCGTACCGCCTCGGGACGTGCATGCGAGGGTCCCGCACCGGCCGGGCCGGCGAAAGAGGGCGAACGTCCCGGGACGGTCCGGACCACGCCTCAGACGCGCGGCGTGCGGAGCCGGGCGTGCAGGGCGCGGGCCGAGGCGTCGGTGAGCGAGGCGATCTGGTCGACGATCACCCGCTTGCGGGAACGGTCGTCGGGCGCACCGGCGAACTGGGCGCGGAACTGCGGTTCGAGGCCTTCGGGGGCACGGGCGGTCAGCGCCTCGGCGAGTTCGGCGATGACGATGCGCTGGTCGGCGCGGAGGGCCTCCTGCTCGGCGCGCTGCATCACGTACCGGTCGGCGACGGCCTTGAGGACGGCGCACTCGTTGCGGGTCTCGCGGGGGACGACCAGCTCGGCCTCGTAGCGGGTGAGGCGGCCGGAGCCGAAGGCCTGGCGGGTGGCGCCCTCGGCGGCGAGGCAGAAGCGCCCGATGAGCTGGCTGGTGGCGTCCTTGAGGCGGGCCTGGGCGACGGCGGAGCCGTCGTAGCCGTGCGGCCACCACTCCTCGTCGAGCAGCCGGTCGAGGGCGTCGGCGAGCTCCTGCGGGTCGGTGTCCTCCGGTACGTAGCGGCCGAGGGCGACGGCCCAGATGTCGGCCCGCTCGGGCTCGGCGAGCAGCAGGTTGGGGTCGATGTGCCCGGCGTGCAGGCCGTCCTCGACGTCGTGCACCGAGTAGGCCACGTCGTCGGCCCAGTCCATGACCTGGGCCTCGAAGCACTTGCGGTGGGCGGGGGCGCTCTGCCGGATCCAGGCGAAGACGGGCAGGTCGTCCTCGTACACGCCGAACTTGGGCGAGCCGGGGTCGCCGGGGTGGGCGCCGCGGGTCCAGGGGTACTTGGTGGCGGCGTCGAGGACGGCGCGGGTGAGGTTGAGGCCGACGCTGACCGGCTCGCCGGTGACGGGGTCGTCGGTGAAGCGCTTGGGCTCGATCCGGGTGAGCAGGCGCAGCGACTGGGCGTTGCCCTCGAAGCCGCCGCAGTCCTTGGCGAAGTCGTTGAGTGCCTGCTCGCCGTTGTGCCCGAAGGGCGGGTGTCCCATGTCGTGGGCGAGGCACGCGGCCTCGACGAGGTCGGGGTCGCAGCCGAGGGCGGCGCCGAGCTCCCGGCCGACCTGGGCGCATTCGAGGGAGTGGGTGAGCCGGGTGCGGGGGCTGGCGTCCCAGGCGTCGCTGCGGGTGCCGGGCGTGACGACCTGGGTCTTGCCGGCGAGTCTGCGCAGCGCGGCGGAGTGCAGGACGCGGGCCCGGTCGCGCTGGAAGGCGGTGCGTCCGGGGCGTTTGTCGGGCTCGGCGGCCCAGCGCTCGGTGGCGCTCTCGTCGTAGCCGGGGGTGTTGCTGCCGGTGCTGTGGGGGTCTGCGATGCCTTCCATAGCCCCGACGGTAACGGGAGGGACGGACAGAAGGGGTCAGATGGCGGCGAGTTCTCGCCGTGCGCTGCCGACGGCGGGGCGCAGCGCCTCGTCGTAACGGTGCAGGACCAGGCGGGCGAGGGCCGGGTGGGCGCCGAGGGGGGCGGAGGCCAGCCAGGGGGCGTCGGCCGCGGCCCGGGCGGCGAAGAGGCCGGGGGCGGTGAAGCAGGAGGCGACGGCGACGCGGTGCCGGCCGCGGGCGGCGAGGGCTCGGACGGCCTCGGGGACGGTGGGCGCGGCGGCGGAGGTGTAGGCGGGGACGACGGGCACTCCCCCGAGGCGTTCGCCGAGCTGGGCGGCGACCCGGCGGATGTCGGCGGCGGACTCGGGGTCGCGGGAGCCGGCGGAGGCGAGGACCACTCCGGTGGCGGGCGAGCGGCCGTCCTCGGGAGTCCAGCCGGCCTCGGCGAGCCGGTCGGCGAGGGCCTCGACCAGCAGCGGGTGCGGGCCGAGCGGTGCGGCGACCCGGGCCCGTGCGGCGGGGGCGGCGGCGACGGCCGCGGGCAGGTCGTGCTTGACGTGGTGGCCGCGGGCGAGGAGGAGGGGCACGAGGACGACGCCGGCGGTGCCGGCCGCCTCGCCGGCGCGTTCGGCGAGCGCCGCGCGTTCGGCGAGGGCGTCGGTGAGCAGCGGGGCGTTCAGCTCGATGTGGGCGAGGCGTACGTCGAGTCCGGGGCGCAGTTCGCGGACCCGGTCGAGCAGCAGCCGGAGGGTGGCGGCGGCGCGCGGGTCGCGGCTGCCGTGGCCGACGGCCACGAGCGTCGGTGCGGTGCGGGGGCGGTTCATGGCAGTCGGCTCCGGGGGCGGTGCGAAGGCGGGGTCGGTTCCGTCGGGTCCTTCGTGGTGCTTCGCACCGCGGCAGGTCGGCGGATGCAGGTGACGCAGCCGCAGACCGGCCCGGCTCCCGATCCGGCCGAGCAGGTCCGCGGCGCTGCTGTCACACGTGAGGTCCGGCTCCTGCGTCGTCATGCGCCGATCCTGCCGGGGTCAGGTTGCCTGGCCGTTTCGCCCGGGTCACGGGTGTTCGCCGTGGCCTCACGGCGGGCCGGGCGGCGTCTGTCAGGCGTCCAGCCAGACCCGGAGCGCCCCGATCGTCGCGAAGCCCTCGGCGAGGGCCGCGTCGAGGTCGTCGCCCGACTCGTAGCCGACGACGGGCAGGCCGGGGTCGGCCGCGGCGAGGGCGCCGGCCCAGGCGTAGGAGGCGGGGACGCCGTCGGCGGTGAAGAGGTTGGAGACGCCGGTGACGCCGGCGGACTCGGTGAGGACGGCGCCGCCGAGGATGCGGCCGTCGGCCGCGTGCCCGGCGACGACGGTGGTCGTGGGGTCGGTGAGGAGTCCGGGGCGGAAGAGCTCCGCCTCCTCGGCGTCGCCGCCGCTCCAGGCGAGGGCCCAGGCGGCGAGTTCGTCCGCCGTGCGCACGGTGCGGTGGGCCGCGGTGGGCGGAGGGGTGGGGAGGCCGGCCGGGCGATGGATCCAGCGGGCCTCGAAGAGCATCCGGAAGCCCTCGGCTGCCAGGTCGAGGCGGGCGTGGCTGTCCTTGACGGAGGCGCCGGGTGCGGACCGGTCGATGCCGGCCAGGACGTCCCGCGTCCCGGCGTCCTCGGTGAGGCTGACGGCGTCCGGGTAGTACAGCGGGGTGCGGCGCGGGCTGGTCCAGGCGCGGGGGCCGAAGGAGCCCGGGAGGCCGTGGGCGCGGCACATCGTGTCGCACCAGTCGGCGTTGTTGCGGACGGCTGCCGCGAGAAGGGCTTCAGTGATCACCCACGGATCGTACGGATGCCGCACGCCTTTCTCCCCCCTTTTTTCGTTCCGAATCACGGAATATCTTTTCCATTATGAGAATGTCCCCCGCGCCGCTCCCCCGGCGCGTCCTCGCCGAGTTCACCGGCACCGCCGCCCTCGTCGCCGTCATCGTCGGTTCCGGCATCCGCGCCGACTCCCTCAGCCAGGACACCGGAGTCCGGCTGCTCGCCAACGCCGCCGCCTCCGCCATCGGCCTCGGCCTGCTCATCGCCCTCATCGGCCCGCTGTCCGGCGCCCACTTCAACCCCGTCGTCACCCTCTCCGAGTGGTGGTCCCGCCGCTCACGGGAGGGCGGACGTGACGCCGTCGCCTACATCGGCGCCCAGCTCGGCGGCGCCGTCGCGGGCGCGCTGCTGGCCGAGGCGATGTTCGGGCGCGCGCCCGGCGCCGCCCTCGCCACCGAACAGCGGGCCGAACCGCACCTGCTGCTCGGCGAGGCCGTCGCCACCGCCGGGCTCGTCCTCGTCGTCCAGGGCCTGCGCCGCATCGGGCGCCTCACGCTCGCGCCGGTCGCCGTCGCCGGGTACATCGGCGCGGCCATCTGGTTCACCTCCTCCGGCTCCTTCGCCAATCCGGCGGCCACCCTCGGGCGCGCCTTCTCGGACTCCTTCACCGGAATCGCGCCCGGCTCGGTGCCCGCGTTCGCCGCCGCGCAACTCCTCGGCATGCTGCTCGGGATGGGCGGGTCCGCCCTGCTGTACGGAGCGGACGGGGCACCGGGCGAACCGAAGCCTGCCGAACAGCGTCGAACGGAGTGACCACTCCTTCCCGACCACGGAGGTCCACCCGATGCGCGGCGTCCGCCTGCCCCGCCTCCCCCGCACCACCCGGGGCCGCCGCCGCGCCGTCCAGGCCGCCGTGCTGGGCGCCGTACTCGCCCTCGCGCCCGCCACGTGGATGCACCTCGACACCGCGGACCGGCTGCGCACCACGGCCGACGTACCCGCCCAGGACGTCGCCGTCGTGTTCGGGGCCGGCCTGTGGAAGGGCCGCCCCACCCCCTACCTGGCCCACCGTCTCGACGCCGCCGCGGAGCTCTACCGCACCGGCAAGGTGAAGGTGCTGCTCGTCACCGGCGACAACAGCCGCACCGCGTACGACGAGCCCAGCGCCATGCGGAAGTACCTCGCAGAGCGCGGGGTGCCCGACGGCAGGGTCGTCAGCGACTACGCGGGCTTCGACACCTGGGACTCCTGCGTCCGCGCCAAGAAGATCTTCGGCGTGGACCGGGCCGTGCTGGTCACCCAGGACTTCCACATCAAGCGGGCCGTCGCCCTGTGCGGGGCGGCGGGAGTGGAGTCGTACGGGGTCGGGGTCGGCGAACCCCACGACGCCACCTGGTACTACGGCACCACCCGCGAGCTCGCGGCCGCCGGGAAGGCCGCGCTCGACGCGGCCCTGCGCCCCGACCCGCACTTCCTGGGCGCCCGCGAGGACGGCGTCGCGAAGGCCCTGGCCTCACCTGCCGCGGGCCGGTGACCTGAGGGCATGGCACCGCGCCCGTAATCCGGCACGCCCCCGCCCGTAACACGCCCGTCGCATCCTCGGGTCATGTCAGAGGTCACCACCGTTCCCACCCACTGTCCCTACTGCGCCCTCCAGTGCGGCATGAGTCTGCGCGCCGGGGACGCCGGGGAGTTCCCCGTCGAGGTGGTCGACCGGCCCGACTTCCCCGTCAACCGGGGTGCGCTGTGCGGCAAGGGCCGCACCGCCCCGGCCGTACTCTCCTCCCGGGTCAGGCTCACCGAGCCGCTGGTCCGCTGCCCCGACACGGGGGCGCTGCGGCCCGCCGCCTGGGAGGAGGCACTCGCCGCCGTCGCCGACGGGCTGCGCCGGACCCGCGCCGACCACGGAGCCGATGCCGTGGGGGTCTTCGGCGGCGGCGGCCTCACCAACGAGAAGGCGTACACGCTGGGCAAGTTCGCCCGGGTCGTGCTCGGCACCTCGCAGATCGACTACAACGGGCGCTTCTGCATGTCCTCCGCCGCGGCCGCCCACCAGCGGGCCTTCGGCCTCGACCGGGGGCTCCCCTTCCCCCTGGAGGACATCCCGAGGACCGGCTGCGTGATCCTCGTCGGCTCCAACCTCGCCGAGACCATGCCGCCCGCCCTGCGCTACCTGACCGAGCTGAAGGAGAACGGCGGCAGACTGATCGTCGTCGACCCGCGCCGCACCCGCACCGCCGAGCAGGCCGACCTCCACCTCGCGCCGCGCCCCGGCACCGACCTGGCGCTCGCCCTCGGCATGCTCCACCTCGTCGTCGCCGAAGGCCGGGTCGACGAGGACTTCGTCCGCGAGCGCACCTCCGGCTGGGAGGGTGCGCGGGCCGCGGCGATGGCCCACTGGCCCGAGCACGTCGAGCGGATCACCGGCGTCGCCGTGCCGCAGCTGCGCGAGGCGGTGCGGATGTTCGCCGAGGCCGCGACCGGCATGGTGCTGACGGCCCGCGGCCCCGAGCAGCAGTCCAAGGGCACCGACACCGTCGGCGCCTGGATCAACCTGTGCCTCGCCACCGGCAAGGCCGGCCGGCCGCTCAGCGGCTACGGCTGCCTCACCGGCCAGGGCAACGGGCAGGGCGGCCGCGAGCACGGCCAGAAGGCCGACCAGCTCCCCGGCTACCGCAAGCTCGACGACCCGGCCGCCCGCGCACACGTCGCCGGGGTGTGGGGCGTCGACCCCGACACCCTGCCCGGCCCCGGGCGGAGCGCGTACGAGCTCCTCGACGCCCTCGGCGGCGACGTGCGGGCCCTGCTCCTCATGGGCTCCAACCCGGTCGTGTCGGCCCCGCGCGCCGCCCACGTCGAGGAGCGCATCCGCTCCCTGGACTTCCTGGCCGTCGCCGACGTCGTCCTCTCCGAGACCGCCGAACTCGCCGACGTGGTCCTGCCGGTGACCCAGTGGGCCGAGGAGACCGGCACCACCACCAACCTGGAGGGCAGGGTGCTGCTGCGCCGCAAGGCCCTCACCCCGCCGCCCGGAGTCCGGAGCGACCTGGAGGTGCTGCACGGACTCGCGGCCCTGCTCGGCCGGGACAAGGGCTTCCCCACCGACCCCGAGGAGGTCTTCGAGGAGCTGCGGCGCGCCTCGGCGGGCGGCCCGGCCGACTACGCGGGGATCAGCTACCGCCGGATCGAGGAGGAGCAGGGCGTGTTCTGGCCCTGCCCCGACGAGGACGGCCCGGGCACGCCACGGCTCTTCCTCGACCGCTTCGCGACCCCCGACGGGCGGGCCCGGTTCGTGCCGGTCGTGCACCGGGCGGCGGCGGAGGAGACCGACGCCGAGTATCCGGTGGTCCTGACGACCGGCCGGGTCGTCTCGCAGTACCAGTCGGGCGCGCAGACCCGGCGGGTCGCCGAGCTGAACGCGGCCGCACCCGGCTCCTTCGTGGAACTCCACCCCCGGCTCGCCGAGCGGATCGGAGTCGCGGACGGCGAGCCCGTCGCGGTGGTGTCACGGCGCGGGCGGGCGGTGGCCCCGGCCCGGGTGACGGCCGCGATCCGCCCCGACACGGTCTTCATGCCCTTCCACTGGCCGGGCGAGGGCCGGGCCAACACCCTGACGAACCCGGCGCTCGACCCGGTCTCCCGGATGCCGGAGTTCAAGGTGTGCGCGGTACGCCTGGAGCGCACCAGACACACGTCGACGGAGGCCCCCCGGCCCTGACCCGCCCCGGCACGGCCCGGTCCCGTCCGGCCGGGTCCGGAGGGCGCGGCATGACCCGGAGGGCGCGGCCTCGTCCCGGAGACCGGACCTGGTCCGGAAGGCGCGGCCTGACCCGGGAGACCGCAGCCGGTCCGCAAGGCGCGGCCTGGCCCGGAGAACGCGGCCCGACCCGGGAGACCTGACCTGGTCCGGAAGGCGCGGCCTCGTCCCGGAAGCCTCCGCCTGGTCGCGGAAGCCTCCGCCTGGTCGTGAAAGGGACGTGGCCTAAGGGCGGCTGAACCAGTCGCCGCTCTCGATCACCGGGCCGAGGGGCGCGTCCGGGGCCGCCAGGAACACCCAGGCGGACACCCGCGCCCCGTCCCGCTCCCGGACGACGTCCATCGCCACCCGTTCGTATCCGGCGGGCAGCTCCAGCCGGTCCAGCAGGGCGAACAGTTCGCCGTACGCGCCGGGCGCCGGCGTCAGCAGCGTGCCGACCACCCGGCCCCCGTCCGCCGGGACGACATAGGGATAGCCGGGCCCGTCGTGCAGCACCGCACCCGACAGCACGGCGTCCGCCTCGGTGCCGATCCGGCCCGCGAGGAACCGGTCGTGGTTGTACGCGCCGGGGCGCAGCGTGCCGTACACGAAGAAGGGGCGCTCGTCGTCCACCGGGCCCTCGATCGCCGGGGCCGCCTCGGTCTCCTGCTCGACCCAGCGGGCGTAGTCCGCGCCGGCCCGGGTCACCCGGGTGGCGAGGATCTCCGGCGTCTCGTAGTCGTGGGCGGCGAGGAGGTGCGCCTCCAGGGCCGGGAAGCGGGCCTCGGTGGTCTTGAACTCCACCTGCCACTCCTCGGCGGTCTCGATCGCGCCCTGCCAGTGGTAGACGGAGGTGACGGGGCCCGAGACCTGCGCGCAGGCGGCCAGCCGGGCCTCGACGGCTCCGCGCGCCAGGGCGTCGGCCTTGGCGCGCGCGTCGGTGGTGGTGCGGACGGTGACGATCACGCCTCCACCGTACGGGCGAACCGGGCCGCTTGCAGCCGGGCGTGGGCCCCTTCGGCGGGTGTGTGGGCGCCCACCGGCCACGAGGTCGGCGGGGTGACCGGGGATGTGTGGGAGGGCGCGTCGAGCGCGACGGCGACGGCCGCCGCGGCGAGGACCGGGAGGACGGTGAGGAGCAGGGGGGTTCGAGGGGGTCTTCGGAGACGTTCGAGGGTTCGGAGGTTCCGCCCGGGCGGTGACGCCCGGGGCGCCGGGCCGGCCCGTTCCGGGGTGCGCTCGTCCTCGGTGGCGGCGGGGTCGGCGGCCGGCCGCCGGCGCGCTCGCGTACGGCGGTGGTCAGGCGGCGGCCGGTGCCGGGGCTCGGCCGCGCCCCCGCTCAACCGGCGTACGGACGGGTCGCCTTGGCGTCCTTGAGCGCGCGGGCCCACCAGCCGAGCTGGTCGAGCATGGTCTTGGCGGCGGTGTCCGGCCCGGTGGAGTCCTTGGGGGCGCCGTCCTCGTCGAACTGCCCGTGGGCCAGGTGGAAGGAGACGGTGTCGCGGACGGTGACGGCGTGCATCTCGGCGAAGACCTGGCGGAGTTGCTCCACGGCGCGCAGGCCGCCGGAGATGCCACCGTAGGAGACGAAGCCGACGGGCTTCGCCTGCCATTCGGTGAAGTGCCAGTCGATCAGGGACTTGAGGGAGGCCGGGAAGGAGTGGTTGTACTCGGGGGTCAGCACGACGAAGGCGTCGGCCTCGGCCAGGACGGGGCTCACCTTCGCGAGTTCGGCCCGGACGGCGGGACCCGGGTTGTGGGAGAGGGCGGTGGGCAGGTCGACGTCGGCGAGGTCGACGAGCCGGGTGCTGAAGTCGTCGCGCTCGGCGGTGCGTCCGGCGAACCAGTCGGCGACGACGGGGCCGAAGCGGCCCTCGCGGTTGCTGGCGACGATGACGGCGAGACGGAGCGGGTTCGTGATGTCCATGCCGAGAATCCTGGTACCTCGACCTTGGTTGAGGTCAAGGGGGAATCCCCGGGCATACGGTGGACCCCATGACCACGCCTGACCGGAAGCCCGAGAAGACCGCCGGAGAACCCGCCGCGGAGACCGCCCGGAGGTCGGCGGGGACCGTCGCGGAGACCGCCGGGAGCTCGTCCGGGACCACCGCGGAGACCGCCGGGACCGCCGCGGAGACCGCCGCCATGGAGGCCGGGCCCGGAGGGGTCACCGCCCTGCACGTCGAGGTCGACGGCGCGCCCGCCGCCGACCCGGAACTCCTCGCGACGCTGATGAGCGGCTACGGCCACTTCACCGCGATGCAGGTGCGCGACGGGCGGGTGCAGGGCCTCGGGCTGCACCTGGACCGGCTCGACCGCTCCACCCGGGAGCTGTTCGGCCGGGCCCTGGACGTCGGCCTGGTCCGGACCCGGCTCGCCGGGGCGCTCGCGGCCGCGGGCCGGCGGGACGCGTCGGCGCGGGTGTACGTGTACGAGGGCGCCCACGCCGTGGTGACCGTACGGGCCCCGTTCCCGGACGACCGGCAGCCCTGGTCGCTGAAGTCCGTCGCCTACTGGCGGCCGGCCGCGCACATCAAGCACCTGGGCGGCTTCGGGCAGGCCTTCCACGGGGACGCGGCCCGCCGGGCGGGCTTCGACGAGGCCCTGCTCACCGGCGGCCCGGACGCCGAGATCGCCGAGGGCGCGGTCACGAACATCGCCTTCTGGGACGGCTCTTCGGTCGTCTGGCCGTCGGCGCCCCACCTCGCCGGCATCACGATGCAGCTGCTCGCCCCGCGGCTGCCGTCCGTCACCCGCCGGGTGACCCTCGCGGACGTGCCCTCCTTCCGTGCGGCCTTCGTGACGAACTCGCGCGGCATATCGCCGGTCTCGCGGATCGACGACGTCACGCTCGGGGTCGACGAGGAGCTGATGGCACGGGTGTACGCCGCGCAGGAGGAGGTGCCCTGGGAGGTGCTCTGACAGGCCTCCTCAGACGGGCCGGTCACCCGTTCGGCACGGGCCGTCAGGTGTGACCGAGGAATCGGCTCCGACCTGCGCAGATGCCCGGAATCCAGGCGACGCGCCGTCCCGTACGGAGCAATTCTGATCCTCCATCAGCAGGCGTGGGGCGCGGCCACGCATTTATCTCGGTCCTACGGAAGAACGTCCCGCTTCCGGCACACATGTTCGCGCGCCCCGGAGGACCCCATGCGCCGCAAACCCGCCCGACTGCTCACCGGTACCGCGCTCACGATCGTCGCCCTCGGCGCCTTCGCCGCCCCCGCGGCGCTCGCGAACGACGGACACGGCAACAACGACGGCCACGGCTCGGAGGCCCTGGAGATCTTCCCCTCCTCGGCCGACCCGGGCACCACCGTCACCGTGAACACCCTCGCCTGCGGCTCCCACGGCCACGGCGTCGGCGACGCGAACTCGCTCGGCGCGGGCGAGTTCCAGCTCAACCCCAGCACCCACAAGGAGGTCGTGGTCGGCCAGTTCACGGTGCCGCACCACGCCAAGGCGGGGACCTACGGCATCAGCGTCGCCTGCGACAACGGCAGGACGGCCCGCGGCGACGTCGTCGTCAAGCACAAGAGCCCCAGCGGCCACGTGCAGACCGGTGTGGGCGGCAGCGTGGGCGCCGACACCGCCCAGATCACGGCGGGCGTGGCGGTGCTGGCCGCGGCTGCCGTGGGCGGTACCTGGCTCCTGCGCCGCCGGGCGAGCGGCGCGCAGGACGGCTGACCGTACCGCCAGCTCCTGCCCCCGCCGCGTGCCCGCTGACGGCCCGGCGGGGGCAGGACCACACCCGGAGGGAGAAACGCCCGTGGGCAACCGCAGCAAGGGCTGGGGCATAGCCCTCGCGGCCTGCGCGGGGCTCTGGATGATCCAGAACGGCTCCGGCGAGGTCACCCCGCCCGTTCCCTCGGCCGCCCAGGCCTTCGCCGCCGGGCCGAGCGTCCACACCGACGCCGCCGCCGACCCGCTGCCACCCTCCCGGCCGCTGCGGCTGCGCATCCCCGAGATCGACGTGGACGCCCCCGTGACGGGCCTCGGGCTCGGCCCCGACGGCTCGCTGGAGGTGCCGCCGGCCGCGGACCGCAATCTGGCCGGCTGGTACGAGAACGGCACCACGCCCGGCGCGAAGGGCACCGCGATCGTCGCGGGCCATGTCGACAACGCGCAGGGGCCGGCCGTCTTCTACGCCCTGGGCGCCCTGAAGAAGGGGCACAGGATCGAGGTGGACCGGCAGGACGGGCGCACCGCCGTGTTCACGATCGACGCCATCGAGGTCTACGAGAAGGACCGCTTCCCCGACGCCAAGGTGTACGGGGAGGCCGACCGGGCCGAGATCAGGGTGATCACCTGCGGCGGCGGCTTCTCCCGGAAGTCGGGCGGCTACCAGGGCAACGTCGTCGCCTTCGGGCACCTCATCGGCGTGAAGTAGCCCCCTCGGCGCCCCGCGCCCCGTCCCTCGGCGCCCCGCGCCCCCGTTCGTCCGCGCCCCGCGCCCGCCCCGGCGCCCCGCGCGGACCACGGCAGTCGGCCGGACCACGGCGGCCGGGCCGATCGCGACGGCCGGTGGGAACCTCACGGCCGGGCGGACCACCACCGCCGGGAGGACCGCGCCGGTGGGCACCCCCCGCCGGTGGGGACCCCGCGCCGGTGGGGACCCCGCGCCGGTGGGGACCCCGCGCCGGGTCGAACGCGCGATGCCGGTCGGCCGGGCTCCCCGCGCCCCTGTCAGGCCCACTGGTCGAAGGCGAGCTTCGCGAC
This sequence comes from Streptomyces sp. NPDC048018, assembly GCF_043202995.1. Classification (NCBI taxonomy): domain Bacteria; kingdom Bacillati; phylum Actinomycetota; class Actinomycetes; order Kitasatosporales; family Streptomycetaceae; genus Streptomyces; species Streptomyces sp. NPDC048018. The sequence goes on from NZ_JBIDBK010000002.1 coordinate 757,656, forward strand.
CAGCGAGAAGACGACCACGAGCAGCACCCCGCGGACGAACTCCGAGCCCTTCCGGAGCGCCATCCGCGCGCCGATCATGCCGCCCGCCAGGTTGAAGACCGCCATGACGCCCGCCAGCAGCCACATCACGTGCCCCTGGTAGGCGAACATGGCGAGCGCGCCCGCGTTGGTGCAGACGTTGACGATCTTGGCCGTGGCGGAGGCCGTCACCAGGTCCAGGTGGAGCACGGCGGTGAGGGCGAGCACCAGGAAGGTACCGGTGCCGGGCCCGAACAGGCCGTCGTAGAAGCCGATCCCGCCGCCGACCACGACGATCGCCGTGACGATCCGGGCCCGGGTGAGCGCGGGCCGCGCCACGCCCCCGGGGCGAGTGCCGAAGGACGGGCGGAACATCACGAAGCCGGCGACGGCGAGCAGCACCACCATGATCACCGGCCGCAGCACCTGACTGCTGATCCCGGCCGCGAAGAAGGCGCCGCCCATCGATCCGGCGAGCGCCGCGATCCCGATGCGTACGGCCGTGCCGACCTGCACCGGCGCCTTGCGGACGTAGGTGACGGCCGCACCGGAGGTGCCGACGATCGCCACGGCCTTGTTGGTGCCCAGGATCTGCGCGGCCGGCAGGTGCGGCAGGCCGAGCAGCAGCGCGGGCAGCAGGAGCAGACCGCCGCCCCCGACCACGGCGTCGATCCAGCCGGCCGCAAGCGCCGCGACGCAGAGCAGAGCGAGAGTGGTCAGGGATATGTCAGGCATGCCGCGAGCCTAGAGCCCGGATGTGTGCGCCATCCATCGATCTCGGGAGTCTTGAGCTACGTCTGAGCTTGCCGCCGTCCCGGCGGGCCGTATACGCCGGTGAGGGGCCTCACAGCGCGGCGGGCCCGTGGTGAGGTCAGCGTTCCGTCCGGGAAACAGCCGGGATCCCACCGGGTAACACCCGCCGCGCACGCTTCCGTCATGAGTACACGGATCGTGGTGGTCGGGGGCGGAACGGCGGGCGCCCGGCTCGCCCAGCGCCTGCCGGTCACGCTCCTCGGCGAGGAGCCGCACCCGCCGTACAACCGCCTGCTGCTCGCCGACGTCCTCGCCGGCCGCTACGGCCCCGAGGTCATCGCGCTGCCCGAGGCGTGCGAGCCGGCCCGGCTCGGCGCGCGGGCGGTGCGGATCGACCGCGCGGCCCGCACGGTGGAGTGCGCGGACGGCGCCCTCGTGCCGTACGACCGGCTGGTCCTCGCGACCGGCTCGGCGCCGGTGCTGCCGCCGCTGCGCGGACTGCGCGGGGCGGCGCTCCCGGCCGGGGTGCACCCGTTCCGGACGCTCGACGACTGCCTGGCGCTGCGCGAGCTGGTCCGGCCCGGGGTGCGGGCGGTCGTGGTCGGCGGCGGGCTGCTCGGCGTCTCCGCGGCCCGGGCGCTCGCCGCGCTCGGCGCCGAGGTCGTGCTCACCCAGCAGGGCGAGCGCCTCATGGAACGGCAGCTCGACGAGGAGGCCTCGGCCCTGCTCCGCACGCACATGGAGGAGCTGGGCGTCGAGGTGCACACCGAGTGCCGGGTGAGCGGTCTGCGGCAGGAGGGCGGCCGTGTCACCGCGGTCGAGCTCGCCGACGGATTCGTCCTCGACGCGCAGGTCGTCGTCCTCGCCTGCGGGGTCCGCCCCCGGGTGGCGCTGGCCCGCGAGGCCGGTCTCGACATCCGCACCGGGGTCGTGGTCGACGACGAGCTGCGCACCTCGGACCCGGCCGTCCACGCGATCGGCGACTGCGCCGAGCACGACGGGCGCGTGTACGGCCTGGCCGGCCCCGCGCTCGACCAGGCCGACGTGCTGGCGGAGCTGCTCCTCGCGGAGCGGGCCGGCGGCCCGGCCGGCGCGGGCCGCCCCCGCTACACCGGCACCCGCGCGCTCACCCGGCTCACCCTCGGCGGCCCCGAGTCGCTGGACCTGGCGGCGTTCGGCGAGACCACCCCCGCCCCCGGCGACGACGTCGTGCGGCTGACGGACGCGACCCGGCGGGCCTACCGGAAGGTCGTCGTCCGTGGCGACCGGCTCGTCGGCGGCGTACTCCTCGGCGACCTCGCCGCGGTCGGCACGCTCGCCCGGGCCTGGGCGGGCGACGAGGCCCTGCCCGACGCCCCCCTGCTCCACCTTCTGACCCACGACGGAGGCTCCTGACATGACGACCCCTCCCACCCCCACCATCGTCCTGGTCGGCCACGGCATGGTCGGCCAGCGGTTCCTGGAGGCGCTCGCGGACCGGGGCGTCACCGCGCGGGCCCGGATCGTGGTGCTCTGTGAGGAGCCCCGGCCCGCCTACGACCGCGTCCAGCTGACCTCGTACTTCTCCGGGAAGACCCCGGACGACCTGTCCATGGTCGAGGACGGCTTCATGGACCGGCACGGCATCGAGCTGTACACGGACGACCCGGCCGTCGCCGTCGACCGGGCGGCCCGCACGGTCACCGCCCGGTCCGGGCAGGTCTTCGCGTACGACACGCTCGTCCTGGCCACCGGCTCCTTCCCCTTCGTGCCGCCGGTGCCCGGCAAGGACGCCCAGGGCTGCTTCGTCTACCGGACGATCGAGGACCTGCTCGCGATCGAGGAGTACGCGAAGGGCCGGACGACCGGCGCGGTCGTGGGCGGCGGCCTGCTCGGCCTGGAGGCGGCCGGCGCCCTCAAGGGCCTCGGTCTCGACACGCACATCGTGGAGTTCGCGCCCCGGCTGATGCCGGTACAGGTCGACGAGGGCGGCGGCGCGGCCCTGCTGCGCACGATCGAGCAGATGGGCCTGACCGTCCACACCGGGACGGGCACCCAGGAGGTCGTCACCGAGGACGGCGCGGTCACGGGCATGCGCCTGTCGGACGGCTCCGAACTGGCCACGGAGATGGTGGTCTTCTCGGCGGGCGTGCGCCCCCGCGACCAGCTGGCCCGCGACTGCGGCCTGGACGTCGGCGAGCGCGGCGGCATCGCCGTGGACGAGCTGTGCCGGACCTCCGACCCGGCGGTGTTCGCGATCGGCGAGTGCGCGCTCGCCTCCGACGGACGGGTGTACGGCCTGGTGGCCCCGGGCTACGAGATGGCGCAGACGGCGGCGGCGACGATCGCCGAGGAGAGCACCAAGGGCTTCACCGGCGCCGACCTGTCGACCAAGCTGAAGCTGCTCGGCGTGGACGTGGCCTCCTTCGGCGACGCGCACGGCACCGCCGAGGGCTGCCTGGACGTCGTCTACTCCGACTCGCGCTCGGGCGTCTACAAGAAACTGGTGGTCGACGGCGAGGGCACGCTGCTCGGCGGGGTCCTGGTCGGCGACGCCGAGTCCTACGGTCTGCTGCGCCCGCTGACCGGCTCCAGGCCGCCGGTCTCCCCCGAACAGCTGGTGCTCCCGGCGGGCGTCGGCGCGCCGGTCGCACTCGGCCCGTCCGCGCTGCCGGACGACGCGGTGATCTGCTCCTGCCACAACGTCACCAAGCACGCGATCACGCAGTGCGCCTCGCTGCCCGAGGTGAAGAAGTGCACCAAGGCCGGCACGGGCTGCGGCAGCTGTGTGAAGGTCATCGAGAAGCTGCTGCCGGCGGCCGCCGACAAAGGACTCTGCGGCTGCTTCGCGTACAGCCGCAGCGAGCTCTACGAGATCGCCCGCACGCTGCGGGTGACCTCCTTCGCCGCCCTGCTCGACTCGCACGGCCGCGAGGAGGCCGAGGGCGGCGACGGCTGCGAGGTCTGCAAGCCGACCGTCGGCTCCGTGCTGGCCAGCCTCGCGCCGGCGATCGGACTGGGCGGCTACATCCTGGACGGCGAGCAGGCCTCGCTGCAGGACACCAACGACCACCACCTGGCCAACCTCCAGCGCAACGGCTCCTACTCGGTGGTGCCGCGCATCCCGGGCGGCGAGATCACCCCCGAGAAGCTGATCGTGATCGGCGAGGTGGCCCGCGACTTCGGCCTCTACACGAAGATCACCGGCGGTCAGCGGATCGATCTCTTCGGCGCGCGGGTGGACCAGCTCCCCTCGATCTGGACCCGGCTCGTCGACGCCGGCTTCGAGTCGGGGCACGCGTACGGCAAGGCGCTGCGCACGGTGAAGTCCTGCGTGGGCCAGACCTGGTGCCGCTACGGCGTACAGGACTCCGTGAAGATGGCGATCCAGCTGGAGCTGCGCTACCGCGGCCTGCGCGCTCCGCACAAGCTGAAGTCGGCGGTCTCGGGCTGCGCCCGCGAGTGCGCGGAGGCCCAGTCGAAGGACTTCGGCGTCATCGCCACCGCCAACGGCTGGAACCTGTACGTCGGCGGCAACGGCGGCGCGACCCCGCGCCACGCCGACCTGCTCGCCCAGGACCTCTCGGACGCCGAACTGGTGCGCCTGATCGACCGGTTCCTGATGTTCTACATCCGCACCGCCGACCGCCTGGAGCGCACGTCGGTGTGGCTGGAGCGCCTGGAGGGCGGCCTCGACCACCTGCGGGACGTGGTGGTGCACGACTCCCTCGGCCTGTGCGGCGAGCTGGAGGCGCTGATGGCGGCGCACGTCGAGGACTACCGGGACGAGTGGGCCGCGACCCTGGACGACCCGGACCGGCTGCGCCGCTTCGTGTCCTTCGTCAACGCGCCCGAGACGCCGGACCCGTCGGTGAGGTTCGTGCCGGAGCGCGACCAGATCAAGCCCGACCTCCAGATCCTCACGATCGGCACCCTGGAAGGAGCCTCCTCCCGATGACGAACCTCGAACTCTCCCCCGCCGAAGACGCCTGGATGACGGTCTGCGAGGAGGCCCGCCTCACCCCGGGCCGGGGCATGGCGGCGCTGCTGCCGGACGGCCGGCAGGCCGCGGTCTTCAAGGACCGCTCCGGGCGGACCTACGCGATCGACAACCGCGACCCCTTCACGGGGGCGCAGGTCCTCTCCCGGGGCCTGCTCGGCTCGGCGGGCGGGCGCGTGTTCGTCGCCTCGCCGCTCCTGAAGCAGCGCTTCGACCTGGAGACGGGGCGGTGCCTGGACGACGACGAGGTGGCGGTGGCGGTGTACCCGGTGCGGACGGTCTGAGCGTCCCCTCCCCAAGGCATTATTTGACCGATCGTTCCGGAAAGACGTACGGTCATCTCATGGCCAGGACCAAGGAATTCGATCCCGACGCCGCGCTCCAGGCCGCTCTCGAGCTGTTCTGGGCGCGCGGCTACGAGGCGACGTCGATGGCGGACCTCGTCGAGCACCTCGGCATCGGCCGGGCCAGCGTCTACGCGACCTTCGGCAGCAAGCACGAGCTGTACCTGAAGGCCCTGGACCGCTACCTGGAGGGCCGCGACCCGCGGATCGTGGCGGAGCTGTCCGCGCCCGGTCCGGCCCTGCCGGCCGTGCGGGCCCTGGTGCGCAGGTTCGCGGCGGAGGCCGGGACCGACGGAATCCGCCAGAACGGCTGCCTGGTCACCAACTCGGCGGCCGAACTGGCCCCGCACGACGGCGCGGTGACCCGGCGGGTGGAACTCAGCTGGGAGCAGGTCGAGACCCTGCTGCACAGCGCGCTAAGCCGGGCGGGCGCCCAGGGCGAGCTGCCGGCGGAGCGCGACCCGCGGGCGCTCGCCCGGATGCTGCTGGTCCTGCTGCAGGGGCTGCGGGTGGTCGGCAAGGTGTCCGGCGACCCCGCCCGCGTGCGCGACGCGGCGGAGCAGGCCCTGGCCCTGCTCGACTGACGCGGTTCACGCGGGGGCGCCTTGCGGCGCCCCTTTCCTGGGCCCTCATTCGAGAACGATCAGTCAAATACAGGGGGAGAAGACATGCACCGCTTCACCGATCGCACCGTCCTCGTCACCGGGGGCGGCTCCGGGCTCGGCCGGGCCATCGCGCTCGCCTTCGCCGCCGAGGGCGCCCGGGTGGCCGTCGCGGGCCGGGGCGCCGCCCCGCTCGACGGGACGGTGGAACTGATCGAGGCCGCGGGCGGCACCGCCCGCGCGTTCACCGCCGACGTCACCGTCGCCGGGGACGTGCACCGCCTCGTGCGGGACACGGTGACGGCCTTCGGGGGGCTCGACGTCGCCGTCAACAACGCCGGAGTGTTCCGCGGCGGCCACCTCGCCGGCGACTTCCCGCCGGCGGACTGGCAGACGCTGCTCGACACCAACGTCACCGGCGTCCTGCACGCGCTCCAGGCGGAGATCGCCCACATGCGCGCCCACGGCGGCGGGGCCATCGTGAACATCTCGTCCAACCTGGGCCCCCACGTACGCGTCCCCGGGCTCTTCGGCTACCAGGTCTCCAAGGCGGCCGTCTCGGCGATCACCCGGGCCGCCGCCCTCGACCACATCGCCGACGGGATCCGGATCAACGCGGTCAGCCCCGGGGCCTCGGAGTCCGCGATGTCGCTGCGGCCGGGCGAGACGGAGGCCGAGCGCGCGGTGCGGATGAAGGAGCAGTCGCCGCTCGGGCGGATCTCCTCGGCGGCCGAGATCGCGGCCGCGGTGCTCTACCTCGCCTCGGACGCGGCCGGCTCCGCCGTCGGCACGGATCTGGTGATCGACGGCGGCGTCTCGGCCTGACGGGCCCGACCGGACCCGAACGGCCCGACCGGACCCGAGGAGCCCTGGACGGGTTCGAGCGCCGGCCCGGGGCGGCTGCCGGGGCGGGCGACCGGCCCCTGCCGGGGCGGCTGCCGGGGCGGGCGACCGGCCCCTGCCCTGCCGGGGCGGCTGCCGGGGCGGGCCGTCCGGGAGCGATCAGCCCTGGGCACCCTGGGCGCCCTGGGCGGCCGCCATGTCCATCCAGAAGACCTCCCAGTGGTGGCCGTCCGGGTCGGCGAAGGAGCGCCCGTACATGAAGCCCATGTCCATCGGCTCCTTCGCCGGGCTGCCACCGGCAGCCAGCGCCCGGTCCGCGAGCTCGTCGACCTTCTCGCGGCTCTCGGCGCTCAGCGTGACGAGCACCTCGGTGCTCTTGGTGGCGTCGGAGATCCCCTTGCCCGGCGCGAGGAAGCTCGTGAACTTCTCCTCGGTCAGCAGCATCGCGTAGATCGTGTCGCTGATGACCACGCACGCGGCGGTCTCGTCCGTGAACTGCGGATTGATCGAGTAGCCGAGCTGCTCGTAGAACGCCTTGCTGGCGTCCAGGTCCGTCACCGGCAGGTTCACGAAGATCATCTGCGGGGCCATGGTGTCACTCTCTCTTCCGTGGGAGCCGTGTCGGCGCTTTCGAGGGGTAGACGGGTGGTCCCGCCGGAATTCATCGGTGCCGCACTGCTTTCCTCGGAGATCTTTTCCGCTCAGGCCGCCGACCGCAGCCTGAGCGCCGCCAGCGGCACGAAGCCGCCCTGGCCCTCGGGGGCGTCGGTGGACGCGTCGCGCCCTTCGAGGCGCCGCAGCAGGGCCACGGCGATCCGCTCACCCTGCGCCTTGGCCCGCTCGGCCACCGGCCCCTGGTGGAGCCCGTCGACGGCCGCCCGCCACAGCTGCGTCCAGCGCCCGAAGTGGGCGGCGGTGAGGGGGCGTGCGGAGTGCAGCGCGGCGTGCGGCGCGAAGGCGTCCCGCCCGTACCCGGCGGTGCGGAACAGCGCTCGTTCCCAGAAGTCGGCGATCCTCGGCAGATGGGCCTCCAGGTCGGTGCCGGCGACCTCGGTGAAGAAGGGCCCGATCAGCGGATCTGCGAAGGCCGCCTCGTAGAAGCGCCGCAGCAGGACGTCGAGGTCCTGGCGGCAGCCGATGTCACGGAGGGCGCGGGTGGCGGGCATGCTCCCAGCCTGCCGGTCCGGGGGCCGCCGGGCCAGTGCCGAAGGTCCTCGGGGGCGCCGAGCCGCGGGCGGCGAAGCGTTTCCGCCGCACCGCCGCAGGTGGCCGGGCGCCACCGCCGACCGGTGCGGCGAGGGCGTCGGGCGTGCCGGGGGCGGACGCGGCAGCGGGTCTGCCGCGCGGGCGCCGAGGGCCTCGCGGCCGGCACGGGCGAGGCGCGCAGCGATGCGCACACGTTCATGGCCGGAAGAGGGCGGTCCCGGCGGACAACGCCCACCGTCCGTCGCCCTCCCGTCACCGTCCGTTGATGCCGGCTCGACTCCGAACTCCTGGATTCCGGCGCGGCACCACCGGCAGTTCGCCGGACGGCATCACCTACGAGGTGACCGGCCCGTTCCGCGCGTAGCACCGGTGCCCGACCCGGCCGTGGCCGCCGCCTCCCAGGAGGGCGGCGCCCAGCGGCGTCAGGGTGTGCAGGACCGCGTTGCCGTGCCGCAGCGTGGCGACCAGGCCGGCCTCGCGCAGGACGCCGGCGTGCTGGCTCGCGGAGGCCAGGGACACCCCGGCCCTGCGGGCCAGCTCGCTCGTCGTGCCGCCGTCGCCGATGGCGCTGAGCACCTCGGAGCGGGTGTGCCCGACCAGCTTCGCGAGCGAGGGCAGGCCCGGGGCGCGCAGGGTGGGCGGCTCGCCGTGGGTGATCGGGTAGACCAGCACCGGGGTCAGCTCCGGGTCGCGCAGCACGACCGCCGTGCCGCGGCAGAACCAGGACGGCTGGAGCAGCAGCCCGCGCCCGTCGAGGTGGACGTCCCGGTCGACCGGATAGTCGGCCTCCAGGACCGGGCTGTGCCAGCGGAGCATCGGCGGCAGGGAGGCGAGGAGTTCGTCCGCGCCGCCGTCGAGCAGGGCCCGGCCGCGGCGCGCCCGGTCGGCCTCGACCTGGGCCTGGATGTGGGTCCAGTACGGCTCGACGGCGGCCCGGTGATAGCTGCTCAGCGCCGAGAGGAGCCGGCCGAGGGGCTTGCCGCCGCCGTCGGCGAGGCTCCGCAGCGCGGCGGGGACGGCGGGGCGCCCGGAGCGGGCCGCGCCGATGAGGGCCAGTTCGGTGTGCAGCCGGTCGGGCGGTGTGGCGCCGACGGCGTCGAGTCCCTCGTCGAGCCCGAGGATGCCCTGGGGCGGCGTCAGGAAGTCGGGGAAATAGCCGCGGCTCGGCACGAGCGCTCCGAGCAGCCGGGTCTCGGCGCCCAGGCGCCTGCGCGCCTCGGAGCGCCATTCTCCGTACACGACGGAGCCGCGCCGGTCTCTTAACCGGTGAAAACTGAGAATCGTTTCCCACAGAACGTCCGGCCGGGCAGCCATACGCACCCCGGCCAAGTCGTTTCCGGTGAAATGAATCCGCAGCATATGCCGAACCCCCACCTGTGCACTCGCAACCACCCCCGACGACGAGTATGCACAGCATCACTGCACGTTACCAGGGTGTTTCAGCCACACTTGAAAAGCCTCGCGGCGAACGCCCGGGAACCGAAAAGCTGTGCGTGTCGGACGGGAAACCTTCAGGACCGAGGTGACGCGGCGAAGACCGTGGGGGGCTTAGTCGCGTCCGGCGGCGGTCGGCGAGGTTGCGGCTCACCCGCCCGACGAACCCAATGGGCGCGGCCTCCGGGTGGGGATCCGGGGGTCGCGCCCGTCTCATTCTTTGCGAAAGCGCAAGAAGTTCAACGCCCAATAATTCAACGCACACATTGCGTGGGGAGTTGAACAGGAACTCACATTTCCCCAACGATCATGCAACGGCGGGGCCGGACGAAATACGACGGGGCGGACACCTCCGCACAAGGTGTCCGCCCCGTCTCCTTTGGAAACCGGAGCCGCCGCCCATCGGTTTGAGGGTCGGGGACGAGCGGCGGCTCCGGTGGTCTTCGCACGACTTCGCTACTGAACCGATGTTCAGCGGCGGCGCCGGCGGTGGGTCAGCGGCTGTCGCTGCCCTTCGACTCGGCCGCCGCGCGGCCGGCCTCCAGTCGCGCCACCGGGATCCGGAACGGCGAGCAGGAGACGTAGTCGAGACCCACCTCGTGGAAGAAGTGCACCGACTCCGGGTCACCGCCGTGCTCGCCGCAGACACCGAGCTTGATGTCCGGGCGGGTGGCCCGGCCGGCCTCGACGGCCTGCCGGACCAGCGCGCCGACGCCGTCCTTGTCGATGGTCTCGAAGGGGCTGACGCCGAAGATGCCCTTCTCCAGGTACGCGGTGAAGAAGCTGGCCTCGACGTCGTCGCGGGAGAAGCCCCACACCGTCTGGGTCAGGTCGTTGGTGCCGAAGGAGAAGAACTCGGCGGCCTCGGCGATCTGACCGGCGGTCACGGCGGCGCGCGGCAGCTCGATCATGGTGCCCAGGGCCAGCTTCAGCTCCACGCCGGTCTGCGCCACGACCTCGGCGATGACCGCCTCGGCCTCCTCGCGGACCAGCTCCAGCTCCTGGACGGTGCCGACGAGCGGGATCATGATCTCGGCGCGCGGGTCGCCCTTCGCGTCGATGCGCTGGGCGGCGGCCTCGGCGATGGCGCGGACCTGCATGGTGAACAGACCGGGGATGACCAGGCCGAGCCGGACACCGCGCAGACCCAGCATCGGGTTCTGCTCGTGCAGCCGGTGCACGGCCTGGAGCAGGCGCAGGTCGTTCTCGTGCGGCTCCTTGCGGGCCTCGGCGAGGGCGACGCGCACCGAGAGCTCGGTGATGTCGGGCAGGAACTCGTGCAGCGGCGGGTCGAGCAGGCGCACGGTGACCGGCAGGCCGTCCATCGCCTCGAAGAGCTCGACGAAGTCCGCCTTCTGCAGCGGGAGGAGGGCCTTCAGCGACTCCTCGCGCTCCTCGTCGGTGTCGGCGAGGATCAGGCGCTCGACGTACTGGCGGCGCTCGCCGAGGAACATGTGCTCGGTGCGGCACAGGCCGATGCCCTGGGCGCCGAAGCGGCGGGCGCGGGAGGCGTCCTCGGCGTTGTCGGCGTTGGCGCGGACCCGCAGGCGGCGGACGCGGTCGGCGTAGGCCATGATCCGGTGCACGGCCTGGACGAGCTCGTCGGCGTCGTCGGCGCCGGCGTGCATGCGGCCCTCGAAGTACTCGACGACCGGGGACGGTACGACGGGTACCTCGCCGACGTACACCTTGCCGGTGGAGCCGTCGATGGAGACGACGTCGCCCTCCTCGATGACCACGCCGGAGGCGGTGGTCATGCGGCGGCGCTTGGTGTCGACCTCGAGCTCCTCGGCACCGCAGACACAGGTCTTGCCCATGCCGCGGGCGACGACGGCGGCGTGCGAGGTCTTGCCGCCGCGGGAGGTGAGGATGCCCTCGGCGGCGATCATGCCGTCCAGGTCGTCCGGGTTCGTCTCCCGGCGGATCAGGATGACCTTCTCACCGGAACGCGACCACTTGACGGCCGTGTACGAGTCGAAGACGGCCTTGCCGACGGCGGCGCCCGGGGAGGCGGCGATGCCGCGGCCGATCTGCTCGACCTTCGCGTTCTCGTCGAACTTCGGGAACATCAGCTGGGCGAGCTGGGCGCCGTTGACGCGCTGCAGCGCCTCGGCCTCGTCGATGAGGCCCTGGTCCACGAGCTGGGTGGCGATGCGGAAGGCGGCACCGGCGGTGCGCTTGCCGACGCGGGTCTGGAGCATCCAGAGCTGGCCGCGCTCGATGGTGAACTCGATGTCGCAGAGATCCTTGTAGTGGGTCTCGAGCGTGTTCATGATCTGCATGAGCTGGTCGTACGACGTCTTGTCGATCGACTCGAGCTCGGCGAGCGGCACGGTGTTGCGGATGCCGGCGACGACGTCCTCGCCCTGCGCGTTCTGCAGGTAGTCGCCGTAGACGCCGGCGTGGCCGGAGGCGGGGTCGCGGGTGAAGGCGACGCCGGTGCCGGAGTCCGGGCCGAGGTTGCCGAAGACCATCGAGCACACGTTGACGGCGGTGCCGAGGTCGTGCGGGATGCGCTCCTGGCGGCGGTACAGCTTCGCGCGGTCGGTGTTCCAGGAGTTGAAGACGGCCTCGATGGCCAGGTCCATCTGCTCGCGCGGGTCCTGCGGGAAGTCGCGGCCGGTCGCGGTCTTGACGATCTTCTTGAACTGCTTGACGAGCTTCTTCAGGTCGCCGGCGTCCAGGTCGGTGTCGCTCGTGACCTTCTTGGCGGCCTTGGCCTCGTCGAGGGCGTCCTCGAAGAGCTCGCCGTCCACGTCGAGGACGGTCTTGCCGAACATCTGGATGAGACGACGGTACGAGTCCCAGGCGAAGCGCGCGTTGTCGGCCTGCGCGGCGAGACCCTCGACGGAGGCGTCGGAGAGGCCGATGTTGAGGACGGTGTCCATCATGCCCGGCATCGAGAACTTGGCGCCGGAGCGGACGGAGACGAGCAGCGGGTCGTCGGCCTGGCCGAGCTTCTTGCCCATCCGGCGCTCGAGGGCGTCGAGGTGCGCGCTGACCTCGTCGCGGAGCTCGACCGGCTCGGAGCCGCTGTCGAGGTAGACCTTGCAGGCCTCGGTCGTGATCGTGAAGCCGGGGGGAACCGGGAGACCGAGGTTGGTCATCTCGGCCAGGTTCGCGCCCTTGCCACCAAGGAGGTCCTTGAGGTCCTTGTTGCCCTCGGTGAAGTCGTACACGAACTTCTGATCATTGTTTTCCGACACGGGTCCCGACTCCTCGACGACTCGGTTGGCTGCCCTGACGGCGAGGAACATACCCAGATCGAAGGCGTCTGGGGAGGTACGCCTACCGGTCACCCGGTCTTAACCACCCGTCCGCCAGCGCATCGAAAGTAACTGACGGGTAGCTTCCGCTTTCAGGCCCCGAAGCTCATTTGACTCAAAGTAGGCTCAGGGCGCTCAAGTGAGCGCACAATCCGGCATATGCGTTCAACTTTTGAACACAAAATGGGTGGCACTCCGTGCCACCCTTCAACCGCCGCAGGCGTCGGTAATGTGCTCATCTGAGCACTACCCCTATCAGGGGTGGCGAGAATCACTCCGCACGAGCGGCCCGATTCCCACGATCCGGACCCTCCTCGGGACCTTCCGGCCTCTCGCGTGCGAGGACGGGCCATTCGTGCACGTCACCCTGTGTCCGCAAGGGCGATCTTGTGCACCGGGTGCCACGCGCGGAGGGCGTCGCCCCGGCGCCCGGGGACGGCCGGGGCTCCGGGGGGCGACGAAAGGGACACGGCGAGTCCACCCGTTCGACACTTCGGGCCCGCTCACGTGAGCGGGCCCGAAGTGTCGAACGGGGACGTGCGCCGTCTCTGCGAACGCTCGATCATTCAAGAAGCGTCCGCACGATCCCCCCGGGCACCGTCTCTCCGTTCCCTTGCCGGAGGCAGTGCCTGCGGAGAACGGCAGGCCGGGACCGACCCGGTGCGGAGGGCAGAACCGGTCGGGGGCCGACCGGGTGCGGAGGGCGGACCCGGCCGGGACCGACCGGTGCGGAGGGCGGGCCCGGCTCAGCCGCCCGAGGTGTCCAGCTCCGCGTCCTCGCTCACGAAGGCGCAGTCGTACGGGTCTTTCAGCCAGCCGTCCGGCAGCACGACCCGGTTGTTCCCGGAGGTGCGGCCGCGGGGGCCGTCCGCGCCGAGCGGCCAGGGCTGGTCGAGGTCGAGCTCGTCGAGGCCGGACCGCAGCGCGTCCAGGGAGGACGTGACGGCGAGCCGCTTGCGCATCTCGGAGCCGACCGAGAAGCCCTTCAGGTACCAGGCCACGTGCTTGCGGAAGTCGATGACACCGCGCGCCTCGTCGCCCAGCCACTCGCCGAGCAGACGGGCGTGCCGGACCATCGCGTCCGCGACGACCCGCAGCGAAGGCTGCGCGTATCCGCCCGTGCCCTCGAAGCCCGCCACGAGGTCGCCGAAGAGCCAGGGCCGGCCGAGGCAGCCGCGGCCCACGACGACGCCGTCGCAGCCGGTCTCGCGCATCATCCGCAGCGCGTCGTCCGCCGACCAGATGTCGCCGTTGCCGAGCACCGGGATCTCCGGCACGTGCTCCTTGAGCCGGGCGATGGCGTCCCAGTCGGCGGTGCCGCCGTAGTGCTGGGCGGCGGTGCGGCCGTGCAGGGCGATGGCGGTGACGCCCTCCTCGACGGCGATCCGGCCGGCGTCGAGGTAGGTGATGTGGTCGTCGTCGATGCCCTTGCGCATCTTCATCGTGACCGGCAGGTCGCCCGCGTTGGTCACGGCCTCGTTCAGGATCGCCCGCAGCAGCGGCCGCTTGTACGGGAGGGCGGAGCCGCCGCCCTTGCGGGTGACCTTCGGCACGGGGCAGCCGAAGTTCAGGTCGATGTGGTCGGCGAGGTCCTCGTCGACGATCATCCGCACGGCCTTGCCGACGGTCACCGGATCCACGCCGTAGAGCTGGATCGACCGCGGCTTCTCGGTCTCGTCGAAGCGGATGAGCTGCATCGTCTTCTCGTTGCGCTCGACCAGGGCGCGCGTCGTGATCATCTCGCTGACGAACAGCCCCTTCCCGCCGGAGAACTCACGGCACAGGGTGCGGAAGGGTGCGTTGGTGATGCCGGCCATCGGCGCGAGCACCACCGGCGGCTGCACGATGTGCGGCCCGATGGCGAGGGGGGAGAACGCGGTCATTGGCCCATTGTCGCGCACTGCACGAGTCTTTAGACAGCCGTACTATCCGGCTATGTCCGAGGTCACGCATGCGCAGCCGACCCGCGGCCGGCGCCGGGTCGTCCTCGCGATCTGCTGCATGAGCCTGCTGATCGTCAGCCTGGACGACACCGCGCTCAACGTGGCGCTGCCCGCCCTGCGGCGTGACCTGGGCGCCTCCGTCTCCGGCCTGCAGTGGCCCGCGGAGCGGACGGCCGGGCTCCTGGAGGGGACGGCCTGCTCTCAGGCGGCGGCGAAGGCCCCGTCGTCCTGAGCGGCCGGCAGGGCTGCGGCTCCCTGGGCGGGCGACCCGCCGGCGCCCTCCGCCCGGCCGGCCGGCGCCTTCGCCGCCCGCTGTTCGTCCGCCTTGATCAGTGCGTGGAGCCGCTCGACTCCCGCCCGCGAGGCCTCGTCGACCGGTACGTAGGTCACCAGGCGCGGTCCGGACTGGGGGCCGAGGTAGAGGTTGGTGTGGTCGAGGCGGAGCAGGCCGACCCGGGGGTTGCGGATGAGTTTCGTGCGGCCGGACTGGTCGACGACGTCGTGCCGGGCCCAGATCTCGCGGAACTCCGGGGAGGCGTCCTGCAGCCGGTGCAGGAGCGCCTTCCAGGCGGGTTCGGCGAGGTGCTCGGCCATGGCGGCGCGCAGCTTGCCGGCCAGTGAGCGGAGCACCTCGGGCAGGTCGGTGACGGCGGTGCGGAAGTCCTCGTCGGTGAAGGCGAGCCACAGGCTGTTGCGGTCCTCGCGGGGGAGCGCGTCCAGGTCGCAGAAGAGGCGCCCGAAGGTGCGGTTGTAGGCGAGGAAGTCGTAGCGGCTGTTCTGGACGGCGGCCGGGACCGGCTCCAGCTGGTCGAGGAGCTGCCGGAGGGCGGGGGTGACGGTCGGGCAGGGCGTCTCGGGGTGCGGGTCGCTCTGTCCGGCGAGGGCGAAGAGGTGGGCCCGCTCGGTGGGGTCGAGCAGCAGCGCGGCGGCGAGCGCGTCCAGGACCTGCGGGGACACCTGGATGGGCCGGGCCTGCTCCAGCCACGTGTACCAGGTGACGCCGACGGAGGAGAGCTGGGCGACCTCCTCGCGGCGCAGTCCGGGGGTGCGGCGGCGCCGGCCGCGCGGCAGCCCGGCCTGCTCGGGGCTGATCCGCTCGCGCCGGCTGCGCAGGAACGCGGCGAGTTCGTGTCGCCGGACGTCCGGCTCGGTGTTCGCGTGTGCCGTCATGACGGTCATGCTCCCAGGGTGCCGGGGCGCTCAGCCCGTTGCCAGGTAGTGCTTGTACCAGGATAAAGAGGCTCTGGTACCAGGCTGGGGAGGGCCCGAGGCTCGGTTGTGTGACTACGACAACCTCCCCGTCCACCCGCGCCGCCGTCCCGGTCGTCGACCACGCCCGGCCGGCGCTCGGTTCCCTCGGCCTGTTCACCGTGCTGCTCGGCGCGGCCCTGCCGCTGATCGACTTCTTCATCGTCAACGTCGCCCTGCCCACCATCGACCACGACCTGGCCGCGGGACCGGCGCTCCTCGAACTGGTCGTCGCCGGCTACGGCCTGGCGTACGCCGTGCTGCTCGTCCTCGGCGGGCGGCTCGGCGACCTGTTCGGGCGCCGCCGGCTCTTCCTCGTCGGCATGGCCGCCTTCGGCGTCACCTCCCTGGCCTGCGGTCTCGCCCCGGACGCCTGGACGCTGGTCGGCGCCCGGGTGGCCCAGGGGGTCGCGGCGGCGCTGATGCTGCCGCAGGTGCTCGCGACCATCCACTCCTCGACCTCGGGCGCCCGGCACGCGAAGGCGCTGAGCCTGTACGGGGCGACCGCGGGCCTGTCGATGGTCGCGGGCCAGATCCTGGGGGGCGTGCTCGTCGCCGCCGACCTCGCGGGCACCGGCTGGCGTGCGGTCTTCCTGGTCAACGTGCCGGTGGCACTGGCCGGTCTGCTGCTCGCCGTCCGCGCCGTCCCCGAGACCCGTTCGGACCGGCCCGCGCCGGTCGACGTGCCGGGCACGCTGCTGCTCGCGCTGTCCCTGCTCACGCTGCTCGCCCCGCTGACCGAGGGCCGGGCGGCGGGCTGGCCGCTGTGGACCTGGCTCTCCCTCGCGGCGTTCCCCTTCGTGGCCGGCGCCTTCTGGTGGGTGGAGCTGCGGACCGACCGCAGGGGCGGGGTGCCGCTGGTGCCGCCGAGCCTGCTCGGCCTGGTCTCGCTGCGCCGGGGACTGGCGGTGGTGCTGCCGCTGTCGCTGGGCTTCAGCGGCTTCATGTTCGTGATCGCGGTCGCGCTCCAGCAGGGTCTGGGCATGGGCGCGGTGGCCTCGGGCATGGCGCTGGTGCCGATGGCGGTGGCCTTCTTCGGGGCCTCGCTGGCCGGTCCGCGGGTCGTACGGCGCTGGGGCACCCGGATCGTGACGGTGGGCGGGCTGCTCCAGGGGCTCGGCATCGCCCTGATCGCCTGGGTGGCGTGGCGGGGCTGGGCGGACCTGACGGTGTGGCACCTGGTGCCGGGCATGGCGATCGCCGGCCTGGGTCAGGGCCTGCAGTTGCCGGTGCTCTTCCGGCTGGTGCTCTCGGAGGTGCCGGCGGAGCGGGCGGGCGTCGGCAGCGGGGTGATGGTGACCACGCAGCAGTCGGCGCTGGCGCTGGGGGTGGCGACGCTGGGCTCGCTGTTCCTGTCGCTGGCCTCCTCGCCGGCCGGGACGGGCTCCGCGGTGACGACGACGCTGCTGGTCCAGCTGGGCGTGATCGCGCTGACGGTGCTGCTGAGTCTGCGCCTCCTCCGCACCGTGAAGTGACAAATATTGAAATCTGTCATCGCACATGTCATGGTTGAAGGGTGCCCGGCCCGACGGGCGCCTTCCCTCCCCTCCCCAGGAGCCCCCCATGACGACCACGACCACCCTCCCCACCCGCCCCCTCGGCACCACCGGACCCCGGGTCTCCGCCCTCGGCCTCGGCTGCATGGGCATGTCCGCGCTGTACGGCGAGGCCGACCGCGCCGAGTCGGTCGCGACGATCCACGCCGCCCTGGAGGCCGGCGTCACCCTCCTCGACACCGGTGACTTCTACGGGATGGGCCACAACGAGCTGCTCATCAACGAGGCGCTGCGCACCGCCCCCGCCGCCCTTCGCGAACAGGCTCTGACCAGCGTGAAGTTCGGTGCCCTGCGCGCCGTCGAGGGCGACTTCCTCGGCTACGACGGACGGCCGGACGCGGTGAAGAACTTCGCCGCGTACTCGCTGCAGCGCCTCGGCACCGACCACATCGACATCTACCGGATCGCCCGCGTCGACCCGGACGTGCCGATCGAGGAGACCGTCGGCGCCATCGCCGAACTGGTCGAGGCGGGCCACGTCCGGCACATCGGCCTCTCCGAGGTCGGCGCCGACACCCTGCGCCGGGCGGCCGCCGTCGCCCCGATCGCCGACCTCCAGATCGAGTACTCGCTCATCTCCCGCGGCATCGAGGACCGGATCCTGCCCGCCGCCCGCGAGCTGGGCATCGGCATCACCGCGTACGGGGTCCTCTCGCGCGGTCTGATCAGCGGGCACGTCACCCGGGACCAGACCTTCGCCCCGGGCGACTTCCGCGGCATGTCCCCGCGCTTCCGGGGCGAGAACCTGGGCCGGAACCTGGACCTGGTGGACCGGCTGCGCGACGTCGCCGGGACGAAGGGCGTCACCGTGGCCCAGGCCGCGATCGCCTGGGTGCTGGCCCAGGGCGCCGACATCGTGCCGCTGATCGGCGCCCGTCGCCGGGACCGGCTCGCGGAGGCCCTCGGCGCCCTGGACGTCACGCTCGACGCGGCCGAGCTCGCGGCGATCGAGGCGGCCGTCCCGGCGGGCGCGGCGGCCGGCGCGCGCTACCCGGAGAACCAGATGGCCCACCTCGACAGCGAGCAGTGAGCGGCCTCCGGGTGACAGGTACTGTCATTCCATGGCCGCCACCACCGAAACCCTGACCGCGGAGCGCATCCTCGAAGCCACCGAGGAGGTCCTGCGGCGCTACGGCCCAGCGAAGGCGACCGTCGTCGACGTGGCCCGGGTCCTCGGCGTCAGCCACGGCAGCGTCTACCGCCATTTCCGCACGAAGGCGGCGCTGCGCGAGGCGGTCACGGAGCGCTGGCTGGAGCGGACGATCGTCGCCCTGGAGCCTTACGTGGCGACGGCGGAGCCCGCCGACGAGCGCCTGACCGGCTGGCTCACGGCCCTCTTCACCCTCAAGCGCGAGAAGGTCGGCGGCGATCCGGAGCTGATGGCGACCTTCCAGGTGCTGATCGGCGAGAACAGCGCGGTGGTCGACCGGCACGAGGACCATCTGGTCGAGCAGATCGCCCGGATCCTGGAGGACGGCGTCCGCGAGGGCGTGTTCGCCGCCCCGGAGACGGACGCCGCGACGACGGCCCGCGCGGTCTTCCACGCCACGGACCGCTTCCACAACCCGGCGCACTCCGCCGACTGGGCGGCCCCCGACAGCGAGGCGGCCTTCGCCGCGGTCGTCTCCCTGGTGCAGCGCGCCCTGAAGGCCTGAGACGCGGCACGGGAGAGCCCCCGGTTCCGAGACGGAACCGGGGGCTCTCCCGTGCGGGCGAAGCGGACTCAGCAGCCGATGAGGCGGCTGGCCAGGTAGCCCTGGATCTGGTCCAGGGAGACGCGCTCCTGCTTCATGGTGTCGCGCTCGCGCACGGTCACCGCGTTGTCCTCGAGGGTGTCGAAGTCGACGGTGACGCAGTACGGCGTGCCGATCTCGTCCTGGCGGCGGTAGCGGCGGCCGATGGCGCCGGCGTCGTCGAACTCGATGTTCCAGTTCTGCCGCAGGTCGGCCGCGAGGCCCTTGGCCTTCGGCGAGAGCTGCGCGTTGCGGGACAGCGGCAGGACGGCGACCTTGACCGGGGCCAGGCGGTGGTCGAGGCGCAGCACGACGCGCTTCTCCATGACGCCCTTGGCGTTGGGGGCCTCGTCCTCGGTGTACGCGTCGAGCAGGAAGGCCAGCATGGCGCGGCCGACACCGGCCGCCGGCTCGATGACGTACGGCGTGTAGCGCTCGCCCTCCTGCTCCAGGAAGGTCAGGTTGGCGCCCGAGGCCTCGGAGTGGGCCTTCAGGTCGTAGTCGGTGCGGTTGGCGACGCCCTCGAGCTCGCCCCACTCGCTGCCGCCGAACTGGAAGCGGTACTCGATGTCGGCGGTGCGCTTCGAGTAGTGGGAGAGCTTCTCCTTCGGGTGCTCGAACCAGCGCATGTTCTCCTCACGGAGACCCAGGCCGGTGTACCAGTTCCAGCGCTGCTCCATCCAGTACTCGTGCCACTGCTCGTCCTCGCCCGGCTTGACGAAGAACTCCATCTCCATCTGCTCGAACTCGCGGGTGCGGAAGATGAAGTTGCCCGGAGTGATCTCGTTCCGGAAGGACTTGCCCATCTGCGCGATGCCGAACGGGGGCTTCTTGCGCGAGGTGGTCTGCACCTGGGCGAAGTTGGTGAAGATGCCCTGGGCGGTCTCGGGGCGCAGGTACGCGACGGAGCCGGTGTCCTGGGTCGGGCCGAGGTGCGTGGAGAGCAGGCCGGAGAACTGCTTGGGCTCGGTGAAGGTGCCCTTGTTGCCGCAGTTGGGGCAGTTGAGGTCCACGAGGCCGTTCTCGGGGAGGCGGCCGTGCTTCTCCTCGTACGCCTCCTCCAGGTGGTCGGCGCGGAAGCGCTTGTGGCAGGAGGTGCACTCGGTCAGCGGGTCGGTGAAGGTGGCGACGTGGCCGGACGCCTCCCAGACCTCGGTGGCCAGGATGACGGAGGAGTCGAGACCGACGACCTCCTCGCGCGCGGTGACCATGTAACGCCACCACTGACGCTTGATGTTCTCCTTCAGCTCGACACCCAGCGGCCCGTAGTCCCAGGCGGCTCGCTGGCCACCGTAGATCTCGCTGCACGGGTAGACGAAGCCACGGCGCTTGCTCAGGCTGACGATGGTGTCGATCTTGTCGGCGGCCACGGTGCTCTCTTCATTACGACGACGAAGTGCGAATGCCTCAGGTTACCGGCGCCCGCACCCCCTCTATCAAATCGGTTCGGCCTCGCCCGCCGGGAAGCGGAGGGCGGGCGGCGCGCGGGTGCCGGCGGCGGCGATCACTCCCTTCCCGACTTGTACCGGTCTGCCGGGATACCGGCGGCGGCCGGCCCGCGACCGAACGCCGGTGCGGGAGGACACACGTACGGCAATTGACAACCGTTTCCATCTTTGTTGAAAATGAGTGTCATGAACGTACGCCGACTGATACCCCCGACCGCCCTCGCCGGAACCGTCGCGCTCGGTCTCGTCACCCTCTCCGCCTGCGGCGGGATCTCGGACGCGGCCGACCGGAAGGCCGACGGGAAGCTGGACGTCGTCGCGTCGTTCTACCCGATGCAGTTCCTCGCCGAGCGGATCGGCGGCGGCCACGTCTCCGTCGACACGCTCACCAGGCCCGGCGTCGAGCCCCACGACCTGGAGCTCAAGCCGCGGCAGATCGGCCGGCTCGGCGAGGCCGACGTCGTCCTCTACCTCAAGGGCGTCCAGCCCGCCGTCGACGACGCCGTCCAGCAGGCCGGCGTGAAGAACACCGTCGACGCCGCCACCCTCACGAAGCTGGAGGAGCACGGCACCGAGGCCGGCGGCCACGAGCACGGCCACGGCGACGAGGCCCACGGCTCCGACGAGGCCGGGCACGAGGGCCACGACCACGGCTCCGAGGCCGGCGCCGACCCGCACGTCTGGCTCGACCCCGTGAAGTACGCCGAGGTCGCCAAGGGCGTGGGCGCCGCCTTCGCGAAGGCCGACCCGGCGCACGCCGCCGACTACCGGAAGAACACCGACGCCCTGGTGCAGAGGCTCGGCGCACTGGACACCGCCTTCGAGACGGGGCTGAGGAACACCGCCACCAGGACCTTCATCACCACCCACGCCGCCTTCGGCTACCTGGCCGAGCGCTACGGCCTGGAGCAGGAGGGCATCTCCGGCATCGACCCCGAGGCCGAGCCGAGCCCCGCCCGCATCAGGAAGCTGCAGGACATCGCGAAGCAGGACCGGGTCAGCACCGTCTTCTTCGAGACCCTGGCCAGCGACAAGACCGCCAGGACCCTCGCGACCGACACCGGTCTGAAGACCGACGTGCTCGACCCGCTGGAGGGAATCACCGACAGGTCCAAGGGCGCTGACTACCTCGAGGTCATGCAGTCCAACCTCGCCGCGCTGCAGAAGGCCCTCGGCGCCAAGTGACCACCCCCGCAAGCGCATTCCAGCAGGAGGAACCCGTGAGCTCCGTCGTGGGCGACGAGCCCGTCATCTCCGTCCGCGGCGCCACCGCGGCCCTCGGCTCGCGGCCCGTCCTGCGCGGGGTCGACCTCACCGTCCGGCGCGGCGAGGTCGTCGCGCTGCTCGGCGCCAACGGCTCCGGCAAGTCCACCGCCGTCCGCTCGGTCATCGGCCAGGTGCCGCTCACCGGCGGCACCATCGAGCTCTTCGGCACCCCGCAGAAGCGCTTCCGCGACTGGGCGCGCGTCGGCTACGTGCCGCAGCGCACCACCGCCGCCAGCGGCGTCCCCGCCACCATCCGCGAGGTCGTCGCCTCCGGCCGGCTCTCCCGCCGCAGGTTCGGCCTCACCACCAGGGCCGACCGGGCCGCCGTCGACCGGGCCATCGAGCTCGTCGGCCTCACCGACCGCGCCCGCGACTCCGTCTCCGCGCTCTCCGGCGGCCAGCACCAGCGCGTGCTCATCGCCCGCGCGCTCGCCTCCGAGCCCGAACTGCTGATCATGGACGAGCCGATGGCCGGCGTCGACCTCGCCAGCCAGGAGATCCTCGCCGCGACCCTGCGCGAGCAGGTCGCCGGCGGCACCTCCGTCCTCCTCGTGCTGCACGAGCTCGGCCCGCTGGAGCCCCTCATCGACCGCGCGGTCGTGCTGCGCGACGGCTGCGTCGTCCACGACGGCCCGCCGCCGCAGGCCGTCGGCCAGCACGCGCTGCCCGGCCACGACCACGTCCACCCGCACGCGGCCGACGAGCCGCTCCGTACGGGTCTGCTGACCTGAGCCGACGACGAGAAGAAGCGACCCCACCATGGAATTCCTCCAGTTCGCCTTCATGCAGCGGGCTCTGATCGCCGCGCTGCTCGTCGGCATCACCGCGCCCGCCGTCGGCATCTACCTCGTCCAGCGCCGGCAGGCGCTGATGGGAGACGGCATCGGCCACGTCGCCATGACCGGCGTCGGTCTCGGCTTCCTGCTCAACTCCAGCCCGGTGTGGATGGCGACCCTGGTCGCCGTCGCCGGTTCGGTGGCCATGGAGCTGATCCGGGCGTACGGCAGGACCCGCGGCGACCTCGCCCTCGCGCTGCTCTTCTACGGCGGCATGGCGGGCGGCGTGCTGCTGATCAACCTCTCGCCGACCGGCTCCAACGCCAACCTGAACTCGTTCCTCTTCGGCTCGCTGTCGACGGTCTCCCCCGAGGACGTCACCGCGATCGGCGTCCTCGCCGCCTTCGTCGTGCTCGTCACGGTCGGCCTGCGCCGCCAGCTGTTCGCCGTCAGCCAGGACGAGGACTTCGCCCGCGTCACCGGCCTGCCGGTGCGCGCCCTGAACCTGCTGATCGCCGTCACCGCCGCCGTGACCGTCACGGTCGCCATGCGGGTCGTCGGCCTGCTCCTGGTCAGCGCGCTGATGGTGGTCCCGGTGGCCGCCGCCCAGCAGCTGTCCCGGTCCTTCCGCACGACCTTCGTCCTCGCGGTCGCGATCGGCACCGGCGTCACCGTGGCCGGCACCGTCACCTCGTACTACCAGGACGTGCCGCCCGGCGCGACGATCGTGCTCCTCGCGATCGGCGCCTTCATCGCCCTGACGGCCGTCGCGACCCCGCTCGCCCGCCGCCGCGCCAAGGCCGCCGAAGCGGCCACCCAGACCTGCGACGCGCCGCTTCCGGCCAGCCGGCGCCCCTCGGACGACGTGAAGGTCTGACACCGGGGCGACGGGGGGACTGGCAGAATGGCGGGGGCAGACAAGGATTCAAGGAGGCCCCCGTGACAACGGCAGGACCCCCCGTACGCGGCCGCTCGACCAAGCAGCGGGCCGCCGTGTCGGCGGCGCTGAGCGAGGTGGACGAGTTCCGCAGCGCCCAGGAGCTGCACGACATGCTCAAGCACCGGGGCGACTCCGTCGGCCTCACCACCGTCTACCGCACGCTCCAGTCGCTGGCCGACGCCGGCGAGGTCGACGCCCTGCGCACCAGCGACGGCGAGACCGTCTACCGCCGCTGCTCGACCGGCGACCACCACCACCATCTGGTCTGCCGCGTCTGCGGCAAGGCCGTGGAGGTCGAGGGCCCGGCCGTGGAGCAGTGGGCCGAGACGATCGCCGCGGAGCACGGCTTCGTGAACGTGGCCCACACGGTCGAGATCTTCGGCACCTGCGCGGACTGCGCCGCGGAGTGACCCGGCGCACGAGGTGACCTGCGCGAGGGGCCCGTACCGGACGCTTCCGGTACGGGCCCCTCGCGCAGGCCTCACATGCGGGTGATGCTGCGGTCGAGCAGCGCGCGGAGCCGGTCGACGTCGGACGGGTCCGCCAGGCCTCGCTTGGGAAGGGCGGCGACGCCGACACGGCCCTTGTCGCCGGACAGCAGGACGAACTGGGTCGCCGTCTCCGCGTACCGGGGCGTCATGGGCCAGCGGCTCACGGCCTCGCTGTCGCGGGTGACCAGGCGGAGCCCGTCCTCGTCCACCCTGGCGCGGAACTCGCCCTGCCGCCCGATCAGGGCGTACACCTGCCGGGTGGTGAGCCGGACGGTCAGCCACGGCAGGACGGCGCAGAGCAGTCCCAGCCCGCCCATGAGGACCGCACCCCCGGTGTTCGGCTCACCGGGCCCGGTCACCAGCAGGGCGACGACCAGGCCCGCAAACACGGCTCCCACGGGCAGCAGCCGGCGCAGCACCCGGAACGACCCGTACCGCAGCTGGACGCGCACGGCGTCGGCGACGTCCTCGCGCGTCGGCGTGTACACGAGCTCCATCACATGCCCCCCGGTCCCGCTCAGGCCTTGTCGAGGACGGCCAGGTCGGCCGGGTCCACCCCGCCGAAGCGGCGGTCGCGCTGGGCGTACTCGACGCAGGCGCGCCACAGGTCGCGGCGGTCGAAGTCGGGCCACAGGACGTCCTGGAAGACCATCTCGGCGTACGCGCTCTGCCAGATCAGGTAGTTCGACGTGCGCTGCTCGCCGCTGGGCCGCAGGAAGAGGTCGACGTCCGGCATGTCCGGGTAGTAGAGGTACTTCTGGATGGTCTTCTCGGTGACCTTCGAGGGGTCGAGCCGGCCGGCCTTCACGTCCTCGGCCAGCGCCTGCGCCGCGTCCGCGAGCTCGGCCCGGCCGCCGTAGTTCATGCAGAAGTAGAGCGTGAGCCTCGTGTTGTCCTTGGTCTGCTCCTGGGCGACCTGGAGCTCCTTGGCCACGGACTTCCACAGCTTGGGCATGCGGCCCACCCAGCGCACCCGGATGCCCAGCTCGTCGAGCTGGTCGCGGGTCTTGCGGATGAAGTCCCGGTTGAAGTTCATGAGGAAGCGCACCTCCTCGGGCGAGCGCTTCCAGTTCTCCGTGGAGAAGGCGTACAGCGAGATCGAGCCCACGCCCATCTCGATGGCGCCCTGGAGCACGTCGAGCACCTGCTCGGCGCCGACCTTGTGGCCCTCGGTGCGCGGCAGACCGCGCTCCTTGGCCCACCGGCCGTTGCCGTCCATGACGATCGCGACGTGCTCGGGCACGAGCTCCGACTGGAGCTTCGGCGGGCGGGCACCGGACGGGTGCGGCTCGGGGGTGCTGTACTCCCGTCGCTGCCGCCCGAGGAGTCGTGCGATGGCCATGACGTGGTCTCTCCTAGCTCTTCTCTACGTACCGCAGCGAGCGCAGCCCGCGCTCCAGGTGCCAGTGCAGATAGGCGGACACGAGCCCGCTGCCCTCCCTGACGTGACGCGGCTCGGCCGCGTCCGCCGTCTCCCAGTCGCCCGTGAGCAGCGCGCTGAGCAGGCCTACGGCCTCCGCTGAGGGTACGACGCTTCCGGGGACGCGGCAGTCCCCGCAGATGACTCCGCCCGCGGCGACCGAAAAGAAGCGGTTCGGCCCTGGAAGTCCGCATTTCGCACAGTCGTCGAAGCTGGGCGCGTAGCCGTTCACGGCGAGCGAGCGCAGCAGGAACGCGTCCAGGATCAGGTGCGGGGCGTGCTCCCCGCGCGCGAGCGTCCGCAGGCCGCCGACCAGCAGGAGATACTGCTGCACGGCCGGCTCGCCCTCGTGGTCGGTGAAGCGTTCCGCCGTCTCCAGCATCGCGGTGCCCGCGGTGTAGCGGGCGTAGTCGGTGACGATCCCGCTGCCGTACGCCGCGATGGTCTCGCTCTGCGTGCACAGCGGAAGCCCGCGGCCGATCAGCTCGCTGCCGCGGGCGAAGAACTGCACGTCCACGTGCGAGAACGGTTCGAGCCGCGCCCCGAACTTCGACTTGGTCCGGCGCACCCCACGCGCGACGGCGCGTACGCGTCCGTGACCGCGCGTGAGGATCGTGATGATGCGGTCCGCTTCACCCAGCTTCTGGGTGCGCAGCACGATGCCGTCGTCGCGGAACAGACTCATGGAGCCATTCTCCCGTACGGGGGAAGTGCTCAGGGGCCGCCTCCGCCCCGCCGCGGCCTCCGCGGCCCGGCGGCCCGGACGCGGGCCCGGCCCCGGACCGGCCGGCGGCCTCCCGGGGCCGGGCGGGCCGGTGCGGCCGGGCGGTCTCGGCCCGCGGCCGGTCCGGCCTGCTCACGGCACCTCTCCACGGCTCCGGGCGTTGGCGTGCGCCGTGGCGGCGCTCAGCCGCTCGGCGACGGTCGCCACCCGGATCCCGTCCGGGTGGCAGTCCCACTCGCGCCCGCCGCCGATGGGCCGGAGCTGGAGGTAGGGGCCCTCGTGCCCCATGACCGTGCCGATCCTTCCCGTACCGATGTCGACGACGTACGCACCGATGGGTGGCTTCATCCGTGTCCCCCTTCGTTCCTGAGCGCCGCAGCGAGCAGGCGGGCGGTCGCCGCCGTGCAGCGCCCCAGTTCGATCAGCGGCCGAGGAGGATCGGACGCGAGGGTCACGGCGTCGAGCCCGAGCGAGGGCAGGGTGATTCCGGCCCGTCCGAGCGCGTCCCGCAATTCCCTCACCACCTCTCGCGCCTCTTCCGCCGACCGCATGCTGTCTTCTTCTTTCACCAACGTGTCCCTTCCCGAATCCATTTCCTGCATTCCCCATCCACCCTGGCGGCGAATCCGTAGAATCGACAGCCGCTTCGGCACAACAACTGCGGTGTGGGATTCGGGAGTCAATCCATGGCCAAGGGCAGACAACAGGCCGCGTGGGAGTTCTTCGGAGAGCTGCTGAAGGAACGCCGGGAGGCGGCCGGGCTCTCCCAGAACGACCTGGGCGCGCGGGTGTTCGTCTCGGGGGCCTACATCGGCCTCTTCGAGCAGGGGGTACGGAAGCCGCAGCCGGACGTGGCGAAGAGATTCGACGAGGTACTACAAACCGGCGGTATTTTCGAACGAACGTGGCGGAAACTCATCGACAAGTCGCCGTACGCGGAATATTTCCACCAGGTGGCCGAGCTCGAAGGGGTCGCGACAAAGATCTGCGAGTTCGCGCCGACGGTGATCCCGGGGCTGCTGCAGACGCCGGAGTACGCGCGGGCGGTGACGATCGCGGCCAACCCGTTCGCGACGGAGGCGTACGTCGAGGAGAAGGTCACCGCCCGCATCGACCGAGCGGCGATCCTCAAGGACGCCACACGGCCGGAGTATTGGGTCGTCCTGCATGAGAACGCGGTGCGCACTCCCGTGGGCGGCGCCGCCGCCATGGGGGCACAGCTGGACCACATCCTGACGCTGACGCGGCAGCGTTGGGTGCTGGTGACGGTGCTGCCGTGTGCCGCTGGAGCACACGCATCTATGGATGGGTCACTACGACTGATGGAGTTCGAGGACCAGCCGCCAACGGCCTATACGGAGACGGCATTTTCAGGAACACTCCTCGACGATCCGACCGTGGTGAAGCGCGCCCAGCGCGCCTACGATCTGCTCAGGGTCGCCGCGCTGTCGCCAGAGGCGTCCCTGGCCCTGATCGAGTCGGCGGCGGAGGACTTCAGACGATGCGCGAGTACGACCTGAGCAACGCCCACTGGTTCAAGAGCTCTTACAGCAACGGCGAGGGCGGCAACTGCGTCGAGGTCTCGTACGACTTCGTCGGCGCGGCCTGGCGCAAGAGCTCGTACAGCAACAGCCAGGGCGGCGACTGCCTCGAAGTCCTCGACGGAGTCCCCGGTGTCGTGCCCGTCCGTGACAGCAAGGTCCCCGACGGGCCCGCGCTCGTCGTCCCGGCCGCCGCCTGGGCCGCGTTCGTGGCGGGCGTGAAGGGGTGACGACCGCCTCGACCCCCGTCCTGCGCGGCAGCGGCGGCACCGTCCTGCGGCAGGAGGACGACGCGCTGACGCTGCGGATCGGGGACGAGGAGACGCACATACCGCTGAGGGCCGTCCGGGAGGTCGTGCGGGACGAGCGGGCCGTGGCCGTCGAGTTGCGGGCGCCGCACGGGGCGGCGCCGGTGGTCCACCGGGTCGAGGGCGTCGGCGAGGCCGCGGCCGCGCTCTTCGTCTCGGCGTTGGGCACGGCCCTGGCCGGGCTGCCGGAGCCGGATCCGTCCCTCGACGGCGCCGCGCTCGTGACGACCCGGTCCCTGCGCACGCCGGACGGCCCGCAGGCCACGGTCGGCGCGGGGCGGCAGGTCAGGGGCCTGGGCTGGGTGGCGCTGTCGCTCGGCCCCGGTCTCGCGGCGTTCCTCGCGACGAGCGTGCTGGTCGTCGTCAACGGCGAGCCGGAGGCGCTCGTCGTCTCGTTCTTGCTGGGGCTCGTGGTGATCGTCCTCAACCTCCTGAGCGGCTACACCGCGGACCGGGCCCTCCAGATGGCGCTGCTGCCCCGGCGGGGCATCACGGTGATGGCGGTGCGCACCAGGCCGTACGGCAAGTCGGGGACGTATGCCTTCACGGACCGGGACGGCATAACCCACCACTACTTCCGGCAGGCGTACGCGAGCGAGGTCGAGGTCGCCTACCACCCGGACGATCCCGTGACCAAGGTCGGCGTGTACCCGGTCTTCGTGCGCGTGCTGGTCGCGCTGTCGAGCCTGGTCCTGTGGGCGGCGACGGCCGGCCTCGTCTGGCTGATGATCCTCATGGGCCGGAACGTGTGACCAGCACGCCGTCGATCAGGCCGTACTCCTCCGCCTCCTCCGGCGTGAGCCAGCGGTCGTCGGCGAAGTCGGCGGCGACCCGGGCGGCCTCCCGGCCGGTGTGCCGGGCGATGAGCTCGGTGACCCGGACGCGGGTGTGGTGCAGTTCGGTGATGCCGAGGCCGTCGGTGTCGGACGCGGCGGCGTCGGCGAAGGACGGCAGGTGCAGCATCATGCGGGTGTTCGGCAGCGCGTACCGCTTGCCCGGGGTGCCGGCGGCGACCAGGAACTGGGCCATCGAGGCGCAGTAGCCGAGGCCGATCGTGACCACGTCGTTCCTGACGTGCTGCATCGTGTCGTAGATCGCCAGACCGGCCGGCACCGATCCGCCCGTGCTGTTGACGTAGAGGGTGACCGGACGGTCGCTCTCGGCGGCCAGGAGCAGCAGTTGCGCCGTGACGCGGTCCGCGGTCTCGCGGGTGATCGGCGCGGCGATGTGGAGGATGCGGTGCCGCAGCAGCCGCTCGATGACGACGGCTGCGGCGTCCGCCTCGGGGTCGGCGTCGGGGGCGTGGGGGTCCTGGAAGTCGGCGGGCATGCGGACATGCCTTCCATCGGGGGTCCCGGTCCTCACGGACGGTGCCGCCGATCGGCTCACAGGCCGGCGAAGAGCCTTTCGAGCGGCGCGGGCACGCGGTCGAGGTCGAGGGCCTCCACGAGGACCCGGCCGTAGCGGATCTTGCGTCCCTTCTTCGTGCCGAAGAAGCGGCGGAGCTGCAGGTGCGGCGCGCGGCCCTGCTGCGCGGGCTGGCGCAGGAAGGTCCGCAGCGGGCGCTCCTCGCCCTCGGCCCGGACGAGTTCCGTCACCCGGGTCACGCCCAGCGCGCGGATCAGCTCGTCCTCCAGATCGGCCGCGCAGACGAAGAAGCCCTGCTCCCCCGCCCCGGACGGCCCACCCGTGCGGTCCCGCTCCCCCGCTCCGGCCAGGGCGCGGGCGTAGTAGTCGCGCTCGCGCTCGTCGCACAGGCCGAGCAGCCGGAGATCCAGGCCCGACGGCCCGAGCAGGCGGGCGAAGCGCCCGATGCTCATCGCGCCGCCGATCGGCAGGACGCAGACCCCCTCCGCGGCCAGGTCGCGGCCGCGGCGCTCGGCCAGCGCGTCGACCGCGGCGACGTCGCTCAGTCCTTCGAGCAGGACCACGGTGCGTACCGGCAGGCGCGCGGCGAGCTCCCGCGCGGGAACCCCGGGGTCGTCCGCGGCCGCATCTCCCGCCGCGCGCCCCGCAGCGGCCCGGTCCCCCGTCGCGGCGTCGAACGCCGCCCACGCGAGGACCGCTTCCCGGAACGCCCCCATGTCATCCATGAGGCGAGTCTCCGCCGTCACCCGGCCCGCGTGCCATCGGATTTGTGCGTGCGGCCCGGGCGGGCGACCTCCGTGCCGCAGCCCCGCGGGTCACCGGGGTCGGCGACCGCCTCATCAGAGGCTGCGGGCCTCGACGTTGCCGTAGCCGGTGGTGGCCTCGATGTTCAGACCGGCGGCGGCGCCCTCGGTGTTCTTCAGGGCGTTGCGGATGCGGCCGTAGCCGGTGCCGGCGTCCAGGGAGGCGGAGACACCGGCGGCGGCGCCGACCGAGATGTCGCCCATCTGGGTGCGCAGGACGACCGCGCCGCGGCGGGCCTCGGTGATCCTGATGTCGCCCTTTCCGGTGCTGATCTCGGCGGGGCCGGTGAGGCGGCCGACGGTCACGTCGCCGCCGGAGGTGGCGACGCTGAGCCCCGCGGCCTCGTCGATCTTGATGGCGCCCTGCGCTCCCTTGAAGGCGACCTCGCCGAAGCGCCCGACGCCCCGGAACTCGGCGCAGGAGGACGTGATCCCGACCTGCGAGCCGGCCGGCAGCTGGACCGTGACCTCGACGGAGCCGGAGGGGCCGAAGAACTGGTTCCTGCCCGAGGGGGCCGCGATCCGCAGGACGCCGTCGGCGTACGCGACCTCGGTCTGCTCGGCCGCCTTCACGTCGCGCCCCTTGGAGGCGTTGGCCGGCAGCACCTCGACGGTGGCGTCGGCCCGGTCGGCGGCGATGCACTGCACGCGTCCGGCGGGGAAGTCGACGACGGCGGAGATCGGGGCGGTGGTGGCGAACTTCTGCATGGTGCACTCCTCGGGAATCCTGCGTCCGACGGCTTCCACCCGCCGTTTCTGACACCAGAAACGCTACGTTGCTTTCCACTTTCCGGCAACAACCACGTTGCGCATAAACAACGTTTGCACAGTTCATCGCGTGAATATCGTTGCAACGAATGCGACTCTAATGCAACAAAGGCGCATCGGATCGTTGCATTGGACGAGGTGTGAACGCTATGGTGACCGCATCACGGACCGACGAGAGGGAGATCGCGATGCCGGGAGGCCGACTCACCCAGCAGGAACGCCAGCAGATCGCGCTGGGAGTGGCCGACGGGCTCGCCTACGCGGAGATCGCCAGGCGCCTCGACCGCCCCACCTCGACGATCACGCGCGAGGTCATGCGCAACGGCGGCCCGACCGCCTACCGCGCCGACCTGGCCCACCGCGCGACCGAACGGCGCGCCCACCGGCGCAAGCCCGCGGCCTCGCGCGCGGCGCAGGCGCCGGAGCTGACACCCGGCCGCGACGCCGAGGCCGTACGCGAGTACGAGGAGGTGTTCACCACCCTCCTGATGCAGCAGGGCCTGCCCAAGATGATGTCCCGGGTGCTGACCTGCCTCTTCACCACGGACGAGGGCAGCCTGACCGCCGCGCAGCTCGTCCAGCGCCTGGAGGTCAGCCCCGCGTCCGTCTCCAAGGCCGTCGCGTTCCTCGAACAGCAGGGCCTGGTCCGGCGCGAGCAGGGCGAGGGCCGGCGCGAGCGCTACATCGTCGACGACGAGGTCTGGTACCAGTCGATGGTCGCCGCGGCCGAGTCCAACCTGCAGCTCGCCCGGACCGCCCGCCAGGGCGTGGGCGTCCTCGGCCCCGACACCCCGGCCGCCGTCCGGCTGGAGAACATCGCCCGTTTCGTCGACTTCGTCGCGGAGAGCATCATGCGCTCCGCCGAGCAGGCCCGGGACATCCTCTCCTCGCGGAGCGAGCCGGACACCCCGTCCGGCGAGTGACCCGCCGGCGGGCCTCACGCGGACGCGCGGTGAGGCCCGCCGGGTCCTACTTGATGAGCGCGTTGGCGACCGCGATCGCCAGACCGATCGTCGCGTCCGCGAGGCCCACCAGCACGGCCGAGCCGCGCCGGTAGCCGGACTTCAGCGCGGCGAACGTGCCCCAGGCCCCGAGCAGCAGGGTGTTGAGCGTCAGGCCGGCCGTGGTGACCGGACCCTCACTCCAGTCCGCCGCACCCGCCAGGAGCAGCAGCACGACGGTAGGGAGGGCGGCGACCACCAGGGGCCACTCCTCCCCGAGCGCGGTGCCGAGCCGTCGCCAGCGCACCGCGGCGCTCCCGGTGTGATGGGTCGCCATGTGGTGCGCGTAGCCGTGGACGAGACCCGCCGCGATCGCCGTGACCAGGATCCAGAGCGCGTCGTAGACGGGCGTGAACGGCTCCCCCTCGCTCTGCAGGGCGGCCAGCAGCGCGCTCGCCAGGACCGTGCCGTAGATGCCCCCGAAAAGCCAATTTCGCATGAAAACCCACCCTAAGGGACGAAAAGACCCGCCCTGCCGGGTGGGGCCGCCGCACACCCAGGCCTTTCTTTGGGATCTCATAAGCCCGCCTTATGAGGCCATAGACCGGGGGTGGGTACCGGATCATTTCCGGTGTTATTTAGGGTGACCTAAGCGCGGCGATCCCTCGCCGTCACCCGCTTGCGAAGGGAAACGTCATGCCCCGCCCCCTCCGGGTCGCGATCGTCGGCGCCGGCCCCGCCGGGATCTACGCCGCTGATGCGCTGCTGAAGTCCGAGGCCGCCGCCGAACCGGGTGTGTCCATCGACCTCTTCGAGCGGATGCCCGCGCCCTTCGGCCTCATCCGCTACGGCGTCGCGCCCGACCACCCCCGCATCAAGGGCATCATCACCGCCCTCCACCAGGTCCTCGACAAGCCGCAGGTCCGCCTCTTCGGCAACGTGAACTACGGCACCGACGTGCACCTGGACGACCTGCGCTCCTTCTACGACGCGGTGGTCTTCTCCACCGGCGCCATGTACGACCGCGAGCTGCGCATCCCCGGCGTCGAGCTCGACGGCTCCTTCGGCGCCGCCGACTTCGCCTCCTGGTACGACGGCCACCCGGACGTCCCGCGCACCTGGGACCTCTCCGCCGAGAAGGTCGCCGTCCTCGGCGTCGGCAACGTGGCCCTCGACGTCGCGCGCATCCTCGCCAAGACCGCCGAGGAACTGCTGCCCACCGAGATCCCGCCGAACGTCCACGAGGGCCTCAAGGCCAACAAGGCCGTCGAGATCCACGTCTTCGGGCGCCGCGGCCCGGCCCAGGCCAAGTTCAGCCCCATGGAGCTGCGCGAGCTGGACCACTCCCCCACCATCGAGGTCATCGTCAACCCCGAGGACATCGACTACGACGAGGGCTCCATCGCCGAGCGGCGCAAGAACAAGCAGACCGACATGGTCGCCAAGACCCTGGAGAACTGGGCGATCCGCGACGTCGGCGACCGCCCGCACAAGCTCTTCCTGCACTTCTTCGAATCCCCCGTCGAGATCCTCGGCGAGGACGGCAAGGTCGTCGGCCTGCGCACCGAGCGCACCGAACTCGACGGCACCGGCAACGTCACGGGCACCGGCACGATGACCGACTGGGACGTCCAGTCCGTCTACCGCGCCGTCGGCTACCTCTCCGACGAGCTGCCCAAGCTCCCCTGGGACACCGTCAGCGGCACCGTCCCCGACCAGGGCGGCCGGGTCATCGAGGAGGGCGGCGCGCACATGGCCTCCACCTACGTCACCGGCTGGATCCGGCGCGGCCCCGTCGGCCTCATCGGCCACACCAAGGGCGACGCCAACGAGACCGTGGCCAACCTGCTCGACGACCACGCCAACGGACGGCTGCTCACCCCCGCCTCGCCGGAGGAGGACGCGGTCGTGGCCTTCCTGGAGGGCAAGGGCGTCACGTACACCACGTGGGAGGGCTGGTACCGGCTCGACGCCGCCGAGAAGGCGCTCGGCGAGCCCGAGGGCCGCGAGCGCGTGAAGATCGTCGAGCGCGAGGACATGCTCCGCGCCAGCGGCGTCGAGCAGGGCTGACGCCCCGCCTGCCGCGCCCCCTTCCCGGCCCTACCCTGAAAGGGCCGGGAAGGAGCCCGTCATGGCCGTCACGCTCACACGGGCCAGGGACGCGGCGGCCCGCGAGGACTGGGCCGGCGCGTACGCCCTCCTGCACGAGGCGGACCGCCACCCCACCGCGCCCCTCGCGCCCGGCGACCTGGACGCCCTCGCCGACTCCGCCTGGTGGTCCGGCCGGATCGAGGAGTCCGTCACCGCCCGGCTGCGGGCCCACGCCGCCCATGTGGCGGCGGGCGACCTGCGCGGGGCCGGAGTCACCGCGTGGTGGCTGGCCTTCGAGTACCGCCGGCTCGGCCGGCCCGCGGCCGCCGCGGGCTGGCTGCGCCGGGCCCGGCACCACCTGGAGGGCCGGGCCGCCGGTGCCGAGCGGTGCCTCCTCGCCCTCGCGGACGCCGAGGAGGCCGAGCAGCACCACGACCCCGCCGCGGCCCTCGCCGCCGCCCGGCGCATGACCCGGCTCGCCGAGCGCTCCGGCAGCCCCGGCCTCGTCGCCCTCGGCCGCCACGCCGAGGCCTCCGTCCTGCTCGCGCAGGGCCGACGGGCCGAGGGGCTCGCGCTCCTCGACGACGCGATGCGCGCGGTGACGGCGGGCGAGCTCGGCTCCCTGGACACGGGCCGGATGTTCGCCCTGGCCGTCGGCCGGTGCCTGGGCGCCGCCGACCTGCGGCGGGCGGTCGAGTGGACGGACGCGGCGATGGCGTGGTGCTCGGTGCCCCGGACGCAGCGCGTCGCGCCCGCTCCCGGAGCACCGCCCGGGACGCCCGCCGCGCCCGTCGCCGACAACCCCTTCCGCGGACCGTGCCGCCTCCACCACGTCGAGGTGCTCGACCTCCTCGGCGCGTGGCGGCGCGCCGAGGAGGAGGCGCACCTGGTCCACCAGGAGGTCCTGGAGGACGCGCTCGACGCCGCCGCCGCGGCCTCGTACGCGGCCGGCGACATCCAGCGGCGCCAGGGCAGGAGCGCCGAGGCGGCCCGCTCGTACGCCCGCGCCCACGCACTCGGGCGCGTCCCCCAGCCGGGGCTCGCGCTGCTCCGGCTCGCCGAGGGCCGTGCGGACACCGCCCTCGCCGGGCTGCGCCTGGCCCTGGACTGCCAGAGCGACCCGCTGCACGACCTCCTCGGCCGGGCCCGGCTGCTCGCCGCGCTCACGGACGTGACCCTCGCGCTCGGCGCGACCGGCGCCGCCGAGCAGGCGGTCCTGGCCTTGGAGGGACTGGCGAGCGCCCCGGAGGCGCCGCTGCTCGCGGCCTTCGCCGGCACCGCGCGCGGTGCGCTGGCCCTCGCCCGGGGCGAGCCGGCCCACCCGCCCCTGCGGCGGGCCCTCGCGCTGTGGACGGAGCTGCGGGTGCCCTACGAGGCCGCGCGGACGCGGATGCTGCTCGCGGCGGCCCACCGCGCGGCGGGCGACGAAGCGGCCGCCCGGCTCGCCCTGACCACCGCCCGCGCGGCCTTCGAGCGCCTGGGCGCCACCCCGGACGCCCGCCGCGCCGCCACCCTGCTCACGAGGCCGCCGGTCCCGCCGCCCGACGGCACCACGCCCTGAGCCGTACCGACGGCCCGGGGGCCCGGGGGCCGGGGGCCCGGGGCGTCACCGCAGCGCGCCACGCCGTCAGGCCCCTGAGTCGTACAGCAGCCCAGGGCCCACCGCGCCGCGCCATGCCATCAGGGCCCGCCAGCCACGGACGCCCCGGCGCCCGCCGCCCGACGGCACCACGTCCTGAGCCGTGACCGAAGCCCCGGCGGCTCGCCGTGCACACCCTCCGGGAGGACCCGCGCCTCAGCTGACCGTGCGGGCCGTGGCGAGCAGCCGGGCCGTGTCGTCCGCGCACAGCGCCAGCGCGTTGCCGACGGTGCCGAGGACCTCCCGCTCGGCCGGGGTGTAGGGGCCGTCCGCGAGGGCGATCCTGGCCGCCTGCAGCAGGATCGACTCGCGCCCCGCCGGGGCCAGGTGCGGGGAGAGCGGTTCGAGGGCCTCGTGGAGCTCGATGGCGAGGGCCGCTCCCCCGCTGCTGACGTCCGGCAGGAAGCGACCGGTGTCGGCGGCGAGCGCCTCGACCAGTTCGACGAGCTGGAGCCCCGTGCAGTCGGCGAAGCCGGCCGCCCGCACCGCGACGGCGGCGGTGTCGACGGCGGTGCGCGACGAGGTGCCGCCCGCCGCGAGGACGGCGAGCGCCACGGTGTGCACCGCGTCCCGGAGCATCCCGGAGAACCTGCTGGTGGTCGGGTGCGTCAGCACGTCCGTACCGAAGTGGGTGTGGCAGGCGGCGCACTCGACGACCGGGCCCGCGTCGCCCCTGGGCAGCAGCGGCACGCCCAGGACGGCGAACCGGCGGCGGCCGGTGCGCCGGCGGTAGTTGCGGTCGCCGCCGCACTCCTCGCAGAAGAACTCGCCGTCGCCGACCGTGTTCCAGGAAGTGCGAATTCCGCAGAGAACCCTGCTCCGGTCCCGTGACTTCCGCGCTGACCGCACGCCGCACCTCCCTTGACGTCCCGGCAACACTGCCGGCCGTGGCGTGATGTTAGCCACATCGATGATGCGGCGTCAGCACCTCGTCAGCAGAACGCCATGGAGATGGCCGAGACACGCCGGAGCCGGAGGAGCCTCAGGAAGGGCGCCCGCGCGGCTTCGCGAAGGCCAGGAAGCCGCCGCCGAAGGGGACGGCCGCCCCGGCGGCCCCCATCGCGCCAGGTCCGGAGGCCGGACCGGGCTCGGCGAGATCACCCTCCGGAGTGGACGACGGCGCGGGCACCGGCACCGCGGCCGACGGGGACCGCGAGGGGGACGGGGCGGAAGTGGCCGGAGAGGAGGGCTTCGGGGAGGAGGTCCCGGCGGGGAGGGGTGGGACGGGGGCCCGGTCTCGGCTGCGCCGTCTCCGGCGCGACCGGGGGTCCCGGTCGGCTGCGGCTCATCCGGCGGGACCGGGGGTCCGGTCGGCTGCGGCTCATCCGGCGGGACCGGGGGTCCGGTCGGCTGGGGCTTATCCGGCGGGACGACCGGGCCGGTTTCCGCCGGGACGACCGGGCCGGTTTCCGCCGGGAAGGCAGCCGGTGAAGGTCATCCGGCAACTGTGACGCAGGTCGCGAAAGAAGCCGCCCCGCACCCTCGGAGGGGTGCGGGGCGGCCGGGAAGACGCGAGATCAGCGGGCCGAGCGGTTGACCGCCGAGACGACCGCCTTCAGGGAGGCGCGGGTGGTGTTGGCGTCGATGCCGATGCCCCACAGGACCTTGCCGTCGATGGCGCACTCGATGTACGAGGCGGCCTGCGCGGAGGCGCCCTCGCTCATCGTGTGCTCCTGGTAGTCCAGCAGGCGGGCGTCCACGCCGATCGCCTGCAGGGCGGCGAAGAAGGCGGAGATCGGGCCGTTGCCGGAGCCGGTCAGGACGGTCTCGACACCGTCCACGACGGCCTCGACCTTCAGGGTGTCGGTGCCGTCCGTGTCGGAGGTCGACTGGCCGGAACGCAGCTGGATGCGGCCCCAGGCGTTGTCCGGGTTGGGCAGGTACTCGTCCTGGAAGACGGACCAGATCTCCTTCGGCGTGACCTCGCCGCCCTCGGCGTCGGTCTTCGCCTGGATGATCCGCGAGAACTCGATCTGCATCCGGCGGGGCAGGTCCAGCTTGTGGTCGTTCTTCAGGACGTACGCGATGCCGCCCTTGCCCGACTGCGAGTTGACGCGGATGACGGCCTCGTAGGAGCGGCCCACGTCCTTCGGGTCGATCGGCAGGTACGGGACGGCCCACTCGATGTCGTCGACGGTCTTGCCCTGGGCGGCCGCGTCGGCCTCCATGGCGTCGAAGCCCTTCTTGATGGCGTCCTGGTGGGAGCCGGAGAAGGCCGTGTAGACCAGGTCGCCCGCGTACGGGTGGCGCGGGTGGACCTCCATCTGGTTGCAGTACTCGGAGGTCCGGCGGATCTCGTCGATCTGCGAGAAGTCGATCTGCGGGTCGACGCCCTGGCTGAACAGGTTCATGCCCAGGGTCACCAGGTCGACGTTGCCGGTGCGCTCGCCCTGGCCGAACAGGCAGCCCTCGATGCGGTCGGCGCCGGCCATGACGGCCAGCTCGGCCGCGGCCACGGCCGTACCGCGGTCGTTGTGCGGGTGGGCGGACAGGCAGACGTACTCGCGGCGGGTCAGGTTGCGGGACATCCACTCGAAGCGGTCCGCGTGCGTGGACGGCGTCGAACGCTCCACGGTGGCGGGCAGGTTGAGGATGATCTCGCGGCCCGGGCCGGGCTGCCAGACGTCACAGACCGCCTCGCAGACCTCCAGGGCGAAGTCCAGCTCGGTGTCGGTGAAGATCTCCGGGCTGTACTGGTAGCCGAAGGTGGTCTCCGGGCCCAGCAGCTTCTCCGCGTACTCCATCACCAGGCGGGTACCGTCGACCGCGATCTGCTTGATGTCGTCCTTCGAGCCGCGGAAGACCACCCGGCGGAAGGTGGGCGCGGTCGCGTTGTACAGGTGCACGGTGGCGCGCCTGGCGCCCTGCAGGGACTCCACGGTCCGCTCGATCAGGTCCTCGCGGGCCTGGGTCAGTACGGAGATCGTGACGTCGTCCGGGATCGCGCCGTCTTCGATGATCGAGCGCACGAAGGCGAAGTCGGTCTCGCCGGAGGACGGGAAGCCGACCTCGATCTCCTTGTAGCCCATCCGGACCAGCAGGTCGAACATCTCGCGCTTGCGGGCCGGGCTCATCGGGTCGATCAGGGCCTGGTTGCCGTCGCGCAGGTCGGTCGACAGCCAGCGGGGCGCCTTGGTGATGCGGCGCTCGGGCCAGGTGCGGTCCGGGATGTCGACGGCCTCGTACCGCCCGTACTTGTGGACGGGCATCCCGGACGGCTTCTGCAGGTGCGTCGCGGAGGTGACGGGCGTGGGGCGGCTGATGAACGGCGACTGAGACATTGCGTAGGGCTCCTCGGAGGTCCTGGGAGAGGGACGGCCGACTGTCGAACGCAACACCGAATCCCGCGGGGAGGGGGTCGGCCTACGACTACAGGCCCTCGCCGCGGCAGCTAAGGAGAAGCAGCCCGAAACGCATGATGCGCGTCACTGTAGCCCAGGTGCGGCGGAGGCGGACGTCCCGTTTCAGTATGCGGGACGGGCTCCACGTCAACGGTGAAAGGTGACTCATCACTCCATTTCACCAATCATCGTCGCAGCCCGTGACACCGGGACCACACAGTGCCACATTGCCCCTATGACTCCCCACACGTCTGTCTTCTGCTCGATCGTCCCGCCGCACCTCCTGGAGCGGCTCGCCGAGTCGGACAACCCGGCCTACGCCGCGGCCGCGCGGCGCACCCTCACGGTGGACGCGACGCATCGCACCGAGCGCAGGCTCCGCGCCGAGGCGCCCGAGGTGCGCGGGGCGCGCGCGGCGGACGGCGAGCCGTCCGACAAGCCCCGGCGCACCATCTACGACGCCGGCAGCGGCACCTCGCTGCCCGGCAGGCAGGTGCGCGCCGAGGGCGGGGCCGCCGTGCAGGACCTCAC
Organism: Streptomyces sp. NPDC048018; assembly: GCF_043202995.1. Classification (NCBI taxonomy): domain Bacteria; kingdom Bacillati; phylum Actinomycetota; class Actinomycetes; order Kitasatosporales; family Streptomycetaceae; genus Streptomyces; species Streptomyces sp. NPDC048018. The sequence goes on from NZ_JBIDBK010000002.1 coordinate 796,977, forward strand.
CGTCAACCGGGCGTACGCCGGGCTGGGCGCCACCTTCGAGCTGTTCGAGCAGGCCTTCGGCCGCAGCTCGATCGACGGCGCGGGGATGCCGCTCCTCGCCTCCGTCCACTTCGACGAGAAGTACGACAACGCCTTCTGGAACGGCGAGCAGATGGTGTTCGGCGACGGCGACGGCGAGCTCTTCCTGGACTTCACGATCCCCGTGGACGTCATGGGCCACGAGCTGACCCACGGCTTCACCCAGTACACGGCCAACCTCGCCTACTTCGGGCAGTCGGGCGCGCTCAACGAGTCCGTCTCGGACGTCTTCGGCTCGCTGGTGAAGCAGCACGCCCTGGGCCAGACGGCCGACGCCGCCGACTGGCTGATCGGCGAGGGGCTGCTCGGTCCCGCCATCGACCGCGGGGTGGCGCTGCGCTCCATGAAGGAACCGGGCACGGCCTACGACGACGACGTCCTCGGCAAGGACCCGCAGCCCGCGACGATGGACGGCTACGTCCGCACCAGCTCGGACAACGGCGGCGTGCACATCAACTCGGGCATCCCCAACCACGCCTTCTACCAGGTGGCCACGGAGCTCGGCGGCTACGCCTGGGAGCGGGCCGGCAGGATCTGGTACGACGTGATGACCGGCGGCACCCTCGCCGAGGAGGCCCGCTTCTCCGAGTTCGCGCGGGCGACGGCCGCCTCGGCGCGGAAGCTGTTCGGCGAGGGAGAGGAGCTGCGGGCCGTCCTGAAGGCCTGGTCCCTGGTCGGCGTGCCGACGTCCTGAGCCGCTGGTACACAGGTCCCATGCGGATTCGAGTGCGACGCACGGGCGGTTTCGCGGGCAGGGAGCGGTCGGCCGAGATCGACACCTCCGGTCACGGGGCCGACGGCGAGCTGACCTCCCTGGCCGAGACGGTGCTCTCCGAGGGCGAGCAGGAGGGGCGGCGCGGCGTGCCCGACGGCTTCTCCTACGAGATCACCGTCGACGGGCGGACCGTCCGCTGCGACGACCCGGACCTGACGGACGCGCAACGGGCGCTCATCCAGAGGGTCCTCAAAGAAGGCGCGTGACGCACCCCGCGACGGCGCCGGCAGTCCGCACGGGACTGCCGGCGCCCCGGCGTGCCCTGCGAAGGGGAACGGCCGGGGGCGAGGGCGGAAGGCCTAGAACCCCAGCTTCCTGAGCTGCTTGGGATCCCGCTGCCAGTCCTTCGCGACCTTCACGTGCAGGTCGAGGAAGACCGGGGTCCCGAGCAGCGCCTCGATGTGCTTGCGGGACTTCATGCCGACCTCCTTGAGGCGGCTGCCCTTCGGGCCGATGATGATGCCCTTCTGGCTGGGACGCTCGATGTACACGTTGGCGTGGATGTCGAGCAGCGGGCGGTCCGCCGGGCGGTTCTCGCGCGGGATCATCTCCTCGACGACCACGGCGATGGAGTGCGGCAGCTCGTCGCGGACGCCTTCGAGCGCGGCCTCGCGGATCAGCTCGGCGACCATGACCATCTCGGGCTCGTCGGTGAGGTCGCCCTCGGGGTAGAGCGGCGGGGACTCCGGCAGGAGCGGGATGAGCAGGTCGGCGACGAGCTGGACCTGCTTGTCGCCGACGGCGGAGACCGGCACGATCTGGGCCCACTCGATGCCCAGCTCCTTGCCGAGCTGGTCGATGGCGATCAGCTGCTCGGCGAGGGTCTTGGAGTCGACCAGGTCGGTCTTGGTGACGATCGCGACCTTCGGGGTCTTCTTGATCTCGGCGAGCTCCTTGGCGATGAAGCGGTCGCCGGGGCCGAGCTTCTGGTCGGCGGGCAGGCAGAAGCCGATCACGTCGACCTCGGCCCAGGTGGTGCGGACGATGTCGTTGAGGCGCTCGCCGAGCAGGGTGCGCGGCTTGTGGAGGCCGGGGGTGTCGACCAGGATCAGCTGCGCTTCGGCGCGGTGCACGATGCCGCGCACGGTGTGCCGGGTGGTCTGCGGCCGGTTGGAGGTGATGGCCACCTTCTGCCCGACAAGAGCGTTCGTCAGGGTGGACTTGCCCGCGTTGGGGCGGCCGACGAAGCACGCGAAGCCGGCCCGGTGGGGGGCGGTGTTCTCATCTGTACGAACGCTCATGGGGGCCATTGTCCCCGATGAGCGCCCCCCTCACGTACCCAGTGCCCGGCGGCGGCGTATCCACAGGCCGGACAGCCCGCCCAGACCCCCCGCGGCGAGCACCGCGACGGGCAGCCAGGGCACGGCGAGGAAGGACACCCGCCCGGTCTCGCGGACGTCCCTGGCGGTGGCGGTCAGGGTCACCTCGCCCCGGTCGAACTGCGGCGAGCCCGTCCAGCGCACGGAGAGCCGGATCCGCTGCCGGGGCAGCAGCTCGGCCGGCAGCCGGTCCAGGTCGCGGGAGAGCAGGGTGCGGCCGAAGAGCCCCCGGGCCCTGAGCGCGACCTGGGGACTGAGGGTGACGTTGCCGCGGTTGTACAGGGTGTAGGAGACGACGGCGCTGCTGGTGCCGGTGCCGGGCACGAGCGGCCGGTCCTGGTCGAGGGTGACGTCCTCGACGGAGAGGGCGGGGACGGTGGGGCCGCCGACCCGCAGATAGACCCGGGCGGCGACGGCACGCTGCACCCCGAGGGCCATGGAGCCGCCGCCCCGGGCGATCCGCTCGTCGAGGGCGACGAGGGCGCCGGGGTGGTCGCCGGGCTCGGCGTCGGCGGGCACGGTGAGGGTGTACGGCACGGTGACGGCGGCCCGGGGCGGGACGGTGACCCGGTCGCGGTCCGGCCTGATCCAGGCGCCCGCGCCGGTCTGCTTCTCCTGCCGGGTGCGCACGGCGAAGCCGCCGTCGCGTTCGGTGTTGTAGGCGTCGGCGCCGTAGAGGACGAAGGTGAGCGGGGCGGCGGTCTTGTTGGCGACGGTGACCCTGTCGGTGACGGTGGTGCCCGGCTCGGCGGAGAGGTAGAAGTACGGGCGGCTGCCGAGCCGCGAGGCGGCCGGGTAGACGGCCCACTCGCCGTTCTCGGCGGCGGAGGCGGGGGGTGCCCCCTGGACGCCGAGCAGCAGCGCGGCGCCCAGGAGGCCGAGAACGTTCAACAGGAGGACGTACGGCTTGCGCACGGGTGCGGACCCCTTCTGGCTCGGTTCTCTCGGAACGGTCAGGACAGCGTCAGCGTGAGCACGCCCGCGTAGGTGCCGGGTGCGGTGTACGCCGGGACGTCGAGCGAGAGCCCGGCGTCGACGGTGAACTCGCCGCCCGTGAGGGTGCCGTTGGGCGTGGACGCGAGGGTCGCGCCGGTGCTGCCGACGACGCCGGCGCTGCCCGCGGCACAGGTGCTGGGGCTGCCGGGCCTGGTGGCGCAGGCCGGGCTCCAGCTGAGCTTCCCGGCACCGACGGAGGCTCCGCCGGGACCGGCGAAGTCGCTGACCCTGCCGGTCAGGGACCAGCCCGCGGGGCCGCCGCGGAAGTCCTTGACCGTGACCGTCTGCAGGGCGCCGGTGGCCGCGCCGCCCTGGCCGAAGTCGACGGCCGACAGCTGGACGGCGTCACCGGCCTGGGTCATCGACAGGGTGCCGGCCCTGACCGTGGCCGTGATCTTCTGGCTGTTCGGCGGCGCCGGGGTGTCGTCGATGACCTGGTACGCGACGGGGCCCGCGCCCTTGTCGGGGTCCCAGGCCGCCCCCTCGTACGCCACGATCCCGGTGGTCGCCAGGTCGGAGACCCTCAGCCGCGCGGCGAAGCCGCCCGCACCGTCCGTGGTGACGGTCATCCGGTCGGCGGTCTCGGCCGCACCGGCCCGGCCGACGACGGTGACCTCGGCGAGCGGGGTGAACCCGCTCCCGGTGACGGTGACGCGGACACCGGGCGCCCCGGAGGCGTTGTCGAGCTGGAGGGCGCGCTCGTTGGCCCCGGGCTGCGGGGCCGCCGTGACCGTCTCGGAGACGGGCGCGGGCGGGTTGGTGACGGTGCAGGGCGTGTCCAGCTCCATGATGTAGCTGGTGTGGATGTTGTAGTCGCCGGGCGAGAGGGTGATCGCGCCGGGCGCGGTGACGGTGAAGGTGCCCTTCATCGAGAAGGGCGGGAAGGTGCCCTTGCCGGGGACGGGCGGGTTCTTCTTCTCGCCGGTGACCGTGACGGAGCCGGCCTGGGCACCGCCGAGGCTGACCTTGCCGCTCGGCGTCATGATGTTCTCCGGGAGCGCCAGGTCCACCGGGTTCGAGGCGGCGGGTTTGGTGACCGTGTAGGTGACGGTGACCGTGTCGCCGACCTTCGGCGCCGCGTTGTCGACGGTGATCTGCGCCGTGGTGGTCCCGTCGATGGGCGGGATGCCGGCGATCGGCGGCGGGACGCAGTGGGTCGCGAACTCCACGGGCGCGGAGGCCGCGGTGACCGCGCCGGCCGGGGCGGCGAGCGCTCCGCCGGCGGTGAGGGCGAGCGCGGTGGCGCCGAGGGCGGCGGACCAGCGACGCCGTCTTCGGGCCGCCGCGCGGCTTCTGTCGAGTGCCATGTGGGCCCCTCCTGAGGGATGAGAGGGCGCCATTGACGGCTGCGGGCCGAGAGAAGTCAATGGAATCGAAATGCACCGACTGATGGGCCATCAGATCATGGCAAGATCAGCACATCCAGCACATTTCCCCTGGCCACAGCAGGGACCGGTACCGCCCTCGGCGGTACCGGTCGGCCGTGCGGGACGGAGATCAGCTGAACACGAAGGGCCCGGGCGACTGCGAGGTGAGCGCGTCGCAGTTCACGGTGACACCGAAGATCACCATCTTGAGCGCGGTGCCCGCGAAGTGGGAGTTGAGGCTGTCGCCGGAGGCGACGGTCCCGGCGAGCGGGCCGATCGTGACGGACTGGTTCGCGGCGAGCGGCGGGTTCTTCTTGCCGGTGAACACCCGGGTGCCGCCGCCGCCCTTGGCCAGCGTGAGCGTGGCGTTGATCTGGTCGGCGCCGACCGCGATCGGCGTCTTCACGGCGGAGGTGAGGGTGATCGTCGCGGCGGTGCCGCTCTGCGTGGCGGTGAGCGTGGCACCGCCGCCGCCCCACGAGCCACAGTCGTACGTGGCCGTGGCCGTCCCCGGCGACACGGCGGCGGCCCCCGGCGCGAAGACGAGGGCCGAGGAGGCGAGCGCCCCCGAGAGCACCGCGACGATCCCTAAGCTGCTTCTGGTTCTCATGGCGAGGTCGTACCCCTTCCGATGACGAACGCAGGGGGTGCGGGCACTGCGTCGAGGAGACTCCGCGAGAAGGGCGGAGATCTGACGGCCCGTCGGACCGTTCGCCGCCATTGACGCGCATTCCTCACAAGAGCACAAGGCCCGTGCGGGAGCGGTACCACGAGGCCCCGTCCCGGCACGCGCGCGGGGCCCGGCGCATCCCGCCCGCGCCGGGCCCCGCTCGTACGGCTCCGGGCCTCAGCCCGCGGTGACCGCCACGCGCAGCCGCCCGTCGGGCCCCGCCAGCAGCACCGGGGTCTCCGGCCCGCCCAGGTCCCGGACCGCCGCGCGGTCCTCGTCGGACGCGGCCTCGGCGGCCGAGACGAGCGCCGCGGCCTCCAGCGACTGAGCGCCACTGGCCACGGCCATCGCGACCGCGGTCTGCAGCGCGCTCAGCTTGAGCGACTCCAGCTCGACGGTCCCCGCGACATACGTGCGCCCCGTCTCGTCCCGTACCGCCGCGCCCTCCGGCACCCCGTTGCGGGCGCGGGCGCTGCGTGCCAGCGTGATGATCTTGAGGTCCTCGGCGCCGAGGTCGTCGTGCTCGCGGTTGAGTGTCATGATCCGAGGATAGGGCGGGGCCCGGCTCAGCCCTGAGCGGCCTTGGCGAACTTGTCGGTGGCCTTCTTGGCGAGCTGGTCGAAGTCCTTCTTGCCCGCGGCGTTCGCGAGCAGCATGAAGCGGACCACCCCGTTGCCCTGGCGGGCGAAGACGAAGTCCGGCTCGATCGTCATCCCGGGGGCGACCTCGAGGCCCAGCGTGAAGGCGATCGCCTCCTCCGTCCCCTGGGGAGCCGTGCGCTTCTTCGCCGACAGCTTCATCTTCTGTCCGTCGGCCTCGACGGTCATCGCGCCGCAGGTGTCCAGCGAGGTGCTGAGCTGCTCCAGATAGTCGGCGGCACCGGTGCCGGTGAAGCCCGCGACCCGCTCGGTGATCTCCGAGTCGTTGTTGCCGAGGGCGAAGTCGGCACTCGGGCCCTTCGTGGCACCGGGGATGTCGCCGCTGCCCATCATGTCGGCGAAGGCCTTGCAGGCGGGCTTGTCGGTCGTGTAGGCGCTCGGGGTGTCCGGGTGCTTCGTGGCCTTCCAACCCGACGGCAGGTCCTTCAGCTCCAGCAGCGCGGCCTTCATCCGGGCGTCCGTCAGCGGCGCGGCCGGCGCCGCGGACGTGGGGGCGGCGGACGTCGTCGCGCCGGCGGCCGACTTGTCGGCACCGCTCTTCGCCGCGTCGTCCTTCTCCCCGCCACCGCAGGCGGCGGTCAGCGAGAGCGCGGATACGGCGAGGGCGGCGGCCAGGCCGCGGCTGATGCGAGTGCGCATGGTGAAGTGCCTCTTGGGGGTGCGGAGTCGAGCGGAGGCCGCCGGCCACGAGGACCGCGGACACCGGCCTCGACATGATCACGAACGGACCGGACGGCGGGAGCATATACGGCGTCGGTGACACGTATGTGCGACGAAGACCCGACCGGGCCGGGAACGCCCCTCAGCCCGCCACCGGGTACATCGCCCCGCGCCGCCCCTCCGGCGACACCAGCCACTCCAGCTTCGCGGCGGTGTCCGCCTCCGGCAGCGGGGTGTGCAGCACGATCACCAGGTCCGGCCGGGCCGGCACCCGCAGCTGGGTGGCCTCGACGAAGAGCGGGCCGACCAGCGGGTGTTCCATCTCCTTGCGGTTGAGACCGCCGGGCCGGATGTCCCGCCGCTCCCACAGCTCCGCGAACTCCGGGCTCGCCGCCCTGGCCTCCTCGACCACGGAGCGGAAGCCGTCGTCCCCGGGATGCTCCGAGCAGGCGGCACGGAACTGGGCGACGACCTGCGGAGCCAGCTCCTCCCAGCAGTTCGAGCGCGCCCGGTAGAGCGGGTCGGTGAAGAACGCGACCAGGCAGTTCTGCACGATCTCCGGGCGCATGCCGAGCACGATCGCCGCCGCCTCGTTGTACATGACCGTGTTCCAGTACACGTCCATGATGTGCGCCGGGAAGGGCATCCACGTGTCGATCAGGCGCCGCAGCCCGTGGCACATGTCCCGGTCCTCGGGCGCCGCCTCCGGCGCCGGCGGGTTGAGCCCCGCCAGGACGTACAGGTGGCGTCGCTCCACCGGGCTGAGCCGCAGCACCCGGGCCACGGAATCGACCACCTGCGGCGACACCGTGATGTCGCGGCCCTGCTCCAGCCACTGGTACCAGGAGACCCCGACCCCGGCGAGGACGGCCACCTCCTCACGGCGCAGCCCCGGCGTGCGACGCCGGGCGCCGCCGTCCGGCAGGCCCGCCTCGGCCGGGCTCACCCGGGCCCGTCGGCTCATCAGGAACTCGCGCAGTTCGGCGAGCCGGTGGGCCTTGCCGTCCGCGTTCTCCACTGCCGTGGCCACGTGTGCTTCCTCCCCCTGGACGCGTGGTGGTGCCTGGTGGTGCCTGGTGGTGCGACCAACAGGATAAGTTCCCGCTCCCCACGGGCATTCCCGGACCACGAGAGTCGTCGCCATGGCAACCGTCACCTCCACCGAGGCCTCCCCGACCGCAACCGCCCCGACCCCTCCCGCTCCCCCCGCCGCCGGCGCGGCACCGGCACTCACCGGCCGCGCCCGGCTCATCCTGATCGTGCTGTGCGCCGCCCAGTTCATGGTGTCGCTGGACTTCTCCGTCCTGAACGTGGCCCTGCCCGTACTCGGCGCCGACCTCGGACTGAGCACCTCCGCCCTGCAGTGGGCGGTCACCGCCTTCGCCCTGCCGTCCGGCGGCTTCCTGCTGCTCTCCGGCCGGATCGGCGACCTCTACGGACGCAAGAAGCTCTTCCTCACGGGCCTCGCGCTCTTCGGCACCGCCTCGCTGCTCGCCACCTTCGCCTGGAGCCCGGCCGCCTTCCTCACCGGCCGCGCCCTGCAGGGCCTGGGCGCGGCGGCCATCGTGCCGACCGGCATGGCCCTGCTGACCACCACCTTCCCCGAGGGCCCGCAGCGTGACCGGGCGCTCGGCATCTCCGGCACCATCCTGTCGCTGGGCTTCACCGTCGGCATGGTCCTCGGCGGCGTCATGACCGACACCCTCGGCTGGCGCTCCACCATGGGCCTGCTCGCCCTGTTCAGCGCCCTGGTGCTGCCCTTCGTCCCCGGCCTGCTGCCCGAGTCCCGCACCCCCGAGCGGCCCCGCCTCGACGTGCCCGGCGCGGTGACCGTCACCGGCGGCCTGCTCTCCCTGATCTACGCCCTGTCGACCGCGGCCCAGCGCGGCTTCGGCGGCGCCGACGTCCTGATCACCCTCGTGGCGGGCGTGGCCCTGCTGGTCGCCTTCGTGGTCGTCGAGTCCCGGCACGAGGCCCCGCTGGTGTCCCTGCCGATGCTGAGGCGCGGCACGGTCGCCTTCGGGAACCTGGGCGGACTCGTCACCTTCGCCATGATGTCCACCGTCATCTTCGTCCTGACCCTCTACCTGCAGGAGACGCTCGGCCTGACGGGCTTCCAGACCGGCCTGGTCTTCGGCGTCCAGGGCGTCATGTCGGTCCTCGCCGGCTCCTTCGCCGCCCGGGTGATCGGCCGGTTCGGCGCCCGCCGCACCCTGGTCGCCGGGCTCGCCGGCCAGGGCGTGCTGACCGCCGGACTGCTCGCCGTCGGCACCGGATCGGGCGCGATCCTGGCGACCGTCGCAGTCTCGCTGGCCTCCATGTGCCACCTGGGCGCGATCATCGCGTACGGCGTGACCGCCACCTCCGGCGTCCCGGACGAGGAGCAGGGCCTGGCCACCGGTCTGGTGACCACGACCCAGCAGGTCGGCCTCACCGTCGGCATCCCGCTGCTCGGCGTCCTCGCCACCACCGGCGACAGCCTGTACGGGGGCGTGCGCACGGTCCTCGCCCTGGACGCGGCGATCGTCCTGGCGACGGCGGTCCTGGTCGCGATCGGCCTGCGGAACCGTGCCTGACGCTCAGGGCCGGTCGAGGCGGAGCCGTACCGCCTTCGGCAGACCGGCGACGACGAGGTCGTACGAGTCCTCGACGAGCTCCCGGACCATCCGGTCCGGGAGCTCTCCCACACTCACGGTGTTCCAGTGCCGCTTGTTCATGTGATAGCCCGGGGCGATCGCCGGATACTCCTCACGGAGCCGCACCGCGTCGTCCGGATCGCACTTCAGATTGACCGTCAGCGGGTCGGCGTCCAACCAGGACAGCGCGAACATCTTCCCGGCCACCTTGAAGACGGAGACGCCGGGACCGAAGGGGAACTCCTCGCTCGCGTCGTTGAAGTCCAGGCAGAAGGCGCGCAGCTGGTCGGGCGTCACGAGTCGGTTCCCTCCTCGGGGCCGGCGGTGCCGACCGGTTCGACGAGCACGGTCACGATCTTGTTCCGGCGGCCGGCCGGGGACTCCGCGGTGAGCCGCAGCGTCCGCCCGTCCGGCAGCTCCACGACCGAGTTGGCGCCGGCGATCGGCACCCGGCCGAGGGCCTTGGCGAGCAGTCCGCCGACCGTCTCCACGTCCTCGTCGTCGTACTCGTCCGGCCCGAAGCCGTAGAGCTCGCCGAGGTCGCCGATGTCCAGACGGGCGGTGACCCGGTAGCGGTCCCCGCCGAGCTCCTCGACGGGCGGCAGCTCCCGGTCGTACTCGTCGGTGATCTCACCGACGATCTCCTCCAGGATGTCCTCGATGGTGACGATCCCGGCCGTGCCGCCGTACTCGTCGATGACGACGGCGACGTGGTTGCGCTCCTGCTGCATCTCGCGCAGCAGGTCGCCCGCGTTCTTGGTGTCGGGCACGAAGGCCGCCGGGCGCATCGCCGTGGACACCAGATCGGCCTCGGCCTCCCGGTTGATGTGCGTCTTGCGGACCAGGTCCTTCAGGTACACGACGCCGACGATGTCGTCCTCGTTCTCGCCCGTCACCGGAATCCGGGAGAAACCGGAGCGCAGTGCGAGGGTGAGGGCCTGACGGACGGTCTTGTACCGCTCTATGCAGACGAGGTCGGTGCGCGGCACCATCACCTCGCGCACCAGCGTGTCGCCGAGCTCGAAGACCGAGTGCACCATGCGGCGCTCCTCGTCCTCGATCAGCGACTCCTGCTCGGCCAGGTCGACCATCGCGCGCAGCTCGGCCTCGGAGGCGAACGGTCCCTTGCGGAAGCCCTTGCCGGGCGTGAGCGCGTTGCCGATGAGGATGAGCAGCTGCGGGATCGGGCCCATGACGCGCGCCAGCGGCAGCAGCACGTACGCGGCGGCGGTCGCCGTGTTCAGCGGGTGCTGACGGCCGATGGTGCGCGGCGACACGCCCACGGCGACGTACGACACGAGCACCATCACGACGATCGCGACGAGCAGCGCCTGCCAGGTCTCCGCGAACTCCTCCAGACACGCGTACGTGACGAGCACCCCGGCCGCCATCTCGCAGGCGACGCGCACGAGCAGCGCCACGTTGAGATAGCGGGTCGGGTCGGAGGCGACCTGGGCGAGCCGCTCGGCGCCCCGTCGCCCGGACCGTACGGCCTCGGCGGCGCGGAAGCTGGAGACCCGGGCGATGCCGGCCTCGGCGCACGCGGCCAGCCAGGCGACGATGACCAGGGCGACGGCGCCCAGGATCAGCTGAGCACTCATGACCGCCCCGTTCAGGAGACGGTCGGCGCCGGCGACGGGCCGGTCAGGCCCTTCTCCGCGCGCCAGCCGTCCACGATGGCGGCCTGAAGGCCGAACATCTCGGCCTTCTCGTCCGGCTCCTCGTGGTCGTAGCCCAGCAGGTGCAGCACCCCGTGGACGGTCAGGAGCTGGAGCTCCTCGTCCATGGAGTGCCGCGTCGGCGCGTCCTCGCCCTGCTTCGTGGCGACCTCGGGACAGAGCACGATGTCGCCGAGGAGCCCCTGCGGGGGCTCCTCGTCGTCCTTCGACGGCGGGCGCAGCTCGTCCATGGGGAAGGACATGACGTCCGTCGGACCCGGCAGGTCCATCCACTGGATGTGGAGCTGCTCCATCGCCTCGGCGTCCACCACGATCACCGAGAGCTCGGAGAGCGGGTGGATGCGCATGCGCGCGAGCGCGTAGCGGGCGATGTCGAGGATCGACTGCTCGTCGACCTCGGTGCCGGACTCGTTGTTGACGTCGATCGACATGTGCGGTTGCTTCTACTTCCCGTTACGGCCGTCCTGACGGCCGCCGGTGCGGCTGTCGTTGCGGCTGTCGTACTTCTCGTACGCGTCGACGATACGGCCGACGAGCTTGTGCCGTACGACATCCTGCGACGTGAGCGTCGAGAAGTGCACGTCGGGGACGCCTTCGAGGATGTCCCGGACCTGCCGCAGACCGCTCTTCGTGCCGCCCGGCAGGTCGACCTGGGTGATGTCACCGGTGATGACGATCTTCGAGTCGAAGCCGAGGCGGGTGAGGAACATCTTCATCTGCTCGGGGCTCGTGTTCTGCGCCTCGTCCAGGATGATGAACGCGTCATTGAGGGTTCTACCGCGCATGTACGCCAGCGGCGCGACCTCGATCGTTCCGTTGGCCATCAGCTTGGGGATCGAGTCGGGGTCGAGCATGTCGTGCAGCGCGTCGTAGAGCGGCCGCAGGTAGGGGTCGATCTTCTCGTAGAGCGTGCCGGGCAGGAAGCCGAGCCGCTCGCCCGCCTCGACCGCCGGCCGGGTCAGGATGATCCGGGTGACCTGCTTGGACTGCAGGGCCTGGACGGCCTTGGCCATGGCCAGATACGTCTTGCCGGTGCCGGCGGGGCCGATGCCGAAGACGATGGTGTGCTTGTCGATGGCGTCGACGTAGCGCTTCTGGTTGAGGGTCTTGGGGCGGATGGTCCGGCCGCGGCTGGACAGGATGTTCTGGGTGAGCACCTCGGAGGGGGTCTCGGCCGCCTCCCCGCCCTCCCCGTTCTCCTCGCGCAGCATCGCGATCGAACGTTCCACGGCATCCTCCGTCATCGGCTGACCGGTGCGGAGCACCAGCATCATCTCGTCGAACAGGCGCTGGATCAGCGCGACTTCCTGAGCCTCACCGGTCGCGCTGATCTCGTTTCCCCGGACGTGGATGTCCGTCGCCGGGAACGCTTCCTCGATCACGCGAAGCAGGGAGTCACCGGAACCCAGCATCATCACCATGGGGTGCTTCGCGGGGACGGTGAAGCGGGCGCGTGCCTGCCCGGGCCCGGGGGCGGGGGCGTGGGCTGTGGGTGTCTGAGTCATGGGCCGGCACTGGGGCCTGCACATACCTCCTGTTGCAGGGTTCTCGCTGCTCGACAACCTCTCGGATACCAAGCCTACGACTCGCATCGGACAACCCAGAACGGAATTTCGGGGACGCCCCGCGCGGCCGGGAGGCGACGCGCCGGGCGGCGGGCACGCCCGGCCCTCCCCCGGCCGGGCCTCCGGGGGAAGCGGCCCTCAGGAGGCCGGGGCGGCGCGGAAGCCGATGGTGGGTACGGCCCGGCGCAGGGGCCACGGGCGGCCCGGGGCGGGCAGCAGGCGCTCCAGGAAGGCGTAGCGCTCGCGCAGGGCGACCGGGTCCTGGCACTCGTGCCCCTGGACGTGCTGCCACCAGGCGGCGATCTCGCCCCAGGTCGGCGCGGAGAGCGACCCGCCGAACTCCTGCACGGAGAGGGCCGCGGTCAGCCCCGCGAAGGCGAGCCGGTCGGCGAGCGGCCAGCCGGCGAGGGTCCCGGTCACGAAGCCGGCGACGAAGACGTCCCCGGCGCCGGTGGGGTCGAGCGCCGAGACCTGGATGGCGGGCACCTCGGCGGTCTCGCCGGTGGCCCCGTCGACGGCGTAGGCACCCTCGGAACCGAGCGTGACGACCGCGTACCGCACCTTGTCGGCGAGCGCCCGGGCGGCGGCGCGCGGGCAGTCGGTGCGGGTGTAGCGCATCGCCTCGGCGGCGTTGGGCAGGAAGGCCTCGCAGTGTTCCAGGTCCGTGAGCCCGGCGAGGTCCCAGCGTCCGGTGTCGTCCCAGCCCACGTCGGCGAAGACCTTGGCGCCCGAGCCGGCCGCGCGGGCCACCCACTCCTCGCTGCGGCCCGGGACCAGGGAGGCCACGGCGGCGCGGGCGTGCGGCGGGTAGGCGGGCAGGGCGCCGTCCAGGGGCGGGGCGGCGTGGCCGTGCGACACCATGGTGCGCTCGCCCTCGTAGGCCATGGAGACGGTGACGGGCGAATGCCAGCCGGGCACGGTGCGCGACAGCGAGAGGTCGATGCCCTCGCCCTGCTCCAGCGCGTCCCAGCAGTACTCGCCGTAGTGGTCGTCGCCGAACGCGGCGGCCAGCGAGGTCCGCAGCCCGAGCCGGGCGAGCGCGGTCGCCATGTTGGCGACGCCGCCGGGGCTGGATCCCATGCCGCGGGCCCAGGACTCGGTGCCGCGGACGGGGGCGGAGTCGAGCCCGGTGAAGATGATGTCGAGGAACACCGTGCCGGTGAGGAAGACGTCGCACTGGGGGTCGGTGGGCTCGCGGAGGCACACCAGCGGGTCGACGTCGTTGTCGCGTTCGGTCACGGCGGGCTCCCCGGTCGTGGGTGCGGCGGATCGGCAGCGGGGTGCCGATCCGGACAGTGTGCCCGAAGGGGACGGCGAGGCGGGGTGGACGCGACGATTCCGGCCCTTGATACCCACTCGATCGCCCTCCAAACCAATCGTGACCCACATCACAGACCGAATCGGGGGATACCGGCTTCTCCGCCCACTCGGATGCTTGATACACATGGTGCCGCGACCCCGTGACTCCCCGGGCGCCATCTCATTTCCCTGTTCATTTCCTGGAACGCCCATGTCGTCGCGCCCTGCGCGTGCCCTGGCACCGCACACCGCTCTCGTCGCCCTCTTCACGGCCGGATACCTGGCCCCCTACCTCCTCCCGACCCTCGTCGGCCGGCTCTCCGCGGGTCTGGGTCTCGGCCCGTCCCAAGCCGGCCTGGTCGGCTCGATCCTCCTCCTCGGCTCGGCCTCGGCGGGCTTCACGCTCGCCTCCCGCGTGGACCGCGTCGGCCCGCGCCGGGCGGCACGGCTGGGCCTCGCGGCCATGGCGGTCGGTTACGGCACCGCCGCCGCCACGCACGAGCTCCCGCTGGTCGTGCTGGGCGCCGTCGTGGGCGGCTTCGGCTCGGGCACGTGCACGGCGGTCGCCGCGGCCGGCATCGCGGGCCGCCCCGACCCGCACCGCGCCTCGGCGCTCGGCCTGCTGTCGGTCTCGGCGGCGGCGGGCGCGCTGTACCTGACGCTGCCGCGGCTGGGCGGTGGCCACACGCTGCCGTTCGCGGCGATAGCCGCCACCGCGATGGCCGTATGGCCGGCCACGAAGGCCCTGGCCCCCGCGACCGGGGCCGGCCGGCAGGCCGGACACGGGACGCCCGCCACCGGGCCCCTCCCGCACCGCCGGGCGGGCGCGGTCCTCGCGGGCGCGATCCTGCTCTGGTCGATGGCGCAGAACGCGCTGTGGGGCGTCAGCGGCCGGATCGGCCTGACCCAGGCCGGCCTCTCGGAGGTCGCCCTCGGCGCCGTCTTCGCCGTCGCCCTCGGCGCGGGCCTGGCGGGCGTGGTGGTGGCGGGTGCGCTGGGCTCGCGGCTGGGCCGTGCGGTGCCGATCGGCGCGGGCACGGCGCTCATCGCCGGCTGTGTCCTGCTGAGTTCGGCCGCGGCGACCCCGGTGGGCTTCGCGACGGGCGAGATCGCGTGGAACGCCTTCTACCCCGTCGTCCTGTCCTACCTCCTCGGTCTGGCCGCCTCGCTGGACCCGCGGGGGCGCTGGGCGGTGCTGGTCGGTTCGGCGTCGTCCCTGGGGGTGGCGTGCGGCCCGGTCACCGGCAGCGTCCTGTCGGAGGCGGCGGGGTACCCGGGCATGGGCCTGACCCTGTGCGCGCTGCTCCTGCTCATCGCCGTCCCCATGACGGCCGTGGCCCGCCACGTCTCGGGCCGTCCCCTGGTCCCGGGCTCCGTCCGTCGCCGCGGCGGCGCACCGGCGGCGCTCCTGGCCGCGACCACCACCCCGACCCCGGCCCTCGTCCCCCAACTCGGCGCCCCGGAGCAGGAGATCGCCCCGATCCAGCTGGACGCCCCGGCCCGGCACGCGACCAGGTCGACCTACGACCTGGCCCGCCCGTCGGACCGCGCGTAGGCGCTCGCCCGTTCCCCGCCCCACCCTGCGACGGGAGGGGCACGGCGGCGCGAGCGGCCGCCGGCTCGCGGCCTACTCCCCTGCGAAGTCGTACGCCTCGACCTCCGCCAGGTACTCCGCCCGCCGCTCCTCCTCGTCCTCCAGGAAGGACGCCAGGAAGGAGTTCCGGGCCAGCGTCCGCAGCTGGTCGGCGGACAGCCCGAGCGCCTCGCGGGCGGCCGTGAAGTTGTCGTCGACGTAGCCGCCGAAGTACGCCGGATCGTCGGAGTTGACCGTCGCCACGAGCCCCGCGCCCAGCATCGCCCGCAGCGGGTGGTCCTCGATCGTGTCGACGGCCCGCAGCCGCACGTTGGAGAGCGGGCACAGCGTCAGCGGAATCCGCTCCCGGACGAGGCGCTCCACGAGCTCGGGGTCCTCCAGGCACCGCAGGCCGTGGTCGACCCGCTCGACGCCGAGGACGTCGAGGGCCTCCCGGATGTACGACGGCGGGCCCTCCTCCCCCGCGTGGGCGACCCGCCGCAGGCCGAGGCGGGCGGCAGCCTCGTACACCTCGCGGAACTTGGCCGGCGGGTGCCCGACCTCGGCCGAGTCGAGCCCGATGCCCGTGATCCGGTCCAGGTACGGCTCCGCGGCCTCCAGCGTCGCCATCGCCGACTCCGCCGACTCGTCGCGCAGGAAGCACATGATGAGCCGGGTGGAGATCCCGTGCCGCTCCGCGGCGCGGTCGAGGGCCGCGCAGAGTCCCTCGACCACGACCCCGAAGGGCACGCCGCGCGCCGTGTGCGCCTGCGGGTCGAAGAAGATCTCGGCGTGCCGGACGCCCTGCCGCGCGGCCCGAGCCAGGTACGCGTCGGCGAGCTCGGTGAAGTCGTCGGCGGTGCGCAGGACCGCCATCAGCGCGTAGTACAGGTCCAGGAAGGACTGCAGGTCGCTGAAGCGGTACGCCTCGCGCAGCGCCTCGGTGTCGGCGTACGGGAGCGTCACCCCGTTGCGCGCGGCCAGCGCGAACGCCAGCTCGGGTTCGAGGGTGCCTTCGATGTGGAGGTGCAGTTCGGCCTTGGGTACGGGCATCAGGAAACGTTCTGTCTCTTCGGTACGGGGACCCTCATCAGGTCCTGGGCAATACTCAGCTCCCCCTCGAACCCGGCGGCCCGCGCCTGCCGCTCGAACTCCTCCGGCTCGGCGTACCGCTGCGAGAAGTGCGTCAGCACGAGGTGCCGGACGCCCGCCTCCCGGGCGACCGTCGCCGCCTGACCTGCCGTCAGGTGCCCGTGGTCGGTGGCGAGCCGGACGTCCTCGTCGAGGAAGGTCGACTCGATGACGAGCATGTCGGCGCCGTCGGCGAGCGCGTACACCCCGTCGCACAGCCGGGTGTCCATGACGAACGCGAACCGCTGTCCGCGCCGCACCTCGCTCACGTCCTCCAGCGTGACGCCGCCGAGGACCCCCTCACGCCGGATCCGGCCGACGTCGGGGCCCTTGATGCCGTGCGCGGCGAGACGGTCCGGCAGCAGCCTGCGCCCGTCTGGCTCGGTCAGCCGGTAGCCGTACGACTCCACGGGGTGCGAGAGCAGCCGCGCGTCGAGCGTGTACGCGTCGGTGACGGCGAGCGGTCCGTCGGCGGCGACCGGCTCCTCCACCAGACGCACGGTCTCGCGGTAGGCCGTCGCGTGGCGCAGCCGCTCGAAGTACCGCTGCCCGCTCGCGGGGTAGTGCGCGGCGACCGGGTGGGGCACCTGGTCGAGGTTGATCCGCTGGATCACGCCGGCGAGGCCCAGCGAGTGGTCGCCGTGGAAGTGCGTCACGCAGATCCGGTTCAGGTCGTGCGCCGCGACCCCGGCCCGGAGCATCTGCCGCTGGGTGCCCTCACCGGGGTCGAAGAGGATGCCGGTCCCGTCCCAGCGCAGCAGATAGCCGTTGTGGTTGCGGTGCCGGGTCGGGACCTGGCTGGCCGTGCCGAGGACGACCAGTTCGCGTACGGACAAGAGAGCGTCCCGGCCTATCCGGGCGGCCAGTTGAGGCCGCGGCCGCCGAGGACGTGGGCGTGCGCGTGGAAGACGGTCTGGCCGGCGCCGGCGCCGGTGTTGAAGACGATGCGGAAGCCGCTGCCGTCCACCTTCTCCTCGGCCGCGACCTCGCCGGCCACGCGCAGCACGTCGGCGGCGACGGTCGGCGCGGCGGCCGCGAGGGAGGCGGCGTCGGGGTAGTGCACCCGCGGGATGACCAGGATGTGGGTCGGCGCCTGCGGGTTGATGTCGCGGAACGCGAGAGTCGTCTCCGTCTCGCGCACGATCGTCGCCGGGACCTCCCCCTCCGCGATCTTGCAGAACAGGCAGTCGCTCTGCGGCTCTCCGGCCATGCCCGGGCCTCCTCGCCTCCGTCGATCATCCGTACACGCGCATGCTATCCGGACACCCCGACCTCCCCACCGACAACCGGCCCCCACCCGGCCCCCGCAGCGCACGCGCGGCCGGCGGACCGCCCGAACCCCGCACGGCCGCCCGTCGGGCGAAGCGCCGCGTCCTCGGATCAGCGCCCCGTTCTGGGATCAGCGCCGCGGCCTACGACCAGCGTCCCGTGCGGCCGAGGACGAGTGCCGCGGCCGCCGTGCCCGCCGTGGAGGTGCGCAGGACGCTGTGCCCGAGGCGGTAGGGCCGGGCGCCGGCACTCTCGAAGAGCGCCAACTCCTCGGGGGAAACCCCGCCTTCGGGCCCCACGACGAGGACGATCGATCCCCTGTCCGGCAGCTCCGCGGTGGCGAGCGCCCCGCTCGGGTGGTCGCGGTCCTCGTGCAGGACGGCCGCGAAGTCGGCCTCCGCGAGCAGCGCGGCGACCTGCTTCGACGACATCAGGTCGGTCACCTCGGGGAAACGGGTGCGACGCGACTGCTTGCCGGCCTCGCGGGCCGTGGCCCGCCACTTCGCGAGCGCCTTCAGACCGCGGTCGCCCTTCCACTGCGTGATGCAGCGGGACGCGGCCCATGGCACGATCGCGTCCACGCCGGTCTCCGTCATGATCTCGACGGCCAGTTCGCCGCGGTCGCCCTTGGGCAGGGCCTGGACGACCGTCACGCGCGGCGCGGGCACGGGCTCCTCGTGCTCCGCCGAGACCTGCACGGTCAGCTGGTCCTTGCCCTCGGCGGACACCACGACGCACTCGGCCCAGCGCCCCTGCCCGTCGGTCAGCACGAGCTCCTCGCCCGCGCGCAGCCGCTTCACGGAGACGGCGTGCCGGCCCTCGGGCCCGTCGAGGAGGAAGCCGCCGCTCACGGGAACGGTGTCGACGACGAAGACGGGTGCGGTCACGAGGTGCTCCTGGTACGTGGGGTGCCGGTGGTGCGGGTGGTACCGCCTGCATCGTCGGCGGTGGCGCTGCTTGCGAGGCCGGAGAGGGCGGAGAGGGCGGACTGGAGTTCTTCGACGAGGACCTCGACCAGCCGGCCGGCCGGGAGCTCCCGCGCCATCCGGTGGCCCTGCCCGGCCCACAGGGCCATCCCCTGCGGGTCGCCTGCGGTGGCGGCGGCCTTGCGCAGCGGGGCGGTGAGGTGGTGCACCTCGGGGTACGCGGCCGGGGCGTAGGGCCCGTGCTCGCGCAGGAAGCGGTTGACGAGTCCCCGCGCCGGGCGCCCGGAGAAGGCCCGGGTGAACTCGGTGTGCGTGAACAGCGGATCCGTGAGGGCCCGCTTGTGCAGCGGATGCGCGCCCGACTCGGGACAGGGGAGGAACGCGGTGCCGAGCTGCGCGGCGTCGGCGCCCGCGGCGAGCACGGCGGCGATCTGGCGGCCGCGCATGATCCCGCCGGTCGCGACGAGCGGCAGCCGGACGGCCTCACGGACCTCGGTGAGCAGCGGCAGCAGCCCGCGGCCCCGGCCCGGGGCGGGCCCGTCGGCCGGGTCGTCCCGGTGGGTGGCCCGGTGTCCGCCCGCCTCGGCGCCCTGCACGCAGATCGCTCCGGCGCCGGCGCGCTCGGCGGTCCGGGCCTCTTCGACGGAGGTGACGGTGACGATCGTGAACGTACCGACCCGGCCGAACGCGTCGAGGGCGTCGCGGTCGGGGCAGCCGAAGGTGAAGGAGACGACCGGCACCGGGTCGTCGAGGAGGATCGCCAGCTTCGCGTCGTAGGCGTCGTCCCGCCCCTGCTCGGCGTCACCGAGCGGCGTCTCGTACCAGGTGGCCTCGCCCGCGAGCTGGTGCCGGTAGACCTCGACGGCGGCGGAATCGGCGGGCTGGCCTCCCGGCGGCATGAGGAGGTTGACCCCGAAGGGCCGCGCGGTGAGCGCGCGTACCTGCTTGACCTCCTGGTAGAGCCCGCCCGCGGTCTTGTACCCCCCGGCCAGGAACCCGAGCGCCCCCGCCTCGCACACGGCCCCGACGAGCTCGGGACAGGATGCGCCACCCGCCATGGGGGCCTGCACGATCGGATGACGAGAGAGATCGTTGAGCGCGGTGGACATGCAGGCATCGTGCCATGACGGAACGACCGGGCCGAATCGGTACGGGAGGGGTGCGGGAGGGGTACGGGGAGGCTGCGGGAGCCGTGCGCGAGCGCCGCGCGCGGCCACGCCGGCCCCACCGGAAGCCCCCGTCACGGCCCCTGCCCCCGGGGCCCGTGGACACGGTCGGGTGCGACGCGGCCCATGCGCCCGGCCCGACCGCGAAACCCTCCCCGCGGAAGGCGTCAGGGGCGGGACCCGGACCCATGCGCGGGTGGCGGGGGGGCTGAAGGGCAGAACGCGGACGGGCGGGGCCGGACGGGCGGCGGCGGAAGGCCGGAGCGCACCCGCGCGGCAACGCGGAACGCGGACGCGGACGCGGACGAGTGGACCCGGGGGCCGGAAGGCGAGCGCGCCCACGCGGACGGGCGGCACGCGGACGGGCGGCACGCTCACGCCCCCGCCGAAGGGCGGAAGGGCGAGGCAGGACCGGACGGGCGGAACCCGCGCCCACCCGCCCTCGCGGCAACGCGCAAGGGCGGCCCCGCGGGAACGCGGGACCGCCCTTCGCTCGTGCCGCGGCGCCTCAGCGCCCGTTGAACGCGTCCTTCAGGCGCGAGAACAGACCCTGCTGTCCCGGCTGGAACTGCCCCGTCGGCCGCTCCTCGCCGCGCAGCTGGGACAGCTCGCGCAGCAGGCGCTCCTGCTCGGGGTCGAGCTTCGTCGGGGTCTGCACCTCGACGTGGACGATCAGGTCGCCCCGGCCGTTGCCCCGCAGGTGCGTGACGCCGCGGCCGTGCAGCGGGATCGACTGGCCGGACTGGGTGCCCGGGCGGATGTCGACGTCCTCCAGCCCGTCCAGCGTCTGCAGCTGCACCTTCGTGCCGAGCGCCGCCGCCGTCATCGGAATGGTGACCGTGCAGTGCAGGTCGTCGCCGCGCCGCTGGAAGACGTCGTGCGGGAGCTCGTGGATCTCCACGTACAGGTCGCCGGCGGGGCCGCCGCCGGGGCCGACCTCGCCCTCGCCCGCCAGCTGGATGCGGGTGCCGTTGTCGACACCGGCCGGGATCTTGACCGTGAGCGTACGGCGGGACCGCACGCGCCCGTCGCCCGCGCACTCGGGGCACGGGGTGGGGACCACGGTGCCGAAGCCCTGGCACTGCGGGCAGGGGCGGGAGGTCATGACCTGGCCCAGGAAGGACCGGGTGACCTGGGAGACCTCGCCCCGGCCGCGGCACATGTCACAGGTCTGCGCGGTGGTGCCGGGCGCGGCGCCCTCACCGGAGCAGGTGGTGCAGACGACGGCCGTGTCGACCTGGATGTCCTTGGTGGTGCCGAAGGCCGCCTCGTCGAGGGTGATCTCCAGACGGATCATCGCGTCCTGGCCGCGCCGGGTGCGCGAGCGCGGGCCGCGCTGGGACGCCGTACCGAAGAAGGCGTCCATGATGTCCGAGAAGTTCCCGAAACCGCCCGCTCCGAAGCCGCCGGCCCCGCCACCGCCGGCGGCGGACAGCGGGTCCCCGCCGAGGTCGTAGACCTGCTTCTTCTGCGGGTCCGAGAGGACCTCGTACGCGGCGTTGATCTCCTTGAACCGCTCCTGCGTCTTCGGGTCCGGGTTCACGTCCGGGTGAAGCTCGCGGGCAAGACGGCGGAAGGCCTTCTTGATCTCGTCCTGCGACGCGTCGCGGCGTACGCCGAGTACGGCGTAGTAGTCGGTGGCCACTTACGACTCCGCCAGGATCTGTCCGACGTAACGTGCCACTGCGCGTACCGCTCCCATCGTTCCGGGGTAGTCCATGCGGGTCGGTCCGACCACGCCGAGTTTGGCGACTGCCTCGCCGCCGGAACCGTAGCCGACCGAGACGACCGACGTGGACGTCAGCCCCTCGTGGGCGTTCTCGTGCCCGATGCGTACGGTCATGCCCGATTCCTTGGCCTCGCCGAGCAGCTTGAGGAGCACGACCTGCTCCTCCAGGGCTTCCAGGACGGGCCTGATCGTCAGGGGGAAGTCGTGTCCGAAGCGGGTCAGATTGGCGGTGCCGCCGATCATGAGCCGCTCCTCCTGCTCCTCCACGAGGGTTTCGAGGAGGGTTGCGAGCACGGTCGAGACCGTGCCGCGGTCCTCGATCTCCTCGAAGGAGTCCGGCAGGTCCTGCACCAGCTGCGGAACGTCGGCGAACCGGCGGCCGACGACCCGGCTGTTGAGCCGGGCCCGCAGGTCGGCGAGGGAGTTCTCGCCGAAGGGCGCGGGGCAGTCGATCACGCGCTGCTCGACCCGGCCGGTGTCGGTGATGAGCACCAGCATCAGCCGGGCGGGGGCCAGCGACAGCAGTTCCACGTGCCGGACCGTCGAGCGGGTCAGCGAGGGGTACTGCACGACGGCGACCTGGCGGGTCAGCTGCGCGAGCAGCCGGACCGTGCGGCCGACGACGTCGTCGAGGTCGACGGCTCCGTCGAGGAAGTTGTGGATCGCCCGCCGCTCCGGGGTCGACAGGGGCTTGACGCCCGCGAGCCGGTCCACGAAGAGGCGGTAGCCCTTGTCGGTGGGGATGCGGCCGGCGCTGGTGTGAGGCTGGGCGATGTAGCCCTCCTCCTCCAGGACCGCCATGTCGTTGCGCACGGTGGCGGGCGACACGCCGAGCCTGTGGCGCTCGGTCAACGCCTTGGAGCCGACCGGCTCCTCCGTCCCGACGTAGTCCTGGACGATGGCGCGCAGCACCTCGAGTCTGCGTTCGCTGAGCATCGCGCGCACCTCCAGCTGTCGATCCGGTTCCGGTTGCTCCGCTTTTGGCACTCGCCCTGCCCGAGTGCCAGCAATCCCCGGCCAGTGTACGGCGGCGGACGTCGCTCCTGGCAAGGAGGCAGGCTCGGAGGGGTCGGAGCGGATAGCGTCGCCGGATGGCTATGGAAGGGGAAGACATGCCGACGGAGCGATGGGAAGAACAGGGCTGGGAACGGCTCGGCGAGGGCGTGGGACGCCGCCGGCTGCCGGGCTGGGACGCCACCGTGGGCCTGGTCGTCGGCCGGGACGCGGTGCTGCTGTACGACACGGGCGCCACCCTCGCGCAGGGCGCCGAACTGCGCGCGCAGGTGGCGTCGATCACAGGCGGCCGGAGGGTGACGCATGTCGCACTCAGCCACCCCCACTTCGACCACGTCCTCGGCACGGCGGTCTTCGCGGGCGCCGAGGTCTTCGGCGCGGTGGGCATGGACGCGCTGCTGCCCCGGGAGGCGGAGGAGCTGCGCAAGGACGCGGTGCGGCAGGGGGTGGACGAACGCGCCGCGGCGGAGGCCGCCGAGGTGCTGGTCGCCCCGCGTCACACCGTCTCGGGCGAATGGACGCTCGACCTGGGCGGGCGCCAGGTCCTGCTCGCCAACGTCGGCCCCGGCCACTCGGGCCACGACCTGGCGCTCCTCGTGCCGGGCGAGCGGGAGATCGTCTTCTGCGGCGATCTGGTGGAGGAGTCGGGAGAGCCGCAGGCGGGCCCGGACGCGATCCCGGCCCGCTGGCCTGCCGCCCTGGACCGGCTGCTGTCCCTGGCCGGCGAGGACGCGGTGTACGTGCCGGGGCACGGCGCGCTGGTGGACGCGGACTTCGTCCGACGCCAGCGGGATGAGCTGGCACACCGCTTCGAGGTGTCGTAGCGTCGCCCGAATGCGCAGCTACAACCCGGATCTGACGCCTCCTTGGAAGAAGTCGGCCCCCGTGCCGGAGGTCCCGGCGGACCACGAACTCGTCGTCGAGGAGGTCTCGACGGGCTTCTGCGGGGCGGTGGTCCGCTGCGAGGCGGGCACGGTCACCCTGGAGGACCGCTTCGGCAAGCACCGGGTCTTCCCGATGGAACCGCGCGGCTTCCTCCTGGAGGGCCGGGTCGTCACCCTCGTCCGCCCCTCGCAGCCGGGCCCGTCCCGCCCCACCCGCACGGCCTCCGGCTCGATCGCGGTCCCGGGCGCCCGCGCGCGCGTCGCCCGGGCCGGGCGCATCTACGTGGAGGGGCGCCACGACGCCGAGCTGGTCGAGCGGGTGTGGGGCGACGACCTGCGCATCGAGGGCGTGGTCGTGGAGTACCTGGAGGGCGTCGACGACCTGCCGGCCATCGTCGCCGACTTCGCCCCGGCCCCGGACGCCCGCCTGGGTGTTCTGGTGGACCACCTGGTGGAGGGCTCCAAGGAGTCCCGCATCGCCGCCCGCGTCACCTCCCCCGACGTCCTGGTCGTCGGCCACCCGTACATCGACGTCTGGGAGGCCGTGAAGCCCTCCTCGGTCGGCATCCGCGCCTGGCCGGCGGTGCCCCGCGGCCAGGACTGGAAGACCGGCGTCTGCCGCGCCCTGGGCTGGCCCGAGAACACGGGCGCGGCCTGGCAGCACATCCTGTCGAAGGTGCACTCGTACAAGGACCTGGAACCGGCCCTCCTGGGCCGGGTCGAGGAACTCATCGACTTCGTCACGGCCCCGTGACCGCCGAACCTCTCTCCTCCCCCGCTCCCCGGCCCGACCCGGCGGACACGGAGCCCCCGGAGACCGGCCCGGGAGACGGGCCCGGCGTTCCGGAACACCGGCGCCCGCCGGGAGACAGGCCCCTGAGCCGACGGCGCACCCTCCACGAAGGCCGGACGTCAGGCGCCGGGGGAGGGCCTGACGGCGGGTGCTCCCGGAAGGCCCGACGCCAGCGCTCCGTGAATGCCCGACGGCAGCGCTCCGGGAAGGCCTGACGGCAGGCGCTCCCGGAGAGCCTGACGGCGGGCACTCCGGGAAGGCCGAGCCCTCCGGGAGCCCCCGCAGCCAACCGCGGAGGGCCCGCAGGCAATCCCGGAAGCCCGCAAGCCCGTCCTCGGGGGCCCGGGGCCCGTCCCGGGAGGGCCGGTGCCGGTCACGGGAGGCCCGGGGCCCGTCACGGGAGGGCCGGGACCCGTGATGGGAGGGCCGGGACCGGTCTCGTAGGACCGGGGCTGGTCTAGGGAGCAGCGGGGCCAGTCTCGTAGGTCCAGGGCCCGTCCCGGAGGGCCAGGGCCGGTCTGGGAGCGCCGGGGCCGGTACCGGGGGCCGGGGCCGGTCTGGGAGCACCGGGGCCCGTCCCGAAGGGCCAGGGCCCGTCCCGAAGGGCCAGGGCCCGTCCCGAAGGGCCAGGGCCCGTCCCGAAGGGCCAGGGCCGGTACCAGGGGCCGGGGCCGGTACCGGGGGCCGGGGCCGGTCCCCGGGGGGGGCGGCCCGGTGGGGGGAGACCGGGGCCCGCCCCGGAGGGCCAGGGCCCGTCCCGGAGCACCGGGGCCGCCCCGGGGGTCCCGGACCCCGGCGCCCGGGCCCGCCTCGGGGTCGTCCTCCGGGCCGGAACGCCCGCGCGGGGGCGCGCTCCGGACACCTGAAGGCCGAGGGCGGGGGCGGCTAGTCCACCAGGTCGCGGACCACGGCGTCGGCGAGCAGCCGGCCCCGCAGCGTCAGCACGGCCAGTCCGTCGGCGTAGGGCCCGGGGTCGAGGAGGCCGTCCGCGAGCGCCCGCTCGGCCGCCGCCAGTCCGGCCGGGCGCAGCAGCGTCAGCGGGCAGCCCTCCCGGAGCCGCAGCTCCAGGAGCACCCGCTCCACCCGGCGGTCCTCCTCGGTCAGGAGCTCGCGCCCGGCCCCCGGCGACCTGCCGGCCCCCAGCGCCGCCGCGTACGCACCCGGATGCTTGACGTTCCACCACCGGACCCCGCCGACGTGGCTGTGGGCGCCCGGTCCCGCGCCCCACCAGTCGGCGCCGCGCCAGTAGAGCTCGTTGTGGAGGCAGCGGCCGGCATCGGAGGTGGCCCAGTTGGACACCTCGTACCAGGCGTAGCCCGCCCGGGAGAGCACGTCCTCGGCGATGAGGTAGCGGTCGGCGTGCACGTCGTCGTCGGTCATCGGTATCTCGCCGCGCCGGATGCGCCGCGCCAGCTGGGTGCCCTCCTCCACGATCAGCGCGTAGGCGCTGACGTGGTCCGGGCCGGCCCCGATCGCCGCGTCCAGCGAGGCCCGCCAGTCGTCGTCGGACTCCCCGGGCGTGCCGTAGATGAGGTCGAGGTTGACGTGCTCGAAGCCGGCCGCGCGCGCCTCGGCGACACAGGCCTCGGGGCGTCCGGGCGTGTGGCTGCGGTCGAGGACCTTCAGCACGTGCTGCCGGGCGCTCTGCATCCCGAAGGAGATCCGGTTGAAGCCGCCCTCGCGCAGCGTCGCCAGATACGCGGGGTCGACGGACTCCGGGTTCGCCTCCGTCGTCACCTCGGCGTCGTCCGCGAGCCCGAACTCGTCCCGGATGACCGCGAGCATGGACACGAGGTCGGCCGCGTCGAGCAGCGTGGGGGTGCCGCCGCCGACGAAGACCGTCCGCACCGGACGCGGGTCGTCGCCGAGGACCTTGCGCGCGAGCCGGATCTCCTCGGCCACCTGCCCCGCGTAGTTGTCCCGGGAGGCGAGCACGCCGCCGGCACCGCGCAGCTCGCTCGCGGTGTAGGTGTTGAAGTCGCAGTAGCCGCACCGGGTGGCGCAGTACGGCACGTGCAGATAGAACCCGAGCGGTCGCTCCCCGGCGCCCTGCAGGGCGCTCGCGGGCAGCGCACCGTCCTCGGGCATGGGCTCACCATCGGGCAGTACGGAAGGCATGAGCCCATTGTCCCGTACCGCCCGGGGTAAGCCCCGCGCCTGTGGAAAACTCCGGAAGCCCCAGGTCAGGCCGGTGCGGTCCGACCGGACCCGTCGGGTGCGACCGGATCCGGTCGGTGCGGCCGGACCGCCCGGCCCGGCGCGCGACGTCGGGCCGGGCCCGTCAGGCCTCCCGCGCCCCGGCGTACATCTCGTCGATCAGGTGCTGGTAGGTCCGCTCGACCACCGGTCGCTTCATCTTGAGGCTCGGCGTGAGCTCGCCGTGCTCGACGTCGAGGTCCCGCGGCAGGAGCCGGAACTTCTTGATCGTCTGCCAGCGCTGCAGCCCCTCGTTGAGGCGGCCGACGTAGCCCTCGATCAGCTGCTCGACCTGCGGGGAGCCGACGACCTCCGCGTAGGACTTGCCGCCGAGGCCGTGCTCGGCGGCCCAGCCGAGGATGGCGGGCTCGTCGAGGGCGATGAGGGCACTGCAGTAGTTCCGGTCGGCGCCGAGCACCACGATGTTGGAGACGAACGGGCAGACGGCCTTGAACTGGCCCTCGATCTCCGTCGGGGCGATGTACTTGCCGCCGGAGGTCTTGAAGAGGTCCTTCTTGCGGTCGGTGATGCGCAGGTAGCCGTCGGCGGACAGCTCGCCGATGTCGCCGGTGTGGAACCAGCCGTCCGGCTCCAGGACCTCCGCGGTCTTCTCCGGCAGGCCGTGGTAGCCCTCCATGACGCCGGGGCTGCGCAGCAGGATCTCGCCGTCGTCGGCGATGCGGACCTCGGTGCCGGGCAGCGGCTTGCCGACGGTACCGGTGCGGTAGGCCTCGCCGGGGTTGACGAAGGAGGCGGCGGAGGACTCCGTGAGGCCGTAGCCCTCCAGGATGTGGATGCCGGCGCCGGAGAAGAAGTAACCGATCTCCGGGGCGAGCGCGACCGAGCCGGAGACGGCGGCGCGCAGCCGGCCGCCGAAGGCCTCGCGGAGCTTCTTGTAGACGAGCGCGTCGGCAACCTTGTGCTTGGCGGCGAGGCCGAAGGGCGCGGAGGCGGTGCCGGTGCGGCGGAAGTTGTCCTGGGTGACCTTGGCGTACTCGCGGGCGACCTCGGCCGCCCACTGGAAGATCTTGTACTTGGCCGCGCCGCCCTCGCGGGCCTTGGCGGCGACGCCGTTGTAGACCTTCTCGAAGATGCGCGGGACGGCGGCCATGTAGGTGGGCTGCACGACCGGCAGGTTCACGATGATCTTGTCGATGCGGCCGTCGACGGCGGTGACGTGCCCGACCTCGATCTGGCCGGAGGTGAGCACCTTGCCGAAGACGTGGGCCAGCGGCAGCCAGAGGTACTGCACGTCGTCCTGGGTGACCAGTCCGGTGGCCGCGATCGCCTTGGCCATGTACGACCAGTTGTCGTGCGGGAGGCGGACGCCCTTGGGGCGGCCGGTGGTGCCCGACGTGTAGATGAGCGTGGCGAGCTGGTCGGGGGTGATGGCCCCGACGCGCTCCTTCACGACCTCCGGGTGCTTCTCCAGGTACGCCTTGCCGCGCGCCTCCAGGTCGGCGAGGGTGAGCACCCACTCGTCGGAGGTGTCCGCGCCCTCGGCGTCGATGACGACGACGTGGTGGAGTTTCGGCAGGTCGGCACGGCGCTCGACGGCCTTGGCCAGTTGTGCGGCGTTCTCCGCGATCAGGACGCGCGAGTCGGAGTCGGAGAGGATGAACGCCGACTCCTCGGCGTTGGTCTGCGGGTAGATCGTGGTGACGGCGGCGCCGGCGCACATGACGCCGAGGTCGGCGAGGATCCACTCGACCCGGGTCGAGGAGGCGAGGGCCACCCGCTCCTCCGGCTGGACGCCGAGGTCGATGAGGCCGGCCGCGATGCCGTAGACGCGCTCGGCGGCCTGCGCCCAGGTGAGCGACTTCCAGTCGTCCGGCCCCTGGTCGGCGGCAGCGGGCACCGGGTAGCGGTAGGCCTCAGCGTCCGGCGTCCGCTCGACTCGCTCAAGGAAGAGGGTCGCCACGGACGGCGGCCGGTTCTCGATCAGGGTCTGTGTGTCGCTCACGACGTCCTCCGGGCGGCGGCGGTGCGGTCAGGCGGTGGGTCGGACAGTGCGTAACTAACTGGCGAGTAACCTTCGAGCGGCTTCAGAGTAGAGCGCCGGGGACTGGCGCGTAAGGGCTTGCATATAACGAACGGGTCTGCACGCACTCGGCGCACAGACCCGTTCGAGGGACATGTCGGTGTATGAGGCAGCTACTTCGCGGCCTCCGCGGCGACTACTTCTTGGCCTTGCCGCCGGCCGAGTCGTCGCTCGACAGGACCGCGATGAACGCCTCCTGCGGGACCTCCACGGAGCCGACCATCTTCATCCGCTTCTTGCCCTCCTTCTGCTTCTCCAGCAGCTTCCGCTTACGGGAGATGTCACCGCCGTAGCACTTGGCGAGGACGTCCTTGCGGATGGCGCGGATGGTCTCACGGGCGATCACCCGGGAGCCGATGGCCGCCTGGATGGGCACCTCGAAGGCCTGCCGCGGGATGAGCTCACGCAGCTTGGCGACGAGCCGCACACCGTAGGCGTACGCGGCGTCCTTGTGGGTGACGGCGGAGAACGCGTCCACCTTGTCGCCGTGCAGCAGGATGTCGACCTTGACCAGGCTGGAGGCCTGCTCGCCGGTGGGCTCGTAGTCGAGCGAGGCGTAACCGCGGGTCTTGGACTTCAGCTGGTCGAAGAAGTCGAAGACGATCTCGGCCAGGGGCAGGGTGTAGCGGATCTCCACCCGGTCCTCGGAGAGGTAGTCCATGCCGATCAGCGTGCCGCGGCGGGTCTGGCACAGCTCCATGATCGCGCCGATGAACTCGCTGGGGGCCAGGATCGTGGCGCGTACGACGGGCTCGTACACGTCGCTGATCTTGCCCTCGGGGAACTCGCTCGGGTTGGTGACCGTGTGCTCGCTGCCGTCCTCCATGACCACGCGGTAGACCACGTTGGGGGCGGTGGCGATCAGGTCGAGACCGAACTCGCGCTCCAGGCGCTCGCGGATCACGTCGAGGTGGAGCAGGCCGAGGAAGCCGACGCGGAAGCCGAAGCCGAGCGCGGCGGAGGTCTCCGGCTCGTAGACGAGCGCGGCGTCGTTCAGCTGCAGCTTGTCGAGGGCCTCGCGGAGGTCCGGGTACTCCGAGCCGTCCAGCGGGTAGAGGCCCGAGAACACCATCGGCTTCGGGTCCTTGTAACCGCCGAGGGCCTCGGTGGCGCCCTTGTTCAGGGAGGTGATCGTGTCACCGACCTTGGACTGGCGGACGTCCTTCACACCCGTGATGATGTAGCCGACCTCGCCGACGCCGAGACCGTCCGACGGCGTCATCTCCGGCGACGAGACGCCGATCTCCAGGAGCTCGTGGGTGGCGCCGGTCGACATCATCTTGATGCGCTCGCGCTTGTTGAGCTGCCCGTCGACGACACGGACGTAGGTCACCACGCCGCGGTACGAGTCGTACACGGAGTCGAAGATCATCGCGCGGGCGGGGGCGTCCGCGACACCCACGGGGGCCGGGATGTCCCGGACCACGCGGTCGAGCAGCGCCTCGACGCCCATGCCGGTCTTCGCCGAGACCTTGAGGACGTCCTCCGGCTGGCAGCCGATGAGGTTGGCCAGCTCCTCGGCGAACTTCTCCGGCTGCGCGGCCGGGAGGTCGATCTTGTTCAGGACCGGGACGATGGTGAGGTCGTTCTCCATCGCCAGGTACAGGTTGGCCAGCGTCTGCGCTTCGATGCCCTGCGCGGCGTCGACCAGGAGGATCGTGCCCTCACAGGCCGCGAGCGAACGCGAGACCTCGTACGTGAAGTCGACGTGCCCGGGGGTGTCGATCATGTTCAGGATGTGCGTGTCGCCCTGGGCCGGCCCGTCGGTCGGCGCCCACGGCAGCCGGACCGCCTGGGACTTGATCGTGATGCCGCGCTCACGCTCGATGTCCATCCGGTCGAGATACTGGGCGCGCATCTGCCGCTGGTCGACCACACCGGTCAGCTGGAGCATCCGGTCGGCGAGCGTGGACTTGCCGTGGTCGATGTGCGCGATGATGCAGAAATTGCGGATCAGAGCCGGGTCGGTACGGCTCGGCTCGGGCACGTTGGTAGGAGTCGCGGGCACGCAGGGTTCTCGTCTCGGGCGATGTTCAGAACGGACACGTAGGCTCCATGGTCCCATGACTGCGGGCCGGTGCTCGGTTTGGGCGGCCTGGGGAGCGGCTGATAACGTGGACGGCTGTGCCTCGTGTGCCCTCTCAGCTGCGCGGTACATCCTGAAGAAACATCGAACCTGTAAAGGCTCTTTCGTGGCGAACATCAAGTCCCAGATCAAGCGGAACAAGACCAACGAGAAGGCGCGCCTGCGCAACAAGGCCGTCAAGTCGTCGCTCAAGACCGCGATCCGCAAGGCCCGTGAGGCTGTCGCCGCCGGCGACCTCGAGAAGGCCACCGTTGCCACTCGTGCCGCCTCGCGTCAGCTCGACAAGGCTGTCTCGAAGGGTGTCATCCACAAGAACGCCGCCGCCAACAAGAAGTCGGCGCTGGCCACCAAGGTTGCCTCCCTCCAGGGCTGAGCTCTGATGTGATACGGCCGCACGGGAACCAGCGGGCCCTCTAACCGCTCCCGCCCGGCCACCCGGCTCCGTACGCGAGACGCGTTCGCCACGCGTGTACGAGCCACCAGCTTGACGCCGAAGGCCCCGCCGCCCTCCTTCCCCAGGAGGCGACGGGGCCTTCGGCGTACCGGGGGCCGCGCGTAGGCTCACCCCATGACCGACTTCCTGCCGCTTCTCGTGATCGCGGCGGCGCTCGCCGGGGTGCTGGGACTGCTGGCCCGCCTGGCCGTCGTGGTGCGCCGCAGGGGCACGGCGGGTGCGGCGATCACGGCGGCGCTGGCCGCGCACGACGAGGCGTTCCGGATCACGGCGCACGAGTCGTACGTGGAGGTCCAGGCGCAGGCCGGACGCAAGGCCCCGCTGCTGTCGCCCGCCCCCTGGGCCGAGCGCACCCCGCTTCCGCCCCGGCACCGTCCGAGCCTCCTCGCCCGCGTGGCGCGCCGCTCGGGACGCCTGGGCCGCAAGGCCCGCCGCGGCGGCCGCACACCCCACGGCGACTGACCGCCCGGCCCGCAGTGGCCGGGCACCCTGCGTCGTGGTGCCGGTCGGCGTCGTGGTGTGACGGTCGGCGTCGTGGTGACGGCCGGAGCCCGGCGGGTTCGGAGCACCGGGCTGGCGCCCGGCCGTCCGGAGCACGGGGCCGACGCCCGGCCGGGTCGACGCCGACCAGGCCGGAGCCTCGCCGGGGCGCAGCCCGGCGTTCCGACGGTTCTCAGCCGCGGCGCATACGGGCGGCGCGGGCGATGGTGACCACAGCCTTCTCCAGGGCGTACTCGGGGTCGTCGCCCCCGCCCTTCACGCCCGCGTCCGCCTCCGCGACCGCCCTGAGGGCGACCGCCACGCCGTCGGGGGTCCAGCCGCGCATCTGCTGGCGGACCCGGTCGATCTTCCACGGCGGCATACCGAGCTCCCGCGCCAGGTCCGCCGGGCGTCCCCCGCGTGCAGAGGAGAGCTTCCCGATGGCCCGCACACCCTGCGCGAGCGCGCTGGTGATCAGAACGGGCGCGACCCCGGTCGACAGGGACCAGCGCAGCGCCTCCAGGGCCTCCGCCGCCCGCCCCTCGACCGCGCGGTCGGCGACCGTGAAGGACGACGCCTCGGCCCGGCCGGTGTAGTAGCGCCCGACGACCGCCTCGTCGATGGTCCCGTCGACGTCCGCCGTCAGCTGCGCCGCCGCGGAGGCCAGCTCCCGCAGGTCGCTGCCGATCGCGTCGACGAGCGCCTGGCACGCCTCCGGGGTGGCCGAACGCCCGAGGGTCCGGAACTCCTGCCGCACGAACGTCAGCCGCTCCGCCGGCTTCGTCGTCTTCGGACAGGCCACCTCCCGCGCCCCGGCCTTGCGGGCCGCGTCGAGGAGCCCCTTGCCCTTGGCGCCGCCCGCGTGCAGCAGGACGAGGCTGATCTCCTCGACCGGCGCGTCGATGTAGGCCTTGATCTCCTTGACCGTGTCCGCCGGCAGGTCCTGCGCGTTCCGCACGACCAGGACCTTGCGCTCGGCGAAGAGGGAGGGGCTGGTCAGCTCCGCCATCGAACCGGGCTGGAGCTGCTCCGGGGCGAGATCGCGCACGTCCGTGTCGGCGTCGGCGGCACGAGCCGCCGCCACGACCTCGCGGACCGCGCGGTCGAGCAGCAGGTCCTCCTGGCCCACGGCGAGCGTGACGGGGGCGAGGAGATCGTCGGGGGAAGACTTCTTGGTGGCCATCGCGCTCCAGCATCCCACGCGGCACCGACAGCGGGTCCGTCCCCGGTCCGGCCGTCGTCGAGAATGTGCACGTGAGCGATGTGAGACACGTACTGGTCCTGCCCGACCGCGACGCGGCCGAGGAGGTCGCCGGGGAACTCCCCGACCGCTTCGGCCTCGCCGAGGAACCCCAGCTCGTCCGGGACGCCCTGGCCGGCGAGGACGACGCCGAGGACGCCCAGTGGCTGGTGGTGGTCGAGGACCCCGGCGCCCGTCTGGACCCGACGGCCCTGGACGCCCTGGCCGCCGAGTACGAGGGCTGGCTGGAGGCCCCGTAGGACCGGTCCTCCTGACCGGTCGGGACCGGGGAGCGGTGTCCGCCGCGTGCGGCTACGCCGGCGTCGTGGGCACGATCTGGATGTCCAGCTCGATCGTGATGCTGGAGCCGATCGCCGCGATCCCCCGCGCGAGCAGCGTCTGCCAGGTCAGCGTGAAGTCCTCGCGGTGCAGTTCGGTGGTCGCCCGGCAGGCGCCCCGGGTCTCGCCCTGCAGTCCGTTGCCGAGGCCCAGGTACTGGGTGTCGAGGGTGACCGTGCGGCTGACGCCGTGCAGGGTGAGCGCTCCGGTGACGGCCCAGCGGCTGCCGCCCTTGTGGACGAAGCGCTCGCTGGAGAACTCCAGCGTGGGGTAGGCGCCGACGTCGAGGAAGTCGCCGGACCGCAGGTGGTCGTCGCGCATCTGCACACCGGTGTCGATGGACGCCGCGTCGATCACGACGTGCATGGCCGACTGCTCCATCCGTTCGGCGATCCGGACCGCTCCGGCGAATCTGTTGAACCGGCCGTGGATCCGCGCGAGGCCGATGTGCCGCGCGGTGAAGCCGATCTGGGAGTGCATCGGGTCGATCTCCCAGTCGCCCGGCTCGGGCAGTTGCTGCGGGGGCGCGACCTGGAGCAGTACGTCGCCGAGGCTCGCGTGCGTGCTCTCCGCGACGACGGCGTTGCCGTGGTACGGCGTGTAGCCCTCGGACGTGACCGCGAGCCGGTACTCCCCCGCGGGCACGGTCGCCAGCACGCTGCCGTACGGGTCGGTCTCCCCGGCGAGGACCTTGCGACCCGCGGCGTCGCTGAGCGTGAACCCGGCCTGGCGGACCGGCTCGCTGACCGGGTCCAGGACCCGGCAGCTCAGGACGCCCGCCGACGGCGGCACCGGGAGTCCCGCGAGCGGGCCGCCACGGGAGGCTCCCGCACGACGCTTACCGAACAGACCGAACACTTCACGTACCCCCGGACAAACCGCTCGCGTTTCCGCACCGACGAAGACGCATTCGATCACTCATGCACTGTTCGAGGCAAACGGCGGAAGTGTTACCTGAGGTCCGAATTGGACGGTCCGCTCAGACCCGTGACGCGACCGGCGCCGGCTCCGGCAGTTCACGCAGCCGCGGCAGCGGCGAGGGCAACACCCACAGCACCGCGAAGACCGCGCCCACGGTGGCGAGCCACAGCGTGGGCCGGAGGCCCAGCGTCGCGCCGAGCAGGCCGCCGGCGAGCGCGCCGAGCGGGCGGAATCCGTGGTTGAGGGTCCGGAAGGCGCCCATCACCCGGGAGCGGACGCCGTCGGGTATCAGCGCCATCTGGAAGGACCCGGCGGCGACGTCGACCACCATCACCCCCAGGCAGGAGAGGAACTCGGCGCCGAAGAGCAGTCCGAGGACCAGCGGCAGCGGACCGCTCGCGGCCGGAATCAGGAGCAGCGGCAGGGTGAAGCCCAGGAAGCCGGCGACGAGGGACGGGCCGATGCCGATCCGCCGTACGACCGCCCCGCTGCACAGCGCCCCGACCACGCCGCCCACCGCACCCGCCGCGAGTACCGCGCCCAGCATGCCCGCGCCCAGGCCGAGTTCGGTCGTCGCGTAGAGCACGAAGAGGGTGTGGAAGGCGTAGTTGAAGAACTGCACCGTGCCGGAGGCCGCGAACAGCGCACGCATCGAGGGGTTTTGCACCACCCAGCGCAGCCCCTCGGTGAAGTGCCCCTTGCCGACCGGGGCCGGAGCGGGCTCGACGGGATCGATCCGCGCCAGGTATCCCGCCGAGACCGCATAGGTGAGCGCGTCCGCCGCCAGCGCGAAGGGCGCGGTGAGCACCTGCACCAGCACGCCGCCGATTCCCGGACCGGCCAGCCAGGCCATCGAGCGGCTGCCGTTGACCAGCGAGTTCGCCTGCACGTAGCGCTCGGTGGGGACGAGCGCCACGAAGAGGGTGGCATTGCACGCCTCGAAGAGCACACTGAGCGCACCCACCCCGAAGGCGACCGCGTACAGCTGACCGAGCGTCAGTGCGTCCAGGAGGTAGGCGACCGGCAGGGTCAGCAACAGCACCGCCCGCCCGAGGTCGGCCGCGATCATGGCGCGCCGGCGTCGGGCCTGCCGGTCCGCCCAGGCGCCGAAGGGCAGGTTGAGCAGCAGCGCGGGCAGCAGCTCAGCCGTCTTCAGCCAGCCCATCTCGGCGGCGTCGGCCCCCAGGACGAGCACCGCGGCCAGCGGGAGCGCCATGAGGGAGATCTGGTCCCCGACGAGGGACACCGTCTGGCCGGTCCAGTACCGCCGGAACGACCGCTCGCGCAGCAGCGCGGGTATCCGCGCTCCGGTCCCCATCACTCATTCCCCCTCGTCGCCGTCGGCCGCGCCGGCCGCGCCACCCGTGCCGTGTGCACCCTCGGTGCCGTTCGTCGGGTCCGTCTCCGCGCCGCCGGGGAGGTCGCGGTCCCGGAAGGCGAGCTGCACGACGGCGACCGGCTCGGCCCCCTCGGGCCGCAGCGCCGGGTCCCGCTCGCGCTCCTCGTAGGGCCGCAGCAGCTCCTCGATCCGCTCCCCGAGACCGGCGAGCTCCTCGGGGGTCAGATGGAACAGCGCATCGCTGTACCGCTCGGCCTCCCGCCACTCCGGTGACAGCGTGTGCCGGTTCTCCACCGCCCGCAGGACCCGCTGGAAGTACAGCTCGATCGCGGCCCCGCTCAGCGCGTCCGCCGCCTCGGCGACGGCCGCGTCCTCGCTGTGGTCGGGCCACTCCGTGTACTGGGCCGTCGCCCGCCAGGGCTTCTCCCGTCCCCTGCCGCCCGGGGCCTGCTCGACCAGCCCGTACTTGGCGAGTATCCGGAGGTGGTACGAGCAGCTGGCGACGGACTCTCCGGTCAGCTCGGCCGCCCTGGTGGCGGTGAACGGCCCACTGCGCCGCAGGAGCCCCACGAGGGTCATCCGCGTGGGATGGGCGTAGGCCCGCAGGGCCCGGGGGTCGGTCAGCCGGATGCTGCGTGGCTGTTGCTGGCTCATGATGAAAACATATCTTTAGAAAGACTCCTTTACAAGCATTCCTTTATACGAGGCCTGCCGTCGGCAGATCCGCCCGGACCGCCTCAGCCCGCCTCGCTGCCCGAGGTGTGGGCCGCGAGCCCCGGCCCCCCGCCCGTCACCGCGATCGCGCCCTCCCGGTCGGTGCTCAGCACCCGGGCCCCGCCGGCCCTCAGCGCACCCACCGTGCGCGGCGAGGGGTGGCCGTACGGGTTGTCCCGGCCCGCCGACACCAGCGCGAGCCTCGGGCGCGCCGCCCGTATGAGACCGGGATCCTGATGGGCCGAGCCATGGTGGGCGACCTTCAGCACGTCGACGGGGGGCAGCGCCGGATACGCCCGCAGCAGGGCCTGCTGCGCCGGAGGTTCGAGGTCGCCGAGCAGCAGCAGCGTCACCCCGCCCGCGGCCCGGACGAACAACGTGACACTGGCGTCGTTCGCCCCCGACTCCAGCGGCTCCCCCTCCCCTACCGCGACGCCGGGTCCGGCCCTCGGCCACAGCACCCGCCACTCCAGCGGCCCGAGCCTGCGCCGCTCCCCCGCCCCCGCCCGCACCAAAGGCACTCCGGCCGCCAGCGCCGTCCGCCGTACGAACTCCGCCTGCTCCGCCGGCTCCTCCGATCCGGTCACCTGGATCGCCCCCACCGCCCGCCCGCGCAGCACCCCCGGCAGGCCGGCCACGTGGTCCGCGTGGAAGTGGGTGAGCACCAGGAGCGGGATCCGGCGCACCCCGAGGTCGCGCAGGCACCGGTCGACCGGCTCCGGGTCCGGCCCGGCGTCCACCACCACGGCGGTGTCCCCGCCCGCCGCGAGCACGGTCGCGTCCCCCTGACCGACCTGGCACATCGCGAAGACCCAGCCCGGCGGCGGCCACCCCGTGACCAGCCG
Source organism: Streptomyces sp. NPDC048018 (assembly GCF_043202995.1). Classification (NCBI taxonomy): domain Bacteria; kingdom Bacillati; phylum Actinomycetota; class Actinomycetes; order Kitasatosporales; family Streptomycetaceae; genus Streptomyces; species Streptomyces sp. NPDC048018. The sequence continues at coordinate 833,820 of NZ_JBIDBK010000002.1, forward strand.
GACCACCGGCGGCGGCCGCACCACGGCCAGGAACAGCAGCCCGGCGCAGCCCGCCCCGATCCACCGCCGGTACGGCGCGCGCCACACGGCGAGGAGCAGCAGCCCGGACAGCAGCGCGAGCAGCAGGCCGCCCCACCACCCGTCCGGCCAGGCCGTCTCGGCGCCGGGCAGTTCCGCCCCGGTGCGGGCCACCTTCGCGATCCATCCCGCGGGCAGGCCCGCGATCCCCGCCACCGTCTCCGCCGCTCCCGGCCACACGGCCGCGAGCGCCAGGGTGGCGAATCCGAGCACGGTGGCCGGGGCCACGGCGGGCTCCGCGAGCAGATTGGCCGGGACGGCGACCAGACTCACCCGGGCCGCGAACACCGCCACGACGGGCGCGCAGATCACCTGGGCCGCGAGGGTGGCGCCCAGCGCCTCGGCGATCCGGCCGGGCACCCGGCGCCGCCGCAGCGCGTCGCTCCAGCGCGGAGCCACCGTCAGCAGCGCCCCCGTGGCCAGGACGGACAGCAGGAACCCGTAACTCCGGGCCAGCCAGGGGTCGTAGAGCACGAGGACGAGCACCACCGCCGCGAGCGCCGGGATCAGCGAACGCCGTCGGCCGGTCGCGATCGCGAGCAGGGTGACGAGTCCGCACGCGGCGGCCCGCAGCACGCTCGGATCGGGGCGGCACACGACCACGAAGGCGAGGGTCAGCCCGCCCCCGGCGAAGGCCGTGGCTCGCAGCGGGATGCCGAGCGCGGGGGCCAGCCCACCCCGTTCGACGTGCTGTGCCGCACCGGGTCTGCCGATGAGCAGCAGCAGCACGACGGTGAGATTCGACCCCGAGACGGCGAGGAGGTGGGTCAGGTCGGTGGCCTCGAAGGCCTCCTTCAGCTCGGGTTCGATGCGTGAGGTGTCGCCCACCACGAGGCCGGGAAGCAGCGCCCGTGCGTCCGGGGCCAGCCCGTCGGTGGCCCGCCGCAGTCCGGCCCGCAGGTCCCCGGCCGCCCGCTGGAGCGCGTCGGCCGGCCCCACGACCCGGGGCGGCCCGTCGGCGTCGGCCGGCAGCACCGCGGCCACCGTGTCGCCGGGCCGCGCCGGCGCGAGCCGACCCGCCACCTCGATCCGGGTCGAGGGAAGCAACCGCAGCCATTCCTCCCGCCCTTCCCGCGCGGGGACGAGCACCAGGAGCGGTGCGCGGGTCCGGTGCACGGCACCGTCCCGCCCCTCGACCCTGATCGCCTGGCCCGTGACGACCACGAACACCGGGGCCGCCCGGCTGCCGCTCACCCGGGGCCGGGTGAGCCGGGGATCGGCGGTGACCGTCACCTCCACGACCACCCGAGCTTCCAGGCGTGCGAGCTCGGGCACCGGTCCGCGCCGCAGGTCGGCCGCGTGCAGGCCGCCCGACGCGGCCCCCGCCCCGGCGCAGAGCAGCACGCCGGCGCAGGCGGTCGACCGGAGTCCGCGCCGGCCGGCCGGCACCAGCAGCAGCGCCGCACCGGCCAGGCAGAGCAACACTCCCGCGACCGTCCACCAGCCTGTGGCGCCCACCGCGAGTGCCGCACCACCCCAGGCGGCGAGAGCCGGCGGGACGAGCCGCAGATCGGCCGGGCCCTCGTCCCACGCGAGCGGGCGGGCGGCGTCCTCGCTCACGGCCGGACCAGCGGAGCGAGGTCCGCGAAGCGGCGTGCTCCGATACCGTTGACGTCCCGCAGCTCGGCGACCGACCGGAACCCTCCGTGCTCGACGCGGTGTTCCACGATGTGCCGGGCGAGCACCGGTCCGACCCCGGGCAGCCCGTCGAGCTGCTCCACGGTCGCCGTGTTGAGGCTCAACGGCGCGACCGGCACCGGCGCGCCCGGGGCGGCACCGCCGCCTCCGCCCGGCGCTCCTCCCGCTCCGGCACCGCTCGCGAGGGCGCCCGGCCCGACCACGACCTGTTCACCGTCCAGGAGGACCCTGGCCCGGTTGAGGCCCGTCAGATCCGTGCCGGGACGCACACCGCCGGCCGCCCGCAGGGCGTCGGTCACTCGGGATCCGGCGGGCAGCGTGAACACCCCGGGACGGAGCACCTTGCCCCCGACGTCCACGACGATCACCGCGGCCGCGCCCGCGTCACCCACACCCGCCCCGGTCCCGGCCGCCCCCGCCCCGGTCGCCGGTGCCCGTCCGGTCGGCGGCGGGCCGGCGGCCTCGGGGAACGGTGGGGCGCTCTCCGGCAGCGGCCGGGTCGCCGCCACCACCTCGGGCGCTCCGACCTGCTGGGGGCGTCCCACCCAGAAGAAGGCGCCCGCGACGCCCGCGGCCACGGCCAGGACGACGGCGAGGGCCGCCAGCGATCGCCGTTCGAGCCCGCAGCGCTCCTGGACCCACAATGGCATCCGCTCCCGCAGCGCCAGCCGTAAGCGCTCCCCGCGGGGCAGGGGTGGTTCCGGTCCCGCGCGCTCTCCCACCGCGGCTTCGAGCGGTTCAGGAGCCTCGGGAGCGCGCGGCTCCGGTGGCGCCGCCGACGGGAACAGCGCCTCACCCCGGCGTCGGGCCGCATGCGAAGCCGGCCCCGCCGCATGGCGCCCGGACCGGCCGGCGCGGGACGTGCGAGCCGTCGGCGGACGGCGGCCAGGGGCTCGGCCGTCCGATCCCGGCGGCCGGCCGGGTCCGCTGGTGGGTGCGCCGCGGCGCGTTCCGATGTGTGTACGAAGAGTCATGGACCCGACGGTAGGCGCCTCCGCCCGACCCTGCCGGGACCACGCAAATCCGGTGGACAACTACCCAGTTGTGGATAACTCCGTCACCCCTGCGGGGGATCGCGCGAGCCTCGACGGCCCGTCAGCGCGGGGAGACGACGACCGCGAGCAGCCCGGGTCCGGTGTGCGCGCCGATGACCGCGCCGACCTCGGTGACCTGGAGGTCCTCGACGGCAGGCAGCCTCTCGCGCAGCCGCTCGGCCAGGGCCGCGGCCCGCTCCGGCGCGGACAGGTGGTGCACCGCGATCTCCACGGGGCCGCCGCCGGCCCGCTCGACCGCGATCTCCTCGAGTCGGGCGATCGCCTTCGAGGCGGTGCGGACCTTCTCGCGCAGCTCGATCCGCCCGCCGTCGAGTTCGAGCAGCGGCTTCACGGCCAGCGCGGATCCCAGGAGCGCCTGCGCCGCGCCGATGCGCCCGCCGCGGCGCAGATAGTCGAGGGTGTCCACGTAGAAGAAGGCGGAGGTGCCGGCCGCCCGCTTCTCGGCCGCCGCGACGGCCTCGTCGAGCGAGCCGCCCGCCTCGACGACCTCCGCCGCCGCGAGGGCGCAGAAGCCCAGGGCCATGCCCACCATGCGGGTGTCGACGACCCGGACGGGCACGGGGGCGGTCTTGGCTGCGAGCACGGCGGCGTCGTAGGTACCGGAGAACTCCCCGGAGAGGTGGACCGAGACGATGCCTTCCGCGCCCGCTTCGGCGGCGGCGCGGTAGGCCGCCGCGAAGACCTCGGGCGCGGGCCGTGAGGTGGTCACCGAGCGCCGCTTCTGCAACGCCTCGGCGAGCGAGCGCGCCGAGATCTCGGTCCCCTCCTCCAGTGCGCGGTCGCCGATGACGACGGTGAGCGGCACGGCGGTGATGCGGTGCCGCTCCATCGTCTGGGGTGGCAGGTAGGCCGTGGAATCGGTGACGATCGCGACATGCCGGGACATGAGCGGGAGGTTACCCGCCGGGGCCGCCGGGCGGCAGCCCGGGCCCGGGTAGGCGCCGCGGACCACCGCCTCCGGCGGCCGACTCCGGCCTCGTCGGCGGCGGGCGTCCATCGCTCGTTCGGCTCGCGAACACCCGTCGCCCGCGCCACGGCGGACGGCAGCCGGCCTTGCCGTGCCCGGGCACGGTGGCGCGACCCGGATGCCCTCAGGTCGTCGTCTCGGGCCGGTTCGTCTTCTCCCACGGATACGCCGTCGCGCGAGGATCGGGCGCGGTGATCGCCTGCGGCTGCCCGGCCGTCCCGGCGCCCGCGTCCGACCGGCCCTGCGGCTGCCCCGCAGCGGCACCCGCCGCACCCGCGCCGGCGCCGTCGGCGCCGTCCGCCCCGGCAGCGGTCCAGTGCCGCAGCGCGCCCGCCTCCATGTCGATCTGGGCGCTCAGCGAGGAGAGCTCGTCCTCGGCGAACTTGCGGGCCCGGTCCCGGGCCGCGAAGCGCAGCGCGTCGGCGGAGTGGGTGATCTGCTCGGTGCGGTGGCGCAGATCCGGCAGCTGCGCCGCGACGTGTGCCTTGTCCGGCTCGCGCTCCAGCCGCTTGAGGTCCTCGTCCAGCTCGCGCGCATGGGTGCTCAGCCGGTGGAAGAGGTCCACGGACTCCTTCAGGGAGGCGTCCTCGGCGACGCCCGCGTGCAGCGCGTCCTGGGTGGCGCGCATCGAGGTGCGCAGCGAGAGGCGCAGCTGGGCCAGCTCACCCCCGACGCCGACCTGTCCGAAGCTCTTGGCCTTCAGGGTGGTGTCCTCGACCGTGCGCCGGGCGTGGTCGATGGTGCGGTCCACACCGCGCTTGGCCGCCTTCGCCACCTTCACCGTGGCGTAGACACCGAGTGCCACGAAGGCGACGAAGAGCAAGGCCATGATCAGGATCGCGGCTTCCATGTGCTCGCCCCTCCGGCTTCGGTTGTGGTTCTTCCACCGTAAACGGAAAGGGCAGGCCGACGGTTCCAGGAGAACCCCCAACCTGCCCCCACCGCTCCCCTAGGGGACGGCCCGGATCACCGGGCGACGGCGTCAGCCGGCGACGATGTTGACCAGCTTCGGCGCACGGACGATCACCTTGCGGATCTCCGCGCCGCCCAGCGCCGCGACCACGTTCGCGTCGCCCAGCGCCAGCGCCTCCAGGTCGGCGTCGGTGATCGACGGGGAGACCTCCAGGCGTGCCTTGACCTTGCCCTTGATCTGCACGACGCAGGTGACGGTCTCGTCCACGACGTAGGCCGGGTCGGCGACCGGGAAGTCCTGGTGGACGACCGAGTCGGCGTGGCCCAGGCGGTGCCACAGCTCCTCGGCGATGTGCGGGGCCAGCGGGGCGATCAGCAGCACCAGCTGCTCGGCGACCGGGCGGGAGAGGGCGGCACCCGACTTGGTCAGGTGGTTGTTCAGCTCGGTGATCTTGGCGATGGCGGTGTTGAAGCGCATCGCGACCATGTCCTGGCCGACCCCGTCGATGGCCTTGTGCAGGGCCCGCAGGGTGTCCTCGTCGGCCGGCTCGTCGACGACGGTGACCTCACCGGTGGCCTCGTCGACGATGTTGCGCCACAGGCGCTGCAGCAGGCGGTACTGGCCGACGACCGCGCGGGTGTCCCACGGGCGGGAGACGTCCAGCGGGCCCATGGCCATCTCGTACAGGCGCAGGGTGTCGGCGCCGTACTCCGAGCAGATCTCGTCCGGGGTGACGGCGTTCTTCAGGGACTTGCCCATCTTGCCCAGGACGCGGCTGACCTTCTCGCCCTGGTAGAAGAAGCCGCCGTCGCGCTCCTCGACCTCGGCGGCCGGGACGGCGATGCCGCGGGCGTCCCGGTAGACGAAGGCCTGGATCATGCCCTGGTTGTACAGCTTGTGGAAGGGCTCGGCCGAGGACACGTGGCCCAGGTCGAACAGGACCTTGGACCAGAAGCGCGCGTACAGCAGGTGCAGCACGGCGTGCTCGGCTCCGCCGACGTACAGGTCGACACCGCCGGTGGGCATGCCCTCGCGCGGGCCCATCCAGTACTGCTCGATCGCCGGGTCGACCAGCTTCTCGTCGTTGTGCGGGTCCAGGTAGCGCAGCTCGTACCAGCAGGAACCGGCCCAGTTGGGCATGGTGTTGGTCTCGCGGCGGTACTTCTTGGGGCCGTCGCCCAGGTCCAGGGTGACGTTGACCCAGTCCTCGTTGCGCGACAGCGGGGTCTCCGGCTGGGTGTCCGCGTCGTCGGGGTCGAAGGTGCGCGGCGAGTAGTCGTCGACCTCGGGCAGCTCCAGCGGCAGCATCGACTCGGGCAGCGCGTGCGCGACGCCGTCCTCGTCGTAGACGATCGGGAAGGGCTCGCCCCAGTAGCGCTGGCGGCTGAACAGCCAGTCGCGCAGACGGAAGTTGACGGTGCCCTCGCCGATGCCGCGGTCGGCCAGCCAGGAGGTGATCTTCGCCTTGGCCTCGACGACACCCAGGCCGTCCAGGGAGATCTCGTCGTTGGCGGAGTTGATCAGCTTCGCCTCGTACGAGCCGAAGGCGTCGTCCCAGGCCGAGGGGTCGGTGCCGCGGCCGTCGGAGGGCTCCACCACGCAGCGCATCGGCAGCTCGAAGGCGCGCGCGAAGGCGAAGTCGCGGCCGTCGTGCGCCGGGACGGCCATGATCGCGCCGGTGCCGTAGCCCATCAGGACGTAGTCGGCGATGAAGACCGGGACCTGCTCGCCGCTGACCGGGTTGGTCGCGTAGGCGCCGGTGAAGACGCCGGTCTTCTCCTTGGCCTCGGCCTGGCGCTCGACGTCGGACTTGGAGGCGGCCTGCTTGCGGTAGGCGTCGACGGCCTCGGCGGGGGTGGCGTGACCGCCGGTCCACACCTCGTGGGTGCCCTCGGGCCAGGCGGCCGGGACGATCTTCTCGACCAGGTCGTGCTCCGGCGCCAGGACCATGTAGGTGGCGCCGAACAGGGTGTCCTGGCGGGTGGTGAAGACCGTGATGGCGCCGGCGTCGCCGACCTGGAAGTCGACACGCGCGCCCTCGGAGCGGCCGATCCAGTTGCGCTGCTGCAGCTTGATGGCCTCGGGCCAGTCCAGGCCGTCCAGGTCGTCCAGCAGGCGGTCCGCGTAGGCCGTGATGCGCATGTTCCACTGGCGCAGCTTGGCCTTGAAGACGGGGAAGTTGCCGCGCTCGGAGCGCCCGTCGGCGGTGACCTCCTCGTTGGCCAGGACGGTGCCCAGGCCGGGGCACCAGTTGACCGGGGCGTCGGAGGCGTACGCCAGGCGGTACTCGCTCAGGACGTCGGCGCGTTCCGGGCCGGTCAGTTCGCTCCACGCGCGCGTGGAGCCGGGGACCTCACGGGTGCCGCTCTCGAACTGCTCGACCAGCTCCGCGATCGGGCGGGCCGCCTTGGCCTCGTCGTCGTACCAGGAGTTGAAGATCTGCAGGAAGATCCACTGGGTCCACTTGTAGTAGCCCGGGTCGATCGTGGCGAACGAGCGGCGCTTGTCGTGGCCCAGGCCCAGCCGGCGCAGCTGGACCTTCATGTTCTCCATGTTGGCCTCGGTGGACACGCGCGGGTGCGTGCCCGTCTGCACGGCGTACTGCTCGGCCGGCAGGCCGAAGGCGTCGAAGCCCAGGGTGTGCAGGACGTTGTGCCCGGACATGCGTGCGTGGCGGGCGAAGACGTCGGTGGCGATGTAGCCCAGCGGGTGGCCGACGTGCAGGCCGGCGCCGGACGGATAGGGGAACATGTCCATGATGAACTTCTTGGGGCGGGCCGCCACGGCCGCGTCCCCGGCCAGGTCACCGGTGGGGTTCGGGGCCTCGTAGGTGCCCTCCGCGTCCCAGGCGTCCTGCCAGCGTGCCTCGATGTCGGCGGCCATGGCCGCCGTGTAGCGATGCGGGGCCGCGGTCTCGGCGGCCGTGTTGATCTCGGTCATGGTCCTTGAAGCTCCATCGATCGTCTCTGCCCGCTGCCGGCAACTGCCACGAAATGAAAAATCCCCTCGCACAGGAGGGGACGCCGCGCCGATGCCGACCGGATCTTCATCCGTCGGGAATGATCAGCGCGGCTCGCTAAGCAGAAGGCGTACGGCACGCATGGCGCCAGGGTACCGCAGGGCCTGAGCGGGCCGCACCGATGTTCCGCCCCGTGGGCACACGAAGAAGCGGGCCGTCCTGTCCGGACGACCCGCTTCTTATCTGTGGAGCTAAGGAGAATTGAACTCCTGACCTCCTGCATGCCATGCAGGCGCTCTACCAACTGAGCTATAGCCCCGCGTGCGGGAATTCAGATTACCGCAGAAGCGGCGCAAGCCATCCGATCCGGATGGCCCGCTTCCGTTCTGTGGAGCTAAGGAGAATTGAACTCCTGACCTCCTGCATGCCATGCAGGCGCTCTACCAACTGAGCTATAGCCCCTTGTTTCGTCGTCCCCGCTCCGGTCTTCCTCGCGGCGACGGACAGAACAGTAACGGCCCGCCCGGCGGATCGCCAAATCCGTTTCCCCGGCCCCGTCCGGGGCTCCGGGTAGGGTCGCCGACTGTGTCCGTCTTCCCGCTGTCCCCGACCCGCGCCCGGCCGTGGCCCCTCGCCACCGCCGCGGCGGTCTGCCTGATCTCGTTCGCGGCCTTCTGGGTGGCGCAACGCCTCGCCCACGTGAACATGCTCGACGTGATGGTCTACCGGGCCGAGGCCGAGACGCTGCGGGCGGGGGGCGACCTGTACGCGATGCGTGCGACGTCGGCGGACCTCGCGATGACCTACCCGCCGTTCGCAGCCGTGCTCTTCCTGCCGTTGACGCTGGTCGGCGTGCCCCTGATGCGCACGCTGAACACCGCGGGGAACCTCCTCCTGGTGGTGGCACTGGTCCAGTTGTCGCTCCAGCTGGTCCGCCCGGCGCTGTCCCGCGCCGGGTCCCGCGCCGACCTGTGGCGTACGGCACTGTGGGTCGCGGCGGTCGTGGTCTGGTGCGAGCCGGTGTGGACGACGCTGCGGTACGGGCAGATCAACCTGCTCATAGCGGTCGCGGTGCTCTGGGACCTGACGCGCCGCGAGGGCAGCCGCTGGGCCGGTGTCGGCATCGGGCTCGCCACCGCGGTGAAGCTCACCCCGGGCCTCTTCGTGGTCCTGCTGCTGGCCGCTGGGCTGCTGCTGTGGCGCCGGGACCGGCGGCTCAACCAGTGGCTGCGCACCGCCTTCACGGCGACCGGGACCTTTCTCGGGATCACGCTCGCCTCGGCGCTGGCCCTGCCCGCCGACTCGAGGACGTTCTGGACGCGGACCCTCTTCGAGACGGGCCGGGTCGGCCATGCCGAGGAGACCGCGAACCAGTCCGTCAGCGGCGTCCTGGCCCGCCTCCTGCACACCGACGCCCCGGGCCTGTGGTGGGTGGCCGCGGCCGCCCTGCTCGGCGGCACGGCGATGGTGCTCGCGGTACGGGCCGCGCTGCGCGGCGACAAGGCGGTGGCCGTGGTCGTCACCGCGTTCACGGCGCTGATGATCAGCCCGATCTCCTGGTCCCACCACTGGGTGTGGTGCGTGACCCTGCTGATCCTGCTGTACGAGCGCTCCACGCGCGCGTGGCCGGTGACCGCGGCGGTGGCCCTGGCGTTCGCCTCGTTCGCGCTGTGGTGGGTGCCGCACGACCCGGGCCGTCCCGAACTGGACCAGAACGCCGGTCAGATGCTGCTGTCCGCGGTCTATCCGCTGACGGCGACCGCGGTCCTCGCCGGCTACGCGCTCAGCCGGTGGCGGGCCCGGACGCGGCCGCTGGTGCCGGAGCCGCGGGAGGCGGTCCAGGAGCGGGAACCTCAGGCCGTCGCGAACGAGTAGAAGCGCTTCAGGGTGCAGTGCTCGTCGAGGAGCCGGCCGTAGATCGGCTCCCCTTCGAGCTCACGGTAGGTCTCGATGGGGTCGCCTTTTATGATCAGCGCCCGCGCGCACTCCTCGCACCAGTACTGGAACCCGGAGTTGACCGGGTCCATGTCCCGGACGATGGGCGTACCGCTGCCGCACCAGTCGCACTTCCGCCTGTGAGCGCCCATCACTCGGCTCCGCAGACGCGTGCGGAAGCGCAGGAGGGGCGGTCCCACCGGGCCCATGGGTCGGGGACGGACTCCGCGACGGCAAAGGCGGCGATCTCCTCGGCACCGTCCACGGCCATGCGCGCTCCCTCCCGTCCGGACCCTCTTCCCCTCCGGCGGTCCGATTCTGCCATGGCGCCGCAAGAGGGTCAGCGTCGTCGGCCGAGAGGGCCTCCGCGGGGCCCGGGACGACCCTCGCGGCAGGGGCCGGGTGCGGGGTGCCAGGCGCCGGGGCGCCGGGGCGTGACGTACGCCGTGGACGAGGAGGGGGCGCCAAGGCCATCGGCCGCCCGCGTGGGGGGAGGTGACACAACGCAAGATCCCGCCCCCTGATGGGGACGGGATCCGGTGACTGTGGAGCTAAGGAGAATTGAACTCCTGACCTCCTGCATGCCATGCAGGCGCTCTACCAACTGAGCTATAGCCCCTCGTGTTCTTCGCGCTCCGCGCTGCGAACAAGAAGAACTTTAGCCTGTGACCTGCCGGAAAGTGAAATCGAGGTCCCGCAGGCCACACCAGGGGCTCAGTCGTCGTCGCCGAGGACCGGCTCGGGCAGCGTGCCTGCGTTGTGCTCCAGGAGGCGCCAGCCACGCGCGCCCTCGCCCAGGACGGACCAGCAGCAGTTCGAGAGTCCGCCGAGGGACTCCCAGTGCCGGGCCTCCAGGCCGAGCAGCCGGCCGATGGTGGTACGGATGGTGCCGCCGTGGCTGACCACGACGAGCGTGCCGTCCTCGGGCAGCTTGTCGGCGTGCTCCAGGACCACCGGGGCGGCCCGGTCGGCCACCTCGGTCTCCAGCTCGCCGCCACCTCTGCGCACCGGCTCGCCGCGCTTCCAGGCGGCGTACTGCTCGCCGTACCGCGCGGTGATCTCGTCGTGCGTGAGGCCCTGCCAGTCCCCCGCGTACGTCTCGCGCAGCGCGGAGTCGTGGGCGACGGTGTGACCCGTCAGGGCGGAGAGCTCGGCGGCCGTGGCCGCCGCACGCTTGAGGTCGGACGCGACGATCGCGTCCGGCTGCAGCGCGGCGAGCAGCCGGGCGGCCCGGCGCGCCTGGGCGACACCCGCCTCGGTCAGCTCGATGTCCGTGGACCCCTGAAACCTGCGCTCCAGGTTCCAGGAGGTCTGGCCGTGGCGCCACAGCACGATGCGGCGGCCGGTGCCGCCCTTGCCGCTGGTCAGCTCAGCTCACCGTCCGTTCCGTCGATGCCCATGAGCTTGGCGTGCTCCTCCGCCTTTCCGCGGGTCTGCCGGGCGTCCTCGGGCAGCTCCAGCTCGGGGCAGTCCTTCCACAGCCGCTCCAGGGCGTAGAAGACCCGCTCCTCGCTGTGCTGCACGTGGACGACGATGTCGACGTAGTCGAGGAGGATCCAGCGGGCGTCGCGGTCGCCCTCGCGGCGCACCGGCTTGGCGCCGAGGTCCTTGTTCAGCCGCTCCTCGATCTCGTCGACGATCGACTTGACCTGGCGGTCGTTGGGCGCGGAGGCGAGCAGGAAGGCGTCGGTGATCGACAGCACATCACTGACGTCGTACGCGATGATGTCGTGCGCGAGCCGGTCTGCCGCCGCCTGGGCGGCGGCGTTGACGAGTTCGATGGAGCGGTCCGTGGCGGTCACATGCAGGCTTTCGTCGGCGGTCTGAGTCACCCCAAGGGTCTCATGTACCGCCGACGGGCCCTAAAAGGATTGTCGGAGGGTCACCGCTTGGCCCCCGGGATCTTGTAATCCTCCCCCAGCACGACGGTGACCTCGGCGTTTCCGGCGGGCTTGCCCTTGGTGACGGATCCGGCCGGCAGACCGAGGGTCTTGGCGACCTCCGCGGCGGTCGCCTTCTGGGCGTCGTCCCCGTACACGACCTGGGACTTCCCCTGGCTGTCCGCCTTGGTGCCGCCGACCACGGCGTAGCCACCGTTGATCAGCACCACGCGCGCCGCCTCGGTGGCGTCCTCGCCGGTGGCGTCGCGGATCGCGACCCGGGTCGCGGCGCCCTGCTCGGGGGCGCTGACCTTGCCGCCCAGGATGTCCTTGACCACGCTTTCGCCGGTGGCCTCGCTGAGCGAGCCGTCGGACTCGACGGGCAGCACGGTCGTCTTGTAGTCGCCGACCTTGGCGTGCTCGGCGAGCTTGGCGAGGGAGGCGCCGAGGTCCTTCTCCGGCAGGGAAGGGTCGAGGATCTGGGCCAGGGTCTCGACGGTGACCGTGGCGGCCTTGGGATCGTCGGAGATCTTCCGCAGCACGCCGTACATGACCGTGCCGAAGCGCTGGAGCTGCTTGGCCTCCGCCTCGCCGGACGCCCGGTAGGTCGCGTAGGCGACGGCGGCGCGGCCGTTGAGGGTCTGGTTCTCGCCCTTCCTGACCAGCGGCTCGTCGCCGGGCTTGGCACCGGGGACGTCGGTGTCGGTGGTGATGTCGATGTTGCCGACGAGCTCGACGAGGCTCTCCAGGAACGGGGTGTCGAGCCGCCAGGTACCGGTGATCTTCGCGCCGAGCAGGTTGCCGACGGCCTCGCGGGTCCCGCTGGAGCCGTCCTCCTCGACCGACTTGGCGAGCGTGGTGGTGGCGCCCTCGGCGTCGGCGACGGCCAGGGAGTTGGGGAGCAGGACGGTGGTGCCCTGGTGGGTGGTGGAGTTGTCCACGAGCAGGGCGGTGGAGGTCCCGCCGCCGGTGGTGTTGTGGAGGTGGACCACGATCGTGTCGCGCTTCTGCGGTCCGGTGGCGGTGTTCTGCTGCTGCTCGCCGGAGGACATGCCGGGGAGCTTGCCGGCGGACCACAGGTAGCCGACGCCTCCGACGGCCGCGAGCACGAGCACCACGACGAGGGCGACGACGCGGTTGCGCCCGCGCCGACGGGCCTCCTCCCGCCGCTCGGACCGGCTCTCGGTGAACTTGAGCCAGTCGATGACGTCCTCGGAGTCCTCGTCGGGCTCCTCGATGAACGAGAACTGTTCCGTGCGGTACGCGCGCCCGTCGTCGTCCTGCGGGGCGGGGCGCTGCCCGGGCACGGCGGCCGGGGCGGACTGCTGCGGGCGGGCCGGCGGCGCCTGCGGCGCGGGGGCGGGATCGGTCCGGACGGCCCACTGCTGACCCGTCTGCTCGGCCTGGCCGTACTGCTCGGCCTGGCCGTACTGCCCGGTCGTGTCGTACTGCCCGGTCCGGTCGTCGGTCTGGGCGGTCCGGCCGGTGTCGTACTGCTGGTAGTCGTACGGGGGCTGCTGCGCGTACGGGGCGTAGGAGGGCTGCTGAGCCTGCTGAGGCTGCGGCTGCTGCTGGATCGGCTGCCCATAGGCGTCGTAGCCGTAGTGCTGCTGCTGTTGCTGCTGCTGGACGGGTTGCCCGTACGGGTCGTAGTGCTGCTGCGGGACCTGCTGCTGGTACACCGGCTGCCCGTACGCGTCGTAGCCGATGATCTGCGGCTGCGGATAGTACGGGTCGTACGGGTTCTGCTGATCGTTCACCGGTGCCCCTCCCCGAGGCTCACTCGCCGCGGTACAACTGGCGCTTGTCGATGTAGCGCACCACGCCGTCCGGGACGAGATACCAGACGGGGTCGCCCTGTGCGACCCGGGCCCGGCAGTCGGTGGACGAGATGGCGAGCGCGGGGACCTCGACCAGCGACACGCCGCCCTTGGGCAGGCCGTCGTCGGTGAGGTCGTGACCCGGTCGGGTGACGCCGATGAAATGCGCGAGCGCGAACAGTTCCTCGGCGTCGCGCCAGGTGAGGATCTGGGACAGCGCGTCGGCACCCGTGATGAAGAAGAGGTCCGAGTCGCTGTTGAGGGAGCGCAGGTCCCGCAGGGTGTCGATGGTGTACGTCGGGCCGCCGCGGTCGATGTCGATGCGGCTGACCGAGAACTGCGGGTTGGACGCGGTCGCGATGACCGTCATCAGGTAGCGGTCCTCGGCCGGCGTGACGGCCTTGTGGCTCTTCTGCCACGGCTGCCCGGTCGGCACGAACACCACCTCGTCGAGGTGGAACAGGGCGGCCACCTCGCTGGCCGCCACCAGGTGTCCGTGATGGATCGGATCGAACGTGCCGCCCATCACGCCGAGGCGGCGCTTGCCGCGACCGCCAGTAGGCACTTCCTGCTCTCCCATGCGTGCAGAGCCTACTGGCACGGCGGCGGACGCCGGATCAGCGGCCTCTCGGCTCAGCGGTCGCGGTTGAAGCGGGTGGTGATCCAGAGGAGCAGAAGGAGCACGAGCAGGGCGCCGCCACCCGTCACGTACGGGCTGAGGCTTTCGTGGTTGCCGCCGTGCTCGGCACCCTCGGCGAGCGTGACCAGGTTGGCGGCGGTGGCGTGGAGGCTCATCTTCGGCAGGACCTTCGATCGGGGATGGGAGCGGAGACTTCGCGCACATCGTATGCGGCGGGTCGCGGAGCGCTCACGCCGACTCAGGCGTTGGCGTCACCCGGTCCGTCCTGGCGGCGGGTCGCGGTGGTCCGGGCGTCGCCCCGCGGGCCCTCGGTGTCGCCCGTGTCCGCACCGCCGTTGCGGTATCCGCGCAGAAGGAACCAGGCGAGCAGGGCGGCTCCCACGATCGAGACGAGCAGGACGATCCGCAGCGTGTCGCCCGGCCCCTGCTGCCCCGTCGCGGCGAGCAGGGCGGTGACGGCGGTGGTCGCGGTGTCCGTCATGGCGGTGGTGCTCCTCGCTTGTCCCCGGTGCCCGAGTTATCCACAGGCTCGGCAACACGGTAGCCCCCTCGCCTAGTCTGGGTTGCGTCAGGGGGACGAGCACCGACTCGTACGAACAGGGGGCATCCATGACCGAGAATCACGAGAAGCTGCCGAGCAGGCAGCGCAGGCGCTTCGCCGGTATCTCCTCGCGGGCCTACGAGCACCCGGCCGACCGCTCGGCGCTGGTGGCGCTGCGCAAGCTGAGCGGCTTCGACACCGTCTTCAAGGCGCTGAGCGGGCTGCTGCCCGAGCGCAGCCTGCGTCTGCTGTTCCTCTCCGACTCCGTGCGGGTGAGCGACGCCCAGTTCGCCCACCTCAACGACATGCTGAGGGACGCCTGTTACATCCTGGACCTGGAGAAGGTCCCGCCGATGTACGTCGTGCAGGACCCGAAGCCGAACGCGATGTGCATCGGTCTCGACGAGCCGATCATCGTGGTCACGACCGGGCTGGTGGAGCTGCTCGACGAGGAGGAGATGCGCGCGGTCGTCGGGCACGAGGTGGGCCACGCGCTGTCGGGCCACTCGGTGTACCGGACGATCCTGCTCTTCCTCACCAGCCTGGCGGTGAAGGTCGCCTGGATCCCGCTGGGGAACGTGGCGATCATGGCGATCGTGACGGCGCTGCGCGAGTGGTTCCGCAAGTCGGAGCTCTCGGCCGACCGGGCGGGCCTGCTCGTGGGCCAGGACCTGCAGGCCTCGATGCGCGGCCTGATGAAGATCGCGGGCGGCAACCACCTGCACGAGATGAACGTGGACGCCTTCCTCGCGCAGGCCGACGAGTACGAGAAGGGCGGCGACCTGCGGGACTCCGTCCTGAAGATCCTGAACGTGCTGCCGCGCTCGCACCCGTTCACCACGGTCCGGGCCGCCGAGCTGAAGAAGTGGTCCGAGACCCGCGACTACCAGCGGATCATGGACGGGCACTACCCGAAGCGCTCGGAGGACAAGGACGCCTCGGTGACCGACTCCTTCCGCGAGTCCGGCCGGCACTACGCGGAGTCGGTGCGCAGCAGCAAGGATCCGCTGATGAAGCTGGTGACCGACATAGCCGGCGGCGCCGGGGACCTCGCGGGCGACGTGGGCAGCAAGCTGTTCGGCCGTTTCGGCAACGGCGGTGGCACCGGCACCGGCAATGACGGTGGTCAGGGCGCCAAGGGCGCGCAGGGCGGCCCGGCGAGCGACGCGGACGGCGCCGGCGGCGAGCGGGGTCAGAGCGAGGGCTGAGCGCTCGGGGCCAGGGTCCCGCAGAGCGAGGCGACGGCGGGCCGGCCCGTGGCATACGGGTCGGTGCCCGCCCGGCGGCCCGGGTCGGCGGCACGCTCACCCGCGAGCAGCGGACGCAGCGAGCCGGTGGTGTCGGCGTCGCAGGACTGCGGGCCGGCCTCGACGGTGCTGGTGAGCAGTTCGGCGCGGTGCATCCGCAGGTCCTCGCGGTCGAAGCGGAAGTGCAGCTCGCGGTGGACCGTGTAGAGCGAGGCGCGGGCGGTCGGGCCGCTGCCGGAGGCAGCGGGGCGGACGGCGTACGTGAACGTGTGGTCCGCCATCACGTCGAGCAGGTCGGAGTTGATCTCCGCGAAGTGCAGGGTGCCCTGAACGCGGACGGCGGGGTCGGCGAGGACGACCCGGTGGGAGTCGAAGCGGACCAGCCAGCCGGAGACGGCGTGCCGGCCGTCGTCCTGGGGCGATTCGACGCTCCGGTCGAACTGCTCCAGCTGGTCGGGGTCGAGCAGGAGCCGCGGCGGCCGGACGGTGAGGCCGGCCAGGACATCGGGTTCGAGGGAGGAGGCGACCAGGTAGTCCTTGGCGATGCCGAGGGCGGAGACCACCTGGCTCTCGGAGAAGTGGCTGGTGCGTCCGGCCAGGGGGAGGTTGATGCCGGCGGCGCCGATGCGGTACTCGGCGGCGGGGCTGCGGGCGAAGAGGGCGGCGGCCTCACCACCGGGCACGGGGTCCTGGGGGGCGAGCGGGACCATCAGGGTCCGCAGCGCCTCCGCCCGCTGGTCGACGGGCGGCTGATAGGGGTTGCGGACGCCGAGATAGACCGCGGTGCCGAAGGCCAGCACGATCAGCAGGACGAGCAGCAGGGCCTGTCGTGATCCGCTGCGGCCTTCCCAGGTGGGGCGGGACCGGACCGCCTGGGCGTGCTCCCCCATGCGTTCCTGGGCGGAGAACTCCTGGAGCCGGGCAGCACGGACGAACGCCTCGTCGAAGACGACGGATCGGTACTCGTCCTCACCGCCGGGGAGTCCCTCGGGAGTCCCCTCAGGCGGGTCGCCACGCCCTGCCATACCTTCAGGGTAGGTCGGCGGAAGCTCCGATAAACGCCCAGGTACACGACAACTTCCCAGAAGGCGGAAGTGCTGCGGCAAACGGGCCAAGGCGTGCGTCCCCGCATCGCGCCGGATCGGGGAACGTTGCGCCATGGAAGGAACGACGCGGAGCCCCGGCGGGGCGATGGCGGAGCCCAGGCGGCCGGCGGCAACGCAGCGGGGACGGGGCGGTGGCCGGACGCCGTGAGGCGGCGGGTGCGCGCACCGGACACCGCGAGGCCCGCAGGATCCGGAACGCGGCAGGGCCCGGAACTCGGCAGGATCCGGAAGGCGGCAGGGCCCGGAAGGCGGCCGGCGCGCCCGCCGGACCCTAGGGAGCGCCCGGGGCCGCGGGAACGGCGGGGGCGGGCGGGGCGGAGGCGGTGGCCGCGGACGGCGCAGTGCGGGGCTTGTCGACGCCGGTGGCCGCGGACGGCGCAGTGCGGGGCTTGTCGACGCCGGTGGTGGCCGGCGGGGGGATGCGGTCCTGGCGGTTGGCGGAGGCGCCCCGGTAGACCGCGCTGAAGGCGAGGGCGACCATGCCCACGCCCATCACCAGGGCGAGGACCCAGGCCACCGGGCGGTGCCAGCGGGCGCTGCTCCGGTAGGGGCGCAGGGCGCCGCCGTGCGGGCCGTAGGGGCCGAGGGCGTCGTCGGCGGCGTCCGGGTCGTAACCGTCGGGGAGGCGGCCGGCGTCGTAGCCGTCCTCGTAGAGATCGTCGTCGGCGAGGCCGGCGACGGCGCGGGCCCGGGCGGCCTCGGCTTCGGCACGGGCCTGGGCGGCGGCGAGGAGCCGCTCGACGGCGGTCGGCTCGTGGACCGTGGCGGCCCGCACGAAGTCCTCGTCGAAGACCACGGTGGCGTAGTCCTCGTCGGCGCCTCCGCGGTCGACAGAGTCCTCGGGGTCCCCGCCGTCCTGGAACGGCGTGCCCCCCACGTCGTCCGGCACGGACTCAGCGTAGACCTGGGAGGGGGTTTTGGGCAGGGAGAGCGCGAACTGTCCCTGCCCGGTCCCGGAGGCCGGAAGGGGGCGGTGATTACCGAACGTGACCGTCGCCGGTCACGATGTACTTGGTGGAGGTGAGCTCCGGAAGGCCCATGGGGCCCCGGGCGTGCAGCTTCTGGGTGGAGATGCCGATCTCGGCGCCGAAGCCGAACTGTCCACCGTCGGTGAAGCGGGTGGAGGCGTTGACGGCGACGGTGGTCGAGTCGACCAGCTGGGTGAAGCGGCGGGCCGCGGCCTGGGAGGTGGTCACGATGGCCTCGGTGTGGCCGGAGGACCACAGGCGGATGTGCTCGACGGCCCGGTCGAGGGAGTCGACCACGGCAGCGGCGATGTCGTAGGAGAGGTACTCGGTCTCCCAGTCCTCCGGGGTGGCCGGGACGACGGTGGCCTTGCTGCCCTCGGCATGGGCGAGGACGCGGTCGTCGGCGTGGACGGTGACGCCGGCCTCGGCCAGGGCGTCCAGGGCGCGCGGCAGGAAGTCGGCGGCGATGTCCTGGTGGACGAGGAGGGTCTCGGCGGCGTTGCAGACGCTGACCCGGTGGGCCTTGGAGTTGATCAGGATCTCGACGGCCATGTCGAGGTCGGCCTGGGCGTCGACGTAGACGTGGCAGTTGCCGGTGCCGGTCTCGATGACCGGGACGGTGGACTCCTCCACGACGGTCTTGATCAGGGAGGCGCCGCCGCGCGGGATGAGGACGTCGACGAGGCCGCGGGCCCGCATGAGCTCGCGCACCGAGTCGCGGGACTCGCCGGGGACGAGCTGGATGGCGTCGGCGGGCAGTCCGGCACCGCCGACGGCGTCGCGCAGGACCGTCACCAGGGCGGTGTTGGAGGAGTAGGCGGAGGACGAGCCGCGCAGCAGTACCGCGTTGCCGGACTTGAGGCAGAGGGCCGCGGCGTCGACGGTGACGTTGGGGCGGGCCTCGTAGATGATGCCGACGACGCCGAGCGGGACGCGGACCTGGCGCAGGTCGATGCCGTTGGGGAGGGTGGAGCCGCGGACGACCTCGCCGACCGGGTCGGGCAGGGCGGCCACGTGCCGGACGTCGGCGGCGATGGCCCGCACCCGCTCGGGGGTGAGGGTCAGCCGGTCGATGATGGCCTCGCTGGTGCCGGCCTCACGGGCACGGGCGATGTCCTCGCCGTTGGCCTCGACGATCTCGGCCGTGCGGACCTCCAGGGCGTCCGCGACGGCGAGGAGGGCGTCGTCCTTCGTCGCGCGCGGGAGTGGCGCGATCTCGGCGGCGGCGCCGCGGGCCCGGTAGGCGGCCTGGGTGACCGGGGACATGTTGTCGAAGGGCGTGAGCGAGGTCATGCCCGCAGGGTACTGGCACCTCTGCGGACATCCCTCACGTATCCCTCCGCCGTCCCGCACTGCGAGACGCCCCGTGGCCGGCTGCCGAACGGCCGGAAGTCGACGTCAGTACGGGTGGACGCCGACCGGGGCCGCCGGTGGGGGGCCGTAGCCCTCGGCGATCCGCTGGTGGTAGGTCTCTCGGTCGATGACCTCCAGGCCGACGATCTCCCAGGGCGGCAGCTTGGCGGTCTGCCGGTGCTCGCCCCACAGCCGCAGGGCGACGGCCGCGGCGTCGTGGAGGTCGCGGGCCTCCTCCCAGTAGCGGATCTCGGCGTGGTCGTTGGCATAGCGGCTGGTCAGCAGGAAGGGGTGGTCGTGGGCCAGCTGTTCCAGGCCCCGGCGCACCTCCGTCAGCGGAGCCTCCGCCCCGGAGACGCTGAGGGTGATGTGCCAGAGCTTGGACACCTCCCGGTCCGGGGTCGCCTCCGCCCTCTGCTCGGGAAGGTCCTGCTCGTACTGGTCGAAGTCGGCTCCGGCCTCGACGCTCGTCAGGGCGCGTTCGGCCGTCCCGCGGGGCGTGGTCGCCCCTGGGCGCGCTCGTCTCACCGGCGGCCTCCTGTGTGATGCCTGTGCTGGGTGCTGCTGCGTGTGCTGCGCGTGCTGTCGTCCCCGCCCTGTTCGTTGTCCCCGAGACAAAGTTGACCAGCCCGGGGCGACGCATGGGGCGGTTTTGGTAAAGGTCCCTACCGGATGACCAGAGTTTCAGCCGTTTCGGTTCACATCACGACGAGGTCGTCACGGTGGACGACCTCGCGCTCGTACTCCGGGCCGAGCGCGCGGGCGAGTTCGTGGGTGGAACGGCCGAGCAGCTGCGGGATCTCCTTGGCGTCGAAGTTGACGAGTCCCCGGGCGACGGCGTGGCCGGAGGTGTCGCGCAGTTCCACCGGGTCGCCGGCGGTGAACTCGCCCTCGACGGCGGCGATCCCGGCCGCGAGCAGCGACTTCTTGCCCTCGACCACGGCGCGCACCGCCCCGTCGTCGAGGGTGAGCGCGCCTTGCGGCGTGGAGGCGTGGGCGAGCCAGAGCAGCCGGTCGGCGGAGCGGCGGCCCGTGCGGTGGAAGTACGTGCCGGTGTCGCGGCCGGCGAGGGCGTCGGCGGCGCGGACGGCGGAGGTGAGGACGACGGGAATGCCCGCGGCGGCGGCGATCCGGGCGGCCTCGACCTTGGTGACCATGCCGCCGGTGCCGACGCCCGCCTTGCCGGCGGAGCCGATCTCGACGTGGGCGATGTCGGCGGGGCCGGTGACCTCCGCGATGCGCGAGGTGCCGGGCTTCGACGGGTCGCCGTCGTAGAGGCCGTCCACGTCGGACAGCAGGACGAGCAGGTCGGCGCGGACGAGGTGGGCGACGAGGGCGGCGAGCCGGTCGTTGTCGCCGAAGCGGATCTCGTCGGTGGCGACGGTGTCGTTCTCGTTGACGACCGGCAGGGCGCCCATGGCGAGCAGCTGGTCGAGGGTGCGGTAGGCGTTGCGGTAGTGGGCGCGGCGGCTGGTGTCGTCCGTGGTGAGCAGGACCTGGCCGACGCGGACCCCGTAGCGGGCGAAGGAGGCCGTGTAGCGGGCCACGAGCAGGCCCTGGCCGACGCTGGCGGCGGCCTGCTGCCGGGCGAGGTCCTTGGGGCGGCGGGTGAGGCCGAGCGGTGCGAGGCCCGCGGCGATGGCACCGGAGGAGACCAGGACGATCTCCTTCTCGCCGCCGCTGCGGACCTTGGCGAGGACGTCCACGAGGGCGTCGACGCGGTCGGCGTCGAGACCGCCGGAGGCGGTGGTCAGCGAGGACGACCCGACCTTCACGACGATCCTGCGGGCTTCCGTCACGTACTGCCTGGCCACTGTCACCTGCGTCGTCCTCGCCGTCCTGCTCGTGCTCTCGCTCGGCAGGCAATCTACGCGAGCCGTGTCGGGCGCCGCCCGCCTATTCCACCGGCTGGACCGCGGCTCCGGTGTGCGCCTGCCAGGCCGAGGCGATCATGGAACGCACGTCGTGGCGGGCCTTCCAGCCCAGTTCCGCGGTGATCCGCTCGGCGGAGGCGACGACCTGGGCCGGGTCGCCGGGACGCCGGGCGACGACCTCGGGCGCGACGTCGCTGCCGGTGACCTCGCGGACCAGGTCGATCATCTCCCGGACCGAGACGCCTTCGCCGCGGCCGATGTTGAGGGTCAGGTCGCGGTACTCCCCCGCCGCGGCGAACTCGGTGAGCCGGCGTGCGGTGGCGAGGTGGGCGTCGGCGAGGTCGGCGACGTGGATGTAGTCACGGACGCAGGTGCCGTCGGGAGTCGGGTAGTCGTCCCCGAAGATCAGCGGCGGCTCGCCGGCGTCGAGCCGCTGGAAGACCATCGGGACGAGGTTGAAGACGCCGGTGTCGGCGAGGGCGGCCTCGGCGGTGCCGGCCACGTTGAAGTAGCGCAGACAGGCGGTGGCCATGCCGTGCGCGCGTCCGGCGGAGCGCACCATCCACTCACCCGTGACCTTCGTCTCGCCGTAGGGGCTGAGCGGGGCGCAGGGGGTGTCCTCGGTCACGAGCTCGGTGTCGGGCATCCCGTACACGGAGGCGGAGGAGGAGAAGAGGAAGGCGCGGACGCCGGCGCCGGCGGCGGCTTCGAGCAGGACCTGGAGGCCGCCGACGTTCTCGCGGTAGTAGAGGAGGGGGCGCTCGACGGATTCGCCCACGGCCTTCTTCGCGGCGAGGTGGACGATCCCGCTGACCGCGTGCGTGCGCAGCACCCGGTCGAGGAGGGGGCGGTCGAGGACGCTGCCGCGCTCCAGCGGCACGCCCGCCGGGATCCTGGCCGGGTCGCCGGTGGAGAGGTCGTCCAGGACGACCACCCGCTCGCCGTCCTCGGTCATGGACTTGACGACATGGGAACCGATGTAGCCGGCGCCGCCGGTGATGAGCCACGTCATCCGGGCAGCCTAGCGCGAAGGGGACGAAACAGCGGCGGCCCGGCGGTCCGCCCCGGAGGGGACCGCCGGGCCGCCGCCCAGGACCGGGGCTCAGCCGCGCTCGGCGAGCGAGGCCCGGAACGCCAGGCACTCCTCGTACACCGGCAGGATGCCGGCCTCGCGGGCCTGCTCCAGGGTCGGGCCCTGGGCGTCCTTGGCGGAGAGCTCGGGCTCGCCGTCGACCGGCCACTCGATGCCGATCGCCGGGTCGAGCGGGTGGATCGTGCGCTCGCGCTGCGGCGCGTAGCCCTCGGAGCAGAGGTAGGTGACGGTGGCGTCGTCGGTGAGCGCGCAGAAGCCGTGGCCGAGGCCCTCGGAGAGGTAGACGGCCTTGCGGTCCTTGTCGTCGAGGCGCACGGCCTCCCAGCGGCCGAAGGTCGGCGAGCCGACCCGGACGTCCACGATGATGTCGAGCACCGCGCCGCGCACGCAGGTCACGTACTTCGCCTGGCCGGGCGGCACGTCGGCGAAGTGGATGCCGCGCACGACCCCGGCGGCGGAGACGGAGAGGTTGCCCTGCTTCAGACCGAGCGGGTGACCGACGGCCTCGGCGAGCGCGTCGGCCTTGTACCACTCGAGGAAGAGGCCGCGGGCGTCCCCGTGCTGCTGCGGGACGAACTCCCAGGCACCCTCGATGCCAAGCGGGTTGACCTTCATGGAAACGGTCGGTCCTCTCTGAAGGCCGTCAGGCCTGGTCGGCTTCGTACGCGAGCAGGTCGAGCAGGTAGTTCCCGTAGCCGCTCTTGGTCAGCGGCTCGGCGAGGGCGCGCAGCCGCTCGTCGTCGATGAAGCCGGCCCGCCAGGCGGCCTCCTCCAGGCAGCCGATCTTCATGCCCTGGCGCTCCTCGACCACGCGGACGTACTCGGAGGCCTGGACCAGGGACTGGAAGGTGCCGGTGTCGAGCCAGACGGTGCCGCGGTCGAGGACCGAGACCTGGAGCTCGCCGCGGTCGAGGTAGTGCTTGTTGACGTCGGTGATCTCCAGCTCGCCGCGGCCGCTGGGCTTCAGGCCCTTGGCGATCTCGACGACCCGGCTGTCGTAGAAGTAGAGACCCGGCACCGCGTAGCGGGACTTGGGGTTCTTCGGCTTCTCCTCGATGGAGCGGGCGACGCCGTTCTCGTCGAAGTCGACGACACCGTAGGCGGTGGGGTCGGAGACGGCGTGGGCGAAGACCACACCGCCCTCGGGCTGCCGGTACCTGGCCAGCTGACGGCCGAGGCCGACGCCGTGGAAGATGTTGTCGCCGAGGATCAGGGCGACGGGCTCGTCGCCGATGAATTCCTCACCGATGACGAATGCCTCGGCAATTCCGTTGGGGTGCTCCTGGGTCGCGAACTGGATGTCCAGTCCGAAATCGGACCCATCGCCCAGAAGGCGCTCGAACTGCGGGCGCTCCTCCGGCCCGGTGATGATCAGAATCTCCTTGATCCCCGCCATCACGAGGGTCGACAGGGGGTAATAGATCATCGGCTTGTCGAAGACCGGCATCAGCTGCTTCGACACGGCTCGGGTGATCGGCCACAGTCGGGAGCCGGTACCACCGGCAAGCAAAATTCCACGCATGGGCACGCAGCCTACGGCAGCACCGTGGGACCGCTCACCATCACACCTGCGGGACGGCCGTGAGAACGGCCACGGAACGCCCGGCGAACTGGTGGCCCGCACCCAGCCCATAGAATGGTGGCCCTTATGAGGATTCTCGTCACCGGCGGCGCCGGGTTCATCGGTTCACAGTTCGTGCGGGCACTGCTCTCCGGAGAGCTGCCCTCGGGCGAGGGCGCCCAGGTCACCGTCCTGGACAACCTCACCTATTCGGGCAACGAGGCCAATCTCGCCCCGGTGGCGGACAAGCCCGGCTACACGTTCGTCCACGGCGACATTCGCGACTACGCGACGGTCGACGACGCGATGCGCGGTCAGGACGCGGTCGTGCACTTCGCCGCCGAGTCGCACGTGGACCGCTCGATCCTGGACTCCTCGCCGTTCGTCACCACGAACGTGCTGGGCACCCAGGTCCTGCTCGACGCCGCCAAGCGCCACGGCGTCGGCCGCTTCGTGCACGTCTCCACGGACGAGGTCTACGGCTCCATCGCCGAGGGCACGTGGACCGAGGACTGGCCGCTCGCCCCGAACTCCCCGTACTCGGCCTCCAAGGCCGGCTCGGACCTGCTGGCCCTGTCGTACCACCGCACGCACGGCATGGACGTCGTCGTGACCCGCTGCTCCAACAACTACGGGCAGTACCACTTCCCCGAGAAGATGATCCCGCTGTTCACCACGAACCTGCTGGACGGGAAGAAGGTGCCGCTGTACGGCGAGGGCCTGAACATCCGCGACTGGCTGCACGTCTCGGACCACTGCCGCGGCATCGAGATGGTGCTGCGCGGCGGCCGAGCCGGTGAGGTCTACCACATCGGCGGCGGCACCGAGGTCACCAACAAGGAGCTCACCGGCATGCTCCTCGACGCCTGCGGCGCCGGCTGGGACATGGTCGAGCACGTCGAGGACCGCAAGGGCCACGACCTGCGCTACTCCCTGTCGATCGCCAAGATCCAGGAGGAGCTCGGCTACCGGCCGCTCGTCACCTTCGAGGAGGGCCTCGCCTCCACCGTCCAGTGGTACCGCGACAACCGCTCGTGGTGGGAGCCGCTGAAGGCCAAGGCGGCGCTGGCCCGATGAGCGCCGACGCCCCCATCCGCTGGCTGATCACCGGTGCCGCCGGAATGCTCGGCCGTGACCTCGCCGAGGTCCTGGCCGAGTCCGGCGCGGACGTCACCGCGCTGACCCGCGCCGAGCTGGACATCACCGACACCGAGGCCGTGCGTGCCGCCGTGAAGGGCCACGACGTGGTCGTCAACGCGGCAGCCTGGACCGACGTCGACGGTGCCGAGGCCGAGGAGGCCGCGGCCACCCGGATCAACGGCGAGGGCCCCCGGGTCCTCGCGGCGGCCTGCGCCGACAGCGGCGCCGTGCTGCTGCAGGTCTCCACGGACTACGTCTTCCCGGGCGACGCCACCGAGCCCTACCGGCACGACGCCCCGACCTCCCCGGTCAACGCCTACGGCCGCGGCAAGCTGGCCGGCGAGCAGGCGATCGCCGAGCTGCTGCCCGAGCGCGGCTACGTCGTGCGCACGGCCTGGCTGTACGGCGCGCACGGCCGGAACTTCGTGTCGACGATGCTCGGCCTGGCCGAGCAGCGCGAGACCGTCGACGTGGTCGACGACCAGCGCGGTCAGCCGACCTGGACCCGCGCCCTGGCCCGCCAGCTGCGCGACCTGGGCGAGGCGGCCGTCGCGGGCAGGGCCCCGGCGGGCGTCTACCACGGCACGGCCTCCGGGACGGGGACCTGGTTCGACCTGGCGCGGGCGGCCTTCGAGCTGACCGGCCTGGACCCGGAGCGGGTGCGGCCGACCACGTCGGAGAAGTTCGTGCGCCCCGCGCGCCGGCCCTCCTACAGCGTGCTCGCGCACGAGCGCTGGGCGGAGGCGGGCGTGGCCCCGCAGCCGCACTGGCGCGACCAGCTCACCGAGGCGCTGCGGACCCTGGCACCGGGCGGACGGTCCGGCGCGTGACCCTGCTCGACCGGATCACCACGGCCCTGCCGCGCGGTACGGCCTTCGTCGGCATCGGCACCGCGCTGCTCGGCGGGGCCAACTACGTGCATCTCGCGGCGGCCGGCCACTCGCTGTCCGTCGACGACATGGCGAGCTTCTCCGTCCTGTGGACGGTCGTCGCCTCCATAGGCCTCGGCCTGTTCTTCCCCGTCGAGCAGGAGGTCACCCGGGTGGTGGCCGCCCGCGTGGTGGCCGGGGACGGCGCCCTGCCCGTGCTGAAGCGCGGGGCGGCGCTGTCCTTCGGACTGCTCGCGGCGGTGCTGGTGCCGCTCGCGGTGTTCGCGGGGCCGCTGGCCGACCTGTTCTTCCACGGGGACCGCAGCCTGATCCTCGCGCTCGGCGGCGCCTTCACGGCGCTGGCCTGCGCGCATGTCACCCGCGGCATACTGGCCGGGCTCGGCCGCTTCGAGGCGTACGGGCTGCAGCTGGGTCTCGACGGCCTGCTGCGGATCGTGCTCTCGGTGGCCCTGGCGCTCGCCGGGGTGACGTCCGCCTTCGTGTTCGCCGCGGTGATGACCGTGGCGCCGCTGATCGCGGTGCTCGTCACGCTGCCGCCGGTGCTGCGCGGGGCGCGGCCCGGTTCGACGGCGCACTGGCGGGAGCTCATCGAGCACCTGGGCCTGCTCGTCGGTTCGACGCTGCTGGCGCAGGTGCTGGTCAACATCGCGGTGATCAGCACCAAGCTGATCTCGACGGACGACAGCGCCCTGGTGGCCGCGCTGCTCTCGGCGCTGGTCCTGGCCCGGGTGCCGCTGTTCGCCTTCGGCGCCTTCCAGGCCTCGCTGCTCGCGGGGCTGTCGACGGCGCAGGCCGAGGGCGACAGCGCCGGCTACCGACGGTTGCTGCTGCGGGCGAGCGGGATCACGGCGGGTCTGGGCGCGGCCTTCGGCGTCGGCGCGATCGCGCTGGGGCCCCTGCTGCTGCCGGTGCTCTTCGGTTCGCCGGACGTGCTGGGGCCGGTGGACTTCATGTGGCTGGCGCTCGGCACGACGTTCTACATGCTAGCCATGGTGCTCGGCCAGGCACTTCTCACGAGTGGCGCCGCGCGGCAGCAGCTGCTGGCCTGGATCGTGGGAACGGGCGTTCTCCTGGCGGTCACGCTGAGTCCGCTGGAGCTGCGCACCAGGGTCGAGGTCGCCTATGCCGTGGGGTCCCTGGCGGTCGTCACCGTGATGACTCTCGTTCTTCGCTCTCGTGTAGGCTACCGTTCGGTCCACTCATAGGAATGATCACCATTCCCTCACTCTCCGTGACCCCGCGCCGGACAGTGGGCTACAGCCTTACGGCGCCTTTTCACCCCCTCTTCGGAAGTAGACAGGCCCTTTCCATGAGTCGTCCGATAGACCGGAGCCCCGCGTGAAGTTGTGGATGCTGACTTCGGTCACCGGAGTCTTTCTCGTCGCGTGCATCATCGAGTTGCTGCGCCGCCGCAAGCTCAAGGAGAAGTACGCCTTCCTGTGGGTGCTCACCGGACTGGTGATCATTCCGCTCGGCTTCTTCCCGCGCGGTCTCGACTCCGTCGCCAGCGCGGTGGGGGTGGCCTCGGGCGTCAGCCTGATCCTCTTCCTCAGCGTGGCGTTCCTCTTCATCGTCTGTCTCCAGCTCAGCTGGGAGGTGGGTCACCTGGAAGAGGAGGGCCGCACCCTTTCGGAGGAAGTGGCACTGCTCCGCATCGACGTACAGGAACTCCGCGGGCAGCTCGCGGAGAAGACCGACGGGGCCGCGCAGGGGGGCCGGAAGTGATCGACGGCAAGCGCGTACTCATCATCATGCCCGCGTGGAACGAGGCCGAGGGCGTCGCCGACGTCATCAAGGAGGTCCACACCACGCTGCCGGGCGTCGACGTCCTCGTCGTGGACGACGGCTCCGCCGACGACACCAGCGCCGTGGCGCGCGGTGCCGGCGCGACCGTCATGACGCTTCCGTACAACCTCGGCGTGGGCGGCGCGATGCGCGCCGGC
The DNA here is from genome assembly GCF_043202995.1 of Streptomyces sp. NPDC048018. NCBI lineage: Bacteria > Bacillati > Actinomycetota > Actinomycetes > Kitasatosporales > Streptomycetaceae > Streptomyces > Streptomyces sp. NPDC048018. The sequence continues at coordinate 861,421 of NZ_JBIDBK010000002.1, forward strand.
TACCGCTACGCGCACGACCGCGGCTACGACGTCGCCATCCAGGTCGACGCCGACGGCCAGCACGACCCGCGCAACGTCCCCGAGCTCCTCGCGCGCCTGGACACCGGCGCCGACCTCGTCATGGGCGCGCGTTTCGCCGGCACCGGCGACTACGAGACCCGCGGCCCCCGCAAGTGGGCCATGAAGGTGCTCGCCTTCTGGCTGTCACGGATGGCCAGGACCAGGCTGACCGACGTCACCTCGGGCTTCCGCGCCTCCAACCGCGACCTGATCGACGTCTTCGCGCACTGGTACCCGGTGGAGTACCTGGGCGACACCGTGGAGTCCACGATCGCCGTCGTCCGCGCCGGCTACCGCGTCGAGCAGGTGCCCGTCGCGATGCGCCCGCGCGCCACCGGCACGCCCAGCCAGTCCCCGTGGAAGGCCACGCTCTACCTCGGCCGGATCGGCATGATCCTGCTGCTCGCGCTCAGCCGCCGCTCCGCCCTCGGCCCCAAGGGGAAGGGCAAGTGACGGCGGTGCGCGGGACGGAGGGCCTCGGCACGCTCGACATCATGCTGCCGCACTACGGCGACACCGCCCTGATGCAGGCCGCGGTGCGCAGTGTGCTCGACCAGACCGACAAGGACTGGCGGCTGACCGTCGTCGACGACGGCAGGGAGCCGGACGTCCCCGAGTGGTTCGCCTCGCTCGGCGACGACCGGGTCCGGTACCAGCGCAACGAGCAGAACCTGGGCATCACCCGGAACTTCCGCAAGTGCGTCGACCTGGTGGAGTCCACCCACTTCACCATGCTCGGCAGTGACGACCTGCTGCTGCCGACCTATGTCGAGACCATGCGCGCCGCCGTCGCGGCCGTGCCCGACGCCGCGATCTACCAGCCGGGCGTCGAGGTCATCGACGAGCTCGGCAACACCTCCACGTCGCTCGGCGACGAGGTGAAGAAGCGCCTGTACGCCCCGAAGAACACCGGCCGCCGGCTGGTGCTCTCCGGTGAGCCGCTCGCCGCGAACCTGCTCGGCGGCAACTGGCTCTACTTCCCCTCGATCGTGTGGCGCGCCGACGCCGTCAAGGAGATCAGCTTCCGGGAGGACCTGTCGGTCATCCAGGACCTGGCGCTGATCATCGAGCTGATCCGGCGCGGCGAGAAGCTGGTGGTCGAGCCGGCCACCGCCTTCCGCTACCGGCGCCACTCGGGCAGCCTGTCCTCCTCCGAGGCCGTCTCGGGCGCCCGCTTCGGCGAGGCCGTCCGCTTCTTCAACGAAGTGGCCGACGAACTCGACGGACACGGCTGGCCCAAGGCCGCCCGCGCCGCCCGGCGCCATCTGTCGATGCGGCTCCACGCGCTGACGATGGTCCCGGGAGCCTTGCGCCATCGCCAGTCGGCAGCCGTACGCAGTCTGCTGGGGTACGCCCTGACCAACGCACGATGACCGACCCCCGCGGGGCGGCGGGACCACTCCCGCCGCCCCGCGGAGTTCTGTCCGTACGCGGCCGCCGGACGCCCGTCCCGGCCGCTCCTCGTCCGCCCCTCGTCCGTCCGGAAGCCACGCCCTCATGACTCCCTCGCAAGCAGCAGAACGCCCGTCCGACGACGCAGCCGCTCCCCGGTTCAGCATCATCGTTCCGGCCTACGGCGTCGAGGCGTACCTGCGGGACTGCCTCGACTCCGTCCTGGGCCAGTCCTTCCGGGACTTCGAGCTCATCGCGGTCAACGACGCCTCGCCCGACGCCTGCGGCGTGATCATGGACGAGTACGCGGCGGTGGACCCGCGGGTCGTGGCGGTGCAGCTCACCGAGAACGTCGGACTGGGCCGCGCCCGCAACGCCGGCATGGCCCGGGCCAGGGGCACCTACCTGCTGTTCCTGGACAGCGACGACACCATGCTGCCCGGCTCGCTGGCGGCGATCGCGCAGCGGCTCGCCGAGACCGGCGACCCGGAGCTGCTGGTCTTCGACTACGCGCGGACCCACTGGGACGGCCGGATCGCCCCCAACGCCAAGGCGAAGGTGCTCGCCGACAGCCCGCGCGGCGCCGTCGGCCTGGCCGACAACCCGGGCCTGCTCGACCTGCTGCAGGTCGCGTGGAACAAGGCGTACCGCCGTGACTTCCTCGACCGCTGGGGCTTCGAGTACCCGGTCGGCTACTACGAGGACACCCCCTGGACCTATCCGGTGCTGGTCGCGGCCGAGTCGATCGCCGTGCTGCCGCGGATCTGCGTGCACTACCGCCAGCGCCGTCAGGGCAGCATCCTGCACAGCACCAGCCGCAAGCACTTCGACGTCTTCGACCAGTACGACAAGGTCTTCGCGTTCCTCGACGCGCACCCCGAGTTCGACCGCTGGCGCGGCCCGCTGTTCGACCGCATGATCACCCACTTCCGGGTGGTCGAGAGGTCCCCCGGCCGCCTCCCGGACGAGGCCCGCGCGGAGTTCCACGCCAAGCACATGCGCTACGCGGCGACCCTGCGCCCCGCCGGGCACACCGGCCCGCGGGCCACCGGCGGCTCCTCCTCCCGCAAGGCCGTGGCGGCCAAGCTGCCCGCCCCGCTGCGCGGCGCCGCCCGGCGCGCGTACCGGGTGGCGCGCCGCGCCAAGGCGGCGCCGCGCAAGCTGCGCAAGCCGCTGCGCACCGCGGTCCTGGCCGGCTACTACCGGGCCCAGCGGATGCTGCCGGTGCAGAACGACACGGCGGTCTTCGCCGCGTACTGGAACACCGACTACGCCTGCAACCCGGCCGCGGTCCACCAGAAGCTGCTCGAACTGGCGCCGAAGGTGAAGACCACCTGGGTCCTCAAGCCCGGCGCGCGCAACACCCCGCCGCCCGGCACGAACGTCGTGCACCCCGGTTCCTTCGGCTTCTGGCGCGCCATGGCCCGCGGGAAGTACTTCGTCAACAACGTGAACTTCCCCACCCGGGTGGTCAAGCGCCCCGGCCAGATCCACGTGCAGACCCACCACGGCACCCCGCTCAAGCGGATGGGCGTCGACCTGGCCGAGTTCCCCGTCGCGCAGGGCGAGCTCGACATGAAGGCGCTCATGGAGCGGGTGGACCGCTGGGACTACAGCGTCTCCTCCAACAGCTTCACCACCGCTGTCTGGGATCGCGCCTACCCGGCCGGGTACCGCTCGCTGGACTACGGCTACCCGCGCAACGACGTGCTGGTGAAGGCCACCGAGGAGGACCGGCGCGCGGCCCGCGAGAAGCTGGGCCTGGCCGCCGGCAGCACGGTCGTCCTGTACGCGCCGACCCACCGCGACTACCAGAGCGTGCCGCAGCCGCTGCTCGACCTCGAGCACCTGGCGGCCGAGCTCGGCGAGGGCTTCACCGTCCTGTCCCGGGCCCACTACTTCCACCTGGAGAACCCGGGTGGCAACGGCCGGGAGGCGGCCGCCGGCATCGTCGACGTCAGCCGGCACCCCTCACTCGAAGAGCTGTTCCTGGCGGCCGACTGTCTGCTCACCGACTACTCGTCGCTGATGTTCGACTACGCCCTCCTCGACCGGCCGGTCGTGATCTTCGCCAACGACTGGGAGGTGTACCGCGCGACCCGCGGCACCTACTTCGACATCCACGTCGAGTCCCCCGGCCACGTGGTGGAAACCGAGCCCGAGCTTCTGGACGTCTTCCTCTCCGGACGCTGGTCCGACGCCGACTCCGCGAAACTGCGGACGGAGTTCCGGAGGCGGTTCTGTGAGTTCGACGACGGTCACGCCGCCGAGCGCGTGGTACGCAAGGTCTTCCTGAACGAAGAGAATGTTCCGCCGGTGGTGCTCCCCCCGGAGCGCCCGACCCCTCGCACCCGCGGCTAGAGCTACCGTGTCCGGCGAGCCGTACGTCGCCGTCACGAACGAAACACCTTGAGGAAAGGCGCAGTACCCAATGCCTCCCCGCCTGTCAGTAGTCGTTCCCGTATACAACGTGGAGCTCTTTCTCGACGAGTGCCTGCAGTCCATCGCCGACCAGACGTTCACCGACTGGGAGGCGGTCGTCGTCGACGACGGCTCCTCGGACGGCAGCCTCGCGATCGCGCACGCGTGGGCCGGGAAGGACAAGCGGTTCCGCGTCGTCGCGCAGGAGAACAAGGGGCTGGGGCCCGCCCGTAACACCGGTGTCGCGCACCTCACGGACGGCACCGAGTACCTCGCGTTCGTCGACAGCGACGACATCGTGCTGCCCGACACCTACGAGCGCTTCGTCGCCAAGCTCGACGCGACGGGCTCCGACTTCGCCAGCGGCAACGTGAACCTGCTCAAGGCGGGCGAGATCCTGCCCTCGCCGCTGCACCAGAAGCGCCTCTCCAAGGACCGTGACAAGACCCACATCACCCGCGACAAGCAGCTCGTCTACGACCGCACCGCGTGGAACAAGGTCTTCCGCCGCTCCTTCTGGGACAAGCACGCCTTCGAGTTCCCCGGCATCCTCTACGAGGACGCCCCGGTCACCCTCCCGGCCCACTTCCAGGCCAGGAGCGTGGACGTGCTCGGCGAGCCGGTGTACCTGTGGCGGCAGCGGACCGGCGGCGCCCCCTCGATCACCCAGCGGCGGACCGAGCCGGTCAACGTCCGCGACCGCATAAGGTCGTGCGACTCCGTGAGCCGGTTCCTCGCCTCCCAGCCGGGCGAGGCGTACGCGGAGCACAAGCGCTGGTACGACCAGATCTTCATCAGCGACGAGCTGCCGCTCTTCATGGGCGTGCTCGACGAGGCCGGTGAGGAGTTCCGCGAGCTGTTCATGCGGGGCGCGGCCGACTTCCTCAGCCGGGTCGACCCCAAGGTCCTCGCCCGCGTCGACGTGTCGCTCCGGCTCAAGTGCCACCTGATCACCCAGGGCCGCTTCGACGAGCTCCTGGACCTGATCGCCTTCGAGCGCGAGACCGGCCAGGCCATCCCGGTCACCCGCCAGGGCCTGCGGCACTTCGCCGACTACCCGGTGCTCGACAAGGGCAAGGGCGTCCCCCGCGACCTGCTGCGGGTCGGCTCCGAGTTCTCCGCCCGCGCCCGGGTGGAGGAGGTCGTCTGGCGCGGCGGCCGGCTGCACCTCGACGGCCACGCCTACATCCGCAACCTGGCCGCCCCGAAGCCGAAGCCCTCGCTGCGCGTGCTGATGCTGCGGGAGACCGGCAGCCGGCGCACCGTCCTGGTCCGGCCCAGCCGCACCCGGGCGCCCAAGGCCACCCAGACCTCCGGCCAGTCCCTGCACAACTACGACTGGTCCGGCTTCTCGCTCGACCTCAACCCGGCCAAGCTGAAGGGCCGCGGCGGCTGGCGCGACGCCGTGTGGCGGCTCACCGTCGCCACCGTGCAGGAGGGCGTGGTGCGCCGCACCCGGCTGAAGGCCGGCGAGAGCGGCAGCGCCGAGAGCCCCGCCCAGCACTGGGTCGAGAAGGACGTGCGGGTCATCCCGTTCGTCGCCGACGCCCACCTGTACCTGCGGGTCGACAGGGTCCGCGCCAGGCTGACCGGCCACCGGCTCGTAGACGGGGTCCTCGAACTGTCCGGTGTCCTCGGTCACGAGGCCGCCGCGGCGGACGCCAAGCCCGTGATCCAGCTCACCCACGGCACCTCCGAGGCCACGCTGGAGTTCCCGGTCACCCGCGAGGGCGCCGGCTTCACGGTGCGGGTCCCGCTCGCCGACCTCGACGTCGAGGGCCGGGACTCGGAGGACCTGGAGGTCACCGACAAGTGGGCGGTCGACCTGCGGCTCGGCAGGAAGAACCACCCCGTGGCCGTGGACGACCGCGAGGGCGACCTGGGCCGCCAGTACCCGTTCGACGGCACGGACTCCACCCCGTGGGGCTCCCGTACCGTCGCCGTCACCAACGACGGCGTCGGCCGGCTCGTGCTGCGCACCCAGCCGGTGCAGCCCATGGTCGCGGAGGCCACCGTCGGCGCCGAGGGCCGCATCGTCCTCACCGGCGCGCTGCCGTCGTCCGTCACCGAGCCGCTGGAGCTGGTGCTGCGCCACAGCCGGCACGCCGAGGAGCACAGCCACCCGGTCACCGTCGAGGACGGCACCTTCCGGGCCGACTTCCTCCCGGTGCCCGGCGGTCTCACCAAGGTGCCGCTGCGCCAGGGCCGCTGGTACCTGTTCGTGCGGTCCGCCGACAGCCGTGTCGAGGTGCCGATCCGGGCCGTGCCCTCGACCCTCGGCACCCTGCCGGTCTCCTTCACGGTGCGCGGCCGCGACTACGCGCTGACCCACCGCTTCTACGACCGGCTGCTCGTCGAGGCCGCGCCCGACCTGGACACCGAGGACGTCGGCTGGTTCCGCCAGCGCGAGATGCGCACCACGGTCTACCAGGAGGCGCGGAACACGCCGCTGAAGGACACCGTCGTGTACGCGTCCTTCTCCGGCCGCCAGTTCTCCGACTCGCCGCGCGCGGTCTACGAGGAGCTGCTCCGGCAGGGCTCCGACCTGGAGCACGTCTGGGTCGTGGAGGACCGCCGCGCCGAGATCCCCGAGGGCGTGCGGGTCATCCGCCGCTGGAGCCGCGAGTGGTACGAGGCGCTGGGCAACAGCCGCTACATCGTCACCAACACGCACCTGCCGTTCTGGATCCGGCGCCGTGAGGGCCAGGTGATCGTGCAGACCTGGCACGGCACCCCGCTCAAGCGGATCGGCCACGACATCGACAGCGTGCAGTTCGCGGACCGCAAGTACCTGCAGAAGGTGGCCGAGGAGACCCCCAGCTGGAGCTTCCTGATCTCCCCGAACCGGTTCTCGACGCCGATCATGAAGCGCGCGTTCCAGTACGACGGGGAGATCCTGGAGTCCGGCTACCCGCGCAACGACGTGCTGCTGTCCCCCAAGACGGAGGACCTGGCCCGCGCGGTACGGGAGCGGATCGGACTGCCCGAGGGCAAGAAGGTCGTGCTGTACGCGCCGACCTGGCGGGACGACCAGTTCTACCAGGCCGGCAACTACAAGTTCGATCTCCGTCTGGACATCACCAAGGCGGCGGAGCGGCTCGGCGACGACCACGTGCTGCTCGTCCGCAAGCACTCCAACATCGTGGACGCCGTGCCCGGCGCCGGTGACGGCTTCGTCTTCGACGTGTCCAGCTACCCGGACATCGCGGAGCTGTTCCTCATCACCGACGTCCTGGTCACCGACTACTCCTCGCTGATGTTCGACTTCGCGAACACCGGCCGCCCGATGCTGTTCTTCACGTACGACCTCGAGTACTACCGCGACCAGCTCCGCGGCTTCTACTTCGACTTCGAGAAGCGGGCTCCCGGTCCGCTGCTCCAGACGTCGGACGAACTCATCGAGGCCCTCGGGGACATCGACCGGATCAGCGCCGGGTTCACCGACGCGTACCGCGAGTTCCGCGAGGTGTTCTGCGACCTCGACGACGGCCACGCCTCCGAGCGGGTCATCCGCCGGATGCTGGAGCTCGCCCACCCCGAACGCCCGTCCACCGAGCAGCCCGCGGAGCAGCGTTGACCACGTCTTCCATCTCCTTCGTGAACCGGATGAACCGGATAGTGGAGCGGATCCCCGTCCGGCGGCGCCTGCCGCTGGCCGTGTACGCCGCGACCCAGTTGATCTACCTGGTCTGGTGGGCGGCGTTCTACCCGGGCGGGATGAGCTACGACTCCATCTCGTACGTGTGGCACGTCACCACCGGCCACTGGATGTCCAACCACTCGGTGGCGTACGACGCTCTGGTCTGGCTGTCCATCCAGATCACCGGTGACCTGGCGGTCCTGACCCTCCTGCAGTCCGTGGCGATGGCCGCGGCGCTCGCCTACGTGGCCGTGACGCTGCGGATGTTCGGGGTCAAGGGGAAGTGGCTGTTCACCGCGGCGGTGGCGTGCGCGCTGCTGCCGTCGATCGGCACGTTCGTCATCTACGTGTGGAAGGACGTGCCGTTCTCGATCGGCGCGGTCCTCGCCTTCGGTGCGGCGGGCCGACTGGCCGTGCGCCGGCTGCGGGGCGAGTCCCAGGTGCGGGACAAGGCCTTCCGCAACGAGATCGCGATGCTGTTCCTCGGCTTCCTGTGCATGGGCATCTTCCGCAACAACGGCCTGCTGGTCGCGGTCATCGCGGTGCCGGTGCTGCTGCTGACGCTGCCGAAGATGCGCCGCTGGCTGCTGTTCGCGACGGTCGTTCCGGTGCTGGTCTCCGCGGTCCTCAACACGGTGATCTATCCGGGCCTCGGCGTGAAGACGCCGACCAAGGACCAGGTGTACGCGATGAACTACGCGGACATCGCGGTCGTGTACGGGCAGGTTCCGCAGACCTTCACCAAGGCCGACAAGCAGCTCATGGCGAAGGTCGCGCCGCTGGACCACTGGAAGGGCCGGGCGTCCAACTGCTACAACGCCGACTGGGCGATGCAGAAGCCGATGAACCGCAAGGCGGCGGCGAAGTACAACGACCAGCTGCTCGACCTGTGGTTCCGGGTGCTGGACCGCACGCCGGACCGGATGATCTCGGCGCGCCTGTGCCGCTCGCACATCGCGTGGTCGCCGTTCCCCGGGCCGGTGGACAAGATGGGCCACACCCTCATCAGCCCGCCGTCCGTGCCGAAGAACCTGTACGGCTGGGCGGACTGGAACGACGAGGTCCGGGACAGCCCGTACCGCCCGATCATGAAGATCCGTCCGCTGTCCTACAAGCTGAACCACGCGGCGTACTTCGTGTGGCAGGCCAGCAAGACCCCGCAGCTGCAGTGGCTCCTCTTCCGCGGCGCCATCTGGTGCTACGCGGCGTACGCGATCGTCCTGGCGTTCTCCCGCAAGCACCGCACGTGGGCGCCGGTGGCCCTGCTGTCGATCCCGCTGGCGCTCCAGCTGACGGTCGTGGCCGCGAACCCGGCCCCGCTGGCCCGGTACATGTTCGCCCCGATGTTCATCGGCATCATGTGCCTCCCGCTGATCGGCGCGAAGCCCCGCTTCACCCGGCGCTCCCAGCCCACGGAGCCGAAGCCGGAGCCGAAGCGGTCCTCCGAGCCGACCTCGGACCCGGACCCGGAGCCCGAACCGGTCGCGTGACGCTCTGACGCATCACGAAAGGGGCCCGGCTCCTCCTCACCGGAGGAGCCGGGCCCCTTTCGCGTACCCGCGGGCGGCAGAACAGCCGAGAAGGAGCCCACCGGACACCCGGCAGGGGCCCACACACCGACCCAGACGCCAGAACGCCTCGAACTCGTCGAACTCCCGCTGCGCGTCATCCCGCTCCGCCTGACGATCCCGACGACGCTGCGTCGCCGGACGGGGAGCCTCCAGGCGGTGGGCAGGATCGCTCACCGCAGCCCTCGCACCGCTCGGCCCCAAGGGGCCTCACAGGCATCGGACCGCCACGCCGGACTCCGTCCGCCGACACACGCGGGCCCCCACCGGACACACCCGGCAGGGGCCCACACACCGACCCGGACGCCAGAACGCCTCGAACTCGTCGAACTCCCGCTGCGCGTCGTCACGCTCCGCCTGACGGTCCCGACGACGCTGCGTCGCCGGACGGGGGGCCTCCAGGCGGTGGGCAGGATCGCTCACCGCAGCCCTCGCACCGCTCGGCCCCAAGGGGCCTCCCAGGCATCGGACCGCTACGCCGGACTCCGTCCGCCGACACACGCGGGCCCCCACCGGACACACCCGGCAGGGGCCCACACACCGACCCGGACGCCAGAACGCCTCGAACTC